>NZ_JAPYKK010000025.1 GCF_029623395.1 Sphingomonas echinoides
CTAAGTGAACGAGCAGCCCTTCGACTTCGCTCAGGGCGAACGGAAATGTTGCGCGGTTTCCAAGTTGCGCTGCAACGTCCCGCCCCACGCGGCGGAAACGGGTCGCGCTATTTCGGTTTTTGCGTAAACTCCCCATCCCGGGGGGGGGGGGGACCGTCCAATGCCATCCAATACGCGTGCCATGCCGATCGTGCTCGCCGCGGTGCTGATCGATACGATCGGCTTCGGGATCGTCATGCCGGTGTTCCCGACGCTGCTGCGGCAGCTCGGCCATATCGATCTGGAAACGGCGACGCGCGTTGCGGGCTATATGCTCGTCGCCTTCGCGCTCGCGCAATTCGTCGCGGGGCCGGTACTCGGCAACCTCAGCGATCGCTTCGGGCGGCGCCCGGTGCTGATCGCGTCGATGCTCGCGTTCGGGGTGGATTATGCGCTGATGGCGATTGCGCCGACGCTGGCGTGGCTGTTCCTCGGTCGGACCGTCGCGGGGATTGCGGGCGCGGTCTATGGTCCCGCGAGCTCGGTGATCGCGGATGTCACCCCGCCCGAACGCCGCAGCGCCGCCTTCGGCTATATCAGCGCGGCGTTCGGGATCGGCTTCGTGATCGGCCCCGCGATTGGCGGACTGCTCGCGGGCATGGGGCCGCGCGCGCCGTTCATTGCGGCAGCGGTGCTCGCGCTCGGCAACGCGGCGGTGATGGCAATCGCGATGCCCGAGACGCTGGCGCGCGACCATCGCCGCGCGTTCCACTGGCGCGACGCGCATATCGTCGGCGCGTTCAAACCCTTGTTCGCGGTGCGCATCGCGGTCCCGTTGCTCGCGGCCTGCTTCGTCTATCAGCTCTCGCACATGGTCTATCCGGCGACCTGGGCATTCTGGGCGACGATCCGTTTCGACTGGAGCCCGAGCGCAATCGGATGGAGCCTCGCGTACATCGGGCTGATCATGGCGCTGGTGCAAGGCCTCGTCATCGGCCCGGTGATCGCGCGGATCGGCGATCGGCGGGCGCTGGTGATCGGGCTGGTGGCGGATGCGGCGGGCTTTCTCGCGTTCGCCTTCGTCACTGCCGGGTGGCAGGCCTATGCGATCATGCCAATCGCGGCGCTGTCCGGGTTCGTCGGCCCTGCGGTCAACGGGCTGCTGTCGCGGATGGTCGGGCCGGAACGGCAGGGCGCGTTGCAGGGTGGGCTGGGCAGCCTCGGCAGTATCGCCTCGATCCTCAGTCCGTTGCTGATGACGCAGGCCCTCGCCGCTGGAGTCGACCACGGCTTCGTCGGTGCGGCGTTCCTGCTCGCCGCCGGTCTCGCGCTTGCGGCGCTCGTCATCGTGGTGTGGAAAGTGCTGGACCGTGTCGCCTCTGCGCCGGACGCGATTGCGCAGGCGTAACGGTCTCCCCATCTTCCGCCCGACACAACAGGAGCCTGCGCGCATGATCGACCTGCATTACTGGCCAACGCCGAATGGCCACAAGATCACGCTGTTCCTCGAGGAAGCCGGGGTCGCGTATCGGATCGTGCCGGTCAACATCGGGACCGGCGCGCAATTCGAGCCCGATTTCCTCAAGATCGCGCCCAACAACCGCATGCCCGCGATCGTCGATCACGATCCGGCCGATGGCGGCGAGCCGATCGCGATCTTCGAATCCGGCGCGATCCTGCTGTACCTCGCGGACAAATACGCGAAGTTCATTCCCACTGACGTGCGTGGGCGGACCGAGACGGTCCAGTGGCTGATGTGGCAAATGGGCGGGCTTGGGCCGATGCTTGGGCAGAACCATCATTTCAGCGGCTATGCGCCCGAGAAGATTCCGTATGCGATCGACCGCTACGTCAAGGAAACCAATCGGTTGTACGGCGTGCTCGACCGGCGGCTGGAGGGACGCGACTTCATCACCGGCAGTTATTCGATCGCCGACATGGCGGCCTATCCGTGGATCGTGCCGTATGCGCGGCAAGGCCAGACGCTAGAGGATTTCCCAAATGTGAAACGCTGGTTCGAGGCGATCGCCGCGCGGCCCGCGACCGTCACGGCCTACGCCAAGGGGGCCGCGGTCAGCGAGCAGAAACCGATGACCGAAGAAGCGAAGAAGATCCTGTTCGGGCAGACTGCGGCGGCGCGTTAGTCACCCACCCCCCCGTTCGCCCTGAGCGAAGTCAAAGGGCCGACGCGGCGCTTCAGCTTCGACTTCGCTCACCCCGAACGGCGATGGGGCGTTCGACCCGTATCGGGTGCCGGCACTTGCCGTTCGAACGCCCCGTATGGCGTTCTACCCTCATCTGCCCTAGCAGACTCGAATGTCCGGATTCCGAAACGAGGCTTCATGACCGCCGCCGCCCTCCTCGCCAGCGACTTCGCCACCCTGCCCGACCTGATCCGCGCACACGCACAGGAGCGCGGCGACAAGGTCGCGCTTGCCGAGGCGGGTGGCGAGATCGATTATGCCGCGCTCGACGCGTTGATGGACCGGATTGCCGCCGCGCTGCAACGCGACGGCGTCCGGCAGGGCGATGCGGTCGCGATCGTCGGGGCGGCGAGTATCGATTATGCCGCGGTCTTCCTCGGCGCGCTTCGCGCCGGGTGCGTCGCCACCCCGATCGCCCCCTCCGCCACACCCGAGGCGATCGTCGCGATGATCGCGGATTGCGCCGCGCCGATCACCTTCATCGATGCGGACGCCGCCGCCGCGATGGGGGGACAGCGTATTCCCGGCAAGCTCGTTCATCTCAAGTCGCTCGGCCACTGGATCGCGCCCGACGGCGCCCGCCCGCAGCCGGTGACGATCGCGCTGGAAGACCCGTTCAACATCATCTATTCCTCGGGCACCACCGGCACGCCCAAGGGGATCGTTCAGAGTCACGCGATGCGCTGGGCGCACATCAGCCGCAACGAAGCCGCCGGGTTCGCAAATGCGGTGACGATCATCGCGACCCCGCTCTATTCGAACACCACGCTGGTCAGCTTCCTGCCGACGCTCGGCTGGGGCGGGACGGTCGTGCTGATGAAGAAGTTCGACGCGCGCGGCTTTTGCCAGCTCGCCGAACGCCACCGCGCGACGCACACGATGCTCGTCCCCGTCCAGTACAGCCGGATCATGGGGCTCGCCGATTTCGACCGGTTCGACCTGTCGCGTTTTGCGTTCAAGACCTGCACCAGCGCGCCCTTCCCCGCCGCGCTCAAGGCCGATGTCGTCGCGCGCTGGCCGGGACTGCTGGTCGAATATTACGGGATGACCGAGGGCGGCGGCACGTGCCTGCTCGTCGCGAACGCGCATCCGGACAAGCTCCACACGGTGGGTCGCCCGGTCGAGGGGCATGACATCCGCCTGATCGACGACGACGGTCGCGAAGTCGCGCAGGGCGAAATGGGCGAAGTCGTCGGCCGATCGCCCGCGATGATGACCGCCTATCACGGGCGCGCCGAAGCAACATCGGCGGCGGAATGGTTCGATGCCGCGGGCAACCGCTTCATCCGCCACGGAGACGTCGGGCGGTTCGACGCGGACGGGTTCCTGACGTTGCTCGACCGCAAGAAGGACCTGATCATCTCGGGCGGGTTCAACGTCTATCCGACCGATCTCGAGGCGGTTCTCGCGCAGCATCCCGCGGTTGCCGATTGCAGCGTGATCGGCGTTCCGTCCGAGGCCTGGGGCGAGACGCCGGTCGGCTTCTACGTGCCGCATACCGGGGTGGATGCGAGCATCGACGAGATCCTCGACTGGACCAACGCGCGGCTCGGCAAGACGCAGCGCCTGTCCGCGCTCCACGCGATCGACGAACTTCCGCGCAGCGCGATCGGCAAGGTTCTCAAGCGCGAGCTGCGCGACCGGTTGTCGGCATGACGCCGATCGCCGACATTCTCGCCGCCGCAACCCCGGTCGATAGCGGGTTTCGCGCGACGGTGCCGTCCGACTGGCTGCAAGGCCGAACGGCCTATGGCGGCCTGTCGAGCGCGCTTGCGCTGCACGCGGCGCAAGGCGTCGAGCCCGATCTGCCGCCGCTGCGCTCGGCGCAAGTGGCGTTCATCGGGCCGCTGGCGGGCGAAATCACGGTGACCGCGACCAAGCTGCGGCGCGGGCGGACCGCTGCGTTCATTCAGGCGGACATCCATTCGGACGCGGGGCTGGGCTATCGTGCGACGTTCGTGTTCATGGACGGGCATCCGTCGCGCGTCGACCTGCAGGGAGGCTTGCGCAAACCGCTGCCGCCCCCGGCGGCGGACGCCACGCTCTACACCGGCCCGGACGAGTTCTTCACCGGTAATTTCAACTTCCTCGATCTCAAGCAGGACGGTGACCGCTGCCTCGGCGCGGCGGAGTGGTTGCGCTGGGCGCGGCTGCGCGACCACAGTGGGATCGACCCGATGGTCGAGCTGATGGCGATCGGCGATGCGCTGCCCCCGGCCGCGTTCAAGCTGTTCGGCAAGGAATTCGTGCCGCTCAGTTCGCTCACCTGGATCGTCAACCTGCTCACCCCGACCCCGCGCACGACCGACGGCTGGTGGCTGCTGTCGGCGCGGTCGGAGCATGCGGTCGCGGGCGGATCGAGCCAGACGATGATGGTGTGGAACGCGGACGGCGAGCCGGTCGCGCAGGCCATGCAAAGCGTCGCGATCTTCGGCTGACGCGCCCGATCCGGCGGCCTTTCGCGACATTTTGATACAGTTTCGCGGATTGCCGACATAAACCGGCGACGGCTACGCTCCAAAAGCGCAAGCATCGGCACGCGGGCGTACGGCCTCTGGACCCGCCCCCCGGGAAGGAACTGGTAATGCACAAGCATCTGTTCGTGGCGAGCGCGATGATCCTGGCGGTGCCCTTCGGCGTCAGCGCGCAACAGCCGTCCGCGACGCCGCAGCCACGTGGCGGCGATCGGATGGCGGGCCGGATGACGGGCCCGATGGCGGGTATGGCGCGCGCGGATGCCAATATGGACGGCAAGATCTCCCGCGCCGAGGCGGACGCGCAGGCGAGCCAGCGGTTCGACCGGCTCGATCTCAACCATGACGGATTTCTCACCCCCGATGAAATGGCCGGCCCCGGCGCGCGGATGATGACGCGCGCGGATGCGGATCATGACGGCAAACTGTCCCGCTCCGAATATCTGGTCCAGGCGGGCAATCGCTTCGACCGGATCGACGCCGACCGTGACGGGCAGATCAGCGCCGCCGAGATGAAGAGCTGGGCCGACGCCGCCCGCGCCCGCCAGGCCAGCGGGCGCGGCGACGCAGCGGACGCCTCCACGACGCCGTCGCCTCCGCCCGCGCAATAGCGGCGCCGTCATCCCTCTTCTCGAGCACGACAGCATGCCGAACCCCGATCCTCCACGCGACTCACCGCACCTGCTCCTCGTCGACGACGAACGCTCGATCCGCGAGCCGCTCGCGCAGTATCTGACACGGCAGGGTTTCCGCGTGACTCAGGCAGGCGATGCCGAGGCCGCGCGCGCGCGGATGAACGCCTATGCGATCGATCTCGTCATCCTCGACATCATGATGCCGGGCGAGGACGGGCTGAGCCTCACCCGCCATATCCGCGAGACCGGCGAGATCCCGGTGATCCTGCTGACCGCCCGCACCGAGGAAACCGACCGGATCGTCGGGCTCGAAATGGGCGCGGACGATTATGTCGTGAAACCCTTCTCGCCGCGCGAACTCGCCGCGCGGGTCAAGGTGATCCTGCGGCGCGCGGCGGCCGGGGGCGTGCGACACCATGCGCCGGAAACGGGGTCTTTCGCCTTCGCCGGCTGGGTCCTCAAATCGGGCGAGCGCACGCTGGTCGACCGCGACGGCGTGTCGGTTCCGCTGTCGACCGGCGAGTATAATCTGCTCCACGCGCTGGTCACGCGCCCGCGCCAGGTGCTGACGCGCGATCAGTTGCTCGACCTGACGCAAGGACGCGAGGCCGCCGCGTTCGACCGCGCGATCGACAATCAGGTCAGCCGCCTGCGCCGCAAGATCGAAACCGACCCCAAGACGCCCGACCTGATCAAGACGGTATGGGGCGGCGGCTACACGCTCGCGGCCGAAGTGACTCGACTGTGAAACTGCTGCCCCGCAGCCTCGGCAGCCAGATGGCGCTGCTGATCGCGGTCGCGCTGTTCTTCGCCCAGGCGATCAATTTCACGCTGTTCCTGCACGACCGTCGCCAGGCGCGGATCGAACAGGCGACCGGCCCCGCGGTCGCGCGGATCGTCGATGCGGAAGAGCGGCTGACGGCAGGGCGACGGCTCGGCACGCAGAATCGCCGGTTGCGGCTGGTGGCGACGTCCCCGATCCGGATCGACGACACGCGACGGCCGGAAATCGAACAGGCGCTGCGCGGCGCGCTCCACGATGTCGGGATGAAGGCGGGTCGGATCGAGACGCAGGTCATCCCGCTCACGCGCGACAATCCCCGCTTGCGCTTCATCCGGCCGGAGCGTGCCGAACGGATGCTGCGCGACGGGGGAGAATTGGTCATCGCAGTCGAGCGTCCGGATCATCGCTGGCTTGCGCTCAACCTGCCATGGTCGCGGAATGACAGCTGGTTGCTGTGGCGGCTCGTCGCGCAAACGCTCGTCCTCTACGCCGTCGTCCTGATCCCGTTGTTGTGGGCCGGGCGCCGCATTTCGCGCCCGCTGCAAAGCCTGGCCCACGCCGCGCGCAGCTTCGTGCCGGGCGAGGTCGACATTCCGGTGGCGGAAGGTGGACCGCAGGACGTGCGCGACACGATCATCGCGTTCAACGCGCTGCGGTTGCGCGTCACCGCGATGCTCGACGAAAAGGACCGGATGCTCGGCGCGATCGGGCACGACCTGCGTACGCCGTTGGCGGCGTTGCGGGTGCGGATCGAGTCGGTCGAAGATGACACCGACCGCGAAAAGATGGCCGAGACGATCGCCGAGATGAACAGCACGCTCGACGATATCCTGTCGCTCGCGCGGCTCGGTCGCCCGAGCGAACCACCGACCGAAGTCGATCTTGCCGCGCTGGTCGATGCGGTGGTCGAGGATTTCCGCGATCTCGGCAGCGACGTGGTGTTCGAGGAAGCCGAACGGCTACGGATGCGGCTTCGTCCCGGGTTGATGCGACGCGCGGTGCGCAACCTGATCGAGAATGCGCTCAAATACGCGGGGTCCGCCGAGGTGATGGTGAAGGCGTCGCCGCGCGCCGTCGAAATTGTTGTGTGCGACCGTGGCCCGGGCATTCCCGCCGAGCGGTTCGAAGACGTGTTCGACGCGTTCACCCGGCTGGAAACCTCGCGCAATCGCGGGACCGGGGGGATCGGACTGGGCCTCGCGCTGGCGCGCTCGATCGTGCGCGACGCAGGCGGCGATATCTCGCTCGAGAACCGTGTGGGCGGTGGACTGGTGGCGCGGATCACGTTGCCGCGGTAAAGAGCATGCGGCCCCCGCGCTGAGGAATAGGACATGCCCGACGAAACGCCAGGAGAGGGCAAGGAGATCGCCCGGCGTGCGCGCACCGTCGCCGCCGGATTTGCCGACGTCGGTCTGACCCAGGCCGAGGAATTGTTGCGGCGGCTATCGCCCGAAGGCCGCGCCCAGGCCCGGCGGGAGAAGCAAGCGCGTCGACGCCGCGAACAGCGTGTCCTCATGCTGCTCGGACTTGCGGTCGCGGCGTGTCTGCTGGTGTGGGTGGGCTTGGGCGCGTTCCTCCCCGCGATGGCGGCGAACGTCATCGCGGTTGCGGTGATGATCGTGCTCGTCATGATGATCGCCAAGCGTACCAAGCCCGGCCCGCAGGGACGCCAGGCGCTGACCGCAGCCGCCCTCCCCGACCTCACCACCGAGATGACGATATGGCTCGCGGCGCAACGGCGCGGCTTGCCTCCCCCTGCCGCATCGCTGACCGATACGCTGGCGCAGCGGCTTGCCGACCTCGCGCCGCAGACCGCGCGGCTCGACCCGCGGAGCCCCGCCGCCGATTCGGTTCGCAAACTGATCGCGACCGAGCTGCCGGATCTGATTGATCACTGGCGCGCCGTCCCGCTGTCCCGCCGGACGATTGCACAGTCGGACGGACGGACGCCGAACGCACAGCTGACCGATGGCTTGCGGCTCATCGATGCCGAAATCAGCCGGATGACCGACCACCTCGCGCACGGTGCGCTCGATGCGGTCGCGGTGCAGGGCCGGTATCTGGAAATGAAATACGGCGGCATCGATACGAGCTTCGGTCCGAGCGAGAGACACCAGGAACAAGATCCGCATCGGGGGTGATTTGCGGAAGATGATTTCGATCTGAAATCAATATCGGCACTTGTCCCGAAAGCGTACCTCAAACAGAACCCGCCCCATAATGAAGTCGGCGACTTGCCCCTGGCAAGAGCGCGGCGCATCCTCCTGCCATCCGGACATTGCTGTCGTGTGACGCGTACCCAGTAGCACCCTTTCAGGAGCATCGGGCATGTCTGCATTCTCGGCCAAGCGGTACCGTTTCACCGCGACGGCGGCGATCTTCGCGACGACGATTGTCGGGCTTTCACTCAGCGGGACTGACACGGGCGCCAAGGCGCAGCTCGTCCCGCCCGTCGTGCCGGACGTGGCGTCTTGGCAGCAATTCGTCCTGGCGGTGTCGCCCTCGGGGACCGTTGGCAAGGTCACGTACGAAACCTTCGCTTCGGACCAGGACATCTATGTGTCCAACCCCTGCCCGAGCCCGAAGCCCTCATCGGCCTCGGTGTGCAATTCGCCGACCTGGCCCAGCGCTACGAACGCGACCAAGACGCTGCAGCGAAGCTTGCTTGGACGGACCAACGCCCATCCCGCGACGGGAGAACCGAGCAGGTTCAAGATCGAAGTGATCGGCCCGAAGCAAGGCTGTGGAAAGCCCTCCGGGATCGACCAGGCCGCCAAGGGCTCGAAGTTCCCCAAGGACGGCTGCATCGGTGAGGAAGTTCGGCGCGATCGTCCAAGCTTCGACTATCTCGTCACCAATGGCTTATGGTCGACGGCCGGCCTGGTGCAATATTATGCGACCAATCAGCCCGTATCCCTTCCATGGAACACACTGGAAGTGAAGGCGGACTGGATCCCGGTCAAAACGCTTGCAACATGGCTGGGCCAGTCCGAGTCTTTCGTCACGACCAATTTCTACACATCCTCGGTAAAGCTCGAAACCGGTGAAACGAAGCCTTTCGCCATGACGAGCATGCATTTGATGGTGAAGTCGCCCGGTTTCCCGAACTGGGTGTGGGCCAACTTCGAGAACGCGTTCGTGCCGGGGCGGTGCGACGTGACCGGTTGCACCGACAGCTACGGCGCAACGAAAACGTATGTGCCGCCGAACCCGACCGCCTGGGGTCAGTACGGCGCATGCCCGAAGACCGCAGCCGTTTCGGCGATGATGACCAATGCGAGCGTGGCGCCTGTGTTCGCCAATTATTGCATGACCGGATCGCAAACCGCGTTCACCGCAAACGGCCTTCCGACTCTGCTCGGCAGCCCGGTGATCGAGACGCTCAATGCCAACGTCGCCCTGACGAAATCATCATGCATATCGTGCCACGCGGGCGCATCGTTCAACGCCAGTGGCAAACCCGGACGCGTCAACACAACGATCGGTCCCAACGCCCCGGCTTCCGGCTACATTGGTTACGACCTGATGTGGGGGGTGCTGGGCGCGCAATGAGCGCGTCCGGGTCGCCCGACCCGGCGCTCAACCGATATCAGCGACGCTCAGGACTTCGATTGCGTCGGGGCGTCCGGCGAAGGCGACCGTCTCGCCGACCTCGGCGTCCATCAACGCGCGGGCGAGTGGCGCCTGATAGCCGATCCGCCCTTCCGTCGGATCCGCCTCGTCCCCGCCGACGATCTCGACCACGCGTTGCTCGCCGCCCATCGTGAAGGTCACGCGGCTGCCAATCCCGATCTCCCCCGCCGCGGGGGCCGCGACCACTTCGGCGGTGGTCTGCCGCGTATGCCAATAGCGTTGCTCGCGCAGCAAGGCGGGACGGTCCTCGTCGGAGGCTTGCTCCAGCGCCGCTTCCAGACGCGCGACCTCCGCGTCGATCAGCGCCAGTCCGCGCGCCGTGACGAGATTCGGCCCCGGCGCGATCGGTCGTTCGAACTTGGGTTCGAGATGTTCCTCGTCGCTTTCACGGCGAAACGCTACGCTCATCGGGTCGTCCTCATGGCTGTATCATCCGGCCAACGACCGGGAATGTCCAGCAACGCACCGACGGCAAGATCAGCCCCTTGGGTGCGACGCAACATTCTGCTACGCGGTCGCGCATGCTGAACATCAACGGTATCACGGTGCGCCTCGGCGGGCGCGCCATTCTCGACGGCGCGAGCGCGGCCTTGCCGCCGAAGAGTCGCGTCGGTCTGATCGGACGCAACGGCGCGGGCAAGTCCACGCTGATGAAGGTCATGATTGGCCAGCTCGAACCCGACCTCGGCGAGATCGAGATGCCGCGCGGCACCCGCATCGGTTATATCGCGCAGGAAGCGCCCTCGGGCACGACCACCCCGATCGAGCAGGTGCTCGCCGCCGATACCGAACGCGCAGAGTTGCTGGTCGAGGCCGAGACGAGCCAGGACCCCAACCGCGTCGGCGAAATCCACGAGCGGCTGATCGCGATCGACGCCTATACCGCCCCGGCCCGCGCCGCACGCATTCTCGTCGGCCTCGGTTTCGACGAGGAAATGCAGGGCCGTCCGCTCGACAGCTATTCGGGCGGCTGGAAGATGCGCGTCGCGCTCGCCTCGCTGCTGTTCTCCGAACCCGATCTGCTGCTGCTCGACGAGCCCTCGAACCATCTCGATCTCGAAGCGACGCTGTGGCTCGAGAATTTCCTCAAGAGCTACCCCGCGATGATGGTCGTCATCAGCCACGAGCGCGATCTGCTCAACAACGTGGTCGACACGATCCTCCATCTCGAGGGCGGCAAGGTCCACCTCTACACCGGCGGCTACGATAGCTTCGAGCGTCAGCGTGCCGAACGCGTCGCCCAGCTCGCCGCCGCCAAGGCCGCGCAGGATACGCAGCGGGCGAAGCTCAGCGAATATATCGCCAAGAACAGCGCGCGCGCCTCGACCGCGAAACAGGCGCAGAGCCGTCAGAAGATGCTTGCCAAGATGCAGCCGATCGCGTCGATGGCGGAGGATCCGACGCTGTCGTTCGAATTCCCGAGCCCCGAGGAATTGCGCCCGCCGCTGATCACGCTCGACATGGCCGCCGTCGGCTATGCGGAAAAGCCGATCCTCCAGCGGCTCAACCTGCGGCTCGATCCGGATGACCGCGTCGCGCTGCTCGGCCGCAACGGCAACGGCAAGACCACCCTCGCCCGCCTGCTCGCCGCGCAATTGCCGACGATGGACGGCGAGATGAACGCCAGCGGCAAGATGCGCGTCGGCTATTTCACCCAATATCAGGTCGAGGAACTCGACGGCGACGACACCCCGCTCGAACATATGACGCGGATGATGTCGGGCAAGACGCCCGGCGCAGTCCGCGCGCAACTCGGGCGGTTCGGCTTCTCGGGGGTCAAAGCGACGCAGAAGGTCGGCAAGCTCTCGGGCGGCGAGCGCGCGCGTCTGGCGCTCGCGCTGATCACGCGCGATGCACCGCACATGCTGATCCTCGACGAACCGACGAACCATCTCGACGTCGATGCGCGCGAGGCGCTGGTGCAGGCGCTCAACGCCTATGACGGTGCAGTCATCCTCGTCAGCCACGATCGCCACATGGTCGAGCTGACCGCCGACCGGCTGGTGCTGGTCGATGGCGGCACCGCAAAGGAATATGCGGGGAGCATGGAGGATTATATCGCCTTCGTGCTCGCGGGCGACGGTGGCGGTGAAGGCGCCAAGTCCAAGGCGGTCAAGAAGGACGACAAGCCGCAGGTCTCCGCAGCCGCGGTCGCGTTGCAGAAGAAGGCGCACGAAGCGGAGGCGCTGGTCGCCAAGCTGACCAAGCAGCTCAACGCGGTCGACCGTGCGATCGCCGACCCTTCGGCGGCGGAAGCGTGGTTGTCGCGGATGAACGCGGCGGAACTGCAAAAGCAGCACGCGCAGATCAGCAAGAAGCTCGGCGCGGCGGAAGCGGTCTGGTTCGAGGTGAGTGAGTCGCTGGAAACGGCCTGAGACAGCGCCGGGGGGCGGCGGGGGCGCGATGGACCACGGCACGTCAACTCGTGCGTGACGAACCCCGCCCGCCCCGCCTATAGCGCGGCCATGCAAACGCTCGCCGACATCGAATCCGAATACAGCTTCCTCGAGGCGGACGATCGGTACCGCCTCCTGATCGACCTCGGGCGAGAGCTGGAACCGATGCCCGATCCGCTCAAGACTGATGCGACGCTCGTGCGCGGGTGCTCGGCATCGGTGTGGGTCTATCCGATGGTGCGCGACGACGGCACGCTGCACTTTCTCGCCGACAGCAATGCCGCGATCACCAAGGGGATCATCGCGCTGGTGCTGCTCGCGGTGCAGGATCGGCAACCCGCGACGATCCTCGCCACCGACGTGCCAAAGGAACTCGCGCCGTTCGACCTGAGCAAGCAGCTCAGTTCCAACCGCACGCAGGGCATTCCCAACATGATCGCGCTGATCCGCGAAACCGCCGCGCGCTACGTCGCGGGCTGACAGGACAGCGCAAGGACTCGATACCGCAAGACAATGCGCGGGAAGCGGAATAGGCTGTCGCTCTACTCGCCTCGACTTGGAGACATAGGATGCGCCCGATGATCGTCTTGCTGCTTGCAATGGTCGGCGCTCCGGCGGTCGCTCAACAGGTCAAGGATCGGGAACCGTCGATCCAGGTCGTGGGAACGGCGACCGTATCGACCAAGCCGGACATCGCGACCCTGGTCTATTGGATCACCGGCGAGGGCAAGACGTCCGACGCGGCGAGCAGCGAGCTTGCGACCAAGCAGAAAGCGATCGTGGCCGGGCTGACGGGATTGCTCGGACGGGAAACCCAAGTGTCTTCGGGCGAGATCAGCGTGATCGAGACCCGCGCGCCCGAGTGCGACGGCCCCGGCAATTACAACAACCGTCCGCGCTTGAGCGAAGGGACGTGCGCGGTCACCGGCTATATCGCCAGCCTGCGCGGCGAGGCCTGACGTCGGCGGTCGGCAAGGCGGGGACCGCGGCGGGACTGGCGGCACGGCTCGGTGCACGCGATTCGCGGGTGCAGTCGTTCGGGCTTGCCGATCCCGCCGATGCGCAACGGCGCGCCACGGCGGCCGCAATCGCCAACGCGCGCGTCAAGGCGGAGAGCCTGGCCAGCGGAGCGGGGGTCCGATTGGGATCGCTGCTGTCGCTGAACGACCAGAACGCGGCGAACGACATGATGGTGACGGGCGCTTCGCAACGTGCCGATTACGGCATGATGCCGGCAGCGCCGCGCGTATCGGTCGAGATCGCCGTCTCGCCACGGTCGATCGAGACGACGGGACGCGTCTATGCGCAGTTTGCGATCGCGCGCTAGAGGGAGCGCCGATCGGATCAGGCCGCGGCGCGCTCCGCGATCGTCGAACGGGCATGACGCGCCGAGAGACCGAACTGGTCTTCGACCACCGGGTCGAGCCAGGATTCGATAAAGTCCGCATCCGCGTCGGACAGCGCCTCGTAGCGCTGTGGCGTATAGGGCGCATGGCCCTGCCCCTTGTAGCTCGAGACGGATTCGAAGATCGGCGCGCGTTCGAGCCCGGTCGCGGAAGACAGCGAGTCGATGAACCGCTGGGGCGAGCGGACGAAAGAATCGTAGGCGACGAGCGCGACGTTATGCGCGCGTGCCGGGAGCGCCGCCCAGTGCCGCAGTTTGGCGGTCCGCTTGGCGATGCAGTTGCGGAACCGTTCGCCCGTCTCCGGGTCGCGTTCGTGCAGCATTTCGGTGCCGAGCAACGGGTGCCCGGGCTCGATATGGTGCACGTGCTCGTCCCAGCAACTATACCACTCGCTGCGCAGGAACGTCGGGAACGGTTGCGCCTTCAGCTCGGGATGCGCGTGCCATGGCTGGCGGTGCAGGCTGCGCGCCCAGTCGAATGCGTCCCGCGCGACGACGATCGTCAGGCTCTCCTCGGGAAACACGGTCTGGTGGGGCACGAACCAGTGCTTGTGTCCAAGCGCGTCGGTCACAGGCGCGGCGGGGCAATTGGTCGCAATCGTCTGCGCGACCACGTTGGTCCCGCTGCAGCGTTGCCCGAAAATCTGGATTTGCGTGACCGGCAGCTTGCCGCGCAGCATTACGCGCAGGCCACCGTCGAGGCACTGCCAATCTTGCGGTATCTTCATGGGCCCCTGCGACTTGCGGAAACACGCATCCGCTCCGTGACGGTTGCGCTATGCGCGCTACACCCTTGCGGGATATTCGCCAACCCGGCCGTTGGCGCCCAACGCCGCGCAGAAGCATCCTTTCGCAGGTGCGGTAGACAATAGGACGCAGACCTCGTATCGGACCCCGCTTCGCGCGTGCCTCTTTCGGGTTTCCGGCAGCCGCTTTTGTTGACGAGCCCGTAGTAAAAGGAGATCCACCATGGCGTGGCTCATCCTCGGCGTTGCCGTGGTAACTGAAATCATCTGGGCGCTCAGCCTGAAATGGGCGGCAACGCAGGGCAGCTGGCTTGCCTCCAGCGTTCCGATCACGCTCAGTTTCGTCAACATGGGGCTGCTCGCGCTCGCTATGCGCGGGCTTCCGGCAGGAACCGCTTATGCCGTCTGGACCGGGCTCGGCGCAGTCGGTGTGACGATCTTCGGCGTGATCCTGTTCGGCGAGAAGCTCAACGGAATCCAGATGGGGTTCATCGCGCTGATCATCGTCGGCGTTGTGGGGACCAAGTTCTTCGCGACGAGCTGATCCGGCGGGGGGCGGCATGGAAGGCGATCCGCCTGACCTATGCTTCGCCCTCCGACCCTGCCGATGGGGTCGTGCTGCGCAATCCAAGGTCACGGACCACGTCGGAGATCGGGGCACCGTTCGCCACCAACGCCCAGTCGCCCGGTGCCTTGCCGGTCACCACCGTCACGGCGTTGCGCGGACAGATCCCGAGGCACTTCACCTCGATGATGCCAAGCTCACCCTTGCGGCCCTTCCGGACCGCCAGTTCTTGGCGCAACGCCTTTGCCAAAGGGGTCTTTCCCTTGGGACCAAAGCCACCGTCGAGCTTCTTCGAGCATTTCTTGCAGACCAGCACGGTGTCGGTCCACGCCGCGTGGACCGTCTTCAAGCGCCCGGCTTCCACGTCCGTTGATCTTCGGCGGCCTTGAGCACGTCATAGGCGGCCTGAATCGCCATGAAGCGCGCGGCGGCCTCCTTGTCCCCCGGACGAACGTCCGGATGATTCGCCTTGGCCATCCGCCGCCAGGCGACGCGGACCGTCTCGAAATCGGCGTCGATCTCGAGGTCGAGAACTTCGAGCGCGCGGATCTCGTCGCGCGATCGGCTGCCGTCGCCTGGCCCTGCCCATTGGTGGTGGCGCGATTCGGTGTAGCCTTCGGCGGTCTGCGTTTCGGCGCGCTCGCGTTCGGCGGCTTCTTCAGCGCTCAGGCCTTCGAAATAATTCCAGCCGCGATTGTATTCGCCGGCATGCTCCTGGCAAAAATACCAGCGTTCCGGGCTGTTGGGCGATTTGGGTGCGGGGCAATCGCCTTTTTGCGTGCAACCGTGGCGGTCGCACAAGCGGATCGTCGCGGCTTCGGTGCTGGCTTCGCCATAAGCGCGCCAGCGGGGAAAGCCCCAGTCGGCTGATCGGGAGGAGGTACGCGCCATAGCCCGCCATTTAGGCATCAATGGACCGCAACGCCATGACGCTTTTGTGAAAAGCACCGTCAATTAAAGCGATCAGTGCGGGAAATGCGCCAGAGGGTCTATAAGCCGGGTTCTGTCCTCCCCGCCGCATATGGCAAGGTTAGGCGACCATTCCTCTAGGACGACGCTTGCGCGCCGCCTCAAGCAATCAACCCGGGCGACGAGCTGAAACGAAGCCCATGTGCCGCCCCTATTCGATCTTGCTCCCGGTGGGGTTTGCCATGCCGCCCCTGTTACCAGGCGCGCGGTGCGCTCTTGCCGCACCCTTTCACCCTTGCCTGTTCCCCGTCCGATTTGCATCGGGGAGGACATCGGCGGTCTGCTCTCTGTGGCACTTTCCCTGGGGTCACCCCCGCCGGGCGTTACCCGGCACCGTCGTTTCGCGGAGCCCGGACTTTCCTCGCGTACTCGAAAGTACCCGCGGCCGCCCGACCCTCTGGCCCGCGCGTCTTAGGCATCCCCGGTGGGTTTTGGCAACAGCAGCGCGAGCAGGATGCTGCGACATTCGCCGTCGATCTCGCCGTCGATCAGTTCCGGACGGAACCGGCGCTGGAAGGCGACGACTGCGGCAAGCTTGTCACCGACATCGTAGCCAAAGCGTTCGAGCGCGACGAGGAACCCCGCGTCGGTCCACATCGGGTCCATCAACCCCTTGGTCGGGCGCGGCAGCGCGAGCCGCAGCTTGGCCAGCCTGCTCCATGGGAACAGCTCGCCCGGATCCTGCTTGCGCGCGGGCGCGATGTCCGAATGGCCGACGACGTTGCCGCGGGTAATGCCGTGCCGCGCGGTGATGTCGCCGACCAGCTCGACCACCGCATCGATCTGCTCCTCCATGAACGGACGATAGCCGAAGGAATGGCCCGGATTGACGATCTCGATCCCGATGCTGGCGCTGTTGACGTCCTCGATCCCGCGCCAGCGCGACTTTCCGGCGTGCCACGCCCGCATGTCCTCGGCGACCATCCGCAGGACCTGACCGTCCTCGGCGACGAGATAATGCGCCGACACCTTGGCTTCGGGATCGCGCAGCCGGTCGATCGCTTCCTGCGCGGTCTGCATCCCGGTGTAATGAAGCACGATCAACGACACGGGCAATGAGCGCATGTCGAAGTTCGGCGATGGTGTCTCGATGATGTTCATGGCGCCTGTCCCCTCCGAGCCCAATTTCAGCTTAAGCACGGGAAGCGGCGCGGCGAAACCCCGTCAGGTGCCGGGACGGACCGCTTCATACAGCCCACGATACCGGGGACTTGGCCGAAACGCCTCGGTTTGGCCGATCACCGTTTCGCCTGCACCCAACACCAGCAGCCCGCCGGGCCGGACCACCGTCGCGAATTGGTCCAGCACATAGCGGCGGCGTTCCGGGGAAAGGTACAGCAACACGTTGCGGCACAGGATCACGTCGAACTTTCCGGCCGGCAACGGATCGCCGACAAGGTTGATTCGCCGGAACGCGATGCGCCGTACCAGCTCGGGCTTGGCGACCCAGTCTTCGCCCTGTTGATCGAACCAGCGCATCATCCGCCGGATCGGCAAGCCGCGCTGGATCTCGAAATGCGAGTAGCGCCCCGCGCGCGCGCGGTTCAGCGCGGCTTCGGACACATCGGTGGCGAGGATGTCGGGGGGCACCGTCTCGCCCGGCACTTCCTGCTCCGCGAACAGCATTGCGAGCGACAGCGGCTCCTGCCCGACGGAACAGCCCGCCGACCAGATCCGGACGCGCCGCTGGCCCTCTTCGGCCCGAAGCACGCCCACCGCCTCGGCGACCAGTTCGATCACGGCCGCATCGCGGAAGAACGAACTTTCCTGATTGAGCAGCGCATCGACGGCCTGATCGGCGATCTCGGGCGATCGCTGGACCGCATTGACCAGGTCATCGAGTGTCGCCAGCTTCAAGTCGCGCAGCAGCGGCGTCAGCGCGGTCTCGATCCGCCATTCGCGCGAGGCGGCCAACTGCTGACCAGTACGTAGTTCGAGCAGCGTGTTGAGCGCTGCCATCACGCCGATACTATGGGATTGCACGAAAGGCATTCGGGTCTGGGTACTTTCTGGCACGCGCAAACATCACGCGATATGACGACGATTGGCGATCAACTGGCCGATTTCGGCGGGCGTCATCACCGCGCTGGCATCGCCCGACTTGGCGATCGACCCGGGCATCCCCCAGACGACCGAGCTCTCCCGATCCTGCACGACGATGCTGCCGCCGCGCGCGACGATCGTGCGGGCGCCGTCGGATCCGTCGCGCCCCATGCCGCTGAGCACGATGCCCAGCGCGCGGGCACCAAACACCTCGGCGATGCTGGCGAACATCGGGTCGACCGAGGGCATGCAGCCGCTCCGTACGGGATCACCATTCAACCGGATCGCGGCACCGTCGGAGGTCCGCACCACCCGCATATGCGCATCGCCCGGCGCGACGATGATCCGCCCCGGCCGGATCCGCATGTGGCCGGTCGCAACGTCGCACGGACGCCCCGCCATCGTCGCGAGTTGCGCAGCGAAATAGGGCATGAACGATGCGGGGAGATGCTGCGTCACCAGGATCGGCACCGAAAAGCTCGACGGCAAACCGGTCAGCACCTGATTGAGCGCATGAATGCCACCGGTCGACGCGCCGATTGCGACGATTTCGAACCCTTTGCCGACGTCTCTAGCGGCCGCCACGGGCGGTTCCGGCGGCGGGACGGGAACGCGCACCTCCTCCGCGACCTGCTCGTCGCGCGCGATCAGGCGATCGAGCTTGTCGACCAGTGCGACCGAGAACTTTCCGGCGAAGTCCCCGATGTCGGGTTTGACCAGCGTGTCCGCAGCCCCTTGCGCGAGCGCCTCGATCGTCGCGGCCGCGCCATCGCTTGCGACCGACGAGACGATCAGCACTTTCGCCCCCCGCCCAGCGACGATCAGATCGGGAAGCGCGACCAGACCGGTGACGCCGGGCATCTCGATGTCGAGGACGATGACGTCGACTCGCGACTCCCGCAGGAAACGCAACGCCGCTGGTGCATTCGGCACGGCACCCGCGACCGCAAACCGCCCGCTCGCCTCGATCGCACGCGAGATCATGGCGCGTGCGACGACCGAGTCATCGACGATCAGGACGGTCGCGGAAGGGTCGCCTTCGGACATGCTGAAACTCGCAAGGGCGCAAGGAAACGAGGCGCCGCCAGTTGGGCGGACGTCTACTGGCGGGAGATGCATCGGGCCTGCCCGGAATACGCTAGGCGGGACTCGCTGCATCGGTGGGGATCACGCCATGCCGACGATCTGCAATTTGCTTTCCAGCGTTTCGCGGTCGAACGGCTTCATGACATATTCGTCGGCACCAGCCTCGATCGCGGCGCGGATATGCGCCATCCCATTCTCGGTCGTGCAGAACACGACCTTGGGGCGCGACGGAATGCTGCTGTCGCGCAGTGCCCGCAGGAAATCCATCCCGCTCATCACCGGCATGTTCCAGTCGAGCAGGATCACGTCCGGGGCGGAGGCAAGACACGCCGTCAGCGCTTCACGTCCGTCCCCCGCCTCGCTTACCTGAAAGTTCAGGGTCTCCAAGATATGGCGTGCGACCTTCCGGATCACTTTCGAATCATCAACGACGAGGCAGGTCTTCATGAAGTCTTCCCATTGGAATGCTTGATCGGATCTTGCCCGATATGCGTAAGCGTCTCGTTAATACTGGCTTTCGAAAGCGATCTTACGCGGCAGCGGCGACCGCGGGGATCAGCGCGCCAAGTTCGATGACGAGGATCGGTTCACCGTCCCGCTCGATGATCCCGCGCCCGACGCGATGCCATCCGTTGTCGAGCATGATCCCGGCGGACAGCGGGGACAGGTCGAACGCGGCGACATCCTCGAGCGCGTCGACCAGCATGGCGTAATGATGCCCGTCGACGATGGTGATCACCGCGCGCATCGCGGTACCGTCGCCCTCGGGCAATCCCAGTGCGGTCTTGGTTTCGATCACGGTGACGACCCGGCTACGCAACGCGGCGAGGCCACGAACGTGGCGTTCGCTGCGCGGGACCGGAACGATTGCCCCGATGTCGACGACCGACTCGACGTGCGAGGATTCGATCGCGACCGTCCGGCCGGCGATCTGTGCGATGAGGAACAAAGGCATCAGCGCCCTCCTGCCGATTTGGCGAGCGCGGCCAGCAAGCCAGGGCGATCGTACCGGAAAATACTGCCGTCGACGGCACTGCCTTCCGCATCGCGGCGCAGGCGAACCACCGGGGCGGCGTGCGCGGGCGACGCGGCGTCGCCATCCATCGTGACGATCACGCCCGCCACTTCGCCGGGTCGAAGCGCCGTCGTCACGCGGTAGCCGGCGGCTTCCAGCACGGGGCGGAGGAACGTCGTCAGCCACGCGGTATCCGCGCCTTCGAGCAGGCACAGCGGGGCATCCGCTGCCGCGTTGGGATCGGCATGGGTGGAGAACAGCCAGTGCAGGTCGATGACCTCGATCTGCTCGCCATCGATCGACACGACGCCTGCGATCGGGCCGCTGTCGTGCGCGGGGACCAGCGTGTCGGGCAACTCCACGATGTCGAGGGCCTCGCCGATCGCATATCCCAACTCGACCGAACCGTCGCGGAGCCGCAGCACCGACACGCTCGCTTTGCCCTCCCACATGCCGAGGGCCACCAGCGGAATGATCGCGCCATCGACCGAAAGGCGCAATCGTCCCGCGGCATGCCGGATCGCGCCGACGGGCACGGGTTCGACCCGGTCGATCACCGACAGCGGGACGATCCTGCGCACGCCGTCGAGATCGTCGAACAGCAACGCCTGCACGCCGGGCGCGGATGGCTCGGCGTCGTCCTCCGGGACGATTTCGCGCGTGAACACCAGCCCGGCAAGCTGGGCGATCCCCGCGCAATCGAGCATCAGCATCGGCAGGCCGCTGTCGGGCAGCGTCTGGCCGGCATAGATGTTGGTCGCCATCACCAATGGGGCCGCTGGCTTGATGACCAGTTCCTCGTGATCCAGCACGGTATCGACCGCGAGCGCATACGATCCGCCCGATGCGCCGACGATCACCAGCATCGCCGGTTCGCGCCGCCCGAAGCCGAGCAGATCCCCGAGATCCACCAGCGGCATCCGGCGATCCCGCACGGTCGCCATCAGCGTATCGCCAAGCTGATCGATCCGGATCGAGCCTGCGCCGACCCGGACGATTTCCTCGATCGTCTGCCGCGAAATCGCGAAGCGCTGATCGCGCACTCCGACGCCGATCGTCGCCATGATCGACAACGTGAGCGGCACGTGGATTGAAATGCGCAGCCCCTTGCCGGGGGTGTTGGCCAGTTCGATCCGGCCGCCGATCTGTTCGACGTTGGCCCGCACGACGTCCATGCCGACTCCGCGCCCGGAAATTCCGGTGACGACTTCCTTGGTCGACAGTCCGGGCTCGAACACCATGTTGAGCAGCGCTTGCTCGCTCATCGCGCGCAAAGCGCTTTCGCTGCGCAAGCCCACGGCAAGGACCTTTTCGCGCAGGCGACCGGTATCGATCCCGCGCCCGTCATCGGCGATCTCGATCACGATCTGGTTCCCGGACTGGCGCGCCGAGACGCTCAGCCAACCGGAGTCGCGCTTGCCCGCACTGCGCCGCCCGGCGGGGCCTTCGAGACCGTGATCGATCGAATTGCGGATGAGGTGCACCAAGGGATCGCGCATCATCTCGATCATCTCGCGATCGAGCTCGACGTCGCTGCCCTCGATGTGCAGCGTCACCGACTTGCCCAGCTCCGCCGCCGTATCGCGCACCATCCGCGGCAGCGCCGAGAAGAGTGCCTCGATCTTCTGCATGCGCGTCCGCGTAACGGTGTCGCGCATTTCGGCGACGGTCAGCGACAGTCGCTCCAGCGCAGCCTCGATCGTCGGGTCGACGCCTTCATCGCGCAACCGTCGCGCCAGTTCGTTGCGCGCGAGCACCATGTCCGACATGCCGCTCATCATCCGATCGAGCAGGTCGACGTTCAGCCGGACGCTGCGCGTCGGCGCGCGCATGACGGGGGCGACGCTGGTGACGATCGCTTCCGACCCGGCGTCGAGCGCCGAGATCAACAGGTCCTCGCCCGTGTCGTCGAGCGCGTGGCCCGCATCGATCGCCTCGACGATCTCGCCGACGCGGTCGACGATCGCAAGGACGGCGTTGACCAGCCGCGTATCCGGCGTGCGTTCGCCCGACCGGACCGCCGCCAGCACGTCTTCTGCAGCATGGCTCAACCGCGCAAGGCGCGGCAGGTCTAGGAAGCCGCAGCTCCCCTTTACCGTATGGACGAAGCGGAAGATCGCATCGAGCCGCTCACGGTCGGCAGGGGCGGATTCCCACGCCACGATCTCCCCCGACAGCGCTTCGAGCGTCTCGCGGGTCTCGGCAATGAATTCCTGTAACAGATCGTCCATGGGTCCCCACCGTTACGGCACGGGCCTGCATGGCGTCCCATTGGTTAAGGCACGGTTTAAGCAGCCTTGAAAGCGACGCCGAAGACGAGGATGGCGTCGTCCGGCGGCGAGATCTGCACGATGCCCCCGCCCTCGGCGACGAGCGCATGAACGAGATGCGCTGCGGCAGCGCGCGGGGTAAGCGTCGCGTCGCCGCTCGTCCCCGTCAACGCAGCGCGCATTTCGGCATCCAGCACGATCCGCTGGCCCGCCGCGCGCACGACGATCTCGACCTGACCGTCGGTGCTTTCCGCCCCGACGTCGAGCTGCCCGCCGCGCACCAGCGCATCGCCGGCGATCAGCGCGAGGTTAAGCAGCACCTTGATCGCGGGCTTGGGGAGGGTCGCGTCCTCGACCAGCCAGCCGAGCTTTACCTTATGCCCTTCGCCGAACAGCCCCTCGATCGCCGCGCGGGCTTCGCGCGAATCGACCGATTCGCCGAAGCCGCCCGCCGCGCCGAACGCGAGCCGGAAGAACTTCAGCTTGTTCGCGGATGCCTTCGCGCTGTCCGCTAGCAACTCCAGGCAGCGTGCGCGCATTTCCGGGTCATGTTCGTCGGCGAGCAGCTCCAGCCCGTTGTTGAGCGCGCCCACGGGGCTGAGCAGATCGTGGCACAGCCGCGAACAGAGCAGGCTGGCGAAATCGGTCGGGCTAATGGTCAACGCTTGGGCTCCAACTTTACGCAGTGTTTGGCGCAGCACGCGCGCGGCTGCAAGCAGCACATCGGCGGCGCCTTAACCAGATTGTGCACGAATGTCGCCCCCATCCGATGCTGTCTCGATCAATGCCGCATGAGGTGCCACCGCGGTCGATCGTCATCCTCCGTCGGGTTTGGGCGGGTCAGACGACGTTCAGCGTCACCGCGTCGAACGCCGTAGCGCCGCCCTTCCCTGGCAGCGCGCGCCAGCCGCCAAGGATATCGCCAGCGACGATCAGCCAGATCTTCCCGTCGGCCGCCGCACGTGCTGCGTCGGTTGCCGACGGTCTGACGTCGCCGCTCGGATGCGAATGCCAATAGCCGATCACCGCGGGTCCACCGTTGCGCTCCGCGCGCAATGCCGCGAACAGCGCCACGGGATCGATTTCGAACGTCCGCCGCGGCTCGGGAGCGACGTTCGCGCAGAACGCTATGTCCTCGACCCGCTCCGACGTCCCGAAAACCAGCCCGCACACCTCGATATCGGGGGTCGCTTTTGCCGCGACGCACAATCTGTCCCGCAGTGCGCTTGAAATTTCCACCGTCATTCCCAGATTCTACGACATGGACCGGGGGGTTTCCACCATTGAAGCGCGGATCGCGGACGAAGCTGGCCTTCGGCTCGACCGTGCGCTTGCGGACGCGCTGCCGACGATCTCGCGCGAACGGCTCAAGGCGTTGATCTCCACTGGTCAGGTAACCGACGAAGCCGGCACGCTGCGCCGCGACCCCGCCAGCAAGGCGATGCCGGGCGGACTGTACCGGATCCTCGTTCCCGACCCCACGCCCGCGCACAACGAAGCGCAGGATATCGCGCTGACGGTAGTGTACGAGGACGAACATCTGATCGTCATCGACAAGCAAGCCGGACTGGTCGTGCATCCCGCTGCGGGCAATCTTGACGGGACGCTGGTCAACGCGTTGCTTCATCATTGCGGTGGGAGCCTTTCCGGGATCGGCGGGGTCGCGCGGCCGGGGATCGTGCACAGGATCGACAAGGACACGTCCGGGCTGATTGTCGCGGCGAAGACGGATCGCGCGCACGTCGGCCTCGCCAAGCAGTTTGCGGCGCATTCGATCGATCGTCGCTACAAGGCGATCGTCTCGGGGCGCCCCGCCCCGCCCGCCGGATCAGTCGATGCGCCGCTCGCGCGGTCGCCGCAGAACCGCAAGAAGATTGCGATCGTCCAAGGCGGCAAGCGCGCCGTGACGCATTACAGCACGCTCGAACGCTTGCGCGAAGCGGCGCTGGTCGAGTGCCGGCTGGAGACAGGCCGAACGCACCAGGTGCGCGTTCATATGGCGTCGCTGGGGCATCCCTTGCTAGGCGACCCGGTTTACGGTAGAACAAAGCAAGCTCACAAGCGGGATCTGGAAACCTTGGGTTTCCGCCGACAGGCGTTGCACGCCGCCCGTTTGGGGTTCATTCATCCGATCAAATGTATCGCTTTGGCGTTTGATAGCGAAATGCCTGCCGACATGCAGGAACTGTTCGATACATTGCTAGTATAGGTGTAGGCCGCCGCGCCGTGCGCGCAACCGGCCTGTGACAAGGGAGATACGACCATGGCAGCCCGCAGCAACGTCCCCGCGACGATCCCCGCCCTTGGCGGAGAGGCGAGCCTGAACCGCTACCTGTCCGAGATCAAGAAATTCCCGATCCTCGCGCCCGAGCAGGAATATATGCTCGCCAAACGGTTCGAGGAACATGGCGACACCGATGCCGCCGCGCAGCTGGTGACCTCGCATCTCCGCCTCGTGGCGAAGATCGCGATGGGCTATCGCGGTTATGGCCTGCCGGTCAGCGAGCTGATCTCGGAGGGCAATATCGGCCTGATGCAGGGCGTGAAGAAGTTTGAGGCCGATCGTGGCTTCCGTCTCGCGACCTATGCGATGTGGTGGATCCGCGCATCGATCCAGGAATTCATCTTGCGCTCGTGGAGCCTCGTCAAGATGGGCACCACGGCGGCGCAGAAGAAGCTGTTCTTCAACCTGCGGCGGATGAAGTCCAAGCTCGACGCGTTCGAGGATGGCGATCTTTCGCCGGAGCATCTCGCCAAGATCGCCAAGGACTTGGGCGTCACCGAGGCCGAAGTCACCAGCATGAACCGTCGCATGGCGATGGGCGGCGACACGTCGCTCAACGTGCCGATGCGCGAAGACGGCGAAGGCCAGTGGCAGGACTGGCTGCAGGACGATTCCCCCTTGCAGGACACGGTCGTGGCAGAGGCACAGGAAGCCGACGTCCGCCACGACATGCTGACCGCCGCGATGGATGACTTGAACGAACGCGAGAAGTTCATCCTGACCGAACGCCGCCTGACCGACGAGCCCAAGACGCTCGAAGAACTCAGCCAGGTTTATGGCGTGTCGCGCGAACGCGTCCGCCAGATTGAGGTTCGCGCGTTCGAAAAACTGCAAAAGGCAATGATGCGGATTGCGGGCGACAAGCGGATGCTCGTCGCGGCGTAATTGCGGGATCGGATCGGCGCGCTGGACAGCGCCGATCCGATCCTCCTAGAGCGGTGGTATGGCCCGCCGAAAGACGACGACTTCTTCCAACACACGCGGCGGCAGCCGTCGCGCGCCCGCACGGCGGTCGCACGGCTCCGGCGGTGGCGCGATCCGCCGCATTTTCGGCTGGGTGATCAAGGGCGTCCTCGCCTTCGTCGTGCTTTCGCTCGTCGTGGTTGGCCTGTACCGGTTCGTCCCTCCGCCGATCACGCTGACGATGGTCGGTGATGCGCTGGCCGGGCATGGGATCGACAAATCCTGGATGCCGCTGTCGCGGATCGACCCCAACATGGCGCGCGCCGCAATTGCCGGTGAAGATTCGCGCTTCTGTTCGCACAATGGCTTCGACATGCGCGCGATCGAAACAGCCTACGCCCGCAATGCGCGGGGCGGGCGGATCCGCGGCGGGTCGACGATCAGCCAGCAGACCGCGAAGAACGTGTTTCTGATCCAGGGCGGTGGCTATGCGCGCAAGGCGCTCGAAGCATATTTCACGCTGCTGATCGAGACGATCTGGGGCAAGCGCCGGATCATGGAAGTCTATCTCAACGTCGCCGAGACGGGGATCGGCACTTACGGCGTCAACGCTGGCGCGCAACGCTATTTTGGGCATGACGCATCGCATTTGACGCCCGGCGAGGCCGGTCGGATGGCGGCGGTGTTCCCGCAGCCCAAGAAACGCGCAGCGATCGCACCGAGCGGTTTCACCCGGCGCCATGGAAATGCGATCACGCGCCGGGTGGGCGTGGTCCGCAACGACGGACTGGATTCCTGCCTGCGGTAGCGCGGCGTAAACCGGGCGGGTTCAAGCCCGCCCGGATCCAATCAGAACGGCAGCTTGAAGCCCGGGGGAAGCGGAATGCCGCTGGTCATTTTCGCCATCTCGGCGCCCGATGCCGCGTCGGCCTTCGCCTTGGCGTCGTTGAACGCGGCAACCACCAGATCCTCGAGCATCTGCTTCTCGCTTGGCTGCAACAGCGACTCATCGATCGTGATCCCGATGATCCGACCCTTGGCCGATGCCTGGACCTTGACCAGACCGCCGCCGGCAGCGCCCTCGACCTCGATCTTGTCGAGCCCGTCCTGCGCCTTCGCCAGTTCGTTCTGGACGTTCTGCGCCATCGCCATGATGTCTTCGATACTGTTCATGCACTCTTGCTCCGTTGGGCCGCCAGCAGGCGGTCGATTTCGCTTTCGGGAAGGCTTGCGTCGGGGAACGCTTCAAGTGCCGCAACGATCACCGGGGTCGCCAGAATTTCGGCCTTGAACGCCTCGCGGCGTGCGGCTTCGGCTTCACGCAGCGTCGGCGCACCTACGGTCGGTGCTGACGAGATCCGCCACATGCGCCCGGTGATCTGCTTGAGCGTGGCCCCGAGCTCGGCGAGCAGGTCGCTTGGCAACGGCCGCGAGGAACTCACTACCATTTCGACGTCGACGATGCTGATCAGGCTGACGTGATGCACGACGCGCGACGCCAACGCGAGCTCGCCGGCATTTTCCAGCACGGTGACGATCGCGGCGATCGACTGCGGGATCGCCGCCGCCACAGGTTCGCTCGCCGCGGGCGGAGGTGCCACAGGCGCCACGGCGACCGGCGGCGCGCCGTTCTGGATCATCCGCGCAAGCTCGCCGGGATCAGGCAGCGTCGAGGCATGGACGAGCCGCAGCAACGCCATCTCGCACGCCTCGATCGGAAGCGCAGCGCGACCGACTTCCTCATGCCCCTTGAGCAGCAACTGCCACAAGCGATGCAAAGCGGCGAATGACAGGCTTGCGGCCCATGTCTCTAACGCCCCGCGTTCTTCCGTCGCCTGCCCCGGTTCCACGGCGGCACCCAGCTTCACCAGCGTCGTCGCATGGACGGTCTCGAGCAATCCGCGCAGCACGCCCAGCGGATCGACGCCGAGGTCATATTGCCGCCGCAGCGCCGCCAGCGCGCCAAGCGCATCGCCCGCGAGCAGCAACGCCATCATGTCGCGGATCGCGCCGCGGTCCGACAGGCCGAGCATGTCGCGCACCGCCGCGGCGTTGACCTGCCCCCCCTCCATGTCGGCGTGGGCGATCGCCTGGTCTAGGATCGACAGTCCGTCGCGCGCCGACCCTTCGGCAGCCCGCGCGATCAGCCCGAGCGCCTCGGGTTCCGCCGAAACGCCCTCCGCCTCGACGACGCGCGCAAAATGGTCGGCAAGCTTTTCGGCGGGGATCCGGCGCAGGTCAAACCGTTGGCAGCGCGACAGCACCGTGACCGGGACCTTGTTGACCTCGGTGGTCGCGAGCACGAACTTCACGCCCTCGGCGGGCTCCTCCAGCGTCTTGAGCAACGCGTTGAACGCGTTCTTCGAGAGCATGTGGACTTCGTCGATGATGTAGATCTTGTAGCGCGCGACGAACGCGGTCATCCGCGACGCGTCGATCACCGCGCGCATGTCGTCCACGCCGGTATGGCTCGCGGCGTCCATCTCGATCACGTCGATGTGACGCCCCTCGGCAATCCCGACGCACGGTTCGCAGACCCCGCACGGGTCGATCGTCGGGCCACCCTTCCCGTCCGGCCCGATGCAGTTAAGCGCCTTCGCCAGCAAGCGTGCGGTCGACGTCTTGCCGACGCCGCGGACCCCGGTGAGGAGAAACGCATGCGCGAGACGCTGCCGACGGATCGCATTGCCGAGCGTGGTCACCATCGCGTCCTGACCGATCAGTTCGCCGAAGGTTTGCGGACGGTATTTGCGGGCAAGCACCCGATACGCGTCCTTGGACGCTGCTTGGGGCGGCGCACCCAGGTCGAAGCCAGGAAGATCGATGGAGTCGGACATTGCCGTCTATCTAGAGCGGCATCGCGCGCGATGTAAGAGCCAGCTTTGGGGGCAGCGGCAGCGGATGCTCTGAAGGTCTGGCGCGCTGCGATCGCGCTGGCGCGGTGGGAGCCGGAACGACCCGCGGCGAAATCGTTGTGGCTGCTGCCTTCCGGCCCTGACCAAGTTGGCGACGACCACGTCCGCCCGACTCCCGCGGTGCATATGGCGGGGTCGGGCGGCGGGATCAAGAGTGCTTAGCGGCGAACCGTCCGGCAAATGCGAACACGGCGATGGTTGCGATATTCCATGCGGCACACCCGGCGCGTGCGATAGGCCGGACGATGGCGCTCGGTATGGACGGTCCGGGTCACGACCCGGTCATGCCGATCGTGCCGGTCCTGGCGCATCTGGGCACCCGCGGCGGTCGGCGCGAGCGCGCTTGCGGCGATGAGGCCAGCCGACAGCAAAGCGATGAATTTCATGGGGTATCTCCTTCGTGCAGCCTGAATGGCACGGAAGCGAAATGATCAGCGCCGCTGCATGTTCCGTGACTCGGGCGGGATTGCGACGGTGAGAGCGGCCATGTCGGCGTCCAGCACGATCTGGCAGGCCAGCCGGCTGGTCCGTGTCGCGCCCGTCGCAAGATCGAGCATGTCTTCCTCTTCCGCGCTGGCAGGCGGCAGACGCGCGAAGTCGGCGGCCGCGACGATGACGTGGCAGGTCGAGCACGCCATCTGCCCTTCGCACGTCCCCTCGAGCGGTTGCCCTGCCGCTTGCGCGACTTCGAGCAGGCGGTCGCCTGCCGCTCCCGCGACTTCGCAGACCTTACCGTCGCGCTCGACGAACCGTACTCGGATCATGCCGCGATCCTTTGCGATTCGGCCATTGCGGCGATCCGGTCGATCGCTGCACACAGTTCGTCGGCCTGGGTGTAGCGACCGAATCCGATCCGGATGCTCGACCGCGCCTGGGCATCGCGCAACCCGATCGCACGGAGCACATGGCTCGACCGGCCCGATCCGCTGGCGCAAGCCGACCCCGCGGAGAACGCGACATCGCGGAGCGACGACATCAGCCGCGCAACGTCCAGTCCGTCCCGGCGGACGTTGAGATTGCCGTGGTAGCGTGGTTCCTGGGCACCGTTCACGATCCATCCTTCCAGGCGATCAAGCGCGCGCCGCGACAGGTCGGCGACGTGGGCCGCATCGGCGACGCGCCGTTCCGCCATCAGCCGTGCCGCCGTGCCGAAACCAGCGCAGAGCGCCGGCGACAAAGTCCCCGATCGGCCAAGCGTTTCCTGCCCCCCGCCGTAGAGCAGCGGCGCGAGATAGACGCCATCGCGGACCCATAACGCACCGATCCCCTTCGGCCCGTGGATCTTGTGTGCCGAGACCGCGATCAGATCGCAGTGCGGCGGGATCTGCACACGACCGTACCCCTGGACCGCATCGCACAGGAAAAGCGCCCCAGCTGCTTTTGCAATTTCGGCAAGTGCGGCGATCGGCTGGATCACGCCGATCTCGTTGTTGACCAGCATCGCCGCAACCAGCCCGGTTCCCGGCTCGATCGCTGCGCGCGCGGTCTCCAGATCCATCAGCCCGTCCGGTCCGACCGGCAAGACCGTCACGCTCCGCCCCTGCGCTGCCATCGCGGCGCAGGTATCGAGCACCGCAGCATGTTCGGTCGCGAGCGTCACGATCGGCCCATCGGTTCGCTGGATCGCCCAGTTGAGCGCCTCGGTCGCACCGCTGGTGAAGGCGACGTGTCCACCCGTACCGAACAGGGAAGCCACGTGATCCCGCGCGACCTCGACGGCTGCTTTGGCCTTGCGGCCCGCTACGTGCGGCGAATGCGGATTGGCGTGATGGTCGCGCAGCCAAGGCAGCATCGCGTCAAATGCTTCCGGCGCGAGCGGCGTCGTCGCCTGATAATCGAGATAGGTCATGCCGCCCCCAACAGGTCGTTGCCACGAATCGACCGCATGATTGTACGCCATTCACGCACGAAGCGGTCGATGTCGGACGCAGTGGTGGTGCGCCCGAAACTGACGCGAACGACTTCGCGCGCGGCTTCTGCGTCCCACCCCATCGCGCCGAGCACGTGGCTCGGTTTCATGCTCCCCGACGAACACGCGCTTCCGGCGGACACCGCGATGCCCGCCATGTCGAACCGGATCAACTGCGTCGCGGCGGCCAGCCCCGGCATCCGGTACGATCCGATCGCGGGATGCCGGTCAGCGCCGATCGCGACGACCTCGCCACCCGATCGTGTGATCGCATCGTCGAGCCGGACCCGCAACGCCGCCATCGCCGCAAGGTCTTCAGGTTCCGCCAGCGCGGCGGCATAGCCGACGGCCGCGGGTACGTTCTCGGTCCCGCCGCGATACCCGCGTTCCTGTCCGCCGGTCGGCGCAAGGCTTGCGAGATCGCGCACGAGCAACGCTCCGATCCCCGGCGGACTACCGCGCTTATGCGCGGACAGCGCGACGAAATTCGCCTGCGCGATCCCGTCCGGATCCGCCCCGGGCGGCATTTGCGCGGCATCGACCAGCAGCAGGCCCCCTGCCCGCCGGACGATCTCCGCGATCGCGCCGAGCGGCTGTCGGACGCCGGTCTCGCTATTGGCGTATTGAACACAGACCAGTGCGGGGTCGCCATCCAGCGCCGCCGCAAGCGCCGCCAGATCGATCCGTCCCAGCGAGTCGACCGCGACGACCTTTGCACCCGGTGCCGCACGAATCACGGCGTCATGCTCGACCGAAGACATCAGCCGTCGCGGCACCGTCGCGCGGTGGAGCGCGATTGCCAAGGCTTCGCTCGCGCCGCTGGTGAACAGCAGCTCGCCGTCCCAGCGATAGGCTTTCGCGACGTCGCGGCGGGCCTGTTCGAGCATGGCGCGCGCCGCGCGGCCCTCGGCATGTGGCGACGACGGGTTGGCCCAGGCCTCCATCGCGTGCGCCATCGCGTCGCGCGCCACCGCGAGAATCGGGGTCGTCGCGGCATGGTCGAGATAGAGGCGATCGGGCGTCATTGGCATCGGGATTCGGGACTCGCTGCAATCATTGCGCAGACGTGCGCCATCATTGTATAGCGCACAACTCTTCGCGCGGCCCATCGGGGCGCGCTTCCCCGCTCTTCCTTGTCAGCAGGTCCGATGCCAGAAGTCATTTTTCCCGGCCCAGACGGTCGTCTCGAAGGCCGTTTCGCTCCCGCATCGCGCCCCCGCGCGCCCGTTGCGATGATCCTTCACCCCCATCCGCAGGCGGGTGGCACGATGAACAACCACATCGTGATGGAGCTCTACAAGACCTTCCAGCGCCGCGGCTTCGCGACCCTGCGCTTCAATTTCCGCGGCGTCGGCAAGAGCCAGGGCACTTTCGACAACGGCGTCGGCGAATTGTCCGACGCGGCGAGCGCGCTCGACTGGGTCCAGAGCTTTCACCCCGAGGCGCAAACGACCTGGATCGCCGGGGTCAGCTTCGGCGCCTGGATCGGAATGCAGCTGCTGATGCGCCGTCCTGAAATCCGCGGTTTCATCTCGGTTGCGCCGCCCGCGAACATGTATGATTTCACCTTCCTGGCCCCCTGCCCGGCGAGCGGAATCATCATCCAGGGCGAAGCGGATGAAGTGGCGACTCCGGCGGCGACCCAGAAGCTGGTCGACAAGCTGCGGACGCAGAAGCACATCACGATCCACCACGACACGATTCCCAAGGCCAACCATTTCTTCGAACACGAAATGCCGCAGCTGATGGGGTCGGTGGACAAGTATCTCGACATGCGGCTCGACCCGAACTCGCCGATCCGCTGACGTCTTCCGCCTTCCCCGCGATCGCGCGGGGAAGGCGAGTGGTATCAGGCGTAAGCGTATGGCCCGCCCTTGGCGAGCGCCGCCTGATAGGCCGGTCGCGCATGAATGCGGTCGAGCCAGGCGATCGTCGCCGGGCGCGACTCGTCCAGCCCCGCGCGGCTGCGCGCCGCCTCGAGCGGGAAGCTCATCATGACGTCAGCCGCGGTGAACGTGTCCCCCGTGAACCACGGGCGGCTGGCAAGCTCGCTCTCGACATAATCGAGGTGAACGTCGATCATCGGCTGGACGCGCTTTGCCGCCGTTTTTCCAACCACCGGGATCCGGTTCATCACCAGCAACAGCAGCAGCGGCGGCATCATCGATCCTTCGGCATAGTGTAGATATTGCCGATACCGCAGCGTCGCGTCGCGGTGCGCGGGCGGCCCCATTCTTCCGTCCGCCAGCTCGACGATATAATCGACGATTGCCCCCGTCTCGATCACCACCTGACCAGCGGCGGTATCCTGCAGTACGGGGGACTTGCCGAGCGGATGGATCTTCTTGAGTTCCGGCGGGGCAAGCATCGTGGTCTTGTCCCGCTCGTAGCGAACGATGTCATACGGCAAGCCGAGTTCCTCGAGCAGCCAAAGGATGCGCTGCGAACGGGAATTCTCGAGATGATGGACGATGAGCGACATTGGCTTCTCCTGTCGGCCTTCAACCGGCACGATACGAGTGAAATGCCCCGGACAACTACAAGGGTCCCGCGATCTTACGCAATTTCAGGTCGGTCGGCGATTCTGGTGGCGAGCGCTGCGGTCGGGACCGGACGCGCCGGACCATTGATCCCAAAACCATGAAAAGCCCGCCCTTACAGGCGGGCCTTCCCAAGGTGTTCGACGGCAAGATCAGCCGTCCCGTAAAAGGGAGCGCGACGCGCACGTCGCGCTCCAGCCCCCGGCCATCACCGCACGGCCGGGGAATACCCTCACATCTCTTCGTCGCCGTCCATGTCCTCGGGTTCGGGGCCCGCCATCATTTCCTCGGCAACCTTGTCGGTCCGCGATCGGATCGCCTTTTCGAGGCGATCGCTCATCTCGACATTGTTCTTCAGGAAGGTCTTGGCGTTCTCACGTCCCTGGCCGATCCTGACGCTGTCGTAGGAGAACCACGCACCTGATTTTTCGACCAGCCCAGCCTTGACGCCAAGGTCGAGAATTTCCCCGATCTTGGAAACGCCCTGACCGTACATGATGTCGAATTCGACCTGCTTGAACGGTGGCGCGACCTTGTTCTTGACGACCTTGACGCGCGTGGCGTTGCCGATGATCTCCTCGCGATCCTTGATCTGCCCGGTGCGACGGATGTCGAGGCGGACCGAGGCGTAGAATTTCAGCGCGTTGCCGCCCGTCGTCGTCTCGGGGTTGCCGTACATGACGCCGATCTTCATGCGGAGCTGGTTGATGAAGATCACCATGCAGCGCGACCGGCTGATCGAACCGGTCAGCTTGCGCAGCGACTGCGACATCAGACGCGCCTGCAAGCCAACGTGGCTGTCGCCCATCTCGCCCTCGATCTCGGCGCGCGGCACAAGGGCCGCAACCGAGTCGACGACGAGTACGTCGATCGCGTTCGACCGCACCAGCGTGTCGACGATCTCGAGCGCCTGCTCACCCGTATCGGGCTGCGACACGATCAGCTCGTCGATGTTGACGCCCAGCTTCTTGGCATAGACGGGATCGAGTGCGTGCTCGGCATCGACGAATGCGGCGGTGCCGCCCGTCTTCTGCGCTTCTGCGATGACATGGAGCGCGAGCGTGGTTTTGCCCGAGCTTTCCGGGCCGTAGATCTCGATCACGCGGCCGCGCGGCAATCCGCCCACGCCGAGCGCGATGTCGAGACCGAGCGAGCCAGTCGAGATGACCTCGACCTGCATCGTCTGCTTCGACCCGAGCTTCATCGCCGAGCCCTTGCCGAACGCGCGATCGATCTGCGCCAGCGCAGCTTCGAGTGCCTTGGCGCGCTCTGCGCTCGCCTTATCCGTGGATGCCGCCATTTTGCTGTCGATCACTTTCAACGAAACCGCCATTGGAGCCTCCCGCTAGACCGAACGCCCATCGCGTTCAATGCATGGTGGCTATGTACTATGTTTGTTCACATAGAACAAGGGGCGAACACCAATTGACGCAGATCGGCGCTGGTTATGGTCTGACATTGCGCACAAGGACGCTCGATCACCGACGGTTATGGCGGACTGGTTGTCGCTTTCACGCTGAAAATACGCCGCTGCCCGGACCGCTCGAAGGTCCGTCGGCAAACGTCGCGTTTTAAGAAGGTGTCAGGCGAGCGCGTCGAGCGCCTTGGCGACTCCGTCCATCGTGAACGGCTTCGAGAGTGTCGGACGGTCCGCCCAGGCGTCGCCGACGCTGTCGTGCGATCCGCCGGTCGCGAAGACGAACGGAATGTTGCGCGCCGCCAGCGCTTCAGCGATCGGGAAGCTCTTCTCGCCGCCCCGTAGATTGACATCGAGGATCGCAGCATCGATCCCGCCCGCGTCGACCAGCTGCAGTGCCGATCCGACGCTGTCTGCGCTGCCGGCGAGCGATTTGCCCAGAACGTCGAGGAAATCCTCGATCATCATGGCGATCAGGGGCTCGTCCTCGACGACGAGAATGGACTGTGGAGAACTCATCCCATCGCCTCTAGTGCAGCGCGAGGAGCCGCGCTATCTCATTTTGTTCCTAACACCGCGCGCGTCGCCTCCGCAAGCTCCTGTACGGAAAAGGGTTTTGCGAGAAACGAAACGTTATCCAAATTAATCGACTTGCGCAGCGTCTCCTCGGCGTAGCCCGACATGAAGAGAATCGGCAGGTCGGGATATTGCGCGCGGGCATGCCGGACCATCGTCGGGCCGTCCATCAGCGGCATCATCACATCCGAGATCAACAGATCGGGCCGCGGATTGTCCGCAAGCAGCTCGAGCGCGGCTTCGCCATTCTCTGCGGTCAGCACGGTATAGCCCTGTCGGCTGAGCGCGCGTTCAGCGACCGCGCGGACCATGTCCTCGTCCTCGACCAGCAGGATCGTGCCCGTTCCCCACAGGTCGACCGGCTTCTCGCGCGGGAGGACGCGTTGCGGGACCGGCTCGTTCAGCGCGCCTTCGGTATAGACCGGCAAATAGATCGTGAAGATCGCCCCATGCGCGGCCCGGCCGGGAGTCATCGGACCGGCATCCTTGCGATTGTCCGCGAAGATATAACCGCCCGACTGCTTGACGATGCCGTACACCGTCGACAGCCCGAGCCCGGTGCCCTTGCCGACTTCCTTGGTGGTGAAGAACGGCTCGAAGATCTTGGGCAGGATTTCGGGCGGGATCCCCCCGCCGGTATCGCCGATTTCCAGCACCGAATAGTCGGCGGGCGGCAGAATGTCCGACCCGAGCTTGCGCACGTCCGCCGCGGTCACCGCATAGGTCTGGATCGACAAGGTGCCCGCGCCGCGTGGATCGTGCGTCATCATAGCATCACGTGCGTTGACCGCGAGGTTCACCACCACCTGTTCGAGCTGGCCGGGATCGGCGCGAACCGGGCTCAGATTGCGCCCGTGCTTGACCGTCAGCGTCACCGTTTCGCCCAACAGGCGCTTGAGCAGGTTCGACACTTCGGAAATGACGTCGGGCAATTGCAGCACCTGCGGGCGCAGCGTCTGCTGGCGCGAGAAGGCGAGCAACTGGCGCGTCAAGCTGGCCGCGCGGTTCGAGTTGGCGCGGATCTGCTGGATGTCGTCATAATCACTGTCGCCCGGCGAATGGCGCATCAGCATCAGGTCACAATGCCCGATGATCGCGGTCAGGATATTGTTGAAGTCGTGCGCGACGCCGCCGGCGAGCTGCCCCACGGCCTGCATCTTGGTCGCTTGCGCGACCTCGCGCTTCAACCGGGTTTCCTCGCTATTGTCCTTCAGGCTCAGCAACACCGCGGCATCGCCCAGTCCGCGCGCCCCTGCGATCGACAGCGCGACCGGCTCGTCGGGATGATCCTTCAAGCGGACCGCAAGATCGGTCGAGTGCGTCGCACCCCCGGCGAAGCGGCGGATCGCATCCGCGACGACACCCTTGTCCTCGCGGACCAACAAGTCCCCCGGATATAACGGCGGGCTGAGCGAATCGACGGCGGCGGCACGCGCAAACGCATCGTTCATCTGGAGGAAACGCCCGTCCGCGCCGATCAGCGCCACGCCGAACGGCATCAGCGCGACCAGGCTCTTGATGTGCGCGCCGGCGCTTTCGCCGATCGCGGGATGGCTGCCGTCCTCCTCGTCGATCAAGGCGACGAGCATCGGGGCGTCCTCCCCGTCCAGGAACGGAATCTGCAGCACGCGCAGCGGATTGCTCGTCATCCCCTCGCGTTCGAACCGCGCCATGCCGTGCGCGTCGGTAATCAGGAAGCGCGCGAAGTCCCGCCCCAGAATGTCGCCCTCACCCTCGCCCATCGCCCGCACGCGCAGCACGCGGTTGGCGGAGCGGATGCGACCGTCCGGGTTGATCAACGCCGCCATGATCCCCGCGCTGCCGAGCCGGTCGCCAGTCGGTCCCGACAGCAGCGTCTCCATCGTCCGCGCGAGGTCCAGCCCCTCGTTTCCGCGGAACCGCCAGACCAGCAGATTGCCGTCCTCCCCCGCGCGCGCCACGTCCGCGGTCAGGACCGTGCCGTGGACGACGAGGCGGTCGGTCCCCGCCGACCCGTCGCGCCATGCGGCGCGGCCGGCAGCGCTCAGCCGTTCGACCCCGCTCGCATCGAACGGCAAGCCGGGCGGGGTTGGAAACCCCAGGAAGATCGCTTCATAGCGATCGTTCGCGCAGACCAGTCGGCCTGCCCGGTCGGTCACCGCAATCGCGTCGGAACTGCTCTCAGCCAGCGCGCGGGCAATGCTCCAGTCGGGTTCGCTTGCGACGACGGTCGGTGACCGGAACAGCTGCCGGTACACCACCAGCGCCCCCCCGAGGACGAGCGTGGTCGCAAGGAACGTCCCGGCGAGCGGGATGCTGCCGACGACGCCCAGAATGACCAACGCCGCGGCCAGACCGAACCCGCCCGCGATCAGCAGCGCGGAACGGGCGGGCATATCGGTGGTCGATCTGGGTACGCGTGCCATGGGACCTCGTGTCGAAGCGTCAGGACTGGAGCAGGACGCACCACCGGTCGTTCAACCGGCGCTGCCCCCTCGTCCATCCGCACGCGTGTCGGAGGGACGAGGGTAACACCGTCTTTACCAGATACGCACGCGCTGTTCCGGCGTCAGGTACAGTTTTTGTCCTGCTTTCGGATCGAAGGCGGCGTACCACGGATCGAGATTGCGGACGACCCACGCGCGCTGCTCGGACGGGCTGTGCGGATCGGTGACGAGCCGCTGCTTGAGGTTCGCCTCGCGGTAGTTGCGCCGCCACACCTGCGCCCAGCCGAGATAGAACCGCTGATCGCCGGTAAACCCGTCCAGCGTCGGTGCGGGGCGGTTGCCCAGCGCATGATGATAAGCGTCATACGCCACCGTCAGCCCCGCGAGATCGGCGACGTTCTCGCCGAGCGTCAGCGCGCCCTTCACATGGACGCCGGGGAGCGGTTCATACGCGTCATATTCCTTGACCAGCGCATCGGTGCGGCCCTTGAACGCGGCGACGTCGGCAGGCGTCCACCAATCGGTGAGTTCGCCCTTGGCGTTGTACTTGGCACCCTGGTCGTCGAAATGGTGGCTGAGCTCGTGCCCGATCACCGCACCGATCCCGCCGTAATTGACCGCGGGGTCGGCGTTGGGATCGAAGAACGGCGGTTGCAGGATCGCCGCCGGGAAGACGATCTCGACCATGCCGAAATTGGCATAGGCGTTCACTTCCATCGGGGTCATGCCCCATTCCCAGCGCTGGAGCGGCTTGCCGAGATGCGAGACGTTGTACGCCTGCTGCCACTGGTTCGCGCGCCAGCTGTTTCCATAGGCATCGCCCGCCGCGATCTTCAGGCCGGCATAATCCTTCCACTGCGACGGATAGCCGATCTTGGGGGTGAACGCCGCGAGCTTGGCGTGCGCCTTGACCTTGGTTTCCGGAGCCATCCAGTCGAGCTTGTCGATCCGCCGGTCCATCGCCGCGATCACGTTCTTGACGAGCGTGTCCGCCGCCGCCTTGGTTTCGGGCGGGAAATATTTGGCGACGTAGAGCTTGCTGACTTCGTCATCGAGTGCGCCCGTGGTGAACTGGACCGCGCGCTTCCACCGCGCTTCCTGCTCGGGCGTGCCTGACAATTGCGTGCCGAAGAACGCGAAATGCTCGTCGTCGAACGTCTTCGGGAGCACATCGGCGTAGCTGTCGAGCGAGCGCAGGATCAACTGATCCTGCAAAACGCCGACCGGCGCCGCCGCGACGAGCTTGGCGATCCCCGCGACCGCGGTCGGCTGCGCGACGATCACGCTCGAGACGTTGGCGCCGATGCCCTGGAAGTATGTCGGGAACGCAAACCCCGGCGCTGCCTTGGTAAGGTCCGCGACGGTCATCTTGTTGTAGGTCTTGGTCGCATCGCGACTGTCGATCCGGGTCCAGTGGACCTTGGCGATCTCGGTCTCGAATGCGACAAGCGCCGCCGCGCGCGCTGCGGCATTGGGCTCGCCCGCCAGCGTCAGCATCTTGGCGACATGCGCCTGATAGGCCGCCTTCTTGTCCGAGAAACTCTGTTCGAGGTAATAATCCCGGTCGGGCATGCCGAGGCCCGACTGTGCGACCGACAAGGCATAGATTTCGGGCCGCTTGTCGTCCTGACCGACATAGGAACCGAACGGCCCGGCGATCCCAGCCTTGGTCGCTTCCGCGAGCAATGCGGGATAGGCCGCGTTGGTCTTCATCGCCTTGATCTTGCCGAGCCATGGCTGGATCGGGGCAAGGCCTTTCGCGTCGATCGCGGGGCGATCGAGGAAGGTCGCATAGGCCGTGCCGATCTTCGAGTTCCGGTCCCGCGCGACGCCATCGAGGATCGTGCGTGTGCGGGCTTCCGAGAGATCGGCGAGCAGGTTGAACGCGCCGTAGTTCGACTTGTCCGCCGGGATCTGCGTCGTCCGCGCCCAGGTGCCGTTGGCATAAGCGTAGAAATTGTCACCCGGCGCGACCGAGCGGTCCATCCCGGGTTCGTCGAACCCGAAGCTGCCGAATTGCGGCTTGCCCTTGGCCGCGGCGGCCGATGCCGGGTCCGCCTTGGCGGGTGCGGGTGCGGGCGCGGTCTGGGCGATGCCGCCGGTGGCGACGGCCACCGCCAGCGCGCCGACCGAGGCCAGCGCAAGACTATAGATATGTTTCATCATGCTTCCCCAATTCTGGATTTGTTACCACACGCGAACACGGTCGGCGGGCGCCAGGTACATCGTGTCGCCGGGCTTCGCGCCGAACGCCTTGTACCACGCATCGACGTTGCGCACTTCCGCGGTCCGGAAGGGACCCGGCGAATGCGGGTCGCTCAACAATTGCGACCGCAGCGCAGGCTCGCGGAACTTGATCCGCCACACCTGCGCATAGCCGAGATAGAAACGCTGGTCGCCGGTCAGGCCCCCGAGCACGGGCGCAGGCTTGCCGTTCAGCGAGCGGTGATACGCATCATACGCCACCGCGAGCCCCGCCAGATCGGCCATGTTCTCACCGAGCGTCAGGCCACCCTGGATATGCTGCCCGGGGATCGGCTCATAGGCGTCATACTGCTTGACCAGTCTGTCGGTGAGCGCGGTGAAGCGCTTGACGTCCTCGGGGGTCCACCATTCGGTCAGCTTGCCGGTCGCATCGAACTTGCGGCCCTGATCGTCGAAATGGTGGCTGAGCTCATGCCCGATCACCACGCCGATCCCGCCGTAATTGACCGCCGGATCCGCCTTCGCATCGAAGAACGGCGGCTGGAGGATCGCGGCGGGGAAGACGATCTCGTTCATCGTCGGGTTGGCATAGGCGTTGATCGTCATGGGCGTCATGCCCCATTCGGTCCGGTCGATCGGCCCGCCGAGCTTGTTGAGATCGCGCTGATATTCGAACGCATTGGCCGCCGCGACGTTGGCGACGAGATCGCCGCGGGAGACGGTGAGCGCGCTATAGTCGCGCCACTTGGACGGATAGCCGATCTTGGGGGTGAAGGACGCGAGCTTCTGGTGCGCCTTGACCTTGGTCTCGGGCGCCATCCATTCGAGCTTGTCGAGCCGCTGCCCCATTGCCGCGATCACGTTCTTGACGAGCTGATCCGCCGCGCTCTTCGATTCCGGCGGGAAATATTGCGCGACATATTGCTGGCCGACGTCCTCGCCCAGCGCCCCGCCGACGACCGCGACCCCGCGCTTCCAGCGTGGCTGTTGTTGCGGCGCACCCGACAAGACCGTGCCGTAAAAGGCGAAATTCGCCTGGTCGAACGCCTTCGACAGATACGGCGCGTAGCTGCGCAACACCTTGAGCGTCAGATAATCCTTCAGCACCGGCAAAGGCGTCTGCTGGAACAACTGCGCCTCGGCCGCGACCGCGCTCGGCTGGCCGACGATATAGGCGGGCTGCTGCGCGACGCCGAGGGCGGACTGATAGTCGCTCCAGGGGAAGCCCGGCGCCTTCGCGGCGAAATCGGCGGCGGTCCACTTGTTGTAGCGCTTGTCGGCATCGCGCGATTCGATCCGCGTCCAGTGTCCGGTCGCGATCCGTGTCTCGAACGCGACGATCGCGGCGGCGCGCGCTTCGGCATCGGGTTCGCCGATCAGGCCGAGCATCTTGGCGAGATACGCCTGATAGGCGGCCTTGGTTTCGACCAGCTTGGGATCGGTCTTGAGGTAATAATCGCGGTCGGGCAGCCCGAGGCCCGACTGGCCGGTGCTGACGATGTAGCTGGTCGGCGTTTTCGCATCGACGCTCACGCCGACCCCGAACAGGCCGCCCACGCCGAGCCGCTGGAGCTTGGCCATTTCCACCGCGAGCGCGGTCTTGTCCTTTGCACCCTTGATCGCGGCGATCCACGGCTGGATCGGCTTGGCGCCCTTCGCTTCGATCGCGGCTTCGTCCATGTAGCTGGCGTACATGTCGCCGCTCTTGTTGCCCGGCGTCTTCATCGCGGTTTCAAGAATGCCGCGAGTCCGCTCGGTCGACAAATCCTGCAACACGTTGAACATGCCGAATGCGGCCCGGTCATCCGGGATCGCGATGTTGCGCGCCCACGTTCCGCCGGCATATTCCGCGAAATTGTCGCCCGGCTTCACGGTCTTGTCCATGCCCGCGAGATCGAGGCCGAATGCGCCATAGGTTGGTTTGTCGGGAAGCGCCGCGGTCGGAACGCTCGGCTTGGGCGGTGTCGCGCCGGTCTGCGCATAGGTCGCCCCGGCAAGCGCGACGGAGGCGGTCAACGATAGGAGAAGATGCGAACCACGCATTTAAAGCCCTTCAAATCATAACGAAAGCCCGCGTGTTCTATCCAGCCGACACGCCTAGTCAAACGCGATCGCGAAATTCCGTTCGATCGAACGTTTCCGCCATTTGCGCCCGATCCGGACCCGCCACACCAAACCCGCGACGACATAGCCGATGATGGCGAGCACCGCGGACAGAACCGCCAGCCCGACGATCGTCGCCGGGCCGACTTGCGCGACCAGCGTATGGAGCCAGTCGACATGCGCCGCGACGTTGCTCGCGATCGGGCGACCCGGCACCGTGCGATCCAGCCGCAGGACCCACAGGCCGATATGATAGGCCGAGAAATAGATCGGCACGCTGGTCAGCGGGTTGTGCAGCAACGTCGTCGCCACCGCGACCGGCACGTTTGCCCGCACCGGCAAGGCCGCCAATGCCGCAACGGGCGCATGGACGAACGGGAACAGGATGCCGCTCACCACCCCCAGCGCGACGCCGCGCGGGACCGAGCGGCGGGTGAAACGCCACAAAGCAGGGTGCAAGATGCGATGCGCCACCGGGCGTAGGAAACGGTTGCGCTCGATCTTGTCGCGCGTGGGGATATGCCCGAGGGCGAAGTTCCAGATCCGCGACCCCATCCCCCGCGCGCGGGATGTGTCACCCACGGTCGCGCATCAATCGACCCTGCTCGCGCTTCCAGTCGCGCTCCTTGATCGAATCGCGCTTGTCGTGCGCCTTCTTGCCCTTCGCGAGCGCCAGCTCGACCTTCGCCCGGCCGGTCGAGTTGAAATAGATCATCAGCGGGATGAGCGTCATCCCGTCGCGATTGACCGCGCCGTGCATCTTGTTGATTTCCCGCGCATGCAGCAGCAGCTTTCGCGGGCGCTTCGGTTCGTGATTGAAGCGGTTGCCGTGGCTGAATTCGGGGATGTTCGAATTGACCAGCCACACCGCGCCGTCCTTGGCCTCAGCATAGCTTTCGACGATCGACCCCTGCCCGCTGCGCAGCGATTTCACTTCGGTCCCGGTCAGCGCGATGCCAGCCTCGAACACGGTCTCGATGGAATAGTCATACCGCGCGCGTCGGTTTTCCGCGACGATCTTGGTTTTCTCGAAGGTTACAGGTTTGGGACGCGCCATAGGCTGGGCGATGTAGGACGTCCCACCCCCGAACGAAAGCCCTGCAATGACGGGACACAGCCCGGCGATGGATGGCGGCGCCGAAACCGGGGATAACGGGGATCGAACCGACCGGTCCATCGTTACAGTCGTAAGGCCATCGGTACTGACAGATTTGTAAAGACCTGGGCGCTAGGCTCTCGCAACGCAGCCGCATCTGGGGTAGGATAGAATATGGTCCAGTTCGCAACGCACCAATTCCCGATCGATATCGACGCGGCGGACATCGATTTCATGGGTCACGTCAATAACGCGTCGTATCTCAAGTGGGTACAGGCGGCGGTGATCAGCCACTGGCAACGCTTCGCCCCTGCCGACGCGCTGGCGACGCACGCGTGGGTCGCGCTCAAGCACGAGATCACCTATCGCAAGCCGACGTTCCTCGACGACGAGGTGATCGCAACGGTCTTGCTCGAGAAGGTACAGGGCGCGCGCGCGTTCTACGAAACGATCATCAAGCGGGGCGAGGAGGTTCTGGCCGAGGTGAAATCGAGCTGGTGCTGCCTCGACATCGAAACCAAGCGCCCTGCCCGACTCGGGCAAAGCGTGATCGACCGGTTCTTCGCCAAGGATTGATCCGGGCGCCGCAGCGCCCGGTCGATCCGGGCGTCAGCGGTTAGCCCCGTTCAAACCAGTCCCGCCGCCGCCAGCCCGGCGTCGACGGCGCGCTGACTTGCCTCGCTTGGCCAGGTCATCGGCAAGCGGAGGGCCTTGGGAAAGGTCGAGCGCACGCGGTTCACGGCATATTTAACCGGCCCCGGCGACGCATCCGTGAAAAGTGACCCGTGAAGCGCGAACAACCGATCGTGCAGAGCCAAAGCGGCGGCATAGTCGCCCGCAGCGCATGCCGCCTGGAAATCGGCGCACAAACGGGGCGCGACGTTTGCAGTCACTGAAATGCACCCCACCCCGCCCGTCGCGTTGAACGCGAGCGCCATGTCGTCGTTTCCGGACAGCTGGACGAACCCCTCCGGGCACACCGCCCGCTGCGCCGAGACACGCTGGATCACGCCGGTCGCATCCTTGATTCCGATCACGCTCGGCAGCGCGTGCGCGATCCGACCGACAGTCTCGACCGCGATGTCGGTCACGGTCCGGCCGGGCACGTTGTACAGCACGATCGGCAAGCTGCTGCTGTTCGCAACCGCCTCGAAATGCCGGAAGATCCCTTCCTGATTGGGGCGATTGTAATAGGGTGGCACCATCAGCGCGGCATCTGCACCAGCAGCCTTCGCCGCAGCAATGTTGTGGATCGCGACCCGCGTATCGTTCGACCCGGCGCCCGCCAGGACGGGAACGCGCCCCCGCACCTGATCGACGCAGACCGCGACGATGTGAAAATGCTCGTCGGCGGTCAGCGTCGCCGCTTCGCCGGTCGTCCCGCACGGGACGAGCCCGGCGGAACCTTCGGTAATCTGCCACTCGATGAAATCACGATACGCCGGCTCATCGAAAGCGCCGTCCGCAGCAAACGGCGTGACAAGCGCCGGGATTGATCCCGAAAACATAGTGTTGTGCTCCTGCGCGCGGGATGATCCGTCGGCTTTAGGTGTTTTTCCCCGGGACAAATACGGACAGGAAGCATAGTCTGTCCACATGATTACAACGGTGTTCAAATCGGCGTTCTTGTTGGCCAGCGTATCCAGTCTGGCGGTGCCCGCGGATGCGGTGCAGGAACAGCTCGGCTGGGGGCGCGCGACGCAAATCCTGACCGGCACCAATGCGTCGAATGTCGCGATCGCGACATCGATCGCGGAGTGGAAGGCGTTGCAAAGCCCGGGATACGGCTTCGATCGCTACGCGACCTTCCTCGTGGCGCATCCCGGCTGGCCCAACGAAATGGCGTTGCGCCGCCTGGCGGAGCGCGCACTCGAGACTCCGGGCTGGTCCCCGGCGAACGCCGTCGCCTTCTTCCGCCGCTTCCCGCCGCTCAGCGGGACGAGCCGCACGCGCTATGCCGATGCGCTGGCCGCCACCGGCGCGCGCGCCGAAGCCAATGCCGCCGCGCGCGCAGCCTGGATTTCCGGAACGATCTCGCCGGTCGACGAGGCGCGGATCCAGGCGTTCTATCCCGGGGCGCTGAGCCAGGCGGATCAGGACGCCCGGATGGACATGCTGCTGTGGCTCAACTCGACGCTCGCCGCGCAGCGCCAGATCGGCCTCACCAGCCCGGCGCGTCGCCCGATCTTCGAGGCCCGGCTCGCCTTCCGTACCAACGCGCCCGATGCGTCCGATCGGGCCGCCGCGACGCAGGCGATCGGCGGCGCGGACCCCGGCTGGATCGCGGATCGCGCGAGCTGGTTCCGCTTCAGCGGCGCCTCGAACAGTGCGCGGGCCACACTGGCGCAGCGCCTGCCGCTGGCGACCGTTCCGGCGAGCCCCGAACAATGGTTCGAGACGCTGCTGACCAACGCCCGCGCTGCCGCCAACGACGGACAGATCGCGGTCGCCTATGACATCGCGCGTCGGGTCGACGATGCGTATCCTGCGGGAACCGACGTCAGCACGCGCCCCTATGGCGAGCGCGACGACTATACCAGTCTCGTCTGGCTCGCCGGACAGGCGGTGATGAAGCAGATGAACCGCCCGGCCGATGCGACCGGGCTGTTCCTGCGCTATGCCAACGCGTCGCGCACCTCGACGACGCAGTCCAAGGGCTTCTATTGGGCAGGCCGCGCGGCCGAAGCCGCGGGACGCCGCGCCGAAGCCAATGGATATTACACGCGCGCCGCCGGGTTTCGCGACTTGTTCTACGGCCAGCTTGCGATCGAACGGCTCGGCCAGACGCTGACCGCGCCCGGCACCGCGACGCTGCGCCCGGTCGATGCCGCGACCCGCGCGAAATTCTATGCCCGCGAAACGGTGCGGGCCGCGCAATATCTCGGCACGACCGGCGCCTGGGCGGACCAGACCGCGTTCATTCGCCAGATCGCCGCCGATGCCACGACCGACAGCGACCATGTCCTCGCGTCCGAAATCTCGCGCACGCTCGGCCGTCCGGACCTGGGCGTGATGGTCGGGCGGAGTGCGTTGCAGAACGGTCTCAGCGAATATTCGACCGTCGGCTTCCCGAGCGTCAAGGTGCCCGTGTCGAGCCAGGACGACTGGACGATGATCCACGCGATCGCGCGGCAGGAAAGCCAGTTCGATCGCGCCGCGGTCAGCCACGCGGGTGCGCGCGGGCTGATGCAGTTGATGCCCGGCACCGCGCGCGAAACCGCGGGCAAGATCGGCCTGTCCTACGATCCGTCCGCACTGACCACCGACACCGATTACAACATCATGGTCGGGTCGAGCTATTTCCGGAAGATCTTTGGCCTGTTCGGCAGTTATCCGCTCGCGGTTGCCGCCTATAACGCCGGGCCGGGCAACGTGAACAAATGGCTCCGCGCGAATGGGGATCCGCGGATGGCGGGTGGCCCCGACATGATCGACTGGATCGAGGCGATCCCGATCTACGAGACCAAGAATTACGTTCAGCGCGTGCTCGAGAATGCGGTGGTCTATGACCTGATGAATCCCTCGCGCGCGCGCTCGTCCGGTCCGAACCGGATCAGCTGGTATCTGGGCAAACGCACGCCGGGCTGACACGCGATGGATCGTCCCAATTACATCACCCCGGCGGGCTATGCCGTGCTTAGCGCGGAATATCGGCAGTTGCTCGGCGAGGAGCGGCCCAAGCTCGTCGACGTCATTTCCTGGGCGGCGGGGAATGGCGATCGCTCTGAGAACGGCGACTATATCTACGGGCGCAAGCGCTTACGCGAGATCGACCGGCGGCTCGGCTTCCTCGCGCGGCGGATGAAGGCGGCCAAGGTGGTCGATCCGGCCGCGCAGCCCGACCGGACGCGCGTGTGGTTTGGCGCGACCGTGACGATCGCCGACGAGGAGGACGAACACCGCGTGCTGACGCTGGTCGGCGACGACGAAACCGACGCCACGGCGGGCCGGATCGGCTGGAACGCGCCGATCGCGCGCGCCTTGCGCGGGGCGGCGGTCGGCGACGTCCGGCGCGTGGCCTTGCCCGCCGGGGAGCGAGAGTATGAGGTCATGACGATCGCCTACCCCGCCGCCCGCGCGCCTTCCGTCGCCGACGGATAAGGGTTGGGTAGTGGCGCGATGTCGTGCCAAAGTACGAGATGCGCCGCTTACCCGCAGCGGTTAACGATTTCGATCCCGAGTGACGTGTTCGAATCGAGTGAGTAATGATGGCGATGCAACGCGTATTCGTGAGCGGCAGGGTCCAGAACGTGGGGTTCCGCGACTGGACCGTGCGTCGGGCGAGTGAGCTCGACCTGACCGGTTGGGTTCGCAATCGCACCGATGGCCGGGTCGAGATCCTGGTCGTCGGGGACGACGCGACCGCGGCGCAACTGGTGGCGCTGTGCCATGAAGGCCCGCCGACCGCGCGCGTCGATCATGTCGCGGTCGAAGTGGCGGACGAACGGCCGCCCAAGGGCTTTACCAAGCGCTTTACGGCGTAAGGCTGTGCGCAGGAGAGCGCGGCACGATGCCGCGCTCTCTTGGCCGATCAGCGGGTCAGCTTTTTGTACGCGAGGCGAGTCGGACGATCCGCCGCATCGCCCAGGCGACGCCGCTTGTCCTCCTCGTACGATTCGAAGTTCCCCTCGAACCACTCGACATGGCTGTCGCCCTCGAACGCGAGGATGTGAGTCGCCAGACGATCGAGGAAGAAGCGATCGTGGCTGATCACCACCGCACAGCCTGCGAACGACTCCAAAGCCTCTTCCAAAGCGCGCAGCGTCTCGACGTCGAGATCGTTGGTCGGCTCGTCGAGCAGGAGGACGTTGCCACCCTCCTTGAGCATCTTGGCGAGGTGGACGCGGTTGCGCTCACCACCCGACAGCTGGCCGACCTTCTTCTGCTGGTCCTGGCCCTTGAAGTTGAACGCGCCGACATACGCCCGCGTGCCCAGCTCCTGCTTGCCGAACCGGAAGATCTCGAGCTTGTCCGAGATTTCTTCCCAGACGTTGTTGTTAGGATCGAGGTCGTCGCGCGACTGGTCGACATAGCCGAGCTTGACCGTCTGGCCGACTTCGATCGAGCCGACGTCCGGGGTTTCCTGGCCCGTGATCAGCTTGAACAGCGTCGACTTGCCCGCGCCGTTCGGCCCGATCACGCCGACGATCCCGCCCGGCGGCAGCACGAAGTCGAGGTTCTCGAACAGCAGCTTGTCGCCGTAAGACTTGGTCAGGCCCTTCGCCTCGATCACCTTGCCGCCGAGACGCTCGGGCAGCTGGATCAGGATCTGCGCCTTGCCGATCGAACGGTTCTCCTGCTTCTCCATCAGCTCGTCGAATGCACGGATACGCGCCTTGGACTTGGTCTGGCGCGCCTTGGGGGTCTGCCGCATCCACGCCAGCTCGTCCGAGATCGCCTTGGCCTTGCCCTGCTCCTCGCGCTCTTCCTGCTCGAGCCGCTTGACCTTCTTTTCCAGATAGCCGGAATAGTTGGATTCGTAGGTGTAGTAACGCCCGCGATCGAGCTCGAGCACCCAGTTGACGACGTTGTCGAGGAAGTAGCGGTCGTGCGTCACGAGAATGACGTTGCCGGTATATTCCTTGAGGTAATTTTCTAGCCACGCGACGCTCTCGGCGTCGAGATGGTTGGTCGGCTCGTCGAGAAGCAGGATGCCTGGCTTCTCCAGCAGCAGCTTGCACAACGCGACGCGACGCTTCTCACCACCCGACAGGTTGGTGACCGCGCTGTCGCCCGGCGGGCAGCGGAGCGCTTCCATCGCCTGCTCGAGCTGGCTGTCGAGCGCCCAGCCGTCGGCGGCGTCGATCTTGGTCTGGAGATCGCCCATTTCCTCCATCAGCGCGTCGAAATCGGTGTCGTCCTGCGGATCACCCATTTCGGCCGAAATCGCGTTGAAGCGCTCGACCATCTGCGCGACGGGACCTGCGCCCAACTTGACGTTTTCCATGACGGTCTTGGTCGGGTCGAGCTGCGGCTCCTGCGGCAGATAACCGACCTTGATCCCGTCCGCGGCCCACGCCTCGCCGGTGAAGTCCGGGTCGATCCCGCCCATGATCTTCATCAGCGTGGACTTGCCCGAACCGTTCGGCCCGATGATCGCGATCTTCGCGTCGGGCAGGAACTGCAGGTGGATGTTGTTGAGCACGGGCTTTGGGGCACCGGGGAAGGTCTTGGTCAGGCCCTTCATCACATAGCTGTACTGCACGGCCATAGCCGATGATGCTCCGTTCACATGAGGCTGAAATTGATGGATTGCATGTAGCGAGCATGCGGCGGATTGGCAACGTGGCCGCCCGTGGATACGGTGGCGTCACGACGCGGGGGGCGTCACGAACCGGACGGAAGATCCGCGCGCGTCCTGTCTCCTGCACGCACCCTAGCCGCCGGCGCTGTCGGCCCGGCCAATCCCAGCCTTCCAAGGCCAGCCTTCCAAGGAGTGTCTCTGCATGACCATCCGTTCGCTGTTTCTCGCGTCGACGTTGCTGGCCACCCTTTCCTCTCCCGCGATCGCGCAGCGCGCCATGCCCACGGCGGTCGCGCCCGATGCCGCCGTTGCTTCGATCCGCGACAAGGCGCTGCAGGACGACGTCGCCTATGACATCGTCTGCGGGCTGACGACCGAGATCGGCCCGCGTCCGGATGGCTCCCCCGCCGAGGAACGCGCGCGGCAATGGGCGGTGGTCAAGTTGAGGGCGCTCGGCTTTCAGAACGTGCGGATCGAACCCTATGAACTGAAGAACGTGTGGATTCGCGGCATCGAGACCGCCGAAGTCGTCGCCCCCTTCCCGCAGCCACTGCGGCTGACCGCGCTTGGCAACTCGGGCGCGACTCCGGCCAAGGGACTGACGCTGCCGGTGGTCTATTTCCCCAGCTTTAACGATCTGCTCCTCGCGCCCGCGGGTAGCCTGAAGGGCAAGATCGCGTTCGTATCGAACAGCATGCAGCCGACGCAGGACGGCTCAAGCTACGGCAGCCAGGGCGGCGCACGCTTCCTCGGGCCGAATGTCGCCGCGACCAAGGGTGCCGCCGCGATCGTGATCCGCTCGATCGGGACCGATCATGGCCGCGGGCCGCATGCGGGGACGACCAACTTCGCACCCGGCGTCACCCCGATCCCCGCTGCCGCGTTGTCGGTCGCGGATGCGGAAAATCTCGAACGCATGTTCAAGACTGGCAAGCCGGTGTCGCTGCACCTCACGCTGACGCCGACCGTCGTGCCCAGCCGGACCTCGGGTAACGTCATCGCCGAAGTCCCCGGCTCCGATCCATCTGCGGGGATCGTCCTGATCGGCGGGCATCTCGACAGTTGGGATCTGGGCACCGGCGCGATCGATGATGGCGCAGGCGTCGCGATCACAGCCGCCGCCGCGAAGCACCTCATGACGGCAGGCACGCCGCGTCGCACGATCCGCGTCGTCTGGTTCGGCGACGAGGAAACCGGCGGCTTCGGCGGCGCCGCTTATGCCAAGGCGCATGCGACCGAGCAGCATACGATCGCCGCCGAATCCGATTTCGGCGCGGATCGCGTCTGGCGTTTCGAAACCAACCTGCCCGCCAGCGCCAAGCCGGTGGCCGACCGCCTCGCAGTAGCGCTTGCACCAATCGGCGTGGTGCGCGGCGCGGACACGGCGCACGGCGGGACCGATGTGGAGGCGACGCTGGCGCTCGGCGGCGGCGGGATCGACCTCAACCAGTCGGGGCTGCGGTATTTCGATTACCACCATACGCCCGAAGACACGCTCGACCTGATCGACCCAGCGCAGTTGCGGCAGAACGTCGCGGCCTGGGCGACGATGCTGGCGGTCGTCGCCAATGCGCCAGAGACGATCGGACCGGTCGGTGCGACGAAGTGATCTCCACTCGTCGCAAATATGGCTGAAACGTGGCAGCTTCGTATCAAAACGCGGGATTGCGGATTGACGCACCGCAGCGACCCGTTATGCCACGGGTCTTCGCGGCGGCACCTGTCACCGTGAAATGCCTTATTTGCTTGGGAGCAATTGCATGAAGAAGACCGCCCTTGTTCTCGTCGCCGCCGGCCTGGTTTCGCTCGCCGCCTGCAACAAGAACCCAGAAGCTGCTGCGATCGAGAACAATGCTGACATGGTTGCCGACGCAGTCGACAACAACGCAGCGATGATCGACGACATGGCTGCCAACACGTCGAACGCTACGGCTTCGGCAGTCTTGGACAACAAGGCCGATGCGATGAAGGACCAGGCGGACAACATCCGCGCCGAGGGCGACGCCAAGGCCGACAACGTTCAGTAAGAACGTTGGCGCCGGGCCGTTGCTCGGACGCTTCGAGAAGGGCGCTACCGCATCGCGGTGGCGCCCTTTTTCGTGTTCGCACTGCAGCATGATTGGCGGCGGGGCGCAGTGCCCGTCTAAACCTATCCTGCTGGAATGCGCGCGATCATCGCGTCGAGCGCAGCGAGCCGCAGCGCGATCCCTGCACGATACGGTGCTTCCGCTGGGGTCAGCGCAAGCGCCCGCGCCCAATAGCGGCGACCCTGGCGGAAATCGCCCGACTGCACATACGCCAGCCCTTCGAAGAAGGGCGGCGCCGGATGCTCGGGCGCAAGCCGCGTCGCCTGGTCGAACGCGAGTTTCGCCGCTGGCGACACCGCGCCCCCGTCATGCTGCGCGATCGCCGTGCCGAGCCCGGTCCACAGCGTCAGGCTGCGCGGATAGGCGTTCGCCCCCATCAACACCACGCGCGCGCCACTATCCCGGCTGCCGCCGCGCATCAGCGCGTCCGATGCGATGAGATACGCGCCGTCTCCGCTGAACCGCCCGAGCATCTGGTCGCGCAACTCAGTGACTTGCGGATAGACCACGACCGGCTCGACGTCGCGCTCCACCGGATGCCCGGACAAGCCGGCATGCTCCTGCAGCGCATAGCCCGTCGCGCCCAGCATCAACGCCGCGCCGACCGTGGTCCACAACGTCCGCGCGACGCCCGCGACCCACAGCGCGCCGAAGATCGCGACCCCGCACAGCACCAACATGACCCAACCGCTCACGCGCGTGCTTCCGAACCTGTACCCATCCCCCGACCATGCGCGCGATCCATGCTATGGGCAACCGCAAGCGCCCGCTGCGCGTTGCCGCTTCGCTCTCCTCTCAGGATATTTTCATGAAGAAACTCATTGCGTTCGACCTCGATGGCACCCTCGCCGAAAGCAAGCAGCGGATTGGTGCGCCGATGGCGGCGCTGCTGAAGGATCTGCTCGCGGTCGCGCGGGTGGCGGTCATCTCCGGGGGCGATTGGCCGCAATTCGAAACGCAGGTGGTGGACGCGCTTCCGGCGGGGACACGCCGCGAACACCTGTTCATCATGCCGACGACCGGGACCAAGCTGTACCGCTTCGACCAGGACACGTGGACCAAGGTCTATGCCGACGTCTTCGCGCCCGAGGAGCGTGACCATATCCTGGAAGCGCTCGACACGGCCGTGCGCGACGCGGGCTCAGCCGATGAGCGGACCTGGGGCGAGCGAGTCGAGGATCGCGGGAGCCAGATCACCTTTTCCGGGCTCGGCCAGCAGGCGCCGCTCGATGCGAAGAAGGCGTGGGATCCCGATTTCGCCAAGCGCAAGGCGATGCAAGTCACCCTGCGCAAGGCCTTGCCGGACCTGTCGGTGAACATTGGCGGATCGACCTCGCTCGACATCACGCACAAGGACATCGACAAGGCCTATGCGATGCGCCGTCTGGCCGAAGAGTCCGGGATTGCCACCGAAGACATGCTGTTTCTCGGCGACGCGATCTACCCCGGCGGCAATGACGATGCGGTGCGCGCGGCGGGGATGGACACGATCGCGGTGCGGGACGTGGAAGACACGATGACGGCCGTGCGCGCGATCATCGCCTGCCTGAAGTAGAAGCTATTGAACGGTCCGCTTCCCCGGCGTTCACCGGGGAGCGAACCAAACCTTTACGCGCGCCCGATCAGCTTGCGGGCCATCGCATCGGCGACGTCGGATGCCGGTGCGCCCGACCGCTCGCTCTCGTCCCAGATCGCGACGAGCCGGTCCGGAATGCGCGTGATGCGCGATTCGACCTCGGCCTGATCGCCGTGCCCGAGATATTCGAGCCCGACGTTGATGATCCCGCCCGCGTTGATGACGTAATCCGGGGCGTAGAGGATCCCGCGCTCCTGCAACGTCGTGCCTTCGGCCTGCGTCGCGAGCTGGTTGTTCGCGCCGCCTGCGATGATCTTGGTCTTGAGCGCGTCGATCGACTCGGGCGTCAGGATCGCGCCGAGCGCGTTCGGGCTGACGATATCGGCTTCGGTCGACAGGATCGCGTTTGCCGGGACGGTGGTGCTACCGAGTTCCTCGGCGAGCGCCTGCGCGCGCCCGGCATTGACGTCCGACAAGGTCAACCGCGCACCGTCCTTGGCCAGCAACCGCGCGAGACCGCCGCCGACGCTGCCGACACCCTGGATCGCCACGTGGACGCCGCGCATGTCGTCCGCACCGAGGCCGCGCTTCGCCGCTGCCTTGACGCCAAGGTACACGCCCATCGCCGTATACGGCCCGGGATCGCCGCCTGCGCTGCCCGCCGCCACGGGAAGCCCCGAGACGTGCTTGGTCATCGTTGCGATCGTCTTCATGCTTGCTTCGGACATGCCGACGTCTTCCGCCGTCACATAGCGACCGCCGAGCGATTCGACCGCGCGACCGAACGCCTCGAGCTGCGCCTGGGTGATCGTGTCGCCCGGGTTCGCCGCGAGGACGACGCCCTTGCCGCCGCCCATCGGGAGATCGGCCATGGCGTTCTTGAAGCTCATCCCGCGCGACAGGCGCAACGCATCGGTAATGGCGCGCTCATGATCGGCGTAATGCCAGAACCGGACGCCGCCGGCGGCTGGCCCGAGAGCAGTGGAGTGGACCGCGATGACCGCCCGAAGGCCGCTGGCCGGATCGGTGAAGAGATGGACGCCTTCATGGTCGTCGAAATCGGGGAAGCCCCAGCCGGTGGTCAAAGCGAATTCCTGGCTGCTAGAAAGAATGGGGCGACCGACGGGACTTGAACCCGCAACATCCGGCATCACAAGCCGACGCTCTAACCAATTGAACTACGATCGCCGCAGAGTGAGCGCCCCTAGCGGGACTGGGGGCCCAGCGTCAAGAATGCTCGTTCACAAATTCCCGTCAATCGTGAGCAAATGCCCCTTCGCGGTCGGGCGGAAGCCGCCCAGCTCGAGGTTCTGCGCGACCGTCGGGTCGGTCGGGCGAACGGTAAGCTGCGCGGAGAACCGCCCGTTCTGCCACAGCCGAAGGTCGATCCGCTCGGTTCCCGCCTGGCTGACGAGCGGGAGCAGCACGGCTCCGGCGTCGCACCGTGCGGTGCCCGAAAGCCCCTGCCCCAAGGCGATTCCCGCAATATCGCCGCTCAGGACGGCCTTCACCCGGCCCTCCGCGGTCTCGCAATTCCCGTCGCGGTAGCGAACGCTGACGTCGTCCAGGTCGATCCCGGTTACCGGCAACGGCGCGAACACGTTTCCGGCGGGAAGGCCCGCGGTCATGTCGTCGATCCCGACGGCATGGCGCGACACGCTGATCGCCCCGCGAATCGCCCGCGCCGCGGTGGACGAATCGGTCGTGGATTGCCCAGCGACGTCGATTCGCGCGCGCCCGACCGCCAGCGGCCAGGGCGACACGCGCGCGCTGAGATCGCCCAGCGCGATCGGCCCGACTCGTGCCTCGCGCAGACCGCCGAACCACACGCTCCCGGTCGCCTCGCGCGCGGCGAAATGCGACTGATCGAGATCGAACCAGCCGAGCACCAGCCGCAATGGCAGCAGCACGAGCAGCGCCAGGACGAACACCGCGCCGAACAGCGCGACCGGCGGGGTGCGGAGGCGGAACCGGCTCATTGTCCGCGGGCCCGGAGCGTGAGCTGCGCGGCGACGGTGCGGTCGCCATTATCGGTCGTGGTCAGTTGCTCGACGAGGATGCCGGATGCCTCCAGATCCGCGACCCAGCCGGTCAGCGCCCCCGGTCGCGCGGAGGCGATCGCGATCGCGACTCGGTCGCTGCCCTGCGGCGTCACCGTCGCCAGCGCGAACCCGGCGTCGTTCGCGCGCGCGCGGATCACCGACTCGATTGGCTCCTGAAGCGGTGCGATCCGGTCGGCCTGCGCGGCCTTGACCGCGTCGACCCGGACTTGCGTCTCGCCGAGCGCGATCACGTCAGTCGCGTGGCGGCCCCGTTCGGATTCGAGGATATCGTTGAGCGGAACGATCAGCAGATACGCGACCGCGAGGATCGCGATGACGGCGCCGCCAAGCACGAGCCGCTGTTCGCGTTGCGTGCGAGCGCGATACCACAGGAGCAGGCGGTCGGTCATCGCGGCTTCACCATCAGTTCCCCCGTCAACCGCCCGCCGGTCGACACCAGTTGCCCCGGCGTCGTCGCCTCGAATCCGGCGGCGTCGATCCGGCGGCGCAAGTCGAGGATCTGGCCTTCGTTCTGCAACCCGACCGTCACGCGCAGCGCGCCGAGCGAATCGAACGACACGGTGCGCAATTCGGTCCCGGGTGTCGCCTGGATCGCGGCGAACACCGCCGCGGTCGTCCGCGTAAAGCCCTGTCCGCCCCCGCGCAGCCGCTCCAGCCGCGCATCGAGCTGGCGATCCGCATCGCTCACCGCCTCGCCTCGCGTCAGCCCGCTGCGTGCGAGCAGATCGGTGCGCCGTTCGAGTTCGTTGGCGGCGGTCGAATATTTGAGCAGCAGCACCAGCGTGATCAGCACCGTTACGACGATGATCGCCGCACTCAGCCACGCAAGCCGCCGGATCAAGGCCCAGTCGATCCCGATCTTGCGCCGACGCGCAAACGCGCCCTGGCGCAGATCGAGCGCAGGCGCGGTTACCGCCGCGACGATCGCCCGTTCGACCGCTTCGCGCCCCAGCACCTCTGCCGCGACCCCGCCGGTCACGAGTTCGGTCAGCCGCGCCTCGTCCGCGAATCCGCTGGTCGTCCCGCGTACCACGCCCTGGCCGCCAAGGTCGGCGCGGAGATACCCGCTCTCGGGCCGGGGCAGCAACATCGGGGCAGGCAGAATCGCATCAGGATCGACCCCGTTCGCCGCCAGCGACTCGAGCCACGCCTGCATCTGCTCCGCCGCGACGACCCCGATCGGGCGTTCCGGGTTTACGCCCTCTCGCCCAACCGCGACGTGGAGGCCGCCGATCGGGGAAGCACTTGCGTCCGCAACCACCAACCGGGCGGCAGTGGCGGCTTGCGCCGCCGATCGATCGGGCAGTTCGGCCCAGTGGAGCGTCACCGCTTCCGCCGGCACAACCGCGACGTGCGCGCGATCGGCGTTGGCGACGAGATCGGGAAAGCCCTCGCCGCGCGCCGCCACCGCACCGCCCGCGACGTGGAGCCACCGCCACGGCAAGTCGAGCGTCGGGAGAAAGAGGACGAGCGTATCGGTCATGGTCGCTCGCCCCATTGCCGCGAGACGAGCCGCGCGGGAAGGGTTGATGCGTCGATCAGCCCCGATTGTTCGAGAACGGTCCCGCCCAGCGTCACATCGACCTTGAGCGTGAACCATTTGGTGGTGATGGCGGTCTGGCCGGTCGCAGCCTCGGAACCGCCCGCGATCGCGGTCTGCGACCAGAAGGCAGTAGTCGTCGCGAAGCCCGTTGGCGGCCGGCGCAGCAGCGCCTGCCGCGCGCCCTCCACCGTCAATGTGCCGGGTAGCAGCATCGCCACCAGGGGTGCCTGTTCGGGGAGCAGCGTATTGACGTTGATCATGGAAGGCTTGGCCTCGGGCAAGGTGCACAGCCACGGGCGCAGCTTTTCGTAATCGGTCCGCGAAACCCCGCTGACCGCACGGAGTTCGCTCGGATCGCTCATCAGCGTGTTGCCAGTGCGGTAGCCTTGCCGCCCACCGCCGTAGGACGAATCCTCCGCCCCGCCGCTGTCGAGTGGAGAATTGTCGGTGTCGATCCAGTCGGCGGTCGCGGCGGCAATCGCATCGGGGGATCTGGCGTTGGGATCGACCAGCCGGATCAACTGCGCGAACACGATCCGCGCGGGGGTGTAGGCGGCATAAGAACCGGGCGTCGTTTCGACCACCAGACTGTTGAGATTGAAGCAGTTTCCGCCATCGGTCACGCGCGCGGTAGCGCTGCCGTTGGGGATTGGCAGCGCAAACGGGGTGTCGCTCCAATTGCCTTGCAACGTCACGCGCTGCTGGCTCTTCTGGAGCAGGTCGCTCACCTTGACGACCGCGAGCGTCTCCGCCGCGAGCGAATAAGCGCGCGCCTGGTCGAGCGCGACCGCATTGCCGCCGAGCCGCGTCGCGAGGCGCAATTTCTCGAGCGCGGTGCCCGCAAGCACCGCGATCACCGCGACGAGCAGCAGCACCGTCAACAGTGCGGCGCCCTGCTCGCCGGGGCGGCGCGGGTCAGTTGATCCCCGCATTGATCCGCCTCCCATAGCCCGTGCCGACCAGGAACATCTGCCGTGTCTCGACGCCGTTGCTGCGCAGGATCCGCAGTTCAACCGCATCGGGGAGCGGCGTGCGCAGGCTTCCCGCCCATTGATCGCTCCACGCCCCGCGGATGCGATAGCGCAGCGCCACCTGCTTGACCCGCGCGACGATCGCGGTCGGGGGGAGCGGCTGCGCACCGTCGAGCATCGGGTACGCAACGCGCGCGAACGCGCCGTCGACCAGCGCATATTCGACCTTCTGCACTTCGGCGCGCGGCGCGCCGTCGAGGTCGCTCCATCCCCCGCGCACGAACCGTAGCATCGGCACCGCCCCCGGTCCTGATCCGCCGACGAACGCGGGCGTGAGGTTGCCCGCTTCGTCGCGCACCGGTCGGTCGATCGCCTGTGCGAAATCGGCGGTCATGATCGAGGAGAGCTGGTTCATTGCGGAGACGTCGTCGAGCTTGGCAGCGGTCGCCCCTTGCGCGCGGACGGAAAAGGACAGCAGCGCGACTCCCGCAGCGGACAGCAAGCCGAAGATGAGCAGCGAGATCATCACTTCGATGAGCGTGAAGCCGGCGTCCGCGGCGCACAGCGGATCAGGTGCTGCCTCGCACCGCGCGGACCGAGCGCGCCTCACGACCGTGTCGCCCCGTCCCGCACCACCGTGAGATGCCCCGCGCTGCGCCCGCTCGGGTCCAGCACCGTGACATCGATCTTGAGGATCCGCGCATCCCCGGTCGGCTGGACCACGCGCGTCCAGGCCCAGGTGCGTCCGCCATTCTGCTCGACCCCGCTCGCCACGCCCAGCGTGGGCGCGCGCGCGTCGGTCATCGCCGTATAGGCGACGTTGCGCGCGACGATCTGCGCCATCAACGTCGTGTCGAGCGTGCTCGCGCCGCGGATCGTCGCGCCCTCCAGCCGGATCAAGGCCAGCGCGGCGAGACTGAACACGGCGAGCGCGACCATCATCTCGATCAGCGTGAAGCCGCGGTCGTCCAGGCACGCGCGGTCAGGCACCGACCTTGACCCGCCCGTCATTCCCTATCCGCACCGTCAGGTTTTCGGTCGCGCGATGCAGCACCACGTCCATCGGGCGATCCGCGCTCCCGGTCGAATCGAACAGGATCCGGTCGCGCCCGCCCGATGCCGGCACGGCTTCGGTCCCCTTGCTCCAGCGCGTCACGCGCAATGGCTTCTCGCTCATCGCGACCCATTCGCCACCGCGCCGCGCATCGAAGCCATAGCCCCCCGCCGACACCCACACGCTGACCGGCCGGGAAGTGACGATCGCAAGATCGTGCGCCGCGCGGGTGCGCAGCGCGAATTGCGTCGCCTCGTCGCGCAGCCGCCCGCGCGGATCGGGCAACGCCAGCACGACGACAGCACTCGCCAGCCCGATGATCGTCACCACGATCATCAGCTCGATCAGCGTAAACCCGCCGTCGTGAGACGTCCGCTTACTGCCAGCTACCGATGTCGGCATTGACGCCTTCGCCGCCTTCCTTCTTGTCGGCGCCGAGCGTCCAGATGTCCGCCTCGCCGTGCTGGCCGGGGGCGGCATACAGATAGGGCTTGCCCCACGGGTCGAGCGGGAGCTTCTTGATGTAGCCGCCGCGCTGATACTTGCTCGCGTCCGCATCGGCGGGGGCGCTGACCAGCGCCTGCAACCCGTCCGTGGTCGACGGATAGGTGTCGTTCTGGAGCTTGTAGAGATCGAGCGCGCCTTCGATCTGCGCGATGTCGGCCTTGGCCTTGGTGATCTTGCCCTTGTCGCCCAGCGGCAGGACATTGTAGGTCACGATCGCGGCGAGCAGCCCGAGAATGACGATTACGACCATCAGCTCGATCAAGGTAAACCCCTGTTCCGACGACCGAACGCGGCGGCTGAGAGTGGGGGTGGCAGGCATATCCGTCATAACAAACCTCATTGTCCGGCAAGCGTGTTGAGCTGCAGGATCGGCAACAGGATGGATAGCACGATCGTCGCGACCACGCCCCCCATCAGGACGATGATGATCGGTTCGAGCAACGACAGCGCCGTCGTCGTGAACCGGTCGAATTCGCGCTCGAGATAATCCGCTGCGCGCTCGAGCATGTCGTCGAGCTGGCCTGCGGTTTCTCCGGACGCTGCGAGATAGGTCAGCAGCGGCGGGAACACCCCCGTCCGCCGCATCGCCGCCGACAGGCTCCCGCCGCCGCGGATCGCCTCGACGATCTCGTCCGACGCCGCCTTGAGCCGCAAATTGCGGATCGTGCCCCCGGTGAGCGCGAGCCCTTCCAGCAGCGGCAGGCGGCTCGCCACCATGGTCGCGAGCGTCCGTGCCATCCGCGCGGCGTGGAGATCGCGGAACAGCCGTCCGATCAGCGGCACGCGCAGGATCCACGTATCGAAGCGCAGCTTGACCGCCGGGTTCTTGAGCGCGCGCCAGAAGCCGATCCCGCCGAGCACGATCGCAAGCAGCAACGCCCACCAATAGGCGACCATGAAGTTCGAAATGCCCATCACGATCCGCGTCAGCAGCGGGAGTTGCTGCCCGACCGTATCGAACTGCTCGACCACCTGCGGCACGACGAACACCATCAGCGCGGTGACCACCGCCATCGCGACCACCGCGAGGACCGACGGGTACGCCAGCGTGGTGATGATCTGCCCGTTGATCTCCGCCTGGCGTTCGAGCAGCACCGACAATCGTTCGAGGATTACCGGCAACGATCCCGAGGTCTCGCCCGCCGACACCATCGCGCGGTACAAGGCCGGGAAACTCTTCGCCTCGCGCGCCATCGCCTCGTGAAGGCGGCGTCCTTCGACCACGCCCGCGTGAACCGAGTCGACGATCGCGCGGACATGCTCCTGCTCGGTCTGCCGCGAGATCGTGCGGAGCGACTGTTCGAGCGGCGACACGCGGTTGAGCGTTGCGAGCTGGCGCGTGAACAGGGTGAGCTGCTTGGTGCTCATCTTGCGGCTGCCGAGGCGAAAGTCGGAGAACAGCGGCTTGCCGCGCGTGGCGGCGGCGGCACGGCCCGAGCCGGGTTCGACCTTGACGACGTACAGCTTGCGCCGGTCGAGCAGCACGCGCGCATCCTCGATCGACGGCGCAGCAACCTGCCCGCGCGCCTCGCGGCCTTTGGTGTCGATCGCGAGGTAATCGAAGTCAGGCACGACTTACTCCCCTCCCTGGAAGGGAGGGGTTGGGGGTGGGTCGGTATGAGGAGAGGACAGACCCAGCCACGAGCCGACCCACCCCCGGCCCCTCCCTTCCAGGGAGGGGAGAGAGAAAGCCCTCACTCACCCGCCGTCTCAGGCAACGGCATCGGCGCTTCTGCATCCGCCATGTCCCGCCTGGAGATGCGAACCGCTTCCTCGGGCGTCGTCATCCCGTCGCGCACCAACGCGCGCGCCGCACTGCCGAGATTGGGAGAGTGTAGGAACGCATGCCGCGCGATGATCGACTCATCCCCGCCGTCGTTGATCAGCCGTCGCACGGTGTCGTCGATGCGGATCGCCTCATAGACACCAATCCGCCCCTTGAACCCGGTCCCCTGGCAATGCTCGCACCCGACCGCCTCATAGACGATCGCGCCCGGATCAAACCCGAGCAGCGCCGACACCGACCCCGTTGCCGCAACCGGCCGCCGGCACTGCTCGCACAGCCGCCGCACCAGCCGCTGCGCGATCACCGCGCGGAGCGTGGACGCCAGCAGGAACGGCTCGACCTTCATGTCGCGCATTCGCGTGATCGCGCCGACCGCGTCGTTGGTGTGGACCGTCGACAGCACCAGATGCCCGGTCAGCGAGGCTTGCACCGCGATCTCGGCAGTCTCGCGGTCGCGGATTTCGCCGACCATCACGACATCGGGATCCTGCCGCAAAATCGCTCGCAGCCCCGCCGCGAAGGTCAGCCCGACCTTGGCGTTGACCTGTGTCTGCCCGACACCCTCCATCGCGTACTCGACCGGATCCTCGACCGTCAGAATGTTGCGGCTACCGTCGTTGAGCAGCCGCATCGAGGCATAGAGCGTCGTCGTCTTGCCCGAGCCGGTCGGCCCGGTGACGAGGATGATCCCGTTCGGCTCGGTGATCGCTTCCTTGAGCAACTGGTTGATCGCGGGCGTCATTCCGAGCACGTCGAGCGTGATCCCGGCATTCTCCTTGTCGAGGATACGCAGCACGACGCGCTCGCCCGCGCGGCTCGGCAAGGTCGAGACGCGGACGTCGAGCAGCTTGCCGCCCAGCGTCAGCCCGATGCGGCCATCCTGCGGCACGCGCCGCTCGGCGATGTCGAGCCGCGCCATCACCTTGATCCGGCTGACGACGACGGGGGCGACATGCGGCGGCATCCGCAGCGTCTCGCGCAGCACGCCGTCGATCCGCATCCGCACGACGAGGCCGGTTTCATAGGGTTCGACGTGGATGTCGGACACGCCGTTGCGCGCGGCATCCGCGATGATGCCGTTGATCAGGCGGATCGCGGGTGCATCGTCCGCGGTGTCGAGCAGGTCGTCCGCGGTCGGCAGGTCGCTCGCGAGCACGTCGAGTTCGTCGCCGAGGCCGAGCGTTCCTGCGGCCATCGCAGCGGCTTGCCCGTCCATGCGATACGCTTCGGAGAGCAGGCGGTCGAATTCGGTCGGGGTCACGAAGCCGACATCAAACGGGCGCGCGAGGTGGCGGCGGAGTTCGAGCAGGACCTTGGGATCGGCACCTTCGCGCATCGCGATCGCGAAGTGGCTGTCGGTGCCGGGCGCGAGGACGACGCCGAAGCGGCGCGCGAAGGCGTAGGGGATGGT
>NZ_JAPYKK010000026.1 GCF_029623395.1 Sphingomonas echinoides
GTGCTCGATTTCGACTTCGACGCGGTCGGGGGGCAAGACCTGCTCGATATCTCGGGCTTCGGGGTCAACGCCGGCAACTTCGGCGCGCAGGTGCTCATCTCGCAGGTCGGGGCCAACACCGTCATTGCGATCGGCGCACAGACGATCACGCTGACCGGGGTCAGCGCCGGCACGATAGACCACACCGATTTCGGTCTCTGAGCAGCATGAGGGGAGGGCGAGGCAATGGGCAATCTCGGTGACCGGCTGCCAGCGGCGGCGCGCGCGGCACTGGCGGGGTGTCGTGGGCATTTCATCTCCGCGCTGATGTTCAGCGCACTGGTCAACATCTTGTACCTCGCCCCCACGCTGTACATGATGCAGGTGTATGACCGCGTCGTCCCAACGGGCGGGGTGACGACCTTGCTGGCGCTGACGCTGGTGCTGGCGGCGGCGATCGGCACGATCGCGATGCTCGAGGCGGTGCGGTCGCGCCTCATGGTGAAGGCGTCGCTCCGGCTCGACGACGGCCTGGCGCGGGCGATCCTCGCGCGGTTGATCGCCAAGGGGCAGGGCGGGCGTGGCGACCCTTCCTCGGCGCAGGCAATGCGCGAGTTCGATACGGTGCGGCTGGTCATCACCGCGCCGACGCTGATCGGGGTGTTCGACGCCCCCTGGACGCCGATCTACGTGCTGGCCGCGGTGCTGATCCATCCGTTGCTTGGACTGTTCGTCGTTTGCGCGGGCGCGATCCTCGTTCTGCTGACCGTCTATTCCGACCGGGCCACACGCAGGCTCACGCGAACCGCGCACGGCGCCGCGACCAAATCGGCGATCGTCCAGGAAGACATTGCCCACCATGCCGAACTCATTCGCGCGCTTGGCATGGGGCGTTCGATGGTCGATCGCCAGATCGCCGAACGGGCGGAGGGCCAGGCGGCAGGCGCCGCTGCGCAGATGGCCACGGTCCGCTACGCCGCGATCGCCAAGTTCATGCGGTTGCTCCTGCAGTCGCTGGCGCTCGGCGTCGCAGCGATGCTCGCGATCGAGCGGCAGATTTCCGTCGGGGCGATCATTGCCGCATCGGTGCTGTTGAGCCGCGCATTGCAGCCGATCGAAATGCTGATCGGCGGCTGGTCCAACCTGCAAAACGCCAATGAAGCGATCAAATCGTTGAAGCGGCTGCTGGACGACAGCAGCGTCGCGTCCGTCGCCACGGCACTGCCCGCACCGCAGGGCCGCGTATCGGCACAGAAGATCGTGGTGCGCAGTCCTGATGGGTCGAGCGTTCTCCTGAAGGGCGTCAGTCTCGATCTGGAGCATGGACAGATGCTGGGGATCGTCGGCGCCTCGGGTTCGGGCAAGAGCACGTTGATGCGGGTTCTGGCGGGCGGGATCACGCCCGAAGCGGGCAAGGTCATGATCGACGGCGCCGACACGGGCATGTGGGACGCCGAACGGCTTGCGCGGTACCGTGGCTACGTTCCGCAGGAACCAGCGTTTCTGACGGGAACGATCGCGCAGAATATTGCGCGTTTCACGACGATCGACCCACGGTACGCCGAGGATCTCGATCACCGCGTGATCGCCGCGGCGCAGGTGGCGGGGTGTCACGAACTGATCCTTTCGCTGCCGGGCGGGTATGATTGCCTGATCGGGCGCGGCGGCATCGCGTTGTCGGCCGGCCAGCGTCAGCGCGTGGCGCTCGCGCGCGCGCTGTTCGACGATCCGGCGATCCTGCTGCTCGACGAACCCAATGCCGCGCTCGATGCGGAGGGGGAGGCCGCGCTGCTCCGCGCGCTCGACACGACCCGCCGGCGCGGCGCCACGATCATCGTGGCGGCACACCGTACCGGCGTGCTCGCCGCCGCCGATCGCCTGCTGGTGCTCAGCAACGGGGCGGTCGACTGTCAGGGACCCGCCGATGACGTGCTGGCGGTGCTGGCCAAGCGTGCGGGCGAAACCGCCGGCAACGTCGTCGGACTGAAAGGGGCCACGGCATGACCGCCATCGATCATACACCACGCAGCGAGATCCGGCTTGGGCTGCGGGTCGCCGGGTTGTTCTTCGTCGGGTTGTTGGGTGGGGCCGCGATGGTGCCGCTCGACTCGGGGGTCTATGCGCACGGCACGGTCATGGTCTCGGGCAAGCGCCAGGCGGTCCAGAACCGCGATGGTGGTGTAGTGACAGCCTTGCACGTTCGCGAGGGCGCAAAGGTCGTACGCGGGCAGGTGGTGCTCGAGATATCGTCCGCCGACCTGCATGCCCTGGAACGCGGGATGACCTCGGAGGTGTTGATGCTCTACGCGCAGCGGGAGCGACTCTACGCCGAGCGCGAGGGGCGCGAGCGCATCGCGGAACCGGTCGAGTTCCGCGATCTGCCGGCCGCCGACCGAGCGCTTGCCGATGATGCGCTGCGCGGGCAGCGGCTGCTCCTGACGGCGCGTTTGCGCACGTTGCAGACCGAAAAGGCCGTCTGGATGCGGCGGGCCCATGCCAATGCAGAGCAGATTGGCGGTTTCACGCAGCAGATCGTATCGAACCGCCGGCAGCATGTTTTGCTGACGGACGAGCTGGCCGGGATGCGGGTCATTGCGCTCAAGGGCTACGCATCGGCCAATCGGATCCGCGCGCTGGAGCGGACGCAGGCCGCGCTGGACGGCGAGCGTGGTGCGCTCGACGCGCAGGTGTTGCAGACGCGCGATGCGATCAGCGAGGCGCAATTGTCCGCGGCAGGTGTCGATCGCCGGCAGCGCGAGGAGGTCGAAGGCAGCCTTCGCGACTTGCTCGTCCGCCTCAACGAACTGCGTCCCAAGCTTCTGGCGGCGCGCGAACAGCTCGCCCGTTCACTGGTCCGCGCGCCGGTGACGGGGACGATCGTGGGGCTGTCCGTATTCACGGTGGGGGGCGTAGTGTCGCCCGGGCAAATGCTGATGGAGATCGTTCCTGAACAGCGCAAGCTTGTGGTGGAGGTGCAGGTCGCACCGGACGACGCCGACGATCTGCGCACAGGGCAGACGACGCAGGTCCGCTTCTCCGGGTTTCATGACCGCGCGATGCCCGTTCTCGACGCCCGCATCGAGTCCTTGTCGGCAGACAGCTTCACCGAGGAACGCACCGGCAACCGCTATTATCGCGCAGAGGCATCGCTGCTCGCGCACAGCGACAGACGGCTGACGGCGCTCAAAGGGGAGGGGGCGCTCAAGCCGGGTATGCCCGCGGAAATCCTCATCCCCCTGAAAAAGCGATCCGCGCTCGACTATCTGCTGAGCCCGGTGGCCGAGGGGCTATGGCACGTGGGGACGGAGAGTTAGAAGGAGTCCATTTCCTGGATGTTTTGGGAACGGAGTTCTTGGGGGGGCTGTAAAGACGGGCAGAACACGTTTCTTGCGGTCGATCCCGATGTCGTCTTACCGATCGATCAGAGGGTAGAGTTCATGTTCCTCGCAGCGAATCCGTTGCGCGAGGCCGGCGAGCAGGGCGCGGGTTTCCTGGACGAACTTGGGCCATTCGGAAATTATACGATTGCTCGACCACTGCGCGATGTAATGCCGGAACCGCTGGTCCAGGTCGCCCATCTCGTGCTCGTATCGCGACGCGAGCCGCGCGATCGCGGGATCGACGTGCGCTTTCAACGCTGGATAGACGTGCCGGTCCTCGTGCGCCAAGTGTAGAGCGAGACGATAGCCGAACTGCCACTTGGCCCGTGCCAGCGCTTCCAGATCGGGCACCTCGGTCGCGACGGCTCGTTGCAGTTGAGCGGCGCTTTCTTCCAGGGCGATGTGCTGCTCGCTCAGGGCTTTTCGATCAATCGACATTATCATCATCCTGCTCGCGTCACGCCGGCCGTGACGGCGCATCCCTTGCAACAGCGGGTGCGACAAGGTCTTGCCAACCGCTTGGCAGAAGACACAAAGTATTGTGATCCGCCAGAAAGAGTCGCTCGCATGAATCAACGACGCCCGGTTCCTTCGACCCAAGCTTACCGAGCTGCCGTCAAGGCAATCGTATCGGCGGTTCAGCGGCACCACGACCTGAACGACGTCGAGTTGGCGGATCGCCTTGGCTGTTCCGCGAGCACGGTTCGGAACGCGAAGAGCGCGCACACCAATCTGGATGCCGTCACGCTGGCGAACATGGAACATCGGTTCGGCCCGGGCACGCTGGACCCGTTCCTCGCGCTCGGTGGGTCGCGGGCTGCGCCGCTGCCCAGCGCCTTGCCTGAGATCGATCCGGTGCTCGACATCGTGACGGCACTCCACCGGCTTATCGCAGCACAGCATGCGAGCAGCGAGCACGGCTACTTCATCACCTCGCAAGAGCTGCTCGCCATTCTGCACGAGCTGCGGGATGCCCGCATCGCGTTCGACACGTTGATCGCGCTTGCCGAGCCGACGATGGCGCACGCGCCGCCGGAGACGCAAAAGTGGTTCAGGGACACTTTCGCTCCCGTATCTGGAACGCCTTCGCTGCATGATGGCGCTGCCGCGCCTAAGACTGATGCGGGCGACCGGCCACCGCCCGGTTTCGAGGACGCCGCGCTCGAGCTGACCATCGACCGGCTGGCGGCGCATTATGGCGTTTCGTCCCAACAGATCGAGCAATGGATACGCGTGACCGACGAGCAGATTGCCGCGGGCCTTGCGCGGGACGCGCGATCCGGCTGACAATCCGGACACCTCATGCTGTCGAACCAGCACCACGCGGGAAGAGGAAATAGGGAATGCCCTCGCGCTATAGCGTTTCAACCGTCACGCGACGATCCGTTCTGACCGCTACGGCAGCCGCGCTCGAGCCTCTGCGTGCCGGGAACCGGCGCTCTGTCGAGGGCACCCCTAAACGTCACGACTTTGCGCGTGAGCGCGTTGCCCTGCAATCGAGGCAGAACCCATTCGCCGCCGATCTCCGTTGTGCGGACTCGCGGATCGCTCCTGAATCCGCATTCGATAGTCAGCGTGGCGATCTGTTCGACTGACCGCAGAGAAGATCACGCGTTCCAGGCAGATCATTGCGGAGCGTATCGAGCAGGGCAGGGTCGTGATCCGTGGCGGACAGTATCGGTTGGGAACCGGACAGGTCGATTCCCTCTCAGCCACGTACGAAACGGCGTGTGGCTTGCGTGGGGTCGGTTGCAGCGGATCGATCAGTCGGAAATGCCTTGCCGCGATACGGTGTCGCGGGATCAGGCGACACGACAGACTGTATTGTATTCAGATGTTCGTATGATATGTTGTTGTTTCGATTGGGAGAAGCATGATGGGCTTGCTTACCAAGATTACTGGCCTGGCTATCGCCGGCGCGCTGGTTCTGCCGTTTCCCGCGTCAAGTCGTGATCGGGACGACTGGCACCGGGATCGCAACGACTGGCATCGGGATCACCGTCATCACGACGACGATAGTGCGGCGGTTGGCGTCGCGCTTGGCATCGGGCTGATCGGCATTGCTGCCGCGGTGGCGGCGAAGAACAAGCGGCGTGCGGACGACGAGCGCAACGCGTACGAATATGGCTACGGTGGCAGCTATGGCGGCAACGCCTTCTCGCCCGCGCCGGACGTCAATTGCTACAGCAGGGAACGGCGGTGTTACGTTCGTGGCCAGTTCTCCTACGCCTGGACGGACCGCCAGTTTTCCTACGATCCTTACCGCCGGGGATATTGACGATGCGGACTCTGTGCCTCGCGCTGGCATGCGCAGCGACGCTTTCGTTTCCCCTGTCCGCCCAAACAGCGCGCAAGCGGACGGCGCCGCCTCCCGCCACGGTCAACATGGACCTGGCGGTTACCGATGCGGTGCGTACGGTTCTGGCCGGGCAATTCGACGAAGGCCATATCGCAATGCTCCAGGCGCTTGGTCATCAGCAAGCGGTCGCCGCGACGTGCCCTGGTTTTGCAATCGATCCGCGCGCATTCGCGAACGCGTTCGACCTGATCTATGACGGTGCCGACGGGAAACCGCGCTCGCTCAGCGGAGCGCAACGCACCGAGATCGAACGCAAGGCGACGCTGGGTCTTGGCATGACGTTCGGCGGGCAGATTGCGATTTCGGCGAACGATCATACGGCGTTCTGTCGTGCCGCGACGCAGGAGCGTGCCGGCGGCAAGGCGGCGCATCTGGTCTGGGCGAAGTAGCTCACCGGCAACGCGACGGTGGCATCGGGGAACCCGCGATGAGGATACAGCCAAACTGGCCGATCGCCCTGTGCGTCTTCGCGTTCTACAACGCCATCATCTACGCGGTCTGGGCTGTCGTCGGCGCGCGCTATACCGACATGGTGTCTGCGCAGACGGCATTGACGAGCCTCGATCTCCCGCTCGGCCTCGGCACGCTATTCTGTGTCGCCGTGGTGAGCTGGCTCGGCTGGTGGCGCCCGGTCACGCGCGAGAACACGCGCGGCGGTCCCCGCTGGGCGGCCGTGCTCGTGCTGATCGGGATGCTCGGCATGGCGATCGTGAATGGCGCGGGCACGCAGTGGGCGAGCTTGTCGGTCGCGCACCTCGCGATGCTTGCCATCGCCGGGATCATGGTCGGCTTCAACGAGGAACTCATGGCGCGCGGCGTGCTCCTGACCGGCATCCGCGGTGCGGTGTCGCGCGAGGGGTGGGCGTGGTTCTGGTCGTCGGCGGCGTTCGGGGCGATGCACATCCCCAATGCGCTGTTCGGCATTCCCTGGTACGTCGGGCTGATCCAGGGTGTCGCCGCGGCGATCATGGGCAGCGCGCTCTACGTCCTGCGGCGGGTGAGCGGCGTCATCTGGTTGCCGATGGTGATGCACGGCCTCTGGGACTTCACCTCCTTCAGCGCGCAGGCAACCCATGGCGCTCTGCCGATCGGGGTGCTGTTCCAGTTCGCCACCTATCTGTTCGCGATCGTCGCTGTCGTTGCCGTCTTGCGCCACGACGCGAAGACGGGTGTGCGCCACCAGTCTGCGCTATCTTAAACTGACGTGGAGAGAGAGACAGTGAAATGCGTTTCGATCTTGGGCATTGCCCTGATGGCGCTCGCGACGCCGGTGGCGGCGCAGGACCCGGTAAAGGCGGTTCCGGTGCAGTTCGCCAAGGGCGCGAGTGCAAAGGCCTATAAGGACAGCATTCGCGGCTATGCAACGGTGAACTATACCATTGCCGCGCGCGCCGGGCAGACGATGACCGTCGCGCTGACGACCAGCAACGGATCGAGCTACTTCAACGTCACTGCGCCCGGTGCCGATGCGGCGTTGTTCATCGGGTCGACGACGGGCAACCGGTTCTCAGGCAAGATTCCGTCCACCGGGGTCTATACGGTGCAGGTTTACCTGATGCGCAACGCCGCGCGGAGGGGTGAAACCGCCAATTACAGCCTTAACATCGCGGTGAAATAGGGCCGCAGATTGCCGCCGTTGTGCGCGCGAAGGCGATCATGACAGCGTGAACAGCATGGCAAATCCGAGCGCAAACAGGAGGCTTTCGACGGTGCAGATCATCGTGTCGAGGAACGCGCGTAGATAGGACTGTTTGAGTTCCCGATGGAACCAGCGCGTCTCGACGATACCGTAATAGAGCGCAGCCAGACACATTGCCGCAACGCCGACCCCACGCAAAACGAGATTGGGCTGCACCGCGAGCGTGAGGCCGATCGAGATCGCCAGCGCGAAGGGCGCGATCGTGAAACACTGGGCGTAGAAAGGGGCTTGGAGGCTGTCGCGATCGAGCGGCACGCCACTGCGGCGGACCTTGTGCGTTGCCAGCGCCAGCGGGAAAATGCCGAACAGTATTAGCCGCAGCGACAACAGCGTGGTGTTGTCGTTGACCAGTCCGGCCAGCCCCTGCTTGCTCGCGACGATCGGATTGACGTCGTGCAGGCTTAGGTCGATCGCCTGACTAAGCACCAGCGTCAGGACCAGCGTGATCGGTGGATTGACCGTGCCGCGGAACTGGCGATCCGGGGGAAGCTTCAGCTGATCCTCGGCGTAGGACATCGTCGTCAGCGGCGCGCGGACGATCCGCCAGAGCGTGACCGGAAAGAACACGAGCCAGCTCATCAGTTCGTAGAGGAGCTTGTCGAGCGAGTTGAGCCATTGAACGAAGTTCATGCAGGCTTGTCCTCCAGGATATCCAGGACGTGCCGGGCGATTACGCGCTCTTCGTCGGTAGCGATGACCTGCAGCCGGATCGCGCTGCCCGGCCGCGATATCACCGGAGCGTTTGCCGCATTCAGCGCGTCGTCGACATCGGCACCTAGCCAGGCGAGGTGCCGCGCGATGCCCGCGCGGACCGGCGCGGCGTGCTCGCCAATGCCTCCGGTGAACACCAGCCGATCGCAGCCCCCCAGCGACGTTGCCATCGCCATGATCCCTTTCGCGACGGACAGGCAGAAACACGCGATCGCCTCGCGCGCTTCAGCGGTGTCCGAGGCGGTCAGCGCCGTCATGTCGGACGATTCGCCGGACACGCCAAGCAGGCCGCATTCATGGTATAACCAATGCTCCAGCCGCGCCGCATCGAAATGCGCGTGCTGCAGCAGATAGAGCAGGATGCCCGGATCGAGGCTGCCCGGTCGCGTCCCCATCATGATCCCGTCGAGTGCGCTGAACCCCATGCTGGTGTCGACGCTGCGCAGGCTCTCCAGCGCACACAGGCTGGCCCCGCTTCCCAGATGCGCGACGACGATCTTCTGGCGCTCTGCCCCATCGTCGGCTGCGGCGAGCCGAGCGACGATCGCCTCATAGGACAGGCCATGGAAACCGTAACGCCGCACCCCCTCGTCGTGCCACGCGCGCGGAATGGCGTACCGGTTCGCGGGCGACCCGATCGTGCGGTGGAACGCGGTATCGAAACACGCGACCTGCGGAAGATCTTGGCGCGTGGCGAGCAACCGGCGAATCGGCGCCAGCCCTGCCGGCTGGTGGAGCGGCGCGAGCGGTGTGAGCCCCTCCAGCCGTTCCAGGATGGCCGCATCGACGCGGACGGGCGCCTGAAACTCGGTGCCCCCATGCACGACGCGGTGGCCGACCGCAGCGATCGCCTGGTCGCCGTGGTGCGCGTCGATCCAGTCGAGCAGCTCGGTCTCGGGCGTGCCGTCGTCCGACCACTCCGCCGTGTGCGCCGTGCCCGCACCGTCAGTCGCGGACAGCGTGATCGTGCCGTCCGCCGTTCGCGTCTGTCCGCGCAGGACGCAGGCAAGTTCGCCCTGCGGCGCCGCGAACACCGCGAACTTGACGCTGGACGAACCGGCATTGAGCGCCAGGATGGCGGTCACGCGGTCACCCCGGTTGCACGTCGTCGGCGACTGCTTTGGGCGTCCACGCCCAGTCCCGCACTTCGGGCATGTCCTCGCCATATGTCGTGACATAGGCATGATGGTCGATCAGCCGGTCCCGCAGATGTTGCGCCACGCTCGCCGTCCGGGTGGCCAGCCCCGGCACGCGGTGCAGGACGTCCAGCGCAAGGTGATACCGGTCGAGATCGTTGCGCACGACCATGTCGAACGGCGTCGTGGTGGTGCCTTCCTCCTTGAAGCCACGGGCGTGGAGATTGGCGTGATTGGTCCGGCGGTAGGTCAGGCGATGGATCAGGTACGGATAGCCGTGGAAGGCGAAGATGATCGGGCGATCACGAGTGAAGATGGCATCGAAATCAGCGTCGCTGATCCCGTGCGGATGTTCCGCTTCGGGTTGCAGCGTCATCAGGTCGACGATGTTGACGACCCGGATACGCAGCCCCGGCACATGCGTCCGCAAGAGATCGACCGCGGCAAGCGTTTCCAGCGTCGGGACGTCGCCGGCGCAGGCCATCACGACCTCGGGCTCGGTGCCCACCACCTCGGTTCCGGCCCAGCTCCAGATGCCGAGCCCGGCCGCGCAATGCCGCTCGGCGTCGTCCGCCGACAGCCATTGTGGCGACGGCTGCTTGCCCGCGACGATCACGTTGATCCGGTCGTAGGTGCCCAGGCAGTGATCCACCGTGCGCAGCAGCGTGTTCGCATCTGGCGGCAAGTACACGCGGACCACGTCCGCCTTCTTGTTGACCACATGGTCGATGAAGCCCGGATCCTGGTGGCTGAAGCCGTTATGGTCCTGCCGCCAGACGTGGCTCGACAGGAGATAGTTGAACGACGCGATTGGCCTGCGCCAGCCAAGGCCGCGGCTGACCTTCAGCCATTTGGCGTGCTGATTGAACATCGAATCCACGATGTGGACGAACGCTTCGTAGCAGTTGAACAGGCCGTGCCGCCCGGTGAGGAGATAGCCCTCCAGCCAGCCTTGGCAGAGATGCTCGCTCAGCACTTCCATCACCCGACCATCGGGGGCGAGATGGTCGTCGAACGGCTCGATCCGTTCCATCCACACACGGTCGGTTTGCTCGAACACCGCGCCGAGCCGGTTGGAATTGGTCTCGTCGGGGCCCATTAGCCGGAAGTTGCGGGATTCGGCGTTCAGCGCCATCACTTCGGCGAGATAGCGTCCTGCCGCCCGGGTTGCCTCGCCAATCGTGGCGCCGGGTTCCGCCAGTTCGATCGCGAAAGTGCGCCAGTCGGGCCGATGCAATACGGTGCGGTTTCGTCCGCCGTTGGCGTAGGGCGTCGACCCCATCCGCTTGTCGCCCTCGGGCGCCAACGCGCGCAGTTCCTGGACCAGACGACCGTGTTCGTCGAACAGGGTTTCGGGATGGTAGCTGCGCATCCAGTCCTCGAGCAGCTGGCGGTGTGCGTCATTCTCCCTGGCCGCTGCAATCGGGACCTGATGCGCGCGCCAGAAACCCTCGACCTTCAGTCCGTCGACTTCCTTCGGCCCGGTCCAGCCCTTGGGGCTGCGCAGCACGATGAGCGGCCAGCGCGGCGTTCCGACATCCTCGCCGCTGCGCGCGGCGGTCTGAATTGCCGTGATCCGGTCGAGCGCGGTGTCGAGCACGCGCGCCATCCGACGATGCATCGCCGGACGCTCGCTGCCTTCGACGAACAGCGGCTCATAACCAAGTCCGATGAAGAAGGAGCGGAGTTGATCGTCGGGCATCCGTGCGAGGATCGTCGGGTTGGCGATCTTGTACCCGTTGAGATGCAGGATCGGCAGCACCGCGCCATCGTGCTGCGGATTGAGGAAGCAGTTCGAATGCCAGGAAGCGGCGAGCGGCCCGGTTTCGGCCTCGCCGTCGCCGACCACGCAGGCGACGACCAGGTCGGGATTGTCGAACGCCGCACCGAACGCATGGACCAGCGCGTAGCCGAGTTCGCCGCCTTCATGGATCGAACCGGGCGTCTCGGGGGCGACATGGCTCGGAATGCCGCCCGGGAAGGAGAACTGCCGGAACAGCCGGCCCAACCCGGCGGCATCCTCGCTGATCGCGGGATAGATCTCCGAATACGTGCCTTCGAGATAAGTGTTGGCAACCATGCCGGGGCCGCCATGGCCGGGACCGCACACGTAGAGCACGTCGGTGCCGCGCTGCCGGATCGCGCGATTGAGGTGCGCATAGATGAAGTTCAGCCCTGGCGTGGTGCCCCAATGGCCAAGCAACCGCGGCTTGATGTGCTCGGCTGCAAGCGGTTCGCGCAGCAACGGGTTGCTGAGCAGGTAGATTTGCCCGACCGAAAGGTAGTTCGCCGCGGAGAAGTAGCGATCGATCAGATCGACTTCATCGTCGCCGAGATCGGTGGCTTGTTCAACGATCACGCTCATGGCTATCTCCGATTGTACCGCGCAGGCGTATTGTCGATTCGTTGGCGCCACGCACATCTACCTTATTCATTGGAATAGAGGTAACTAACGTGCGGCAGACGGTTGGTTATCGAAGCTCGTGTTTGGGATTTGCCCCGTTGGGTGAATGCGATCGCCATCGGTCACCCCCCCATGAACGAAGGACCACTTCCGAAGATTGTGCAGAGGAAGCTTCACACCTTCTATCCTGGGTACGATCGGTTTCAGCGTTCGGGCAGCTCTCTATAGAACCGGCAAATACCCGACGCTGGAGCTGTTTTGCGGGACGGACCGTTTAATCGATATTCCATTCGATGATCGCCGTTTTCTGCGCGTGCAGCCGCAAGTACCGTGCCTTGACGGCATGCTGGAGGACGATCGGCGATCCCGCTTGTGGTTTTGACGGAACGATCGTCACCCAATTCCGTCCGTCGGAGGACGCGGAAACCCCGAGATCAGCCGCGCGTCCGGGAAAGAGCGGTCGCACGCTGCTCCCGTGGATCTGTCGCACTCGACCGAGGTCAGCCTGCAACCAGGGGGTGGAATCCCCTTCGCGCGCAACCCATGCGGTCGCGTAATTGTCGTCACCGGCCCGCTGTGGGCTGTGTCCTGCGTCGGCGGCACTCGAGGCGCTTCCCCGCCACGGTAGCCCGGTTGTCCTACGCGCGGCCTGGCCCGGGAGATCGGCGCCGTCGTGCGTTGGGGTCACGCGCGCAATTCGATCACCATCGATCCTCAGTGCGTCGACCGCAACCTGTCGCAATACGGTTCCGTCCACGGGGGGATAGGGCAGGCCGTTGCGGTGGTAGAGAATGTAGGGCCGACCCGCATAGCGGAAAACGGCATGGTGCCCGGGGCTGATGATCTGCCGGTCGGCATGGGTTTCGAGGATTGGGCTGTTCGCCGCTTCGGTGAACGGTCCCATCGGCGACTTTCCGACCGCGTAGCGCACCTGGTAGGTGTCGCGTGTCGTGTTGCCCCAACTGTAGGTCAGCAGATACGATCCGCCCGATTTGACGAGGAAGGGCGCCTCGAAATAATGCGCGGGCGTGCAATCCTTCGGCGCACCGTCAAGCTTGGTCATCGTCTTGTCGAGGCGCGCGACGAAACACCGTCCGTTGACCCAGTTCAGCCCCGATCCCCAGAACAGGTAAGCTTGGCCGTCGTCGTCGATGAACGCCTCGGCGTCGATCATGTGGTAACCCGGGCGGAAGTCACCGGGGATCAGGGGCTTGCCGTCGTTCGCGTCCGCCCATGGACCCGCCGGGGAGGGCGCGCTGCCGACCCAGATCTCGCTGCCGACCGAGACGTACATGTACCAGCGCCCATTCGCCGCCTTGACGACCGATGGTGCCCAGACCTTTGAATCCCCCGACGTCTTGCTGGTCGCGGCGGCCTTGGTCGGCCATGCGGGGGTCGAGAAGGTCCAGTTGCGGAAATCGTCCGATGTCCACATTCCAAGCCGGTCGTCGCCCCACGGATCGACCGTCGCGAAGATGTACCAACGGCCCTTGTCGCGGACGATCGACGGGTCGGCGAAATAACCGGGCAGTAACGGATTGCGCGCACCCGGCGCATCCCAGCGGGACGGTGCCGGGGGTGCGGCCGCCGAAGCCGACACCAAGGTGGTGAGCGAGAGCGCAACCATCCATGATACGGCCGGTACTTTACGCATCGGTCCGTCCGTCGCCAGGCAATTGCGCGTTTGGCAACGTCGGTGCTGGCCCGGTTGCATCGGTATCGTTCGCGAACAGGGCGCATCTCCTTGGTATCATTATGCCTTCAGAACTTGGCGCGGGTTACTCATCCACTAGCCGCCCCCGCAACGCAACATGGATGATGCGAACGCGTACGGCGGCGATCCAAAGTCAGCAGCGCGATCTATCGAACGACGTTGCTCCGGCCTCTTCGTACCCGCCTTGGTCTTCCCCCGTGGATATCAGGGGATTGCGAGGACAAAGGGTCCGGAGAACAGCGAAATCGCCAGTCGAGCGGCTTAACGCGGGGGTAAACGAGCGCCAGATATTCGGGATTGCTCACTGACATACCGAGGGCGACTTGCGTCGTGCATGCGCGTGGACCTGCAACACGGAACCCTGCATAACGACGCGGCCTTTGCTGGAGCCATTTGATGACCTTTTCGCTTTACGATGCCGTTGTTCCGTCCAACCTTCAAATCCTCGCAGCGATCGACGCTTTGCTCGACAAGGCGGCGGCATTCTGCCTGAAGCAGGGCATAGCGGAAGCTGATTTGATCGACGCACGCTTGGCGCCGGACATGCTGCCATTCGGGTATCAGGTAAAGTCGTGCGCAATCCATTCGATCGGCGGGATCGAGGGCGTGCGGGCAGGCACCTTCTCCCCCGATCGGTCGGCTTGGCCGACCAGTCTCGCGGAGCTGCATACTGTGCTGCAGGGCGCGATTGCGAGCCTGAACGCGATCGACCGCGAGACGTTCGACGCTTTGGCGGACAGTGACACGCAGTTCGCATTCGGTGAGACGAAAATGCCCTTCACCGGCGCCAACTTCCTACTCTCCTTTTCGCAGCCGAACTTCTATTTCCACGCAACCACCGCCTATGGGATTCTGCGCGCACAAGGCGTCGAGCTCGGCAAGCGCGACTTCCTCGGCATGCCGCGCCTCAAGCGGTGAGACGGATCGACGCATCGTTTCAGCGCACGCGACCGGCACGGTTCTCCAGCACGAGCTTCGATACCGTGGCGGTCTCGGCCACGCCGGGCAGGTGCGAGGTGAAGCCGATGCCGACATAGAACGGAGCGGTCAATTTGAGCGTGATGGGCGCCCCGAACTGATGCATCGGTTCGCCTTGCTCGCTCACCCACAGCGTGAACTGGTCGCCTTTCTTCTCGATGCCGATGCGCTTCGCGTTGAGCGTGATCAGGCTGTCGGGCGACTTGCCGCCGGGCAGGCCGCCACGACTGCCGATGCGATATTCCCGGTCGCTGATCCGTCGTCCCGGGGCGGGGCGCTGCGCCAAATGGATCATGCCGTCGCCGTGGAGCGCGACCAGCGCTTCCTTGGCATCGTCATCAAGCGATTGGCGGATCACCAGCAGCGCCTTATGGTCGCCGAAGCCGCCGTCGGGATAAGCCAGATCGGCCGCGAGCGAGATGTCGCCGCTCATGCGTTTGAACAGGAAGCGGAACTCGTCGCGGGTGTACCAGACGTTATAGCCCGCCGAATGGATCGTGTACGTGCCGCCGTCCAGCGACGCCTTGCCGGGTACGAGCGCACCCCCGACGTCGGCCTGTCCGTCGAACACGCCGATCGGGGTGTTCTCCACGCGGGTATCGCGGTGGAAGCCGGCTGGCGGCCCCACCTGATCGTGCTGCGTCGATTGCGGATAGGCCCAGTCCGGCGCGAGCGGTGCGCCGGGCGGGCTGTTCCTGGCAGAGGTTCCGGGAACTTCCGGCGATACCTGTGCGCACAGCGCCGAAGACAGGATCGTCATCGTCGCGGCGGCCACCCACACGGTGGATTTCTGCATGATCCTTCCTCTGCTCATCGCTGTGGATCTGGCGCGCGGAAGGGGGAGCAGCAGGGCTTGCCGATCGCGTGCAACTCCATCAGTTCGGCGCGCGTCCCGTCGGGATCGAGCAGGTTGAGCTGCCACTTGGCATCGCGTCCGATCTTGGGAGTCTGGTCCTGGCCCTGCAGGCGGTCACCGTTCCACAGCAATGTGTAGGCCGCGCGCGCGTCGGGTATGCCGAGCGCGAAGTGATTGAGCACCCCCAGGTTGGCCGCCGACATCGTGGGCGGGATGCCTGTAGTGTCGGGCGTCCCGACGACCATATATTCGATCCAGTCGCGCCCGTCGGGCAACTGCAGCGAGATCCAGGTGGGATGATCGTCCTGCATCCCGCCCTCCCAATAGGGCCGCAGCCCGAGGACAGCCTTGTAGAAGCGATCTTCTTTGACGCGATCATGCACGATGAACCCGAAGTGCATGACATGGCTGGAAAGCGGGTTGACCGGTATCGCCGGCAGCCGGGCGGGCGGTTGCAGGAATTGCACGACCGTTCCCTCCGGGTCGGTCACCGAAAACCAGCGGCTGCCGTCCGCGGCCATACTGACTTTCGCGGGCACGGCGACGCCCTGCGCCGCCAGATATGTTCGCATCGCTTCGGCATTGGCGGTGTTGAACGCAACGTGCGCAAGACGGTTGATCGAAGCTTCGCCGGGGGGCAGCGGCAGCACCTCGACGAACTGGGACGGCGCGAAATAATAGCGCGCGCCGGATGGATGTTCGGGGTCGGGAAGCTTCACTGCACCCAGATCGTGGACGTAGAAACGTTCACTTTTGGCCGGATCCTGCGCATAGACCGCGATGTGTGACACGCTGGCCAGCGGCGGGCGGGCAGGGCCCTTCGCCGCGACTGGTGCCGTCAGCAGGAACGCCGCCAGCACGGCGCACCCGCGAATATTGGTCGGCCTTTTCATGCGCTTTACCCCTCTCCGTGCGCTGTTTGCGCTATCATCGAACGGTGTAGATCGGTCCCGAGCGTTTGGCGAGGATCATGAGTGTGCTCCGGTGCCGGCGGTGCGCTGCTCGCCAATGCGCTTGGCGTCCGAACGCCGTTACGGCAAGCCAATGGCCCGGCACTCGCTGGATGAAGGGGAACCCCAATGCGAATCACGGCCCTGCCTCTGTCAGTCCTTCTCGTCGCAACTGCGAGCGCGCCGGATACCGTCCGCATCGCGCCGCCCTATATCGACGCCCCCGAAATGGCGGTGCGGCGCGCCACGCCGCACGGGACGGTGCACAGCTTCATCATGCACTCGCGCGACAGCCGCATCTTCCCCGGCATTCGGCAACTCGACAACGCCGTCACCCAGCGGCGCGACGCTTATGGCAACCGCATCGCGGCGCCGGCGGACGAGGAGTCCGAAGCCGCACCCTATCGCCGGGAGGTCCTTGTCTACATTCCGGCGGGTTATCGCCACGGCACCGAGGCACCCCTGCTGGTGGTGCAGGACGGGCGTGATTACGCCGTGCGCGTCGCGGCTGCGCTCGACAGCCTGATCGCGGCGCACCGCGTGCCGCCGATCGTCGCCGTGATGATACAATCAGGCGGCGGCGACGCGCAGGGGTCCGAGCGCGGTCTGGAATACGACACGGTCTCGGGCCGCTATGCGGAGTTCGTCGAGCGTGAAGTGCTGCCGCAGGTGACTGCACTGTATGCCGTGCGCTTCACCCGCAATCCTTCGTTGCGTGCGACGATGGGTGGCAGTTCCGGCGCGTCAGCGGCGTTCGCCATGGCCTGGTTTCACCCCGAATGGTACGGCAAGGTGCTGTCCTATTCGGGCACCTTCGTGAACCAGGCTTCGCCGGTCGATCCATCGACGCCGCGCGGCGCATGGGACTTTCACGCCCGCCTCATTCCCGACAGCCCGCGCAAGCCGATCCGAATGTGGATGGAGGTGGGCAGCAAGGACCTGCACTGGCAAGATCCTGAACCGACTTATCACAACTGGCCCATGGCAAACGATCGCATGGCGGCGGCGTTGGAGGCCAAAGGGTATGACTATCGCTATGTGGTTGCGGAGAATGCCGCGCACGTTGACGGGAATGTCATTGCCCAGACTCTGCCGGGCGCGCTCGAATGGCTATGGCGCCACGACACGACGGGTTCGAAGCGGTGAAGGGGGCGTCCGTTGCCGGATCGAAGGAAGGCTCCGTTTGGGGGCGACGCCTTCTCATTACGGGGTATGCCGCTGATCGGTAATATCGGCGAAAACCTGGCGTAGCTGTCACCGACATCGCCAGCCCAAGGGGTTGCTCCCGGACTTGGCATGCCATCCGCGCGGACCAGAAAGGCTAAGCGCCTCCATTCGCCGCATCTTCTACAAGCCGGTTACGAACTCGGGGCAGGCGTCGATTGGTGCGTCACGCGTCCTTACGGCATAGCGTTGGTCATGTCGTTTCCCAAAACTACGATTCGTCACCTCAGCTACTTCGTCGCGCTAGCCGAAACCGGCAGCTTTACGCGAGCGGCCGAGCGAATGGGGGTCTCCCAACCGTCGCTCTCGCAACAGATTCGCGCGCTGGAAACGATTGTCGGGGCAGCCTTGTTCGAGCGGGGCGGGCCGGCGATCCTTACTCCGCTGGGGCGCGACCTGCTCGACAGGGCACGGCGTATTCTGCTCGATGTCGTGGATCTCGAGGATTTCCGGGCGACATCGGCCGATCCGTTGATCGGCACGATCCGGCTGGGCGTATCACCGACCCTCGGCGCCTATCTTCTGCCGGCCCTCGTTGCGCGACTGCACCGTGAGCACCCCACGCTCCGAGTGCATGTCCGCGAAGGCCTGCCGACCGCGCTCGCGGCCGGGCTTGCCACCGGCGTCCATGATCTGATCCTGGCACAACTCCCCGTGACGGGCGGTGCGTTTCATAGCGAGCGCCTCTTTCGCGAACCGTTGTATGTCGCGATGGCGTCCGATCACCCGTTGCGAGCCAAGACGATCATCGCCCCCGCCGATCTGCGCGGAACCAGCTTGCTGACGCTGCTGCCCGAATATCGATTGGCCGAACAGGTGGCAGCGATTGCGGTCGATGTCGGGGCAACGGTGCTGCGTGACTATGAGGGGACCAGCCTGGACGCGATCCGCCAGATGGCGGGCATGGGCATGGGTCTCGCCCTGCTACCGGACCTTTATGTCCGGCAGGAAATTCGCGAGGGTGACGACGTCGTGGTGCGGAAGATCAAGGGTAGCCGGTATTACCGCGACATCGGCCTGCTGTGGCGACAGGGTGCCGGCCGCGCACCGGCCTATGGCGTTATTGCGGACTTGCTGCGCGCGGTTTCCGCATAGGTTATTCCTATTGAAAGCATAAGGCGGGCTGGATTGCTCCAATGCCTCAGATCAGGGATACTTGGCCCGGATCAGACGCGAGGGGCACATGGCAAGCGAACATATCGGATGGCGCTCAGCGGCCGGGTGGCTGGCAGAGATCGTTGGGCCGGACATGCCCTACGTCCGGCTCACGATGGTCTACGGCGTGGCGATCAGCCTGTTGTCGCTCGCCACGCCGATCTCGGTACAACTGTTGATCAACAGCGTCGCCAATACGGCGATGCCTGCACCTTTATGGACGCTGGCGGGGCTACTGCTCGGGCTGTTGCTGGTGGTCGCCGGACTGAGCGCGATGCGGTTCTGGATGATGGCGCTCTTCGAGCGACGGCTGTTCGCGCGGATCGTCGCCGAGATCACGGTCCGCGCGGTTCATGCCCAGAACCCCTTCTTCGCGGACCAGAACCGCGGCGACCTGTTCAACCGCTATTTCGATCTGGTGGTGGTGCAGAAGGCGGTGCCGAGCCTGGTCATCGGCGCATTTACGATCATCCTGCAATCCGCAGTGGGGCTGATCGTCACCAGCTTCTACCACCCCTTCTTCCTCGCCTTCAACGCGATCCTGCTGCTCGTTATCCTTGCGATCTGGCTGATCTGGTCGCGTGGTTCGATCCGGTCGGCGGTCGCGCTCAGCCATGCCAAGCACGACGCTGCGCGCTGGCTCGAAAGCGTCGGCGGATCGAACGGCTTCTATAAATCGAGTCGTCATTTCGATTTCGCGATGGACCGATCGGAAGCCGTTACGGCCACCTATGTCGATCGCCACCGCCGCTATTTCCGGTATAGTTTCACCCAGACGGTCGCCTTCCTGCTCGTTTACGCCTTTGCCAGCGCGGCGCTGCTGGCGCTGGGCGGCAACCTGATCTTGAGCGGAGAGTTGTCGATCGGACAGCTCGTTGCGGCCGAGTTGATCCTCAGCGGCGTCTTCTACGGTGTGTCGCAACTCGGCTGGTATCTCGATTCCCTCTACGATCTCGTCGCCAGCGCAGAGGAATTGTCGTTGCTCTACGCAATTCCGCAGGAGAGCGCGGTCGTCGGCGTGGGCCAGTCGCCCGGCGACGGCGCGGTGCGGCTCGACCGCGTCGTGACCGAGGGTGGGCGTTTTGATTTCGACCTTGCGGCGGGCGAACAGCTCGTCACCCGGGCGGACGGCGGTGCCGAGCGGCTGCTGGCGATGGTCCTCAAGCGCCATGTGGTGCCCGAGCGCGGGCTGGTCCTGGTTGGGGGCGCCGATATGGCGACGTTCGACATGTATCTGTTGCGGTCCGAGGTGATGGTGCTCGACCGGCCCAGTATCGTCGAGGTCACGATCCGCGAGTATCTGACGCTTGCCGCCGCCGCGTCGACCTCCGCAGTCATGCTCGACGCGCTCGAGACGGTCGGCCTGCGCGACCGCGTTGCGGGCTTGCCGCACGGCCTCGACACACCGCTGGCGGCATCCGGCTATCCGCTGTCGATCGGAGAAGTCATGGCCCTGAAGCTGGCCAATGCCCTGCTGGTGCGACCGCACGTGCTGATGCTGTCGCAGCTCTATGATCTGATTCCGACGAGCCGCCTGGCCGAGGTCCTGCGCCATCTCAAGGCGGCGGGTACGACGGTCCTGCTGTGCACCGGGCGCCCCGAGGATATCACGCTCGACGGCTGGTTTCATCTCGAACCCGATCGGCAGCGTCGCTTCGACAGTTGCGCGGCGCTGGTTGCCGCGACCCAGCAGGGATCCGGCAATGTCGTATAAGCCCGATCGCCTCGCGCATTTCCAGACGCTGGCCGCGATGCGCGCGCCGCGGGTCGCGTCGGCCGTGGCGTGGATGCTGGTCCTGGGCATCGCGATCGCCGTGGGAATCATGGCGCTGGTCCCCTGGGTGCAAACCGCCAACGGGACGGGGCAGGTCGTTGCGCTCGATCCCGGCGACCGGCAGCAACAGGTAACCGCGCTGGTGCCAGGCAAGGTCGAGCGCTGGTACGTCCAGGACGGTCAGCACGTCGCGCGCGGCGATCCGATCGCGCGCGTCGTCGATCTCGATCCAGACTTGCTTGCACGGCTTGGTGCCGAACGCGCGCAGGTCCAGGCAGAGATCGCCGCAATCCAGCAGAGCCGCGCGGTCGCCGGGATCGACGTCGCGCGCACCGGGCAGTTGCTCGCCGAGGGTCTTGCCGCCCGCCGCGACTATGAGCAGACGCAGATCAAGGTCGCTGACGCCGGCGCCAAGCTTGCCGAAGCGCGCGCGAAGCTCAACCGGATCGATATTCAGCTGAGACGGCAGTCGGCGCAGCTTGTCCGCGCTCCCCGTGACGGTCGGGTCCAGCAGCTTAACGCGGCGAGCGGCAGCGCGCTGGTATCGCCCGGCACCGTTCTGGCGGTGATCGCGCCCGAGCGTGTCGAGCGCGCGGTCGAGCTGTATGTCGATGGCCGTGACATGCCGCTGATCCGCCCGGGGCGCCCGGTCCGGCTCGAGTTCGAAGGCTGGCCGGCGATCCAGTTCAGCGGCTGGCCATCGGTCGCGCAGGGAATGTTCGACGGACGTGTCCGGATGATCGATCCCAATGCCGCCCCCGATGGGGCCTTCCGCATCCTGGTCGAACCGCGCCCCGGCAAGCCGGGCTGGCCGACCAGCACCTTCGTCCGCCCGGGTGGCAAGGTGCGCGGCTGGGTACAGGGCGAAACCGTCCTTGTCGGCTACGAGGTGTGGCGACAGCTGAACGACTTCCCGCTCGAGTTCGGCCAGCGGACCGCGGCAGCCAGCAAGAAACAACCCAAGCCGCCGGCCAAGCCTGTCGCAGACGATGGCGGCAAGGAAGGGGATGCAAAGAAATGATACGGCTCGTTGCGTTTCTGCTCTTCACGCTCGGGCCTTCGGTCGCAGCGGCGCAAGGCGTGCCGCTGACGCTGGACGAGGTGCTGCGCTCGTCTGCGCGGTCCGCGCCACAGATCGTCGAGGCGCTTGCGCGCGTGCGGCAGGCGGATGGTCGCGCCCTCTCCGCAGAGGGCGCGTTCGACACCGTGTTCGATGTCGAGTCGAAGGCACGCGTTGCGGGCTATTATGACGGCACCGTCGTGGAGGGACGCGCGACGCGACCGCTCACGGGCAATGGTGGCTATGTCTATGGCGGCTATCGCGCGTCGCGCGGCCGTTTCCCGATCTATGAGGACCAGTCCTATACCAATCGCCTGGGCGAAGCGAAGGTCGGCGCGCTGTTCGCGCTGCTGCGCGACCGGGTAATCGACGAACGCCGCACGCGGCGGACCATCGCCGGTACCGAGATCGACGTCGCGCGGTTCGAGGCGGACATGGTCGCGATCGGCGTCCAGCGTCGCGCGGTCGATGCCTATCAGGCCTGGGTCGCGGCCGGCCTGCGCATGCGCGCCTATCGCGACCTGTTGCAACTCGCGGAGCGGCGGCGCAGCGCCATAGGCCGGCTGGTGACGCTCGGCGCGCGGCCCGAGATTCTGCTCGTCGAGAACGACCAGAATCTGGTGCGGCGTCGCGCGCTGGTGGTGCGTGCCGAGCAGGATGTCGCCGGTGCAGCCAATGCGCTGTCGCTTTACCTGCGCGACGAGGCGGGAACGCCCGTGACGGTGTCGGACGACCGCTTGCCGGCGGACGCGGGGGCATTGGCCGCGTTGCCCGTCTCGGCGACCCGTGCGGGCCCAGTCGAGCGACCTGATTATCGCGCCGTGCTCGCTCGGATCGACCAGGCGACGTCGCGGCTGATCCTGGCGGAGAATGACCTGTCGCCTCGGCTCGACCTGCGCGGCGAGGTCGGCAAGGATGTCGGGCCGGTTGGTCTGGGTGGCCCCAACCGGACGCCGCTCGAGGCTGCGATCGGTTTCCGCTTCAGCGTCCCGCTGCAAAACCGCGCAGCCAAGGGCCGGGTCGCAGCGGCGCAAGCCGAGATCGACGCGCTCGGCCAGCGCAGTCGCTTTTTGCGCGACCAAATTACCGTAGAAGTGCAGGGCATCGTCATAGCAGTCGGCGCCGCGGAGCGGCTGGCCGGAATTGCCGACGAGGAGCGTCAACTCGCTGACCGCCTGGCCGCAGCCGAGCGCCGCCGGTTCGAGTTGGGCTCGGCTGATTTCTTCCTGGTCAACCAACGCGAGGAGACTGCCACCGACGCGAGGGTGCGCCTGGTCGAGGCGCAGGCGAGAATTGCGTCTGCGCGTGCCGAATTGGCCGCTGCTACCGCCGATCGAGCGGCATTGCAGCTTATTCGCTGACGACAGTTCCCCGGGATGGCGGTCGTCGTTTTCCTACGGGACCGGCGGGCGTTCGGAGAGGGTCCGACAAAAATCTTCGTTTCACCGCGCTGTTCCGGATCGAAGTGTTCGCGACGTTACCGGCGTTACCATCATGGGCTTCAACGGAAGCGATCCAGTTCGTCAGGAGACGGTCGGGCAGCGGATCAGGCGACGCCGACCGCGACCAGCGCGGCCCAGACGATAAGGAAGGCGAGTACAAGCCACGTCAGGACCGCGCCGCCAGCACGCGGCAGGTTGGATCGTCGCAAGTCCATCCCGATCGGATGCGCGATGCGGGCGATCACGAAGGTCAGCGCCGTCACGGCGAGGACCGCACCTGAGCCGCGTGCGACCTCGATGAGCGCCAGCAGCACGAGCACAAACGGCGCATATTCGACCAGGTTGGCGTGCGCGCGCATCCGTCCGGCCAGCAGATCATCGCCGCCGTCGCCGATCAGCACCGCGTCCCGCAGGCGCATGCGAACGATGCGGAGCGCGAGCCACAGGTTGATCGCGCCCAATGCCGCCGCTGTTAGCAAAGTGATGGGGAGCGTTACGCCTGTCATGATCAATCTCCTTGCTAGATCGAATATCCATAGGGCCTGACGACGACGGGTACATCACGATCGCCATCCGCCGGTAGTCAGAACGGCGCCCGTTAACGTTAGCGTAGCTCGCCTACCGAAAGGGCCGAACATGTCTTATGTTTCTGCCAGAGGAATCTTGCTTGCATAAATGAAAACCTTTCGCCACATCGTACCTACGAAGATTGGAATTGCGTGATTGTCTCGGCCTGCGAACAGGTGTCGATTCCGCAGACCGCGTTAACGATAACGTTACCAGCCAAACGCTGGACGGCATGGAGATGATGACGATGGCGATACAGTCGAGAACGTCGCACGGTTACAAGCGCGCTGGAGCAACCAGCGTCATCGCGATGGCCGCATGCATCCTGGCAATGCCTGCCGGAGCGCAAGCACAGGACGTTCCCACCGCATCCTCGCCGGTCGTTGCGGACCCGATCGCGGTCGCGGCGCCTCAGCAAACGACCCCTGTTGGGCCGGATCAAGTTACCGCTGAACCAGCAGCGTCGACGGATATCGTCGTCACCGGATCGCGCATCACCACCGGCGGTTTCACAGCCCCGACCCCGACGACCGTGATCGACGCAAACGCGATTGCCGCTAACGCGCAACCCAACGTCTTCACGACCATCGCCCAACTGCCATCGTTGCAGGGATCGACTGGTACGAGCACCGGTACGTTCAGCACATCGAGCGGTGCGCAGGGGCTCAGCTCCTTCTCGTTGCGCGGCGTCGGTGCGATCCGCACGCTGACGCTGATCGATGGCCAGCGCGTCGTTGGCGCCAACGTCACCGGCGTGCCCGACGTAAGCCTGTTTCCGCAACTGCTCATCAAGCGGGTCGATGTGGTAAATGGGGGTGCCTCGGCCTCCTACGGATCGGATGCGGTCGGCGGGGTGGTCAACTTCATCACCGACACCCGGTTCAAGGGCATAAAGGGCAACGTCCAGGGTGGCGTCACCACCTACGGCGACAACCGCGAGGTCCTCCTACAGCTCGCTGCCGGAACGAGTTTGCTGAGCGATCGGCTCCACCTCGTCGGAAGCACCGAATATGCGCACGAGGGTGGCATCGAGGGCGGGGGCTTAGGGATCAATCTGGCGAGTGGACGAGATTGGTTCCGGCAAACGACGCTGATCAATCGCAACGTGTTCAACGACGGATCGCCGCAATATCTCGTCCGCAACTACTCGCAGCAATATAGTTATACGAAGTTCGGGCTGATTACCGCGGGCCCGCTGCAGGGCACGGCCTTCGATCAGGCCGGCAATCCCTTTCAGTTCCAATATGGCTCGAATGGCGTGCCATCGCGGACCGCCTCCGGTGCGGTCATCGGGTGTTTCCCTGGAAGCTGCCTTGGTGGCGACCTGTCCGGAAATGTCGATGTGGGCCGCTCGCTGCAGTCGAGGCTGCAGCGGTTCAGCAATTTCGGTCGGATCGGCTTTGACTGGGCGCCCGATAACGAGATCTACGTCACGGCGAATATCGCTCAGGTGAAAACCAGCAACCAGCCGATCGGCGGCCAGAACCGTCCGAACCTGACGATCCAGTGCGCCAATCCGTTCGTGCCCGTCTCGGTCCAGGCGGCCTGTGCCTCGGCGGGGATCTCCAGCTTCCAATACGGCACGAGCAACGCCGCTTTGGGGAGCACCAGAGTCTTCACCGATCGCCGCCAGTATCGCTTCGTGGCGGGGGCCAAGGGGCGCCAATCCGTCGCCGGGTCCGACTGGACCTACGACCTGTATTACGAGCACGGCACCAACTATTCCAACATCGATGTCAACAACGTCCTGCTGTCGAACCGCTTCAACCAGGCGATCAACGCGACGATCGTCAACGGCGCGACCGTCTGCGCCAATCCCGTCGCCCGCGCGAATGGGTGTCAGCCGCTCAACATCTTCGGCGGCAACCCGTCGCAGGGGGCGTTGAACTATATCATGCCCGAAGACGGCCCGTACCAGCGGACCCGACAGACTCAGGACGTCGTCAGCATCAACTTCTCGGGCGCGCCGTTCAGTCTTTGGGCAGGGCCGGTGTCCTTCGCCTTTGGCGGCGAGTTCCGGCACGAATTCTATACGGTCCGCGCCGATCCCTATGGCGCGGGGAACGCGGCCACACCGAACACGCCGGACTATCCCGCCGATCCTACGCTGCTGACCGGGGGCAACAATTGGTATGCGGGCAATTACAAGAACGGCAGCGGGGCCTACAGCGTCCAGGAGGGGTTCGTCGAAACCGACGTGCCGATCCTCAATTCCGAGGGGGCTGGACGCGCGGCGTTGAACGGCGCGATCCGCGTCACCGACTACAGCACGTCGGGCACCGTCTGGGCGTGGAAGATTGGCGGGACATGGGACCTGCCGATCGACGGCCTGCGGTTGCGCGGGGTGACCTCGCGCGACGTCCGGGCACCGAACCTGTCCGAACTGTTCGCCGCACCGACGACCACGACGCTACCCGGGTTCTTCGATCCGTTCCGCAACGTCAACGTGCTCGCAATCCAGAATACGATCGGCAATACGGCACTGACGCCCGAGATTGCGCGGAACACCACCGCCGGGATAGCATTTTCGGGATCGTCGCGGCTGCCCGGCCTCAGTCTGTCGGTCGACTATTATCACATCAAAATCAAGGACGTGATCTCCAGCTTGGGCACGGGGGACATCGTCAATCTGTGTTTCCAGAACATCCTTCCGGAAACGTGCAGTGCGTTCAATCTGAACAACGCAGCAGGACCCAACTTCATCAATGTTCAGGCGTTCAACCTCGCCTCGATCGACACGGATGGCTTCGACATCGAGGCGAGTTATCGTTGGCGGCGTCCGCTTGGCTTGCCGGGCAACTTTACGCTGCGCGCGCTGGCCACCAATATCCGCAAGTTCGTGACTGATACGGGTTTGCCCGGGACGATCCCGATCGATAGTGCTGGGGTCAACGTCGGAAACACACCCGATTGGAAATGGCTGGCAACGCAGACCTATGCCAATGATAGCTTCTCGCTGCTGTTGCAGGAGCGCTGGTTCAGCGATGGTGTGTTCGGTAGCCAATATGTAGAATGCTCTGCGGGTAATTGTCCGGTATCAACGAACAACAGGCCGACGATTGACAATAACTTCTTTCCGGGTGCCTTCTTGATGGACGTAGGTGGCACGTTCAACTTCACCAAGCAGGTGACGGGCTATTTCAAGATCGATAACCTGTTCAACAAGGAGCCGCCCGCATCGCCGAATTTTGTCAATCCGTCGTTGTATGACGTTAACGGTCGGACGTTCCGGGTCGGACTTCGTTTCAGCATGTGATGCTGGGCTGATCCACGTCCGCCAAGGCAGCAGCGTCTCGCGTGTTGTAAAGACGACAAAACCCATCCGGCACGCCACGCTCGATTTCTAGAAACGGTATCGCCGGGGAACGCCTTGGCAATGGAAGGCAGATCATGCAGCGGATCTTGAAAGCACTCGCATTGGCAATCGTGGCGGCGCCGGCAGCGGCGCAAGCGCAGATGCCCGATACCATCCTGTACGGCGTCGCTTATTATGACGAGTACACGCCGGTCGACCGCGTCGATGAGGACGCGCGGATGATGAAGGCGGCGGGGATCAGCGTGGTCCGCATCGCGGAGTCGACCTGGGGTACGCTCGAACCGCAGCCCGGGGTGTTCGATTTCAGCCATGTCGATCGCATGCTCTCCGCGATGCACAAGCAGGGCATCAAGGTGATCGTCGGAACGCCGACCTATGCGATCCCGACCTGGCTCGCGCGCCAGCATCCCAACGTGCTCGTCGTCGGCCGCGACGGTGTGCGCGCGCAATATGGCACCCGGCAGAACATGGACATCACCGATCCCGATTACCGCGCGGCGGCAGAGCGCGTGATCGTCGCACTGGTCGACCATGTGAAGGATCACCCGGCGGTGATCGGCTATCAGCTCGACAACGAGACCAAGCCCTATGGCACCAGCGGCCCGGCGGTGCAGGCGGCGTTCGTCCAGTCGCTCAAGGCGAAATGGCCGAGCCTCGATGCCCTGAACCAGGCGTGGGGGCTGAATTACTGGTCCAACCGGATCAACCGGTGGGAGGATTTCCCGTCGACCAACGGCTCGATCAACGCCAGCATGTCCAACGCCTTCGCCGCTTATCAGCGCAGCCTCGTCACCGACTTCCTCGGCTGGCAGGCCAAGCTCGTGCGCGCGCATGCCCGGCCGGGGCAATTCACGACGCAGAATTTCGATTTGGGCTGGCGCGAGGGTTCCTACGGCATCCAGCCCGAGGTCGATCATTGGAAGGCGGCACGCTCGCTCGATATCGCCGGCATCGACATCTATCATCCGACGCAGGACAAGCTGACCGGCGCGGAGATCGCCTTTGGCGGCGACGAGGCGCGCTCGATCCGCAACGGACAGAATTATCTGGTGCTGGAAACCGAGGCGCAGGGTTTCCCGCAATGGACGCCCTATCCGGGCCAGCTTCGCCTCCAGGCGTTCAGCCATCTCGCCTCGGGCGCGCAGATGGTCGAATATTGGCATTGGGCGACGACTGCCAACGCGGTCGAGACCTATTGGCGCGGGCTGCTGTCGCAGGACTATAAGCCCAATGCCGAATATGCGGCGGCAAAGGTCATCGGCGCCGAGATTGCTCGCCTTGGCCCGAAGCTGGCAGGCATGACGAAACACAACCAGGTCGCCGTCTATGTCAGCAACGCCGCGCAGACCGCGTTCAATTCGTTCAAGCCGGCGGGCATCGAATATAATCAGGTGCTGCGCCCGTTCTACGATGCGCTCTATCGGATGAACGTCGAGGCCGACATCGTGTCGCCCGACAGCACGCAGAAGCTCGATCAGTACAAGCTCATCGTCGTGCCCGCTCTGTACGCGGCGAGCGACGCCGAGATCGCGCGGCTCAACGATTACGCCAAGCGCGGTGGGCATGTGCTCTACACCTTCAAAAGCGGCTTTTCGGACGAGAACACGAAGGTCCGCTATGCCGCCCAGCCGGGCGCGATCGCTGAGGCGGCGGGCGTCACCTATCAGGAGTTCACGATTCCCGTCGGGGTCACGCTCGCGGGCAATCCGTTCGGGGTCTCGGACGCCGACAACGCGCCGCGTTGGTGGATGGAGATGTTGAAGCCCACCACCGCCGAGGTCGTGGCGCGCTATCAGCACCCGTCCTGGCCGGCCGGCGCCGCGATGACGCGCAACCATTGGGGCAAAGGCGAAGTCAGCTATGTCGGCTTCATGCCGAGCGACGCGCTCGCCGAGAAGATCGTCGCCGCCGAAGTCACGCGGGCAGGGGTCTTGCCGTCGGTCGCGGGGGTGCAGTTCCCGCTGATCGTGCGCGGCGGCACGCTCAAGAACGGTCATACCGTCCGGTACGTGCTCAACTATTCGGCTTCGCCACAGCATTTGGCGGCTCCGGCCGCGGGCACCGAACTGTTGCATGGGCGCAAGGTTCAGCGCGGCGGATCGATCGACCTCGCCCCGTGGGACGTCGCGATCATCGAGGAAGATGGGCGGCCCGGCTGATGGCCGCGCCGTGCAGAAACGAAGCGAAGGGGAGGTTGCGTGAGCGAGACGAAAACGCCGCGTAGCGCGGCCATCACCCGGCGCGCGCTGCTTGGAAGCGGTGCGGGCGTGGCGATCGTGTCGAGCGGCCTGGTGCAAGCCGCGACAAGGATCGCCGCGCCGGATTTCGTGATCCGCACCGGCGACCTGTCGATTGCCGTCACGGCACTCAGCGACCGTGCATTTCGCGTCCGCGTCGCGCCCGTTGGAGCACCTCCCGCAACGCCGAGCGAAATGCTCGCGCCGATCGCGAAGCCGCCTATCCCGAAGCGGACTCGGGAAGGTAGTCGAACGGTGCTGACGTTGCCGCACGCGCGATGCATGTGGGACGAAGCTACTGGGTGCCTGTCGTTCCATGACGGCGGGGGCAAGCTGCTGCTCAGCGAAGCGCCCGGATCGCGCCACGTCGCGCCGTCGACGATCGGAACCGAGCCGACGCTCGCCGTAACGCAAGGGTTCGCCAGCCCGGCCGACGAACGCCTCTACGGCACGGGCTGTTTCCAGGACGGCCATCTCGATATCCGCGGTCTTCCCCGCCGCCTGACGCAAGTGAATACGCAGATCAGCCAGCTGTTCGTGCTGTCGAGCAAGGGCTATGGTCTGCTGTGGCACAATCCCGGCATGGCGGAGCTGAACCGACCGGATCGGGCGATCGCCTTGACCCGCCGGGCGGCGGCTGGCGCGGCGCGCATGGCGGATGTCACCACCTCCACCGGCAATGCCCGCGTCGAGCGCCGCGATGCGGAGTTCACCGGCACGTTCAGCGTCCCGCAGAGTGGGCGCTATGCGTTCCTGCTCGATCTCGGGCGCAAGATGTCCTCGCGCCATTATCTGGCGATCGACGGCAAGCCCCTGACGGATCACACCAATGCCTGGTTGCCGCCGACCGCCAGCGTCATCGGCGCGCTTGCCGCGGGGGAGCACAGTGTGCTGGTGCGGGCAAGCGACGAGGACGTTCCGGTCCTCGCCTTCGCACCCGTTGAAGATCGCACGACCTGGTCGTCGCCGGTATCCGAGGGGATCGATTATGTCGTGATCGCCGGGCCGACGTCGGCTCAGGTCATGGCGGGCTATCACGCGTTGCTCGGGCCGCAGCCGATGATGCCGCTATGGGCGCTCGGCTACATTCATTGCCGCGAGCGGTTCCACTCGTCGGACGAGATCCTCGCGACCGCACGCGAATTCCGCGCGCGCAAGCTGCCCTGCGACATGATGGTGCAGGATTGGCAATATTGGGGAAAGTATGGCTGGAACGCCATGCGTTTCGATGAGGATCATTATCCCGATCCCGCTGGCCTCGTTCGCGATCTGCATGCGATCGACATGCGCTTCATGCTGTCGGTCTGGTCAAAGGTCGGCAAGGAAACCGAACTCGGCAAGGACGTCGCCGCCAAGCGCTTCTACATTCCGGGCACCGAGTGGATCGATTTCTTCAATCCCGTCGCTGCGCGCTTCTATGCCCAACAGCAGACGCAGAAGCTCGGCGCGCTTGGCATCGATGCCTGGTGGCAGGACGCGACCGAGCCCGAGAATGACGATCTGGCCGGACGGCCGATCTATGCGGCACCGGGCCGGACCCAGCCGGGCGAGAAACGCCGCAACCTATACCCGCTCCAAGTCAGCCGAACGGTCTATGAGGCGCAGCGGCGCGCCTATCCCGACAAGCGTGTGATGATCCTCACCCGATCGGCGGCGCCCGGCCAGCAGCGTTACGGCGCAGCGACATGGTCGGGCGACATCGGCCACGATTGGGAGACGCTGAAACGCCAGATCCCGGCTGGGCTCAACATGGCGGCGGCAGGCCAGGCCTGGTGGACCGTCGACGCAGGCGGCTTCTTCCGCCCGGGGAAGGGGCAATATACCGACCCCGCCTATCAGGAACGCTTCCTGCGCTGGTTCCAGTTCGCGACCTTCCTGCCGATGACGCGCGTCCACGGCTACATGACCGATACCGAGTTCTGGCGCTATGGCGAGACGGTGGAACGCGTCGCGCGCTTCTACCTCGAACTCCGCTATCGGTTGCTGCCCTACATTTACTCGCTGGCAGCCGAGGCCTCCGCTTCCGGAATGCCGCTGATCCGGCCATTGGTGTTCGAGTTTCCAGACGATCCGAAGGCGCTGGATCAGGTTCACGCATATATGTTCGGCAGCGCCATCCACGTCGCACCGGTACTGGCGGCCGACGTGACGACCTGGGACGTGTATTTGCCGATTTCAGAGGGCGGCTGGTACGATTTCTGGACGAATGAGCACCGTGCGGGTGGGCGGACGTACACCGTCGCGGTGACGCTCGACCGCATTCCGCTGCACGTGCGGGCGGGCAGCATCCTGCCGCTGGGGCCTGTCGGCCAATCGACCGCGCGGCTTCTGGGCGGGCCGCTTGATCTCATGGTCTATCCCGGGCGGGATGGCACTGCTTCGCTGTACGAGGATGACGGGCTCAGCTATCGCTATGAGCAGGGTGCGGCGGCGCGCATGATGCTCACTTGGGAACAGTCGGCAGGGGTGCTCGCGCTCGGCACGCGGCAGGGCACGTATCCCGGCATGACGAAGCGCAGGGAGATCCGCGTTCATGTGATGCGCCCCGGAACCGCCGCACTTTTGGCAAGCGCAGGTCTGGCGGTAGATTATGACGGGCGTGCCAAGCGGATGACGGTTTTGGCATAGCCGTCGCGAGGGGCTGGCATGCGCAGAGCGGTCTGCCCGCGCTGTTCGGATATCGTCAACCGGTTTCGATGATCTATCTGCCGGGCCGACGTAACGGCTTTACGGCCGGGAGCGCGACACCCCGAAGTGGTGAACCAATTGCAGCCGGCGCGACGTGGCGGCGCAAGTGAGGGCGATTCGAAACGCGCTTTGCAATCCGAATAAATCGTTGGGCACCGACCCTGAACGCCGCCACGCCATGCGGTCTAATTTCGGCTTGCCGCAATTGTTGATGGCGTGGCTCGCGGGAAACCGCACGCTGGCCGAAGGGGAATTTGTCGGGGCGTTGCGAGCGTAAATCCCCAGGTTGGACACCCGAATAGCGAAGCACGGAAAGCGCGATCGCATGGTCCCGCTTTGCAAACGGGTCGCGATGTAATCCTTTACATTAAAAATAGATGAACATACTCAACGCGTAAGTTTGGCGCTCAGACGTCGCAGAGGGAGAGGCCGGCGTGGTCACAACGAAGGCTGCCGTTACCATAGCGCGCTGTGGTTCGACACGTCGCTCAAGCGCGCCAAAACGCAAAATAAGGGCCGCAGCCCGCCGTGGGTGGTGCACGGCAAAAGCTTCCCGCAAGATGATAAGCATTCCTCGTCACGCCCCCGCAGCGATCGATTCAGGGCTTCGCTGATGGCGTCGCGGTACGCCTCCGATCCGTACAACCCGGCACTTGTTCCGATGGCATTATGCAAAGCGGACCGTTCAGCGTCTCGTCGAATGACCGAGACACTGGGTCGCCTACCGCTCATTCCGCCAGGATAAGAAGTAAGACGACGTTGCCGGAGGCAACAGTACGTCGACCGTTCTTATCGGCCGCACTCAAATCACCGGAGGTTGCAATGCTCAGAATGCCTCCGTGAGAAAGGACATTGATCGGCAAGATGTCGATGAAGTGAATATATCAACAACATCACCTGGAATGTCTGTGCCTTTCTATTGCTAAAAATATGCAATGGCGCGGGAGTCTGTCCTGCCACGGTGCCAGACTAGTTCCAGGATCGCAGATCATCGGGCGGCAACAAGCTCGAGATAACTACAAACTGAATGGGCTCAGGATTGCCCGATACCGGGAGAGGGATTATGAAGTTTCGTTCCGCACGAGTTTGCCTGCTGATCGGCAGCGCTCTCGTCACCACGCCGGCGTTCGCGCAGGATGTCACCGCGCCCACACCAGGATCGGTGCAGGACAGCGCTACCGCGCAACCGCTGGAACCGACCCCGACGGCCGCTGAGCCGGGTCAGGATACGCCCGCACCCGGCGAGGACATCGTCGTCACCGGAATTCGCAGCAGTCTCGCCAATTCGGCACGCGTGAAGCGCGACGCACAGCAAATCGTCGACAGCATCAGCGCGGAAGACGTCGGGAAATTCCCCGATTCCAATATCGCTGAATCGCTCCAACGCATTACCGGCGTCGCGATCGACCGATCGGGCGGCGAAGGCCAGTTCATCACCGTTCGCGGCCTTGGGCCGGAATTCAATACCGTTCTGGTCAACGGTCGCGTCATGGCGACCGACAATCCCGGACGCGAATTCTCGTTCGACGTTCTCTCGTCCAACATGATCCAGCGTACCGACGTGTTCAAATCGAACGTGCCCGAACTGCAGGAAGGCGGCATCGGGGCCACGGTCAATATCATTACCGCACGTCCGCTGTCGGGACGCAGCGGGTTCCACTTCGCGGCATCGGCGGGCGCCATTTACGATACGTTGCGCGAGAAGGCCGGGCCGGATGGATCGGCTACCGCTTCGTGGACCAATCCCAACAAGACCTTCGGCGTCGTCCTGTCGGGGTCGTACACAAAGCGCAAGAACCAGGACGATTCCATCGCGATCGACGGGTGGATCAACGGCCGGCCCGATATCATCTCGGTGATCGGCGGCACGCCGACATTGATCACCGGCGCAGACCCGCGATACCCGGTGTCGGGCAACGTCAACGTTCCCCAGAGCCTCTATTATCAGCGCACGCAGGAACAGCGTGAGCGGATCAATCTGGCGGGTGCGGTCCAGTTCAAGCCGACCGACACGCTCGAATTTACCGTCGACGGCGTCTACTCGAAGTTCAACGTGTCGGGGGAAGTCCGCCGGCTCGATAACTTTCTGGCCGCGCCCTATTATCAGCCGACGTTCGACGGGAATAGGACCGCGACCAGTCTAAGCATGATCGGCGGCGACTTCATCGCCCAGAACCCGCAGTTCCTGGCGGACAACCGCGACCGGCTGACCAACAACGGCCTCAATTCGAAGGTCGACCACGTCTACAACCTGACGAATCGCCAATCCGAGAGCTATCAGATCGGCGGCAACGTCAAATGGAACCCGTCGAGCAACGTCGAAGTCCGGCTCGATGCGTCGGTCACGGGCGCGAACCGCGTTTCGCCGAACCAGTATCTCGTGATCGGCGCGTTGCTGCCCTACAACTATCAGTTCAATCTCAATCCCGGCCAGTTGCCGACCGCGTCGTTCGACAATTCCATCATCAACGATCCCAACCGGATGCGCCTGCATTACATGGGGATCGATACCAATCGATCGCGCGATCGAGGTTCGGAATTCCATCTCGATACGAAGTATCAGGTGGACAATTCGATCCTGAAGTCGGTGTTGATCGGTGGCTCCTACACCGAACGGCGCAAGGTCAACCGGTCGTTCAACAACAGCGATTCGAGCTGCACCTATTGCGGGTATCAGGTCCCGATCGCTCAAGGCCTTCTGGAATCGTATGATTGGCAGAACTTCCAGGGTGGCGGTCGGAACATTCCGCCTTCGCTGTTCCAGTTCGATCCGCAGGCGTTCCTTGCCTATCTGAATGACCCAGCCACGCTGTCGATCCCGACCAACGGCCGAACACCCGCGCAACAGGCCGCATTCGCGCAACAGGCGCTCGCGCTTCCGGGCGGACCGTTCGGGGTCCGCGAGCAGCTCCGCGGAACGGTCAACGTCCAGGAGCGGTTGACCGCAGGGTACATCAGCATGCAGTTCGGCGGCCCGCGCTGGTCGGGCAACGTCGGCGTCCGCGTCGTCAGGACGCAAGTCCTGTCCGCCGGCTTCGACACGCCCGTCACGAGCATCGCCAACACGCCGGGGGATGACACGCTGCAATACACCTATGGTCCACCAACGGCGGTGTCGGTGAGCAACAGCTACGTCAACGCACTGCCGTCGGCGAACATCCGGTACAACGTCACCGACAAGCTGCTCGCGCGGGCTGCGTTCTCACAGACGGTGACCCGCCCGACGCTGACCGATCTTGGCGTGAACAACGATTTCGGTGGCCGAATTTCGGTGCCGCAGTCCAGCGGCGGCAACCCGAACCTGCTGCCCTTCCGGTCGACCAACTACGATGTCTCGCTCGAATGGTATGTCACCCCCGTCAGCTATTTCAGCGTGGGTGCATTCCACAAGGACCTCAGCGATTTCCTTGAACTCCAGACGCTGCCGGTCAACCGGTTCGGTCGCGTGTTCCAGGATACCCGCACGCGCAACGGACAAACCGGCTACATCCGCGGCGTCGAGGTGGGGGCGCAATATGCATTCGACTGGCTGCCGGGATTTGCGTCGGGCTTCGGCGTCACCGGCAACTATACGTACGTGAACAGCAAGGTGGAGCGCGATCAAACTCTCACGGACTATGACTGCGGGTACAACGGCCTGTCGCCGCATTCGGCCAACGGCAGCGTCTTTTACGAGAAGTACGGCATTTCGGCACGGACGTCGTACAACTGGCGTTCGGATTACCTGCGGCAGTGCCGGTCGAGCCAGGGACGACCGCGCAACCGCTCGTCTTATGGGCAGCTCGACTTCAATGTTGCCTATGACCTGACCCGCAACTTCCAGGTCTATGTTCAGGGCGTCAACGTCACGAACACGCGGGTGAGCGAATGGTCGGCGATCGAAGACCGGTTCCTGCTGCTCCAGGAAACGGGTGCACGGTACAACTTCGGGGTACGGGTCAAGTTCTGATCCGGTCTCGCGACCGAGCGACCTGATGGGGATCCCGATAGTCGGGTTCGTGAAGCGCGTATCCTTGGGGATGCGGGCGGCATCACGAACCTGCTATCGGGAACCTCTGATAGCCGGTTCAAGTCTCGCGGTTGCAACTTGTCCGTGGCACGACCACATCCACGGCGACCAGCGGAGTGCAAGAGCACCGGCGCGGAGGGGATATCCCATCAAGGACTTCCCGCATGACGAGCGCCCAGGATGCGATCGCCGCTAATCCCGTCACCGTGACGCCAAAGACCGCGTATCTGGCAGAAATTGCGCTCGCTCTTGGCGGCTTTGCGCTCGGAACGGGTGAGTTTGCGTCGATGGGACTGCTACCCAACGTCGCAAATGACGTCCACGTCAGCGTTCCCATCGCCGGTCACATGATCAGCGCCTATGCGCTCGGCGTCGTGGTGGGAGCGCCCCTGCTGACGGTGCTGTTTGCACGAGTCGGACGACGGGCGATGCTGATCGGCCTCATGATCTTTTTCGCGGTCGCCAATCTGCTGTGTGCGGTCGCCTCCAGCTATGCCCTCATCGTCGCCGCGCGGTTTCTCGCCGGACTGCCGCATGGTGCGTATTTCGGGATCGCCGCGCTGGTCGCCGCATCGCTGGTGCCGGTCGAGAAACGGGCGCAGGCCGTCGCACGGGTGATGCTTGGGTTGAGTTTTGCCAACATCGTTGGCGTCCCGTTTGCCACTTGGGTCGGTCAGGCCGCGGGCTGGCGTGCGGCGTTTGGCGTCGTTGCGGTGATCGGCTTGGCAACCGCGATCCTGTGCCGGGTTGCGCTCAACCCCACACCCGCGCCCGACAATGCGAGCCCGCTGACCGAACTCGGCGCGCTCAAGCGCGGCCAGATCTGGCTGACGCTCGGCATCGCCGCGATCGGGTTCGGCGGGGTCTTTGCGGTCTACAGCTATATCACCCCGCTGCTGACGGAAATCTCCGGCATGACCGAAGCGCGCGTGCCTTTGGTTCTGTCGGTCATCGGGATGGGGATGGTCGCCGGGAGCCTGTTCGGCGGCTGGCTGGCCGATCGGGGCGTGATGCGCGCGATCTTCGTGACGCTGGCGCTCAACGTCGTTGCGCTTGGCCTGATCCCTGTCACCGCGCCCTCGGTCATCGCAGTGACGGTCAATATGTTCTTCGTCGGTTTCGCGGCGTTGTCGATGGGGGCTCCATTGCAGACCCGCCTGATGGATATCGCCGCCGATGCCCAGGCGCTTGCCGCCGCGCTCAACCACAGCGCGTTCAACATCGCCAACGCGCTTGGCGCATGGCTCGGCGGGGTCGCGATTGCGGCGGGGCTGGGTTGGACCTCGACCGGCGCGATCGGCGTTCTGCTGGCGCTCGGTGGCGTCGTGATTGCGGTCGCGGCGTGGAGGACGAGCAAGCGTTGATCGAGCGCTTGGACATACCGAGCGATCTGCGCTCAGGGAGAATAGGGCTAGCCCAACAATAAATCTTGCCGTGCTGCATTGCAGCATCGCGAAATCATATTACTTAGCATGCTAATGATTCCTCCGCGATCCACTCTCGAGTCGTCCTACGCGCGCACCCTCCTGCCGCTTGCGCGGATGTGGCGGAAGGCGGCGGATCGTGCGCTCAGCGGCATGGGGCTGTCCGCCTCGATCGGCTGGGCACTGATCCAGGTCGGTCGACTGGGGGACGACGTGCGCCAAACCGATCTGGCGAACGAGCTCGACGTCACGCAGGCCTCGCTGGTCCGGTCGGTCGACCAGATGGTCGAGGGGGGATGGGTTGAACGCCACCGCGATCCCGACGACGCGCGGGTCAGCCGGATCCGGCTGACGGCGCAAGGCCGTGCGCTGGTCACGACGATCGAAGCGACACTCGAAAGCCTGCGACGGACGATGCTCGACGGCGTCAGCGACGAAGACCTTTCGACCGCGCTCCGCGTCGCCGAGCGGGTCGGCGCGCGCTTCCAGCAAGGCCGCGCCCGATGATCGGGGCACGGTTCGGCAGCCGGGAAGCGCTGTTCGCAGTGAAATGCTTCGTCGCGGCGATCCTCGCTTATTACATCGCGCTGCGGATCGGTCTGACGCGTCCGTATTGGGCGGTGACGACGTCCTATATCGTCGCGCAGCCGCTTGCCGGCGCCGTGCTGTCCAAGGCGGTGTTCCGGGTCGCGGGCACGGTGCTCGGCGCGATCGCGGCGGTGGTGCTGGTGCCCAATCTGGTCAACGCGCCCGAACTGCTGTCGCTTGGGCTGGCGCTGTGGCTGGGGCTTTGCCTCTACATCTCGCTGCTCGACCGGACCCCGCGCGCCTATCTGTTCCTGCTGGCAGGGTATACCGCGAGCATCATCGGCTTTCCTTCCGTCGATGCGCCCGGTGCGATCTTCACGACGGCGGCGTTGCGCGTCCAGGAGATCACGATCGGCATCCTGTGCGGGAGTTTGATCCACGGCCTGGTCTTCCCGCAGACCGTGACCGCGACCTTGCTGGCGCGGATCGACACGATCCTCGGCGACGCGGAACGCTGGTCGCGCGATTCGCTGGCGGGCGAGGCGGACGCCGCGCTCGACCGGGACCGTCGCCGCCTCGCGCTTGATATCAACGAGTTGCACCAGCTTTCCATCCATCTTCCGTTCGATACGGCACGGTTGCTGCCGCGCGTGCGCACGCTGCGCGCGCTCCAGGCCGAACTGTCGATGCTGCTGCCGCTCGCCAGCGCGGTCGACGACCGCATCGGGGAGTTGCTGCGCAGTGCCGACGCGCCGCGGCCCGAGGCGCTCGCGCTGATCGAGGACGTTCGCGACTGGTTGCGTGATCCGCCTTCCACCGCAGACCGCAGCGCGACCGCGGACGCCTTGATCGCGCGCGCCCGCGCGCTCGAACCGACCCCCGCGCCGTCGATGATCTGGCGTGATGCGCTCCGGCTCAGCTTGCTCGCGCGCCTCGCCGAGCTGATCGACGCGCATCGCAACGCGCGCGACCTGCGCGACCAGATGCGCTCGCCGTCGCGCGCGCCCGTAACGCCGGGGGTCGCTGCGTTGCTCAAGCGCACTGCGCGGCGTCCGCTCCATCGCGATCGCGGGATTGCCGTGCGCGCGGCTGGCGGGACGGTTGCGACGATCCTGCTCGGCTGCGCTTTCTGGATCGGGACGGGCTGGTCGGACGGGGCGGGGGCCGTACTGATCGCAGGGGTCTGCTGCGCGTTGTTCGGCAATAGCGACGATCCCGCACCCGCGATCATGGCGTTCTTCTACGGAACGATCCTCGGGCTTGCCGTGGCCGCCGTCTATGCGTTCGCGATCCTGCCGCGCGTAACCGACTTCGTTACGCTCGCCGCGGTCCTTGCACCGCCGATGCTTCTCGGCGGAATGTTCCTCGCACGTCCGTCGACTTTGCTGATCACGCTCGGCGCATTGCTTGGCGGGCTCAACACGGTCGGTCTTAACGATCGCTTCGGGGGGAGCTTCGATGCGTTTCTCAACGGCGGGATTTCGCAGCTGGTGGGGACGTTCTTCGCGGTCGTCACCGTCGGCCTGTTCCAGACGATCGGCGCGGATACCAGCGCGCGCCGCCTTATCCGCGCGGGCTGGCGCGAGCTCGCGGCCCGCAGCGATTTGCGCGGGCAGCCCGATGCGGCCGGATGGGTCGCGCGGATGCTCGACCGGATCGGGCTGCTCGCGCCGCGCCTCGCGCTGCAGGGCGAGGATCCGGGGAAGCCGCTGCTCGATGCGCTCGCCGATCTGCGCGTCGGCGTCGCGGTCGGCGAGTTGCGGCAGCTACGGCTCGATGGATCGGAGACCGAAGACGCCCTGATCACCCCGGTGCTGCGCGGCGTGGGCACGCATTACCGCGCCTTGCGACCGAACGAGCCCGCGCCCCCGGAACCGGACCTGCTCGCGGGGATCGATCGCGCGCTGACCGGTTTCGGGGCGAGCCTGCCGGAGCGGCGTCGCAGTGGCGTGCTCGCGCTGACGTCGCTGCGCCGCAACCTGTTCCCGCAGGCGCTTGCCTATCAACCGGGCGTGGAGGTGACGACATGATCGGTGAAGTCTCGATCGGTGGCGTGTTCCTGCCGACCATCCTGTTGCTGGGCGTTGCGGCCTTGCTGCTGACCGGCGTGGTGTCGCGCCTGCTCGGCTTTGCCGGGGTGTACCGCCTGGTCGCCTATCGACCGCTCGTCGACGTCGCCTTGTTCATCCTTCTCCTCGGGCTGCTTGCCCTGCTGACCGGACTTTCCGCATGACCTCCGCCCGCCTGAAATCGCTGATCGCCCCGCTTGGCCGGTCCGCCGTCACCCTGATCATCGTCGCGCTCGCGGTGCTGGTCGCGATCTGGCTGTGGCGGCGGTACGAGACCGATCCGTGGACACGCGACGGCCGCATTCGCGCGGACATCGTGCGCGTGACGCCCGACGTCGCGGGGCTGGTGACGCAAGTCGCGGTCCATGACAATCAGGCGGTCAAGCCCGGCGACGTGCTGTTCGTGGTCGATCGCCCGCGCTTTGAACTGACGCTCGCGCAATCCGACGCGTCGATAGCGAGCGCTCGTGCGACGCTGCTGCAGGCACGGCGCGAGGCGCAACGCGATCTCGCGCTCGGCGATCTGGTCGCGAAGGAAACGCACGAACAGAATGTCGCGCGCGTCGCCACCGCGTCGGCGGCGCTGGCGCAGGCGCAGAGCGCGCGCTCGACCGCCGCGCTCAATCTCGCGCGGACGACGGTGCGTGCGACGGTGCACGGGATCGTCACCAACCTCGATCTCCACCCCGGCGACTATATCGCGGCAGGCGCGCAGGCGATGGCGCTGGTCGACACCGACTCGCTTCGCGTCGAGGGGTATTTCGAGGAGACCAAGCTCGGCGGGATCCACCTCGGCGATCCGGTCATCGTCCATCTGATGGGCGAGCCGCGTGCGTTGCACGGGCGCGTCGACAGCATCGCCGCCGGGATCAACGACAGCGAGCGGACCAACACGTCCAACCTGTTGCCCAACGTCAACCCGACCTTCAGCTGGGTCCGGCTGGCGCAGCGCATTCCGGTGCGGGTCAAGCTGGGTCAAGTCCCGGCGGGCATCCCGCTGATCGTCGGGCGGACCGCGACGGTGACGGTCGAGCAGAAGGCCGGTCAGCCGGTGGTGGTGGCATGACGGGCTTTCGGACCGCACCGCGCAGGACGCTGCCCGCGCTGATCGCGCTGGCGCTGGCGGGGTGCACCACCGCGGGGCCGAACTATGCGCTTCCGGAGGCGGCAGTGGTCAATCGCCCGTCCGCGCAGAACAGCTTTGACAGCGGGCACGAGAAGGTGTTCGCCGACGTGCCGCTGCCCGATCGCTGGTGGCAGCTTTACGGCGACGCGCGGCTCGACGGTTTCGTCACCGAGGCGCTGGCCGCGAACACGGATCTGCGCGCGGCGGATGCGAACCTGCGCCGCGCGGACGCGGTGGTCGCGGAGGTCGCGGCGGGGCGGACGCTGTCGACGCTGCTGGGTGGCGGAACCTCGGTCGATCGCCTGACGACGACCGGCGGGTCGCTGCCGGGTACGCTCGATTACAACCTCGGCATTTCGCTCGCCTATCCGCTCGACCTGTCGGGGCGGATCCGGCGCGGGATCGAGGCGGCGCAGGGCGATGCGGAGGCCGTCGCCGCCGCCCGCGACACGGTCCGCGTGACCGTCGCCGCGGAGACCGCGCGCAGCTACGCCGCCGCCTGCACCGCCAACATGGTGCTTGCCGCTAACAACCGGATCCTCGCGCTGCAACGCCGGACGCTCGTCGTAACACAGCGGTTGCAGCGCGGCGGTCGCGGCACCGCGTTCGACGTTACCCGCGCGCGCTCGGCAGTCGAGCAGAGCGCGGCGCTGATCCCGACGCAGGTCGCGACCCGCACCGCCGCGCTATACCGGCTCGCGACGCTGATGGGTCGCACGCCCGCGGATTACCCGCGTGACGTCGCGACCTGCGCGCGGCCGCCCGCGCTTAACCGCCCGCTGCCGATCGGTGACGGCGCGGCGTTGATCCGCCGCCGCCCCGATATCCGCGGCGCCGAACGCACGCTCGCCGCCGCGACCGCGCGGATCGGCGTAGCGACGGCGAACCTGTATCCGCAGGTGAGCCTGAGCGGCTCGGCGGGCTTCACCGGCCCGGTATCGGCTTTGGGGTCGGGCAACGCCTTCCACCTCGGGCTGGGGCCGCTGATCAGCTGGAGCTTCCCCAACCGTCCGGTCGTCCGTGCGCAGATCGCGCAGGCGGGCGCGTCCGCCGACCAGGCGCTGGCGCAGTTCGATTCGACCACGCTCGAGGCGCTGCGCCAGACCGAGACGGCGTTGTCGGCCTATGCACGCGAGGCCGACCGCAATGCGGCGCTGTCACGCGCGCAGGCGAGTGCGGCGACCGCGGCGGATCAAGCGGGGCGGCTTTACCGCTTCGGGCGGACCGACTTCCTGTCGCTGCTGACCGCGCAGGCCGCGCTGACCACGGCGCAGGCCAATCTCGCAGCGTCCGACGCCTTGTTGGTCGATCGCCAGGTCGACGTGTTCAAGGCGCTCGGCGGGGGGTGGCAGGCATGAGGCTGCGGCGCCGCGGGCTGGCCGCGATCAACAGTGAAATCCGCGACGGTATTCTGCCTGCCGCTGGCACGATCGCGCAGGTCGCGAAGGAACCGGGCACCGTCCCACACACGCCGCGCAACTACCGCGTCACCGCACTGATCATCGCTTGCGCGTTGTTCATGGAGCAAATGGACGCGACCGTGCTCGCCACCGCCTTGCCGACAATGGCGCGCGATTTCGGCGTTCCTGCGACCAGCATGGGGTCGGCGCTCACCTCCTATCTGCTCGCGCTGGCGATCTTCATCCCGGCGAGCGGGCGGCTTGCGGACCGGTTCGGATCGCGCACCGTGTTTCGCGCGGCGATCCTGATCTTCGTCGGCGGATCGATGCTGTGCGGGTTCGCCACCAGCCTGCCGTTCATGATGGCGGCGCGCTTCCTGCAAGGGCTGGGCGGCGCGATGATGATCCCGATCGGACGGCTCGTCCTGCTGCGCAGCGTCGCCAAGGAGGATATGGTCCAGGCGATGTCGTGGCTGATCATGCCCGCGCTGATCGGCCCGATCCTCGGGCCACCGGTGGGCGGTGCGATCGTCACCTATCTCGACTGGCGCTGGATCTTCTATCTCAACGTGCCGATCGGGTTGCTCGGCGTAGTGCTGGTGACGCGCTACATTGGGAACGTGCGGGAGGATCGCCCTGCGAAATTCGACGTTCCCGGGTTCCTGCTGTCGGGCGTGTCGCTCGGCTGCCTGTTGTTCGGGTTCGAAATGACGAGCCGGACTGGGGAATTGGCGCAGGCGCTGATCCTGATCGGGATCGGGTTGGTCTCCGGCATCCTGTATATCCGCCACGCCAAGCGCCGGGCGGACCCGATCCTCGACCTGTCGCTGATGCGGATCCCGTCGTTCCGCCTGTCGGTGATCGGCGGGTCGCTGACGCGCATCACGCAGGGCGCGCAGCCGTTCCTGCTGCCGATGATGCTGCAACTGGGGTTCGGGATGACCGCGGCGGCGAGTGGGGCGATCACCGTGGCGGGGGCGATCGGCTCGCTGTGCATGAAGGGGCTGGCCCCACGCCTGCTGCGGCGGTTCGGCTTTCGCAACAGCCTGATCGTCGGGGGGATCGGTGCGAGCGCGGGCTATGCGGTGTGCGGGCTGTTCCGGCCCGACTGGCCGATCCCGGCGATCTTCGGCGTGCTGATGCTGTCGGGCTTCTTCATGTCGTTCCAGTTCTCGGCCTATAACACGATCGCCTATGACGAGATTCCGTCGACCCGGATGAGCAGCGCGACCAGTTTCTACGCGACGTTCCAGCAGTTGATGCTGTCGCTCGGCATCTGCGTCGGCGCGGCGTCGCTCCATGTCGGGATGCTGGGGTCGGGACGGGGGACGCCGGTGCTCAGCGACTTTTCGCTGGCATTCTTCGTGGTCACCGCGGTCTCCGCCTCCGCGACGATATGGAACCGACGCTTCGCGCGCGATGCGGGGTCAGAACTCAGCGGGCATCACGCGTAAGGTCGGTGGTTCGACCCAAGTTGCCGACACTCCGCGCGTCCGGCCCGCTTACCAGCTTCGGACGTTCGTTCCGGTGCGCACTACAGCCGCTGAAGATCGGGGGCGCTCGTTCACCGGCAGGTGTCGATCGGCCCCGCCGCCCCGGCCTTGGAGCACAATAGAATCGGCGTCGCCTCGATCAACTTCAACGACTTTATCATCCGTTCGGTCAGCGTTTTATACTTCAAGAAATGCGGCGATCTGATGTGCGCCTCATAGGCGGCCTGATCCGCGTAGACCTCTAGCAGGCGGATATGGGTCGGCTCGGTCGCGATCGCGGCGGAGTGCAGCATGAGTACGCCGGGCTCGAGCCGCACCGACGCTTCCTGCTCCTCGGCCAGAAGGGTCTTGTAGGCGGCGAGTTGGCCGGGATCGATCTCGATCTCGGCGATCCGAACCTTCGGTGGCGCGTTGGCGGCGTTCGCGTCGGTGGCTGAAAGGGGCAGGATCGTAGCGGCGATGGCCATCAGGATTTTCCTCATCGCAACGTTTCCCGTCCACTCTGACACGCGTCGATGTCGTTGCGTAGGCACACCATTGAGCCGCTACGATGCCATCGGACACGGCATTGCGCCAGCCTCACTCGCTACCTTCGCCCGCCGCGCGACATGAACAAGGTTCCGACGACTGCGCCCGGCGCCCAGGAGTCACCAAGCCGAGTCCCGCCACGGTGCAACAATCCTATGCTCTCGACGCGCTCGCTCACCCCCAAGCGCAACGGCAGCATTCGGGCGGCTCGGGTCGCGGTGGCGGCGTCTGTCCCGGTGGGATGCGCCGCCACGATGACGGCTGTCCTCAATAAGCGGCAGACACCGTCAGGAACCACTGCCGCGGCGCGATCGGATAGGCTGACCAGCTGTTGGTGGCGGATCCGACCGACAGCGTCGACACACCCTTCTTGTCCAGCAAATTGGTGACGTTCAGCGAGACTTCCAGCTTGCGCAGCGGAAGCCGTCCGTCCGGCACCTTCGCCGCAAGGCGAAGCGACGTCAGGAAGTAGGACGATACGCTCGCGTCATTGGTGAAGGTGGCGAACCGCTGGCCGACAAAATCGCCGATGACCTGCGCTTCGAACGGCCCCTGTGCGAGTGTGGCAACGGTCTTGTTCATCCACTTCGGGGTGCCCGGAAGCTGCTTGCCACACGTCGGCACGACGCCGGCGGTCACGAGGTAGCCACCGATGCACGTACCCGTCGCGGCGCCGATTCCCGATGCCGTCGAGGTATAGTCGCTCTGATACTTCGACAGATTGTACGATGCCGCATTGTAGAGCGTGAAGGTGCGCCCGAAGTGCAGCGTGAACGCCGCGTCGACGCCGTCGGTATGCACCGCACCGACGTTGACCAGGATCGAGGTGCCGCCGGTGATCCCGCCGCCCGCGATGCCGCCCGGATTGGTCGAGATCGCCAGCAGGCGGTTGTTGAACACGACGTGATAGTAATTCACCTGCGCCTCCAACCCGCTGAGCAGGCCGTCGAAGCTGCGGTGGCTCCGGACGCCGCCTTCATAGGTCCAGCTGCTCTCGGGCTTGCCCTCCTGCGCGAACGCGTCGAACGCCGCCTGGCTGCCGGTGAACCAGGGTCCGCCACCGCCCGCGAGATAGGCCTGATATTGCCGCAAGTTCTTCTGCACGTTGAAATAGAGCTGTTCGTTGCGCGTCAGATCATAAGTCGCGCCCGCCGAGGGCAGGAACCAGCGCAGCGTATCGATCCGCCCCTGCGGCAGCCCGCCGGTGAGCCCCGACAGCGAGCCCAGCACCGGCTGCACCGGGAAACGGCCGTCAGCCCATTGCGCGCTGGTCTTTAACCCCGCCTGGAGCAGCAGCCGATCGGTCGCTTGCCAGGTATCCTGCAGATGAAGCTGCAACTGGTTGATCCGCGCCTCACCCTGATATTGCGTGAAGAGCGGCTGTGCGACCTCGAGCGGGCGAATGTAGGGCGTGCTTGCATTGGGGTTGGTGACGTCGACCCCGTACCAGCGGCGCCACTGCGTCGTGCTGTTATGTTCGAACCAACCGCCGAATTCGATCGTATGCGCACCGAACGTGGCATTGATCGCCGAGATCACGCCGCCGCGGTCGATGCGATATTCGGTAGTGCGCGTCACGAGCCCGGACCCACCGGTCGCGGCGAGCAGGGCAGCACCGGCTGCGCGCTGCTGCGCGGCCGTACGCGCGGTGCAGGCAGCGGGCGCGACGCCGTTGCTGTTCGCGCCGAAGCGGCAGTTGGCCGGCAAGCTTGCATAGCCCGGATCGAGATAGGGCTGGATCGTGGTGATCGACTGGCCGAGCGGCCCGGCGACGACGCCGACACCGTCATTGTGATGGTAATAGCCCGTCGTCGACCATGTCACGTTCGACGAGAGATGCGCGTCGTAGCGTAGATAGCCGAGGAAGTCGGTGCGCTGCGCGTCCGAATAATAGTTGCGGTAATTGCTGCCGACAGCCGTCGGCGAATTGCCCTGCGCGCTGAGGTACGACGTCCGATACGTGGTGAAATCGGGATAGAAGAACGGCTTGGTATACGGCGTGTAGAGTTGCACTGCGGTGGCGGTGCCGCCTGCTGACGGCTTGAAGAAGACGGTCGCGTCCTCGTTCGGCTGCGTCATGTCGTTATAGTCGAAATAGGCCGTCAGCTTGCCGATGCGGTCGTCATGGACGAATTTGGCGTTGACCTGATAGCCGCCCTGCTTGCCGTTGAAATCCCAGGCGCGCGCGTCCTGGCGTGCCGCCGAGACATAGGCCGTATTCCCGTTGCCGAACGTCCCACTGTCGATCCGCACGAAGCTGCGCGAGGTCGAATAGCTGCCGACGGTCTGCGCCGCCTGCACACCGAACGTCTTCAGCGGATCGGACGAATAGGTTTCGACCGTTCCGCCGAGGTTGCTGTTCGAGGCGGTGGCAAGGTCGCCCGCGCCGGTCGACACAACGACCCGGCCGACATTCTCAGAGATGACCGCGCGTTGCGGAGCGAGGCCGTTGTAATTGCCATAGCTCTGGTCGCCGAGCGGCAGCCCGTCCATCGTATAGCCGAGCTGTTGCGCGTTGAAGCCGTGGATGAAGATCTGCGCGTTCTGCTCGTTATACCCCCAGGGATCAGCGGTGATGTAGAGCACGCCGGGCAGGGTAGCGATTGCCTTGAGCGGCGAGATACCCGGCAGAATTTTCTGCATTTCGGTGCCGGGCAGCGCGGTTGCCGAGCGGGTCGCCTTGCCGGTGACGACGATCGTCTGCCCCGCGTCATCGTCGACAGGCGACGCGTCGGGGGCGGCGGGCGCTGGTTCCGCGACCGGTGCGGCAGGCACGGTCTCGGCATGGGCAGGCGTGAACTGAAGGCCAGCCAACAGGCTTGCGGCGAGTGCGAGTTTCGACACAGATGATTTCGTCATGGAGGCCCCCGTTTTGTGCTGCTGCACTTGATCGCGGCCGTAGGGGGCTTCCGTTACAGTTGGAGGGCAGTTTTCCGGAGATATCATGACGATACGGCGACAAATCCGTGACACGTGGCTTGACGCTCTACCGTGCGTGATCGAACTGCAGCATCAAATGGCACGACGCATGCTCGACCATCGCGATCATCTCGGCGCAGCAGTGGAAGGCCGTGTTCGGCGCCGAGGGTCATCCCCTCCTTGGCGAGCGTGATCGCCGGAACGCGGTTTTTGCGTCTCGACCTTCCGCCGTCGCTGAGTATATATCGTATACGAAACGCGATTTGGGCATGTAACAGGAGAATTCCTTGCGATCGATTGGCATCATCGGCGGCGGGATCGTCGGACTGACTGCGGCCGTTGCGTTGCTCGACCGGGGGTTGGCGGTGACGCTGTTCGACCCGGACGTCTCCAAGGGTGCTGCGTCCTGGGGGAATGCCGGGCATATCGCGGTCGAACAGGTTGCGCCGCTCGCGGCGCCGGGGGCGGTGCGGTCGGTGCCGGGGCGGTTGTTCGCATCGGGCGGGGCGCTCGCCTTGCCGCTGTCGATGGCGGCGAGCTGGGTGCCGTTCGGTCTGAAACTCGCGGCGGCATCGACGCCACAGCGCTTTTCGGCGGGCGTCGCCGCGCTGACGCCATTGCTGGCGGCGGCAATGCCGCGCTGGCGCGCGCTGGTCGACGGTCTCGATGCGCCGGATCTGTTGCGGCAGGACGGGCATATCGTGACGTGGGAATCCGACGCGACGGCGCGGCGGGGGCGGTTGAAATGGCGTCGCTCGGCGATCGGCACCGCGACGATCGGCGAAGTCGATTCGCCGACGTTCAGCCGTTTGCGTGGCTTGACCAAGGGGATCATCGACGGCGTGCGGTTCTCCGGAAGCGGGCAGGTGAGCGACCTTGCGCGGCTGGCGGACGTATTGGAGGCGGCGGTCGTCGCCCGCGGCGGGGTGATCGTGCGCGACGTGGCGCGGCTGGTCGAGACCGGCGATGGCGTCGCGATCGCGGGGCATCCCAGTGATCTCGTATTGGTCAGCGCGGGGGTTCGGTCGCGCGGGCTGCTCGAACCGCTGGGGTACCGCGTGCCGATGATCGCTGAGCGTGGCTATCACATCCGCACCGATGCGGCGGGCTGGCCGGCGGATCTGCCGCCGATCGTGTTCGAGGACCGCTCGATGATCGTCACGCGCTATGCCGATTGCGTCCAGGCGGCGAGCTTCGTCGAGCTGGGCAATCCTGACGCTCCCGCCGATCCGCGCAAATGGGCGCGGCTGGAGCGGCATGTCGCGCAGCTCGGGCTGCCGATCACCGGGCCGTTTCGGCGCTGGATGGGCGCGCGCCCGACGCTGCCCGACTATCTCCCCGCGATCGGGCGCTCGGCGCGACATCCTAATCTGCTTTATGCCTTCGGGCACCAGCATCTCGGCTTGACGCTTGCGCCGGTGACCGCGCAGCTTGTCGGCGCGCTTGCGGTGGCGGATGAGCCGTCGGTCGCGATCGCGCGCTTTTCGCTCGACCGTTTTTCCAGACAAGGACCCCGTGCATGACCATCGGTGGATCGACTGTAGCCGCTGAACTGGCGTCACTGCTGCCGTGGCGGGACCCAACACCGCGCATCACCGCTGGAGAACGCGCGGCCCGGCTCGACCGCGCGCGGGCGCTGACGGCGGAAGCGGGGGCGGATGCGCTGCTGGTCGGCGCGGGGGCGAGCTTGCGTTATTTCGCGGGCGTTCCTTGGGGGGCGAGCGAGCGGATGGTCGCGCTGGTGCTGCCGGTGGAGGGTGATCCGGTGATCGTCTGCCCGCGGTTCGAGGAAGGATCGCTGCTCGCGGCGCTCGAGATCCCCGCCGACGTGCGGTTGTGGGAAGAGGATGAGAGCCCGTCGGCTCTGGTGGCCACCGGGTTGCGCGGTGGCGCGACGCTGCTGGTCGACCCGCAATTGCCGTTCGGGATGGCGACTGCGCTGGGGACGTGCGGGCTGGTGCTGCGCGATGCGTCGGGGGTCGTCGATGCGTGCCGGATGCTCAAGAGCCCGGCGGAACTGGCGTTGTTGTCGCAGGCCAAGGCGATGACGCTGGAAGTGCAGCGGCGCGCGGCGGCGATCCTCGAACCCGGCATCGCGGCGAGCGCGGTGATCCGCTTCATCGATTCCGCGCATCGGGCGCTGGGGTCGGCGGGATCGTATTTCTGCGCGGTGCAGTTCGGGCGCGCCACGGCGTTTCCGCATGGCTTGCCGGCGGATCAACTGCTCGAGGAGGACCAGCTGGTGCTGATCGACACGGGATGCCAGGTCGAGGGCTATCATTCGGATATCACGCGGACCTATGCGTTCGGGACGGTCGACGCCGAGGTCCATGCGATCTTCGAAACCGAGCAGGCGGCGCAGCGCGCAGCGTTCGAGGCGGTGCGGCCGGGGGTTTCGTGCGAGAGCGTGGATGCGGCGGCGCGCGTAGTGCTGGAGCGCGCCGGGCTGGGGCCGGACTATCGGTTGCCGGGGCTGCCGCATCGCACCGGGCACGGGATCGGGCTGTCGATCCATGAGCCCGCCTATCTGGTGCGCGGCGACCGGACTCCGCTCGCGCCGGGGATGTGTTTCTCGAACGAACCGATGATCGTGGTGCCCGATCGCTTCGGGGTGCGGCTGGAGGATCACTTCCACGTCACTGAGACGGGCGCGGCGTGGTTCACCGAGCCGCAGCCGTCGATCGACCGGCCGTTCGGGTAGCGGGGGGCGGGGGCGGCTTTTCAATCACAGGGGGAAACATGATGCGCCATTCCACACGCTTCGCACTGCTGCTCGCGCTGCTGACGACGACGACCGCAGTGCCGCTTCAGGCGCAGGAACCGCCCGCCCGGACGACTGCGACGCCGGGGCGACCCGCGCTGGTCGCGCTCTTTACGGAATGGCGGCGGTTGGCGGACGCGCCGCTGGTCGACGGCGTGCCCGATTATTCCCCCGCAACGATGGCGCGCCAGGCTGCCGGGCTCGCGACGTTCCGCCAGCGGCTGGCGGCGCTCGACCGGACCGGCTGGAGCAAGGCGGACGGGATCGACGCGCAACTGATCGAGGCCGAGATGAACGGGCTCGACTTCAACCTGCGCGTGCTGCGGCCATGGGCGCGCGATCCCGGCTTCTACCAGACGGTGTGGGGCGAAGAGAGCGACGTGCCCGCGCACGAAGGCCCCAACGCCCCGAAGATCGACCTGTTTGCGTTCGATTATCCGCTGTCGGCAAAGGATGCGCGACAGCTAACCGCGATGCTCAAGACCGTGCCGGCGTTGCTGACGCAGGCGCGCGGCGAGCTCGGCGAGAGCAACGCGCGCGACCTGTGGTTGTATGGCGCGCGGGCGTTCCGCGAACAGTCGGCGGTGCTGGCGAAGCTCGAGGCGGGGACGCTGACGATGCGCACGCTGGAAGGCGCGAAGCACGCCGATCTGTCGGGTGCGGGACGCTCGGCGCTGCCCGCGGTGCGCGCGGCGCGCGCGGCGACCGATGCGTTCGCGACGTGGATCGCGGCGGAAGCACCCAAGAAGACCGGGCCATCGGGGGTGGGCAAGGCGGACTATGACTGGGCGATGCGCAACGTCCACCTGCTGCCGTACGGCTATGACGAACAGGTCGCGTTGCTCCAGCGCGAGCTCGACCGGTCGCGCGCGTCGTTGCGGCTGGAGGAAGTGCGCAACCGTGCGCTGCCGCCGCTCGATCCGATCGAGGATCCTGCCGCCTACAATAAACTGGCCGCCGAGAAGGCGCGGCGGTTTGCGGATTTCCTGATTACCACGGGGATGGTGCCGGACAAACCCTATTACCGCGCCGCGATCGCCGCGCAGCAAGTGCCGTTCACCCCACTCGCCGAGCGCAACTTCTTCTCGCACGTCACCGCGCGCGACCCGTTGCCGTTGTACAGCCATGATTATCACTGGATCGACCTCGCGCGCCTGAAGCACGAGCCGCAGGCCAACCCGATCCGGCAGGGGCCGCTGCTCTACAACATTTGGGAAGAACGCTCCGAGGGGTTCGCGACCGCGATGGAGGAAATCGCGCTCCACACCGGGCTGTACGACGATCTGCCGCGCGGGCGCGAGCTGGTGTGGATCATGCTCGCGAACCGGGCGGCGCGGGGGCTGGCGTCGCTCAAGGTGCAGGCGAACGAGATGACCTTGGCGGAGGCGGGGCAATATCACGCGCGCTGGACGCCGCGCGGGTTCTCTGATGCCAAGAGCGATCTCGTCGGGTTCGAACAGCTGCTGTACCTGCGCCAGCCGGGCTATGGGACGAGCTACGTGACGGGGAAGCTGCAATATGACCGGCTGTTGTCGGACCTGTCCGACCGTGCCGAGCGCGACGGCACGCGCTTCGACGCGGCGGCGGCGTTGCAGGCGATGTGGGCGCCGGGGATTATTCCGGTGGCGTTGATCGAGGCGGAAATGGCCGACGGCGCGCGCTGAGGTTCACTTCCTTCCGTCATTCGTAGGCATAGCCTCTGCGCAACCATCGCTGTTCTCCCGCGAAGGCGGGAGTCCAGGAGTCGCGAGATCTGTAAGCCGTTGTTTTGCGTGGCTCTGGATTCCCGCCTTCGCGGGAAAACGGCAAAGGACGGTTCGGTAGGACGGGCGGCGCCAGCCAGTATCAATCACGGCGCAGACGAGCGTTTTAAACCGTCCGTCATCCTGAACTTGTTTCAGGATCCAGCGCTCCGCGATTCCGGACTATGCCTGTTGCGCGGTGGATGCTGAAACAAGTTCAGCATGACGGCAGCTTTTGGGGCGCGGGGTGGCGGGCAAACCTCCGATTGCCTTCACGCAGCGGTCTCACGTTCGCGGTGCATGACGGCGTTTGGGGCATCCCCGCTCGCCTCATTCCTCGTCGGGATACGGCCCCTTGCCACCCGCGGCGATCAGCTGGTCGGTGCGCTGTTCGATCACCGGGACCGGGACCGACCCCATCTCGAGCATCGCATCGTGGAACGCACGGATGTTGAACTTCGCACCCAGCGCCTTCTGCGCCTTGTCGCGCGCGGCGAGGAAGGCGAGCTCGCCCATGTAATAGGACACCGCTTGCCCGGGCCAGGCGATGTAGCGGTCGACTTCGGTCTCGATCTCGTGATCCGACAAGGCCGTATTGTCATGGAGATACGCCTGCGCCTGCGCCCGGGTCCAGCCCTTGGCGTGGATGCCGGTATCGACCACCAGCCGCGCCGCGCGCCACGCCTGATAGCTCAGGAAGCCGAAGGTGTCGTACGGTGTCTCGTACATCCCCATGTCCTCCCCGAGCGCCTCGCAATAGAGCGCCCAGCCCTCGCCGTAGACCGACAGATAGGTATCGCGCCGGAACGCGGGCAGCGCGGTATTCTCACCCGCGAGCGGCATCTGGAACGCGTGGCCGGGCGCGCTTTCGTGGAGCGTCAGCGCGATTTGCGAATAAAAGGGGCGCGACTTCAGGTCGTAGGTGTTGACGAGGTAGATCCCCGGCCCGCCGCGCCCGCCGGTGTAGAAGGGCGCGATGTCGGCGGGGACCGGCTTGATCGCGAAGCGGCTGCGCGGGAGGTGGCCGAAGTATTGCGACGCCTTGCCGTCGAAGGTCTTGGCGATCCACGCGGCGCGGTACAGCAGTTCGTTGGGGGTCTTGGGGTAGAATTGCGGGTCAGTGCGCAAGTGGTTGAAGAACGCCTGCAAATCGCCCTTGAACGCGACCTGCTGCATCACCGTGTCCATCCGCGCGCGGATCTTGGCGATCTCGGCGAGGCCGACCGCATGGACCTGGTCGGGGGTCAGATCCTGGGTCGTATATTCGCGGATCTTGCTTTGATAATAGGCTTTTCCGTCGGGCAGGTCGTAGGCGGCGAGCGCGACGCGGGCGTGCGGGATATAGTCGGTGCGCAGGAAGGCGAGCAGTTTCGCGTGGGCTGGCACCACCGCCTGGGTGATCGCGGCGCTGCCCTCGGCGCGGAGGGTGGCCTGTTCGGCGGCGGGGATCGTCTTGGGGAAAGTCTCGAACGGCGCGTAGAAGGGCGAGGCGGTTACGCCTTTTGCCTCAACGACTTGCGCTACGCCGGCGTCGCGGCCCTGGAGCGTGATCTGCGGCGGGGTAAAGCCGCGCGCGAGGCCGGCGCGCATGTTGGCGATCTGCTGGTCGTAATAGCGCGGGATGTCGCGCAGCATCGCGATATAGTTGCGATAGTCTTGCGCGGAGCGGAAGCTGCCGCGCGCGGAGCCCGCGATATTGCCCCAGAAGCTCGAATCGGCGTTGAGCGGCTTTTCATATTCGCGGTAGCGTTGCTCGGCGAGCAGCGCGTCGATCTGCTGCTTGTAGACGACGTAATTGACGCGGTTCGCGGGCGAAAGGCTGGCAGGGGCGATCGCTTTCAAGGCGGTTTCGGTCGCACTCCAGCGGGCGAGGCGCTCGGCCTGCGCCGCCGGGCCGACATCGGGGAGTTTCGCGCTCTTGCCCCTGGGGGTGTCCTCGTCCTGCTCCATCTGGCGTTGCCGCCATTGGTATTCGGATGTGTAGAGCGCCTGAAATCGCGCGTCGGCGGATTGCGCGGTGGCCTTGCGCTGGGGGGCGGCCTGCACCGCGACGCTGCCGAGCATCGTCCCGCCAAGCGCGATCAGCAGCAGGATCTTCCGCGGAATCGTCGTCATCGTCATTCTCCCTGCGGCAGCGCCATGATGTCGTCGTACAAGGCCGCGGGGAGGACCACCCCGTCGGCCAGGCTGCGCTGCCGCGCGGCGTAGCGGCGTTGCGAGGGCAGCCGCGCGCCCTGGCGTTCGATCGCGGCGAACATCGCCTCGGCGCGTTCCAGATGCTCGGCGACCGCCGCGCCGAGGAACCCCGCCGGATCGATCGCGAGGATCAGCTCGCCGCCGATCGGCGATCCGCCACGCCCCGCGTCCGCCACGAGCGATTCACGGCTGGTCATCTCGCCGATCAACGGCCCCGCGAGCAGTTCGACCATCGCCGCGAGTGCCGAGCCCTTGTGCCCGCCGAACGTCCGCATCGCGCCTGCGAGCACGGCTTGCGCATCGGTCGTCGCGTTGCCGGCGGCGTCATAGCCCCAATCGTCGGGGACGGGCTTGCCCGCGCGGCGGTGGAGCTCGATCTCGCCGCGCGCGACCGCGCTGGTCGCGAAATCGAAGACGAACGGCTCGCCGCCGGGGCGCGGCCAGCCGAATGCGATCGGGTTGGTACCGAAGACGGGGCGCGTGCCCCCTGCGGGCGCGACCCAGGCGTGGCTCGGCGTCACCGCCAGCGCGACCAGACCTTCGTCCGCGAGGGCCTCGACCTCGGGCCACAAGGCCGCGAAATGCACGACATTGGTGATCGCGAGCGCGGCAATGCCGCCTGCGCGTGCCTTTTCGATCAGGCGGGGTTTGCCGCTTTCGAACGCAAGCTGCGCGAACCCGCCGCCGCCATCGACGCGGACCAGCGCGGTGGCGGGTTCGCTCATGCGCGGCTCGGCATCGACGACGACCACGCCGCGCGCGATGCTGTTGGCGGCGACGAGCAGGCGGTAGATGCCGTGGCTCGCGCAGCCGTCGCGTTCGCCCGCGACCATCGTCTCGGCGACCGCCTCGGCATGGGCGCGCGACAGGCCCGCCCCGAGCAGTTTCGCGCGCGCCAGATCGCGCAGCGCGTCGAGCGACAGGCGGACGTCGGGGCGGGTGTCGGGTGCGCTCACGCGGTCAGCCCCGGTTTCGCGGCGGGTGCGGCGGTCATCAGTCGGGCACCGAACACCGGCCCGGCGGACGACTTGTCGTGTGGCAGGAAGCGGACCTTGACGCTCGCCTTGCCCTTGGTGAGCGCAGGCGGGATCGGATAGTCGACGTCGAAGAATTTGCCGGGCTGGTCGGCCTCGAGATGCTGGGTCGCGATCCGGACGTTGTCGACGAGGATATCGAAGTCGCGCGCGCGCTCGTCGCCCCAATAGCTGGCCTGCAACACCAGCGGGCCGGGCCGGGTCTTCATCGCGAATTCAAAATAGCCGCCCGAGCGCGCATCGCGCCCGTTGCGCCCGCGATAGCTGACCGGGTAGGAAATCTCGGAGGTCAGCCCGTGGTCGCGTTCAGGCTGCATTTCGCCGAGATGCATCGTGTCGACCGAGCGGGCGGCGAGATCGCGTGCGCGCGCCTGTTCGGTGAGGAAGGCGGCTTCCTCGCGCTTCCATGCGGCATCGGTGAAGCGCTTGAAATAGACCGCGCTGCGGCGTTCATACTGGCTGTAGAAGGGGACGAAGGTCAGGTCGCCAGGGCGAACGATCCCGCGCGTCGCATAGCTGCCCGCGCTTCCCGCGACCGGCGTGAAGGCGGCGAGCAGGTCGGTGCCGACCAGCGCGGGGTCGGCCTTGTCCCATTTGTCCGCCACGGGGCCGAGATCGGCGGCGAGCACCATCGGCCCACGCAGTACTGCGACGGTGTCCGCATCGCCCGGCGCGCTTTCGATCCGCAGGTCGAGCGGGATCCCGATCGAGACGGTGTCGCCTTTCTTCCAGCGGCGCTCGACCAGCGCATAACCGTTGGCGAACACCGGTTCGACTGGCGCGCCATTGACCTGCACGACGGCCTTGCCTGCGGCCCAGCCAGGCACGCGTAGCGCGATCGCGAAGCGGCCGGGTTTGGCGAGCGTCGTCAGCGTCAGGCGGGATTCGGGTTCATAGGGGTAGCGTGTGTCGAGCCGGAGCGTCGCGCCGCGCGTGCGCCACTGTGCTTCGGCGGGGATGTAGAGGTTGACGAGCAGCGTGTTGCCGCCTTCCCAGAAGATCGATTCGCCGTGCTTGGCGTGGCTTTCCATCCCGCTGCCGACGCAGCACCAGAAGACGTCGTCGGCGGGGGTTGAATAGTCGCGCGCTACGCCCGACATCAGCGGGGTCATGTAGCTGAAGCCCGCATTGCGCGGGTTCTGCGCCGCCATCACGTGGTTGAGATGCGCGCGCTCGTAATAATCGAACAGCGCGCCGTCGGGCTGCCAGCCGTAGAGCTGCCGGGTCAGCTTGAGCATATTGTAGCTGTTGCAATGCTCGCACGTCTGTTCGGTGATGTGCGTCGCGATCGTGTCGGGCGCGGTGAAATATTCTCGGTCCGCGTTGCCGCCGATGACGTAGCTGTGGTGGCCGGTGACGGTCTGCCAGAAGAACTTCGCGGCATTGGCAGGCTCGGGCTTGCCGTTGAGCTCGTGGATGCGCGCTAGGCCGACGAGCTTTGGCACCTGCGTATTGGCGTGGAAATTGGCGAGCTTGTCCTCGCCCGCGACGAGCGGGTCGAGCACGCGGCGGTCGTACAGCCGTTCCGCGACGGCAAGCCAGCGCGGGTTGCCGGTGCGCGCGGACAGCTCGGCATAGCTTTCGTTGAGCCCGCCATATTCGCACCCGAGCAACTTCTGCATCTGCGCATCGTCGAGTGCGGCGAAGACCCTGGCGAAATACTCCGCGAGGCCGGTCGCGACCTGCAACGCCTGAATGTTGCCCCAGCCGGCGTGGACGTCGAGCAGCCCGGCGAACACCTTGTGCACCGTATAGAGCGGCGACCATGACCCGTTGAGATCGAACCCGCCTGAGCGGATGTCGCCCTTCATCACTTCGGGGAAGATTTCCTCCCCGTCGACGATCTTCCCGTCCTTCCGCTTGCGCCCGAGCGCGCCGACATAGCCGGTGCCACGCTTGGCCTGTGCGCGCGCGAGTTCGGCGACGACATAGTCCGCGCGGGTGCGGCACGCGGCGTCGCCAGTCTGCTGATGCATCAGCACGAGCGCGGTGAGATAATGGCCGAGCGTGTGGCCCGCGATCGTGTCGCTTTCCCAGCCGCCGTAGATCGGCGCCTTGGGGGGAAGCCCGGCATAGGCCATGAAATTGTGGAGAAGCCGGTCCGCGCTGAGCCGCAGCAGATACGTCCGGTTCGCCTCGACCGCGGTGGCATAGGCGGAGGGGAGCAGCCGGACCGACGACAGCGGCAGCGGCTTGGCCTTAGCCGGAAGCGCAGTCGTCGCGACCGCCGCCATCCCGCGCGCAGGCGCATTTGCCAGCGTGACCGCGGCCATGCCCCACATCCATTCCCGCCGGTTCGCGCGCATCTCATTCTCCCATCCGACTATCGGCATGACGGGTCTGCCGTGTACCGCCGGATATTTCCACAAAATAATATACGGTATAATATACATTGACGCATCGGACGTGGCGTTTCACGTTCCACCCGCCCTGATCGATTGTGAGCCATCCTATGTTGCCGTTGCGGACCGTCCTTCTTGCTTCCGTGATCGGCGGTACGCTGTTCACGTCGACGATCAGTCGTGCGGAAGATGGCAAACCCGTCGCAATCAAAGTCTCCTATCCGCCGGTGGTCGTGACAAGCCTGAAGACGCGCGCGTTTCGTGTGGCGCTGCGCAGCGATACCCAGACCCTGGCGCGCCTGTCGCCAAATACGCTGCCGGGGTTCGATTTCGTCCCCGGTAGCCGCGAAGCCGAGCGCGCGGGTGACGGGTATGTCCATGTCGGCGACATTCACTTGCGAGTCCGGGCACCCGGCGGGGCGTGGACCGACTTTGCGTCCGCGCAGCATCGCCAGCCGATCCGTCTCTTGCGGAGCGGCGGCGGGGTGCTTGCCGCCGCCGACATCACCGCGTCGCTGGGGGTGGGAAACCCGCTCCGGGTCGAGCGGCGCTGGGTCGACGATCACGGCGTGCTCGCGTTGCGCTTCACGCTGATCAACGCCAGCCGCGCGCCGGTCGAAGTGGGCGGGCTCGGGCTGCCGATGGTGTTCGACAACATCATCACCGATCGCAGTCTCGAACAGGCGCATGCGCAGGCGAGTTTCGTAGATCCCTATATCGGGCGCGATGCGGGGTATTTGCAGGTCACGCGGCTGAACGGGGAGGGGCCCGCGCTGCTCGTCCTGCCCGAGCGCGGCACACCGCTGGAGGCGTATCGCCCGATCCTCGAAGCGGGCAAGGCCCCCGTGGGCGACATCTTCACGGATCGCAGCAAGCGCGGGCAGACCTCCGAAGGCTTCTACGACTGGACGGTCGCGAGCAAGGGGTTCGCCGAGCGCGAATGGGCGAAGGCCGACGCGCAGTGGAATGCGCCCACCAGCTTCACGCTTGCGCCTGGCGCGCGGCGCGAGATTGGCGTGCGCTTCGTCACTGCGCCTGCGATCGGCGCGATCGAGGATACTTTGGTCGCGAACCGGCGGCCGGTTGCGGTCGGGATTCCGGGCTATGTCGTCCCGACCGACCAGGATGCGACGCTGTTCCTCAAATCCCCGCAGCGCGTGGTGCGCGTGGAAAGCCTTCCCGCGGGCGCGCTGACCGCGACCCCGGTCGCGGGGGCGAAGGGCTGGGCGCGTTATGCCGTGCGCGCGAGCGGCTGGGGGCGGGCTAGCTTGCTGGTCCATTATGCCGACGGGAGCGTGCAGACCGTCAGCTATTTCATCACCAAGCCGCTCGACCGAGTGATGGCCGACCTCGGGCATTTTGCGACAACGCGGCAATGGTATGAGGACAAGACCGATCCGTTCGGCCGCATCCCCGCGATCCTGACTTTCGACCGCGAGGCCGGGAAAGTTGTCACGCAGGACCCGCGCGTATGGATCTCGGGGATGAGCGACGAGGGGGGCGCGGGAAGCTGGGTCGCGGCGATGGTCAAGCAGCTCGATTCTCCCGAGGCGGGCGAGATCGCCAAGCTCGAACGGTTGATCGACGAGACGATCGAGGGGCGGTTGCAGGTTTCCGAAGGGGCGCAGGCGGGCGCGGTGCGCAAGAGCATCTTCTATTACGATCCCAAGCTTCACCCCGGCTATTACGACCCGGCGACCAACTGGACGACCTGGACGTCCTGGTCGAAGAAGGACGCGGGCGACCTCGGGCGTGCGTATAATTATCCGCATGTCGCGATCGCGCATTGGGTGTTGTACCGCGTCGCGCGAAACCATCCGGGGGTGGTGTTGCGGCATCCGTGGCGCTGGTATCTCGACCACGCCTATCTGACGACCGTCGCGATGATGCGCGATGCGCCTTATTATACGCAGTTCGGGCTGATGGAGGGCGACGTGTTCGTCGACATCCTCAAGGACCTGAAGCGCGAGGGGCTGACCAGCGAGGCGAGCGAATTCGAGCGGCTGATGAAGGGCCGCGCGGACCATTGGCGCACGCTCACATTCCCGTTCGGGAGCGAGATGGCGTGGGATTCGACCGGCCAGCCCGAAGTCTATGCCTGGATGCGCTATTTCGGATATCAGCCGCAGGCGGATGCGACGCGGCGCGTGGTCCTCGGTTATGATCCGACGATCCCGAGCTGGGGCTATAACGGCAACGCGCGGCGCTACTGGGACTTCCTGTACGGCGGCAAATATCCGCGGATCGAACGGCAGATCCACCATTATGGCTCGACGCTCAACGCGGTGCCGTTGTTCGATGCGTATCGCGCGGACCCTAAGGATCTGCGGCTGCTGCGCGTGGCGTATGGCGGAATGATGGGCGGGATCACCAATATCGACCGCGACGGCTTCTCATCCGCCGCCTTCCACTCCGCGCCCGACATGATGCGGTGGGACCCGTATAGCGGGGATTACGGCATGGGGCTGTACGGCCATGCCATTAGCGCGGCGAGCTATCTGGTGCGCGACCCGACGTTCGGCTGGCTCGGGTTTGGCGGGAGTGTGACCGAGGGCGGCGGGGTGGTAGCGATCGTCCCGCGCGACGGGGCGCGGAGCCGGGTGTTCGTGGCACCTGCGGGGGTGTGGATCACGCTGGAGGTAGGGAAGATCGCGCGGGCTTCGTACGCGCCTGCGACGGGGGCGGTGACGCTGACGCTCGATCCGGCGGTGGCGGGGACGCCGGTGGCGCGGGTGTTCGTCGAGACGACGGTTGCGGGCGCGCGGGGGTATGCGCCGGTTGGCGGGGTGGCGGAGCGGGGCGGTTATACGGTTCCGCTTGGTGCTGCGCCGGTGGAGGTGACGCTGACGCCACGGTGAGCCTGTTTCTGTATAGCGCATCCTCCGTTCGCCCTGAGCGCAGTCGAAGGGCCTGCGTTTCACGGAGGGCTTCGACTTCGCTCAGCCCGAACGGGGGGTGGGGGCTGTTACCGCGATGACGATGGCGTGGCATTCCACGCCAGCACCGCTTCCCCCGCCAAATTGCGCACGAAGAAATCGAACTGCCGCCGCGCGACATAGTCGATCGGGCCGGTCGAGCGGCCGACGCTATGCTCGCCGCCGGGCACCACCAGCAGCTCGAAATCCTTGTCCGCCTTGATCAGCGCGTTCGCGACCTGCATCGTGGACGCAGGGTCGACGTTGCTGTCCTGCTCGCCGACGATCATCAGCAGCTTGCCGGTCAATTGCGCGGCATGGTCCACGCCCGACGCGGCAGCGTAGCTCGCATCGACTGGCCAGCCGAGCCACTGTTCGTTCCAGCTGATCTTGTCCATCCGGTTGTCGTAGCAGCCCGCATAAGCGACCCCGGCCTTGTAGAAATCGCCGTGGAAGAGGAGCGCGTTGAGCGTGCTTTGCCCGCCCGCCGACGCTCCGTAGATGCCGACGCGGCTGATGTCATAGGCGGGGTCGACCTTCGCCAGCGCCTTGTGCCACAAAATGCGGTCGGGGAAGCCGCTGTCGGCGAGGTTCTTCCACGCGACGTCCTGGAACGCCTTGGAGCGGTTGGCGGTGCCCATTCCGTCGATCTGGACGACGATGAAGCCGAGATCGGCCTGCTCCTGCATCCCGATCACCTTGTCGCCGCCCGAATGGAAGCCGAACGGCCAATAGCCCTTGGGGACGAAGCTGTCGTGCGGGCCGGCGTAGATGTTCTCGATCACCGGGTATTTCCTGGTCGGATCGTAGTCGCGCGGGCGGACCACCACGCCCCAGATGTCGGTGACGCCGTCGCGGCCCTTGGCGACGAACACTTGCGGCGGGCGGAATCCGGCGGCGCGTAGCTGCGTGTCGTCGCCGCGGGTGATCGTCGCGACGACCGTGCCGTCGCTGGCGCGGTTGAGCGTGCTGATGTTGGGGAGATCGACCCGCGACCAGGTATCGACATAATGCGTCATGTCGGGGGAGAAGCGGACGTCGTGGTCGGCTTTCGCGGGAGTGAGGGCGGTCAGGTGTTTGCCGTCGAAGTCGATCCGGTAGGCGTGGCGGAAGTATGGGTCTTCGCCTGACGTCATCCCGCTGGCGACGAACCAGATCTGGCGTTTGGCGTCGTCGACCTTGAGCACGTCGCGCACCACCCATGCGCCGGTGGTGATGCGGTTGCGCACGCGGCCGTTGCGGCCGTCGATCAGATAGAGGTGGTTCCAGCCGTCGCGTTCGGACGCCCAGACGATCTCGTCGCCCTTGCCGCCGACTTCATAGGCGAAGCGGCGGTCGGCGTAGACGAAGGTCTTCGCGTCCTCGGTGACGGCGGCGTGGGGTGTGCCGGTTGCGGCATCGACCGCGATGATCCGCGCCTGGCCGAACCCGCGGCGGACGTAGTCGAACGCGACGCTCTTGCCGTCGCTGCGCCAGCGCGGGGGGGAGAGCTGGTAGGGGTTGGGGAAGAGGGTAGGGTCGATCACGGTTTGCTTGCCGGTCGTTACGTCGAACAGGACGGGTTGCTCCTGGTCGATCGCGTCGCCGGGCTTGGGGTAGAGCTGGGTGCGGAGGGCTGGCTGGAGCTGGCTGGCGGGGGCGGATTCTACGCGGAGGACGTGGCG
>NZ_JAPYKK010000027.1 GCF_029623395.1 Sphingomonas echinoides
GTGGCTTCGGTGCCGGGGCTTTTGCCCTCTGCCGCCTGCGTCGCGCGGTCCTGCGCGGCGGCGACTGGGTCGGCCGGCTGCGTTTCGGGCGCCGGTGCCTGCAGCTGCGGCGCGACCGTCGCGGCTTGCCCCCAAGCCGACCCGGCGATCAAGGCAAACGGTGCTGCCGAAACGAACAATGCGAAGCGATTCATGATTTCCCCTCTCCTGTTGCTGGCGGTCCGGCTATTACCGTAGGACTCACCCTCGCCGTCCATTTGTCCGACTTACTAGAATCGGTCAAGCCATTCCTGTTGAGGGTCTGCAGCGGCTCTCCGGCAAATCAGTATTTTGCGCTGCTGCAATTGTGAGGCAAATTGGACCTGCCTGCGTCAGCGTTGCAGTTTCGTTCGGGCTCTCCGCCGTTTTCGAAGGGATCACGTCCATGCCTTCCACACCGACTAGCCTTGCGGTCCTGATGCTGCTCGGAGGAGCCACATCGGCTTCGGCGTCCGCGCCACCCACCAGTTGGGGACGCTCCGGCGTTTCGCTGGCGCAGTATCGCACCGACGCGGTCGAATGCGGTCGGCTCGGAGCGAATGCCGACATTGCCGGGGAACCTGCAACCAAGGCGTTTGCCGCCGCCGAACGGTTCGCGGAGCGCAACCTTACGATGCAGCTTTCCGACACCGAACTCGCGACAGAACAGGCGCTGATGGTCCGGCGGTTACGCCCCGAAAAGCGGCTGTCCGAGGTTCAGGGCGTGATGCTCAACGCGACCGAACGATGCCTGACGCGGTTGGGCTATCGCCAATTCACCCTCACCCGCACGCAAAGCCGTAGGTTGGACCGCCTGCGCGTCGGTACGCCCGAGCGCCACGCCTATCTCCACGCCTTGGCGAGCGACCCTGCCGTGCTGGAGGCGCAGTCCATCCGCCCCGGTGTCGCCCCGGCGGCACGATCAGATCGATAGCGCCCCATTGGCGGCCGGCAGTCCGAAATCGGGGGTGCCGTCCGCACGGTAGCGAAAGGTCTGGACGCGCGTATGCCGGTTGGGGTCGTACAGCGGATCGCCGGTGATCTTGTCGTAATCGCGCGCGTGATAGACCAGCACGTCGCGCCCGCGCCCGTCCACGGTGAAGCTGTTGTGGCCGGGGCCGTAGATGCGGCGCTCGGGCGCAGTCTTGAACACCGGTTCGGGCGATTTCGTCCACGCCGCCGGGTCCATCAGATCGACGTCGTCGCGCGCGGTCAGCATCCCCAGACAATAGCGCGAGTCGGTCGCGCTGGCCGAATAGGTCAGGAACACGCGGCCGTTGCGGATCAGCGGTGCGGGGCCCTCGGCGACCTTGAACCCCTGGATCTCCCACGGGAGCGTCGGGACAGTCAGCCGGGTCGGTTTGGCCCCCAGCGTCGTCGGCGTCGCGAGCGGTGCAAGATACAGGTTGGAGTTGGTCTCGATCCCCGGCTCCTGCTGCGCCCAGCAGAGATAGCGCGTCCCGCGGTGGACGAAGGTCGTCGAATCGAGCGTGAACGTATCCCACGACGTCTCGAGCTGCCCCAACACCGACCATTTGCCGGTCACCGGATCCTTGCCGTCGCATTGCAGGACGTAGGCCCGGATGTGAAACACGTCCCCGCCATTCCCCGCCGCGACATAGACATACCAGCGCCCGTCGATCTGGTGGATCTCGGGCGCCCAGATGTGACCCGCCATCTTGCCGGACGCGGGGCGACGCCACAGCACCGTCTCCGGCGCGGTGGCCAGCCCGGCGATGGTTTTCGCCCGCCGCAGGATCACGCGGTCATATTCGGGAACCGACGCGGTGAAGGTGTAGAACCCGTCGGCCTGCAGCGCGATCTGCGCATCGGCGCGCTGGCGGACCAGCGGGTTGATGATGGTCTCGCCGCGCGACTGCCGCGCCAGCAGCGGCTGTGCGAGCCCTACGGTGGCGGCACCGGCGACGAAACTGCGGCGTGTCAAAATGGTCATGGGCATCGTCCTTCAGTTGTCGAGCACCGGCCACCCGTCCCGCGCCCAGCGCATGCGCGCGAGACGCAACGTCGGGACACCGCGCCGGTCGCGGTCATAGGCGTGGTAGATCAGGTAATCGCGTCCATCGCGGTCGTGCAGGAACCCGGCATGGCCGGGGCCGCGGAAGCGGTCCTTTCCGGCGGCATCGGCCTGCAACAGCACCGTCCCGCCGCCATCGCGCATCGGGGTTCCGGCACGGTCGACATAAGGCCCGGTGATCGCGCGTGATCGTCCGATGACGAGGTGGTAGTCGCTCTTGGCGCCCTGGCAGCATCGATCGAACGAGGCGATCAACCAGTACCAGCCGCCATGATCGATGATGAACGCCGCCTCGATCGCCGTATTCGGGCCGAGCGCGCGGCGCGCGATCGGGGTCAGCGGCGCGGCCGGGTCGGCAAGCTTGCCCGTCGCGGGATCGAGCCGCGCGAGCTTGAGACCGGTCCAATAGCTCCCCAGCGCGAGCCACGCCCCGCCCTCCCGGTCGCGTACGAAATTGGGATCGATCGCATTGTAATCGTCGCCGGGCTTCGACGCGATCACCAGCCCCTCGTCGCGCCAGCCATAGCCGGGCTTGGCCGGATCGAGCGTCGGGCTGGTCAGCAGCCCGATCACCGACCTCTGCTTGCCGAAGGTCGAAACCGAATAATACAGCCGGTACCGCCCGTTCGCGTAGGAGATATCGGGCGCCCAGATATCCTTCGCCCCCGGCACCGCCGCCAACGCCCAGGCCGGGATCGCTGGAATCGGACCCGGCAACGCCCGCCAGGTGACGAGATCGCGCGACGTCCGCGCAAGGATCGGCAGCCGATCGCGCTGGCCGGTCGAATAGGCGTAATAGGCGTCGCCCTCACGGATCAGCACGGGGTCGTGCGCCGGCACGATGTCGCCCGACAGCCGTTGGTTGAGCGACGGCGGGGCCGCGCCCGTGCACAGAACGGCCGCGAGGATGAGACCCAGCGTCGAGGCCGCCGCTCGACCGAGCCGAGTCACCGTGCGCCCCCGAAATAGCGTTCGAGCCGCGCCGCTTCCTCGGGCGTGACCGCCATTACGGCGCCATGCTTGGGCTGGACGAAGTTGGTCGCCTTCATCGGCGAACCGGGATCGTTGAAACGGCCGATGTTGCGGAAGGTGACGAAATCGGTCGTTTCGGCAAACCCCATGTTGTTGGGCGTCACGCCGAACACGTCGTACATCAGCACCCATGTGTTCGTGCCGTGCCTGCGCCACAGATTGGGCGCTTCGGCCGCCACCGTCTCCGGGTCGATCTTGCGCGCATCGTAGACGTAGCCGCGATCGATCTGGTTCGACACCGCTTGGCGAATGCTGCCGGGCTTTTCATGCGCGACGTAGAACATCCGGTATTTGCCGCCGATCAGCGTGATGTCCGCGTCGATCGTGTTCACCTGCGGCCGGGGATAGTCGAGGATCTTGCACGGCGCGGTGGTCAGCGTGGTGAAAGCGGGGTTCGCCTCCGACGAAACCATGAAGTTGGGCCCGTTGCGGATTCGCGTGGTGAAATAGACCATCATCCGGCGGGTCTTGGGGTTGTAGATCGTCTCGGGCGCCCAGGCGTTGCCCGCCTGGCTGTACGCCGGGAACAGCCGCGACACGTCAACCTTGGCCAGCGTCCAGTGGAGCAGGTCGACGCTCTTCATCAGCAACATGTTGCGATTGTTGCCCCATCCATAGTCCTGCTCGGGGCGTTCCCACTGCGTCGTCCGCACGCAGTCGCGCTGCCCGAAAACGTGCAGATCGGTCATCGCCATGTAGAACGCACCGTCGGGCCCACGCATGATGTGCGGATCGCGAATCCCCTTCTGGTCCGCGATCGACCGTCCCGACAGGATCGGCCGCCCCGCGTTCACGTCGGTGAACGCATGCCCATCCCGCGACGTCGCGAAGTAGAGCGAATGCGTATCGTCCTTGAAATAGACCATCAAATAGGCCGACTGCTTGCTCGCGGGCGTGACGTGCGCCGCGGCCAGCCGGGAGACGATCGCCAATTGCCGTTCGCCGCGCACAACCGCCGGGCTCTGCTGGCCCGAACAGACCAAGTCGATCTTTCCGGCTTGAACCGGCGGCGGAGGCGTTCTGGCGGAAACCGCGCTCGCGAATGCGGCACCGAGGATGCTCGTCAAGATCGCCACTCGGCCCAATGCCACGCCCACCCTCCAAAACCGCAGTATTCTTCCGCGTCTTGTCAGACAATATCAGGCCGTTCGAATTGCGCAACAGGGGGAAGCGATCGCGGTCACCAAAGCGATCGAAAGGCCTGTCGCCACGATCCGCTAGCAAAGACGGGCCGGTATCGATGCAACGCGACCGTCTCGTCACCGATACGGCGCGGCAAGTGCGGTGCTGGAGGAAGCGGGAAACCGGCTTGACGGACAATTAGTCGGGCTTAATGTCAAACAAATATAAGGAGAGGAGCCGCGGTGCAGTCAGCCGGATACACCCTCGCGGGGTGGGATGCCGACGCGGCGCACGGTTCCGCGCAGTTTCATTTCAGCGTCAAGGATTTCGCATGAAAGCACCCAAAGGGATTCAGCGCCGCATGATCGCGGAGGGCTCGTTATGAGCGCGCGGATCCGCATCGCCGTCGTCGGCATGGGCAAGATCGCCAAGGACCAGCACCTCCCCGCGATCGCCACAGTACCGGACTTCGATCTCGTCGCCACCGTCAGCCGCAGCGGCGAAAGCATCGACGGTAAACCGCATTTCCACGACATCGAAGCGTTGGCCGCCAGCGGCATGGAAATCGACGCGGTCGCCTTGTGCACCCCGCCGCAAGTCCGCCGCCGCATCGCGCAATTCGCGATCGACCAGGGCTGGCACGTCTTCCTCGAAAAGCCCCCCGGCGCGACGCTGTCTGAAGTGGAAGCGCTGCGCAAAGCGGCCGATGCACGCGGCATCAGCCTGTTCGCGAGCTGGCATTCGCGCTTCGCCGATGGGGTCGAGCCAGCACGCGCCTGGCTCGCCGACCGCACGATTCGCAGTGCGACGATCACGTGGCGCGAGGACGTCCGCGTCTGGCATCCCGGACAGGACTGGATCTGGGAACCGGGCGGGTTCGGTGTGTTCGATCCGGGCATCAACGCGCTGTCGATCGCGACGCGCATCCTGCCCAACCCGATGTTCGTCGAACAGGCCGATCTCGATGTTCCCGCCAACCGTGCCGCGCCGATCGCGGCGCGCGTCGGGTTCCGCGACACCGCGGGCACGGCGATCGCGATGGACCTGGATTTCCGCCAGGAGGGCCCGCAAAGCTGGGACATCGTCGTCGAGACCGACGCGGGCACGCTGACGCTCGCCAAGGGCGGGGGTGAGCTTTCGATCGACGGCGGCGCGGCCCCGACCGCTGCGGTCGATCTGCACGGCGAGTACCCCGGCCTCTACCGCCGCTTCGCCGAGATCGTCCATGCGGGTGTCTCCGATGTCGATGTCAGCCCGCTCCGGCTGGTCGCCGACATCTTCCTGCGCGGGCGGACGACGGTCGTCGAACCCTTCGTGGAATGAGGCGGCCACGCTCCAGCCGTTTCGCCGCCTGCATTGCTGCCTTATGCCTCGCCACTTCGGCGGTAGCGCAGGAGCGGACGGTATCGGTCACGATCCGTCCGGCGGTCGAGCGTCCGTCCACGGTGTTCGAAGGCTGGGGCACCGCGCTCGCCTGGTTCGCGCACGTTACCGGCGGCTGGCCCGAAGCCGATCGCGCACGCCTTGCCGACCTGTTCTACGGTACGGACGGGCTTGGCTGGACGATCGCGCGCTATAATATCGGCGGCGGCAACGCGGCGGACACACCGGCCTATCTGCGACCGGGCGCCGCGATTCCCGGCTTCTGGCGGCAACCGTCAGGTGCCACCGGTCGCGACTGGTGGCGCGCGGATGACGCGGCGATGTGGGACTGGTCGCAGGACGCGAACCAGCGGTGGTGGCTGGATGCGATCCGTGTCCGCGTGCGCGAGCCGATCTTCGAGGCTTTCTCGAATTCGCCCCCCTGGTTCATGACCGTATCGGGGCGTGTCTCGGGTGCGGAAAAGGGCACGGACGACAATCTCCGCCCCGGATACGAACGCCCCTTCGCCGATTACATGGCGCGCGTCGTGGACGAGCTGCAGCATCGCCACGGAATCACCTTCCGCACGCTCTCCCCCGTCAACGAGCCGAACACGGATTATTGGTTCGCCAAGAACACGCAGGAAGGCGCCCATTGGTCGCCCGCGCGCCAGGCGATGATGATCGACGCGACGGATGCGGCGCTGAAGGCGCGTGGCCTCGCGACCGTCATTGCAGCACCCGACGAGACGAATTCGCACCTGTTCCTGCAGGACTGGGCCGCCTACCCCGTGGCAACCCGCGCGCGGGTCGGGCAGCTCAACGTCCACAGCTACGGCACGGTCAACCAGACCGGGGTGCGCGACGTCGCGCGCGCTTCGGGAATCAAGCTGTGGATGAGCGAGAACGATACCCCGCTCGACAAAGACCCGCAGGATTTTGAAGGCATGCCCTCCGCGCTCGCCTTTGCCGAGCATGTCGTCCTCGACCTGAAGCGGCTCGAACCCGCCGCCTGGGTCTTCTGGCAGGCCACCGAGAATACCGCATTGTCCGGGCCGGGTTCGAACTGGGGGCTTGTGAAGGCCGATCTGCGCGTGCCCGCCGCCGGGCCGCACGACATTCACGTGACGCGCAAATATTGGGCGATGGCGCAGTTCAGCCGCTACATCCGACCCGGCTACCGGCTCGTGCCCGTCGACGATCTCGACACCGCAGGCGCGCTGTCCCCCGATGGACGGACGCTCGTGCTCGTCCATGTCAACGGCGGGATCAACCCGCGCGCGCTGACCCTCCCCCGCGGATGGCATACGCAGATGGTGCTGACCGACCGGAGCCACACGGCCAGCTGCGTCATCGGGACCACCGTTCCGGCCCGCGCAATTGCGACGCTGCTGCTCACACGAAGCACCCAGAAGACGCCATGCGCCACCGGACGCTGACGGCGCTCGCTGCGCTGCTTGCGATTGCGCCTGCGGTCGCCGGGCCGCGCGCCCCCGCCCCTGCCCCTACCGCCAAACCTGCCACGCTGCGCATGCCCAACATGCCGCTCCACGATCCCTGGATTGTCGCCGACCGGAAAAGCGGCACCTATTATCTCTACACCAAGAACGATCGCCGCATGACCGGCAGCGCAGACGTCGGGATCATGGCGTACACCAGCCGTGACCTGAAGGCCTGGACCAAGCCGCGCGTCGTGTTCACGCTGCCCAAGGGCCTGTGGGCGAACGACGGCGCCTGGGCACCCGAGGTGCATCGCTGGCACGGACGCTGGTATCTCTTCGCGACCTTCTACAACGATTCCGCGCCGATCCCCGCGACCGACCAGCGCCGCCCGGTCCGACGGAGCACGCTGCTCGCGGTGAGCAATGCGCTGACCGGTCCGTTCACGCTCGTGCGCAACGGCGAACCGCTGGTCGACAAGAGCCGGATGTCGCTCGACGGGACGCTCTATGGCGATCCCGCGGGCAAGCCGTGGCTCGTCTACGCGCACGAATGGGTGCAGGTCGGTGACGGCACGATCGAGGCGATTCCGCTCGACGACACCCTGCGCGCCGCCGGACCGCCGCGGCTGCTGTTCAAGGCGTCCGATGCGCCCTGGGTCCCGCGCAAGGCCGAGACGAATTACGTGACCGACGGCCCCGAGCTGATCCGCACGCGCACCGGCACGCTGCTGATGCTGTGGTCGAGCTACGACGCCAACGGCTATGTCCAGAGCATCGCGCGCTCGCGCAGCGGTTCGATCGAGGGACCATGGGAACAATTGCCACCGCTGGTACGCGCCGATAGCGGGCACGGCATGGTCTTCCGCCGGTTCGACGGGACGCTGATGATGGTGCTGCACCGCCCGTTCCAGAACGCGCGCGGCAAGCTATATGAGATGCGCGACACTGGCGACAATATCGCGGTCGTGCGGGAAGCAACCGAGCTCGACGGCGAACGCCACCCGACCGATTAGTCACGAAGCGCGGGATGCGTCTTGCTCGACGCATCCCGCCCGTTCCCCATTCGCTTAAACGTCGAGGTTGGCGACGCTCAGCGCATTCTCCTGGATGAACTCGCGGCGCGGCTCGACCACGTCGCCCATCAGGCGCGTAAAGATCTCGTCCGCGACATCCGCCTGGTCGACCTCGACGCGGAGCATCGAGCGGTTCTGCGGATCGAGCGTAGTTTCCCACAATTGCTCCGCATTCATCTCGCCCAGCCCCTTGTACCGCTGGATCGCCAGCCCCTTGCGCCCGGCGGTCAGGATCGCATCGAGCAGTTGCGACGGGCGCGCAACCATCGTCGAACCCTTGCTCACCGTTGCAGGCGCGCCGGCACGGCCACCCTCGGGCGCGGTCGCCTCGGCTTCGTCCGCAGCCGCATCGGCTTCCGCCTGTGCCGCCGCGGCTGCCTTGTTCGAAACGAGTCGCGCGGTATCGACGAACGCCTCGGCCTGTTCCACCGCGAGCGTATGGAGCTTGCGGGCCTCCGCTGAGCCGAGGAACGCTGCCTCGATGACGTGGTGATCGGTCACGCCGCGCCACACGCGCTTGACATGGAACCCGCCGTCCTCGGCGAGCGTCGCCGACCAGCGCGCGTCCTGATCCGCCGCGTCGAGGCCGCGCACGACCTGCACCACGCGCTCACGCCGTGCGTCCAGATCGAGCGCCGGATCGAGCGCGCCACCCATCGCGAGCGCCTCGACGATCGTCGGGTCATAGCGCCGCGGCACGAAGCGCATCAGCGTCCGCATCCGCCGCGCATGATCGACCAGCGTGCGCAGGTCCGCGCCCGAACGCGACCCCTGCGCGCCCTCGAGCACGACGCTCGCGACGCCATTCTCGACCAGATATTCGTCGAGCGCGGCATCGTCCTTCAGATACACTTCGGACCGCCCACGCGTCGCTTTGTACAGCGGCGGCTGCGCGATGTAGAGATGCCCCTTGGTGATGATTTCCGGCATCTGGCGGTAGAAAAACGTCAGCAACAACGTGCGGATATGCGCGCCATCGACGTCTGCGTCGGTCATGATGACGATCTTGTGGTAGCGCAGCTTTTCGACGTTGAAGTCGTCGCGCCCGATTCCGGTGCCCATCGCCTGGATCAGCGTGCCGATTTCCTTCGACGACAGCATCCGGTCGAACCGCGCGCGCTCGACGTTGAGGATCTTGCCGCGCAAGGGGAGAATCGCCTGAAAGTGGCGGTCACGCCCCTGCTTGGCCGACCCGCCCGCCGAGTCACCCTCGACCAGGAACAGCTCGGACTTCGCCGGATCACGCTCCTGGCAATCCGCCAGCTTGCCCGGGAGCGACGCGATGTCCATCACGCCCTTGCGCCGGGTCAACTCGCGCGCCTTCTTGGCAGCTTCGCGCGCGGCGGCGGCGTCGATGATCTTGAGGACGATCGCCTTGCCGTGCGCCGGGTTTTCCTCGAGCCATTCGGCAAGCTTGTCCGCCATCAGCGATTCGAGCGGCTGGCGCACTTCGGACGAAACGAGCTTGTCCTTGGTCTGGCTGCTGAACTTGGGGTCGGGCAGCTTGACCGAGACGATCGCGGTGAGCCCCTCGCGCATGTCGTCGCCGGTGAGGCTGACCTTCTCCTTCTTCAACATGCCCGATTTCTCGGCATAATTGTTGAGCGTCCGCGTCATCGCCGCGCGGAAGGCGGCCATGTGCGTGCCGCCGTCGCGCTGCGGGATGTTGTTGGTGAAGGCGAGGACGTTCTCGTAATACGAATCGTTCCACTCGAGCGCGACGTCGATCGTGACGTCGTCGCGCGTGCCGCTGATCGCGACCGGCTCGGGCATCAGCGCGGCCTTGTTGCGATCGAGATATTTCACGAACGCGGCGATCCCGCCCTCGTAATAGAGCTCGACCGTCTTCACGTCCTCATGCCGCGCGTCGTTGAGGAACAACCGCACGCCCGAGTTGAGGAACGCAAGCTCGCGATAGCGATGCTCGAGCTTCTCGAAATCGAATTCGGTGATCTTAAACGTGGCGGGCGACGGGAAGAAGGTGACGCGCGTCCCCTTCTTGCCCGGCGCAGGGCCGACGATCTTGAGCGGTGCGACCGCATCGCCGAACGCGAAGCGCATGTAATGCTCCTGCTCGTCGCGGAAGATCGTCAGGTCGAGCCATTCGCTCAGCGCGTTGACCACCGAAACGCCGACGCCGTGCAGACCGCCCGACACCTTGTAGGCGTTGTCGTTCGAGGTGTTCTCGAACTTCCCGCCCGCGTGAAGCTGGGTCATGATCACTTCGGCGGCGCTGACGCCTTCCTCGGTGTGGATGCCGGTCGGAATCCCGCGCCCGTTATCCTCGACCGAAACCGATCCATCGGCGTTGAGCGTGATGTCGATCCGGTCGCAATGCCCGGCGAGCGCCTCATCGATCGCATTGTCGGACACCTCGAACACCATGTGGTGGAGGCCGGAGCCGTCGTCGGTATCGCCGATGTACATGCCGGGGCGCTTGCGGACTGCGTCGAGGCCTTTCAGCACCTTGATCGAGTCAGCGCCGTAGTCGTTGGTATTGGGGTCTTCAGCCATGCCAAGCCTATAGGGATTCAGGCACGAAAACGGAAGCGAAATGGGTACGCCCGTCCAGCTACGAACGGGACGCGGTCACCCCGGCCCGCGCCGGGGTGACCCAAGGCGTAGCGCATGAAGCGATCCGCGCGTTGCCCCAGCAACGTCACTTCGACGCGGCGGCTCTGTCGCATCCCCGGCGGCGTGGTGTCGGGCGCAACCGGATCGGCCTCGCCATGCCCGACCACAGAAAAGCGCGCGCGCGTCGGGGACGATGCGTTCCACCGACAGCACCGGTTCAGCCAAGCGTCTGGCCCAGCGTGAGACGCATCGCTGCGCCACCAAGGTCGGCGAACAGCGCGTCCTCGGTTCCGGTCATCCACACTTGCCCGATCCCGTCGAGCCGCTCGAACAACGCCGCGCGGCGCACGGGGTCCAGATGCGCCGCAACCTCGTCGAGCAGGAGGATCGGCGCCATTCCGGTGCGCTCGGCGACCAATTCGGCGTGCCCCAGGATCAGCCCCAGCAGCAAGGCCTTCTGCTCCCCGGTCGAGCACAACGCGGCGGCCTGCGCCTTCCCCAGATGCATCACGGACAGATCGCTGCGATGCGGGCCGACCAGCGCACGCCCGGCGGCGGCATCGCGTCCGCGGCTCTGCGCGAGATCGACCGCCAGCGTCTCGCCGCCCCCGGTCCAGCCCGTCAGCGCCAGCCCGGCGCGGGCGAACGGTCCGTCGGGTTGCTCCACCAACCGCGCCCCAAGCGCCGCCACGGTATCGCGCCGCGCCAGGTCGATCGCGCTGCCATGCTCGGCCATCTGCGCCTCCAGCGCGCTCAGCCACTCGCGATCGGGTCGCCCATCCTCCCCCAGCAACCGGTTGCGCGCGCGCATCGCGGCTTCGTAGCGATTGGCATGGACCGCATGCCCGGGGCTGAGCGCCAGCGTCAGCCGATCGAGAAAACGTCGCCGTTCCCCGGCCGGTTCGACGAACAGCCGGTCCATCGCAGGCGTGAGCCAGAGGACCGTCAGCCACTCGGCGAGATGCGTGGCGGCAACCGCGCTGCCCTGTACCCGCACGATCCGTCGCTCGGGCGCACTCGCCTGCGTACCCGTCGCGATCGCAACGTCGCCACCAAGGTCGGCCGCGATCCCGAAGCCGCCGGGACCGTCCTGCCGCGCCATTTCGCCGAGCGGGGCGCGGCGCAACCCTCGCCCCGGCGCCAACAGCGAAACCGCTTCCAGGATGTTGGTCTTGCCCGCGCCATTCTCGCCCGTCAGCACGACGAACCCCGGCCCGAGCGGGATTGCCCTTGCAGTATGGTTGCGGAAATTGGTGAGGACGAGGCGCGTCAGCATTCCGTCCGCTCTACCCTGTCCACCGCGTTTCGCAATTTTCGTGTTTGCCCAGCGCGGCCTAGGTCGGACGCACGCGCGCCAAGCGCGCCTGTCTTGCGACAGAGCATGCGCAAAACCGCTATCAAGCGTCGATGATCTAAGAAATGGTGCACCCGACTGGGGTAACACATTCCAGTCGAAACAACGTCTTACGCGGGCTAACCCGCTATAACGTACCCACGGAGATCCGCCGTGTCCGGGTTCTGAAGGCTAACTCTTTCGCCCCCTCTCCGGGCCTGAATTGCAAAGCGCCCGATCTGGCGGCAACCGGATCGAGCGCAAGCAATGCATACCTTTCCCAAGGCAACGCGGAATATACCACGACGAACCGCGTTCGGATAGTGGGCACGCTGTTCCCTCGGTGGGGGGTGCAGGCATGAACGCGCCAGCGAATATCGTCCGCTACGCCGCGACCGTCTCGCACTTCATGCCGGGCATTGACGAAGCCACTCGGGATCTGCGGTGCCGCATCCTCTACCTGCGCGACAAGTCGATGGCGGCCCAGCGCACGGCCACTTGGGACGCTGCGCAGATCCTCGCAACGATCGGGTCGATCGCATCGGTGTATGCATTCGCCGCGATGCCGCTCGACCAGCTCGAGACGGTCCACAAGAGCTTGGTGCGCCTGATGATGGCGGCGACGGCGCTTGAGGTTCGCGGCCCTGGGGGCAACCATGATGGATCGTGAGATCGAAGATCCTTGGGCGCATCTCGACGTCGCCCCCGCGCACGAATGGAACAGCAACTGGGACGCGGCGGGGGACATTTCCCCAACCGCACCGCCGCCGGCGCCTGAGACGTTTGAGCTTGCCGACCTGGAGCAATGGGCGACCACCACGCCAGTGGCCAAGGCGTTCGTCATGGCCCCTTTCATCCCGCGTGATGACGTCGTGATCATCACGGGCGACGGCGGCACGAACAAGTCCACGCTGGCGCTCCAGCTTAGCGCATGCGCGGCGGCGGGGCGGCAGTTCCTGGGCATGAGCGTGACGCCCGGCCCGGCGCTCTACATTACGGCGGAGGATGACAACCGGGAGAACCATTGGCGGCTCGCCAAGATCGCGCAGACGATCGGCACCACCCTCAGTGACCTCGCTGGGCGGCTCCACATCGTCAGTCTGCGCGGTCGCATGAACAACGAGCTCGCCACGTTCGAGCAAGACGGACGGCTGCGCTCTACCGCCGCCTATGCCCTGCTGCGCGCGACGATCCAGAAGACCGGCGCGAAGCTGGTGACGCTGGATAACGTGGCGCATCTGTTCGCGGGCAACGAGAACGATCGCGGTCAGGTGACGGCGTTTATCAATCTGCTCTACCAGCTTTGTGGCGACCTGGGCGTGACGATCCTGTTGGTCGCGCACCGGAACAAGAGCGGCGATAGCTACTCAGGGTCGACGGCATGGCTTAACGCGGTCCGTTCTCAGGTGCTGCTTGAACGGTCCGAAGAGGGCGACGCGGACGCCCGGCGTATGTCGCTGGGGAAGGCCAACTATGCGCGGGCTGGGGAGGATCTGGCGTTCCGTTGGCATGACTTCGCACTGGTGCGCGATGCTGATCTGCCGGACGATCAGCGCGAGCAGTTGGCCGTTGCGTCGAAGGCTGCACGCGAGAACGGCATCTTCCTCGATTGCCTTCGCGAGCGTGCCAAACAGGGTGACGGACGGGCCGTGGGGCCATCTGTGGGGCCGTCTTACGCGCCCAAGCAGTTCGAGGGCATGGCACAGGCCAAGGGGCTTAAAAGCGCACAGTTCAAGTCGGCGATGGAACGCCTGTTCGCGATCGGCGCAATCGAATCGCACACCTATCGAAACACCGGAAAAGGGCGTGATGTTACGGTCATTCGGGAGGCCCCCGAGCTACCCCGAACCACCACCCCGAACGTTCCCCGCGCACTGGTCCCGAGCCACCCCGAACCACAGGCCCGAACCACCCCCCGCACATACTCTATATCTAAAGATATAACGGGCGCGGCCAATGGGGCCGCCGCGCCCTCTGATGATGATGTGATCTGGGAGTCGGAAGAGTGAGTCCGACGCCCCGCATCGCGGACATTGCCCGCCGCCTTGGCCAGCTCCGCCCCGACTGGAGCAATCCCGAACGCTACTTCGAAAACCGCAGCGAGATCGAGCGCGACTTGCGCCGTCTCGCCAAGCATCTGGAGAATCAGTAATGCGCGGGAGGTTCTATCTCTACGATGAGATCCAAAAGCTCGCGGCGAACCTGATCAATCTTGAGGGCGCCATCAAGGTCTCCTCCCCTAATCTTGGCATCGACTTCGCGCTGAGCAACGAACGCGGCATCCACCCCGTACTGACTGACCATAGAATAGGCTGCGGACTGTGCAGCAGGGAAGTTCAATCGGTGGAAGAAGTTCATGACGCACCTCAACGGTAGCAATCAACCTTCGAAATGATCGACTGATATCAGGCTTGGAAGCCTTGGTTCATTCTTCATAAACTCTTATGGTAAAGGAAGTGTTAATGGCCGCATGGCCCTACAATACGGTAGCTTGGCGCGTGCTGCGCCGGGCAAAGCTAGACGTTTCCCCCATGTGCGAACCCTGCACCACAGCGGGCAGGATCGAGGCGGCGAACACGGTCGATCATCGCGTGCCTATCAGTGCTGGTGGCCCTGCATTCCCCGGCCTGGACGGGCTGAACAGCATGTGCGCCGGGTGCCACAGTGCGAAGACTGCGCGGGGCAGCGAGGCGGGCGCGGTACGCACGAAGCGGGCGATCCAGCCGCGCAAGGGCTGCGATGCCAACGGCAACCCGCTCGACCCTTCGCACCCGTGGGGAGGAAAATCGCTCGGAGCTGGGGAGAATAGGACCGCTCTGGGGACAAACAATCAGTTAGTTGCAAAAGGAAACCTATAATGGGCGCGCGTGGACCCGGATCCGGCCGTCTCAAAGCCGTAGGAGCGCGTGCCGTCGCATCGGCTAGTCATCCTTGGGAAAAGGCAGGAATGCCCGCCGCTGACCGGATGCTGGCGTTCCTCGGTACGCTCCCGATCGTGTCCGGCCTGCTCGCTGGCGAGACGATGGAAGTGATCGCGTTTCAGGAGCAATTCGTGCGCGGGGTGTACGCTGAAACCGAGGGCGAGCGCACCGTGCGCCTGGCTGGGTTGAGCGTGGCGCGCGGCAACGGCAAGTCGGGCCTGTTGGCGGGTCTGTCGCTCGGGCACCTGCTGGGGCCGATGCTGGAGCCTTACGGCGAATGCTACGCGGCGGCGCTCGATCGCGAACAGGCAAGCGTCCTGTACCGCATGACCTGCGCCTACATTTACGCGGTCCCGTGGATGGCCGCGCGGGTGAATATCCGCGACCAGTTCAAGGAAATCACCGACCACGAAAGCAACTCGATCTGGCGAGCGCTCACCTCCGACGCCCGCAAGGCGCACGGCCTGGCACCGTCGTTCTGGATCGCGGACGAGGTGGCGCAATGGCGCTCGCGCGAGCTGTGGGACAACCTGCGCACCGGCATGGCGAAGCGGCGGCACGCGCTTGGCGTCACCATTTCCACGCAGGCGGCGGACGACCACCATTTCTGGAGCGAGATGCTCGACGCCGAACCGGCCCCCTCGGTCTATATTCAGTGCCATGCCGCGCCCAAGGACTGCGCGCTGGACGATCCCGAAGCCTGGGCGGCGGCAAATCCAGCGTTGGGGGCGTTCCTCAACGAAGCGGAGTTCGCGGACGCGGCGGCAATGGCGATGCGCTCGCCGTCGTTCGAACCGGCGTTCCGGCTGCTCAACCTCAACCAGCGGATTGCGGCGGAGGGCCGATTCCTCAACCCTGTCGACTGGGAAGCGAATGCCGAGCCGTTCGACGTAACCGAGCTGGAGGGGCAACGCTGCTATGGCGGATTGGACCTGTCCAGCACGCGCGATTTGACCGCGCTGGCGCTGTGGTTCCCGGACGCTGGCAAGCTCCTGGTCTGGCATTTCGTACCCTTCGACACGATCGGGGAGCGCGTGGAGCGGGACCGGGTGCCCTATGACCGGTGGGCGGCGGATGGCTGGATCCAGACGACCGTGGGCCGCGCTACCGATCGCACAGCAATTGCGCTGCAGCTTGCGGACATTCGCTCTCGGTACGACGTGCAAGGCATCGCGTTCGACCGCTGGCGGTTCGAGGATCTGAATAAGCTGCTGTCGGATGAGGGGATCGAGCTTCCCCTGGTCGAGTTCGTGCCGGGCTTCCGCACCTATGCGGCGGCAGTGGACACGTTCGAGCGCGCGGTTCTGGAGCGGCGGATGATGCACAACGCTTCGCCAATTCTGAAATGGCAGGCGGGCAACGTCGTGATCGAGACTGACCCTAGCGGCAACCGGAAGCCCGCAAAAAATAAGTCACTGGACCGCATCGACGGCATCGTGAGTGCGATCATGGCTTGCGGGCTGGCGGCTACCGACGAGGGGCCGGCGGTTTACAAGGGGGCGGGGTTGGCTTGGGTTTAGTCTAAGAACAGAAAAACTCGATGTAGCAGCCCTTTGCGTTTTCGAACAAGAATAGGCATATCAGCTATGTGCTGAAGTAATTGTATTTCAATTTGATTGAGTGCATCGGTCAATTCTGATGACCGTATTACCAGTCTGGTCACCACGTACTTTTCCGTCTTACCTATTTCTTTAAAATCCAACTTTTTTTCATCAACGCCATTATTGCTCTGTTCCTCAAAGTCAACAAGTGTTTGAAGTATTGACGGAAAGTAAACCGCTAGTAGAGACTTAAGTTTTGCTATTTTTGGAAACGGCAAAATCTCACCCCGAATGTCTCTGTTTTCTTCGTTAAAGTGCTGAACAACACTGAGTACAGATGGAAATTGTCGATCACGGATCGACGATATTTCTTCAAATACTGATTGAGCGCTATCTCTTAGTAATTGGCGATCGTCGCGCTCGGCCTGAAATACCCGTGTCGCCTGCTGGCCCTTAAGAACTAAGTATCCACCTAGAAATGTACTGACGAGAGTGATGAACGAATTTAACCAGCTACTCACTGTTATTAGATTCCAAATACTGCAAAATTATCATGCGTATACCTTCAGGTCTCGACGGCTTTGGTTGTTGTTCGTCAATCCAGTGGTCAAGTGCCGCCAGGCATTCTGGCGGCAAACGCACGCCGATGTTTACGCTACCGACCCGTGGCCGGCCTCTTTTTCTGCTAGCAGGTATTGCGATCATAATTAATAAACGCTAGCAGATATTCGAGCCGAACGAAAGCACCACCTTCCGCCCGGCTCTAACCGCAACCGTTCTCGGAGAACGATCATGGCTACAGACGCCCCTATCACGGGCGCGCCGACGCGCGCACCCAATTTTGCCGACTTCGACCTGTCTCGTATCGATCAACTCACTGGCGAGCTCGACACCCTCAAATCCCTGATCTGGGTCGCAGTCGATCTGGTATCTGCCGGTGGCCCGCATGGCGAAAACCTGCTGCACGCTGCGCTCAACCAGTACGAATTGATCGATAACCGTCTGCAATCGATTCATTCGGACCTGATGCCGATCCATCGGGAGGCGCGGAATGCTTGATCTGCGCATAATCAACGCTGGCACGGCGATGCCACTTTTCGACCTTCCAGGCGCCCTGGGACGTAGGCGGGCCGCTCGCGAGATTGGCGACACGATCGAGGGTCTGATCGCTTTCATGGATGACCTTGGCGGCGACCCCGATCTGGAAGCGAACGGCGACGAGCTGGACGGCAGCATGGGCGAAGACGAGTTCATGTACCACGGCGGCTACGGACCCGGCTGCCCGCTCGCGGACGACGACCACGAGCACGACGGTCGCGAGACGGAGAACGAGCTGTGACCGCTGACGAACGCGAAGCGCTCGGGACGCTTCTTCGTCGCTTCGATCAAGCCGGTTCAATGGCCACGATCCTCGCATGTGACACTAGCAATTCGGCCGATATGTCCGACGCTCTCGCCGGGCTTGGTGAAACGCTGAACGAATTGTGCGCCAGGATGGACGGGATTTTAAGCCCCGTCATTTAACGGTTGCGGTTTGGTTTTCGGTTTGCTAAACCTACGTTACAAGGTCGGAGGACGTAGTGCAGACTGTCGCGCAATCAATCAACGACGTGAGCTACGTCACCGGCACGCCCCGGAACCGCGTGAACCAATTCGCGCGCGCGCTCGTCTCGGCAGGGATATTCCCTAAGTCGGTCGGGCGCGACGTGAAGAAGATCGATGGGGGCCAACTGCTGGGCTTGATCGCGGCCGTTGCGTTTGCGGAAAACGTTGCCGATGCACCCGCTGTTGCGCGCAACTTCATGACGCTGCCCGTACAATCGGGCGATGGTTTCGACGGCGGCGACGAAACGCTTGCACAAGTTTTCGGAGCATGTTTGGACTACCCAGAATGGGCCGCAGCTACCCTTACGTTGTCCGTCGTGCCCGCAGGATACACGGCAAATCTTGACGGCGAAGTGGTTTGCAACGGGAAAGTCGTCGTTGGCTATGTGCCCTTTTTCACGTCGCCAAGCATGGGCGGATGGGCAAAACGTTCGTTCAGCATCCACAAGACCGGCGTTGAGATCCTCCGCAACTTGTTCCGTCGCGAATACGAAGGCGACGACGGCATGGAATACAAGCTCGCCGGCGTGAAGTCGCCCGAGTGAACCAGACACCACCCCTAATCGCCCGCGCCTGGGCATCGCCGATCGGGAGGGGTGGCTACGCGCGTACCCCCGATCGGCACCTAACCATCGTCGCGAGACAGACGGCTTTCACCGTGCCGGGGGCTTCGGCTCCCGGCCAAACTGAGGACGAACAATGAAGACGAGCGATCTAATCGAACAGCGGGCGGCAGCGTACTCACGCATGAAGGAGGCAGACGCCTCCGACAACGCCGAAGCGTTCACCGTTGCCGAGAATGAACTGCGCACGCTCAATGGCAAACTGGAGCGCGCTCGCGCTCTTGACGCCGCTGACCGCTCCGATCCCGGTACGACGTTGCACGGCGATGCCGCACCCGAAATCCGCGCGCAGTCGATCACCGAAACCATTTGCTATGCGATGGGCGCACCCTGCGATCGGGCCAAGGTCGAGCGCGAACAGGCGTTTCTGGAGGAACGCGCTGGCAGCAAAGCGAAGGGCGTCTACATCGCGACCGAGCTTTTCGAGCGCCGCGACGCGCAGGTGACGGGCACAAGCGCGGCAATCGTGCCGACCAGCTTCCGCCCCGATCTGTTCACGTCGGCGCTGACCAACTCGACCGTCATGCAGGCGATGGGCGCGACCGTCCTGACCGGCCTGACCGGCAACGTCGTGATCCCGCGTGAAACCGGCTCGCCTGCTGTTGGCTGGGTCGCGGAAAACGTCGCGCTGCCGTATGGCAATTTCACCGCGGACAGCCTGACGCTCTCGCCGCACCATGTCGGCGCGATCACCGAGTTGTCGCGGCAGTTGCTGATGCAGTCCAGCCCCGCCGCTGACGCGCTGGTGCGCCAGATGCTTTCGCGCAATATCGCGCTGGAGATCGACCGTGCCGCGATCAATGGTTCGGGCACCAACGCGCAGCCGACCGGCATCCTCAACACCGCTGGTATCGGCTCCGTGGCGTATGACACCGACCTGTTCATCACCACGGCGAACATGATGGCGGCGGCGGATATCGCCAACGTCGGCACGTCGCGCGGCTTCGTGTCGACCAATGGCGTCAAGGCGGCGGCGGCGAAGACCAAGGACACGACCGGCCACCCGATCCCGCTTGCCGAGATCTTCCACGGCGAACCGGTCCAGTTCTCGAATCAGGTGCCCAACACGCTCAACCCGACCGCGAACAAGCACGGCCTGGTCTATGGCGACTGGTCGGACTTCCTCATCGGCATCTGGTCGCAGCTCGACATTCTGGTGAACCCGTATGCCGAGACGGCCTACAGCAAGGGCAATATCCTGATCCGCGCTATGGCGACGGTGGACTTCGGCGTTCGCCGTCCCGCCAGCTTCGTCAAGGCAACCGGCGTGACGGTGGCCTGATGCACGGCGGCACCCTTGAGCGGCGGCACGCTACCGAGGTTCGGGCCAGTGGCCGACGCCTTGAGGGCTATGCCGCCACCTTCAACGCCGAGGCGCGGATCGGAACCTTCGTGGAGACGATCGCGCCCGGCGCTTTCCGGTCTGCGCTCGCTGGCGACGTGCTGGCGCTGCTCGACCATGACACGGGCAAGGTGTTGGGGCGCACGCGCTCCGGCACCCTGCGCCTGTCCGAAGACACGCGGGGCCTGTCGTTCTCGCTCGACCTGCCGGACACGCAGGCGGGCCGCGACGCGCTGGCGCTGGCCGAGCGTGGCGATCTGGGGGGCATGTCGTTCGGCTTCACCGTGCCCAAGGGCGGGGAAAGCTGGAACGGCGAGCGCCGCACCTTGAACGCGGTTGGCCTGCGCGAAATCAGCGTTGTGTCGGCATGGCCCGCCTATCCCGAAACCGAGATCGCGCTTCGTGCCGCCTATGTCGCCAATGGCGCGCAGGATGCCCGCCGTCGTCGTCTCATCATGGCGGAGCTTGGCGCATGGGCATGATCCAACGCATTGCCGCATTCGCTGGCCTGGAGCGTCGCAACGACGCCACGGACGCAAGCTGGAACGCGATCGCGCCCGGCATCGGCTACCCCGGCGCCATGTCGGCACGTGCGGCGGAGAACCTCGCATCGATCCTCGCTTGCACGACGGCTATCAGTTCGGCGCTCTCGAGCATCCCCGCGCTGGTCTATCTGATCGACAAGGACGGCAACCGCACCGAGGCCATGACGCATCCCGTGCGCCGCCTGACCCGCAACGGTGTATCGGCAACGATGTCATGGCCGGACTTTATCGACCACCTGATCGCGTCCGCGCTGCTGACTGGCAACGGGCTGGCGGAGATCGTGCGCGGCGGCAATGGCCAGCTCGCGGGGTTCAACTGGATTCCGTGGGGCATGGTCACGGTCCAGTATCTCGCCAGCGGACGGCTTGCGTATGACGTTGGCGACGGACGCGGCAAAATGCGCCGCCTGTTGGCCGATGAGGTGCTGCACCTTCGCGACCGCACCGACGACGGCCTGGTGGGCCGCTCGCGCCTGTCGCGCGCCGCTGACACCGTGGAGGGGGTGCGCGCCTCGAATGAGTTCGCGCGCAGCTTCACCCGCAACGGCATGTCGCCATCCGGGACGATCACGATCCCCGGCACGCTCACGGTCGACCAGCGCAACGCCATGCGGGCGCAACTGGCGGCTCGCAATGAGGGCACGGCCAACGCGGGGCGCACGCTTCTGCTTGACGGCGGCATGACCTTTGCGACGGCGCAAATCAGCCCGGAGGATGCCGAGCTGCTCGAAACGCGCAAGTTCGGCGTGATTGAGATTTGCCGCATCTTTCAGGTGCCGCCGCCGATCATTCAGGCATACGAGAACAACACCTTCACGAACGCCGCGCAGGCGGGTCTGTGGTTCGCAACGTTCTGCCTCGCACCGTGGGCGCGCAAGATCGAAGCCGAGTTCGCACGCGCCGTGTTCCCGACCAATGGGCCTTACGAGCTGGAGCTTGATCTGTCGGGCTTCCTGCGCGGCGACCCGGCGACCCGTTGGGCGGCACACAAGATCGCGGTGGATACCGGCGTTCTGGACCCTGACGAAATCCGCGCAATTGAGGGCTGGAACCCGCGCGCTAAGACCACAGAGGTGCCCGCGTGACGGTCGAGGAAATGCGTTTGGCGCTTGGCCTGGGGGCGGACGTAAGCGCCGCCGACGTGATCGCGGCCTATGGTGCCCTGCCGACGGTGGGGCCGATCGTAACGCTGGCAGAGGCAAAGCTGTGGCTGCGCTTCACCGAGGACGAGGAAACCCATGAGGACGGCACGATCCAGCTTCTGATTGCGGCAGCGACCGAACACGTCCTGACGATTGCGGAGGGCTATGATCCGACCACGCCCGCGCCGGCTGCTCTCAAGCTGGCCGTGTTGTCGCACGTCGCGCGCGCATTCGATGGTCGCGAAGATGGCAGCGACGCCCCGGCGGGAAATATGCGCCTGGTGCAGTCGTTCCGAGTGCTGGGGATCTGATGAGCCGCCCCGCCGCCTTCAAGCAAGCTGACGTTACCCGCGCCCTGCGCGGCGCGGTTGCGGCTGGCCTGAAGCCGAGCGGCTATCGTGTCGCGCCTGATGGTACGATCTACGTGGAGTTCGGAAAAGACGCCAGCACCGGCAATGTCTTGGACGGGATGTTCGGATGAAGAAGCGTTGGCTTCCCGATTATGTGAGCGAGTACAAGAGCCGCCACGGCAAGGCGTACTACCGCTATCGCCGCAAGGGCTTTGCTCATTACACGTTCAAGAGCCAGCCCGGCACCGAAGGATTCCGGGAGGAGCTGCGCGCGTGTGAGGCTGGTCTGGCTGCGCCTGCGATTGAGGTAGGGGCGGATCGCGTCGTGCCGGGCACCTTCGACGATCTGCTCTCCCGCTACTATCGCTCCCCTGACTTCCTCAACCCAAGCGACCGGACCCGCGTCGTCTATCGTGGCGTGCTGGAGCGTTGGCGCGAGCGGACGCGCAAAGGGCAGCGTTACGGCAGCGTACCCGTCCGCGACCTCCAGCCGCGCCACGTCGAGGCGATGCTGGCCGAAGTGCTTCCGCACCGCACGTCCGCAAACATGCTGCGGAAGCGTCTGTCTGCGCTAATGAACTTTGCGGTTCGGCTGGGTATGACGACGACCAACCCCGTCACGTCCACCCGCCCCTTCAAGGTCGAAGGCAACGGCTTCCACACGTGGACCGAGGACGAGATCGCGGCCTATGAGGCGCGGCACCCGGTCGGCAGCAATGCACGGCTCGCGCTCGACCTGATGCTCTACACCGGCCAGCGCGGCGGCGACGCCCGCGTGATGGGGCCGGGGAACGTCCGCAACAAACGCTTGCACGTGACGCAGGAAAAGACCGGCGCGACTGTCTCGCTTCCCATCCTCCCCCCGCTGGCAGAATCCATCCTGGCCACTCCCTTGGGCGGCATGGTGTTCCTGTTAAGCGAGCGCGGTGCGCCCTACAGCCGCAAGGGCTTTGGCAACAAGGTGCGCCAGTGGTGTGACGAGGCGGGCCTGCCCGACTGCTCCGCGCACGGTCTGCGCAAAGCGGCGGCGCGGCGGTTTGCCGAGGCCGGATGCTCCAACCAGCAAATCAAAAGCTGGACCGGTCACACCACCGATGGCGAGGTTGCGCGGTACACGAAAGCGGCATCGCAAGAGATGCTTTCGGACGCCGCTGGCGAGATGCTGATGGCTAACCTTCGCGAACGGTTAGCCACGGCGAACGATAACCCCTTAGAAAAGGAGGCTTAAATGAGTGAAGTGGTGCACCCGACTGGATTCGAACCAGTGGCCTCTGCCTTCGGAGGGCAGCGCTCTATCCAGCTGAGCTACGGGTGCCTGAGGCATCGCCTAGCAAAGCGCGCGACGCGACGCCAGCCCCGATCGACGATTCACCGGGCGCTCAATGTCACCGGCTGGAATTGCCCCAGCCCGCAGCTTGCGCCCTGGGTGAGATAGGGCGCCTGATAGAGTACGCTGATGATGTCGGTGGAACACAATTGGCCGAGACTCGTCGCGTAGCTGAAGCGCTGTTCGAAACCGAGGCTGGGACAAGCGTAGGGCAAGGTGTTGCGATAGATCTTGCGGCCGTTCAGGACGAAATCGATCGTGCGGTCGTCGCGCACGCGGGTTTCGCGAATCTGTACCAGCGGAATGCACGGGACCGCTGGACCCGCGGGGGTTGCCACCGGGATCCGCTCGCGGGCGCCGGCGACGCTCGCCGCAAACAGCAAGACGATGGCGGAAAGCACACGACGCATGGATCACTCCTTGGCGGGACGCCGTTCCGTAACCGTTTTGGGCGCGGGCGTCTTGGGCTTGAACGCACAGAGATCCGCAACGACGCATCTCCAGCATTCCGGCGTCCGCGCCTTGCAAACGTAGCGGCCGTGGAGGATCAGCCAGTGATGCGCATGCAACCGGAACGGCTGCGGAGTCGCCTTGTCGAGCTTGAGCTCGACCGCGAGCGGGGTCTTGCCGCGCGCAAGGCCGGTGCGATTGCCGACACGGAAGATATGCGTATCGACCGCGAAGGTCTCCGCGCCGAACGCGACGTTGAGCACGACGTTGGCGGTCTTGCGTCCGACGCCGGGAAGCTGTTCGAGCGCGGCGCGATCGTTGGGGACGACGCTCCCGTGCGCGTCGATCAGCTGCTGCGACAAGGCGATGACGTTCTTCGCCTTGGTGTTGAACAGCCCGATCGACTTGATGTGCGCCTTCAGCCCGTCCTCGCCGAGCGCCACCATCTGCTCGGGCGTCGTCACCTCCGCGAACAACAGCCGCGTCGCCTTGTTGACGCCCACGTCGGTCGCCTGCGCCGAGAGGGCGACCGCCACGACGAGCTGGAACGGATTGCCGGCCTCCAGCTCGGTCTCGGGGTGCGGATTGTCCGCCGCCAGCCGCGCGTAGAAGTCGACGACGTCGGCTTTCTTCACACGCCGACCACCTCTTCCATCTGGTAGCGGCCCGCCGGCTTCCCCGCGAGCCACAGCGCCGCGGTCACTGCCCCGCGCGCGAAGATCGCCCGGTTTTCCGCGCGGTGGCCGAGTTCGATGCGCTCTCCCTCGCCCGCGAACACGACGAGGTGATCCCCCGCGACCGACCCGCCGCGGAGCGAGGCGAACCCAATCGTCCCTTCGGACCGCGCGCCGACCAGTCCGGCCCGGTCCGATACGCGCAGGTCGGCAAGCGGCGCGCCGCGCCCCGCCGCCGCGGCCTCGCCCAGCAGCAAGGCGGTTCCCGACGGCGCATCGACCTTGTGGCGGTGATGCATTTCGACGATCTCGATGTCCCAGTCCGGGCCAAGCCGCGCCGCCGCCTCGCGCACCAGCTTGGCGAGCAGCGTCACCCCGAGCGAGACGTTGCCGGTCTGCAGCACCGCGATCTCGCTCGCGGCCGCGTCGACCAGCGCATGATGCGTCGGGCTGAGCCCGGTCGTGCCGATCAGGATCGGGGTGCCGGTCAACCGCGCGGCGGCGAGATTGCGCTCCAGCGCGGAGGGCGCGGAGAAATCGATCAGCACGTCCGCGTCATGCGCCAGCGTCGCCGGATCGCCCCCCGCATCGATCCCGCCCGCGAGCGTCGCACCGAGATCCGGCACTGCCGCCGCGAGCGTTTGCCCCATGCGCCCTGCGCTCCCGATAATGCCGATCGCGGTCATCGCCTGTGCTCCGTAAATGCATCCCCCGCGGCCTCTAGAGCCTCGCCCCGCGAGATGCCATGCAGGGATCGCAAAACATCGTGGTTCGAAGCGGCGAAGTCCGATCCAAAATCTGACAATGGCTGGAAGATGGCATCACCGCACGCTTGCTCGATGCGTTTAACGAGCGCGCCGTTGCGGTGCGAGAATGCGCCAATGCCGGCTAGACCATCCCGCTGATTTGCGAGACGGTAGAGCGTGCGGGTGGTCCATCGTCGCAACCCGGAAAACCGTCCCCCGAACGCCCTTTCGAACAACACCCTTGCGGATCCTCACCCCATGACCTCCATCCGAAACATCGTCGTCCTGACCGGCGCGGGAATCTCCGCCGAAAGCGGAATCGCGACGTTTCGCGGGCCCGGCGGCCTGTGGGAAGGACACCGCGTCGAGGACGTCTGCACACCCGAGGCGCTCGCGGCGGATCCGGTGCTGGTCCATCGATTTTACGACGCACGCCGCGCCGCATTGGCCGACGTTGCGCCGAACGCAGCGCATACGGCACTCGCGCGGCTGGATGCGGCGTGGCCCGGCGCGTTGCTGATCGTGACGCAGAACGTCGATGATCTCCACGAACGCGCCGGGGCGAAACGGTTGCTCCACATGCACGGCGAACTGCGGTCGGCCCTCTGCGCGGCGTGCGACGCCCGCGTGGCCTGGACCGAGGCGCTCCCGCCGGGCACGCCTTGCGCCGCGTGCGGCGCGCCCGCGCTCCGGCCCGACATCGTGTTCTTCGGCGAGATGCCGTATGAAATGGAGCGGATCGAGCGCGCGTTGGCGCAAGCCGACCTGTTCGTCTCGATCGGAACGTCGGGCGCGGTCTATCCCGCCGCAGGGTTCGTCCAGGGTGCGCGCTATGCGGGCGCGAGGACGGTCGAACTCAATCTCGAGCGGTCGGCGGGCAGCGCCTATTTCCACGAGACGCAGCTTGGCCCGGCCGGGGTGCTCGTGCCGGCGTGGGTCGACGCGCTGCTCGGTTGAGCGCACGCCATCCCCGGCGTGCGCGCGGTTACTCGACCCAGTCGAGCCCCATGTCGCGGTACACGTCGCGCTCGTCGTCCCAGCCCGGGCGGACCTTGACGTGCAGGTACAGATGCACCGGCCGGCCCATGATGCTGCTGAGCTCGGTCCGCGCGCGCGCGCCGATCTCCTTGATCCGCGTGCCGCCCTTGCCGAGCACAATCGCGCGCTGCGTCGGGCGTTCTACCAGGATCTGCTGGTGGATCTCGACCGAACCGTCCTCGCGCTCGAGATATTGCTCGGTCTCGACCGCCGAGGCGTAGGGGAGTTCGGCGTGGAGCTGGAGAAAGATCTGCTCGCGCGTGACTTCGGACGCGAGGCTGCGCTCGGTCGCGTCGGAGACCTGGTCCTCGGGAAAGTGCCACGGCTCGGCGGGCATCCGCGCCGCGAGATGCGCCTTGAGCTCAGGCAGCCCGTCCCCGGTCGAGGCGCTGACGAAGAACGTCTCGTCGAACGCCACCAGGCCGTTGAGCCGCTCGGCATGGAGCAGCAGCTTCGCCTTGTCCGCCAGGTCGACCTTGTTGAGGATCAGGTACTTGGGCTCGGGCCGGTCCTTGATCGCGGTAGCGATGTCGGTGACCTTGGTCGGTAACCCGCCCTTGGCATCGACCACCAGGGCGAGCACGTCCGCGCCTTCCGCGCCGCCCCACGCCGCCTGCACCATCGCGCGGTCGAACCGGCGCTTGGGCTCGAAGATGCCGGGCGTATCGACCAGCAGCAACTGCGTGTCGCCCTCGATCGCGACGCCCATCAGCCGCACGCGCGTGGTCTGCGCCTTGGGGCTGACGATCGCGACCTTTTGCCCAACGAGCGCGTTGACAAGCGTCGACTTGCCCGCATTGGGAGCGCCGAGGACGGCAACGAGTCCGCATTTCTGGTCGGTCATGGGGTATCCTTGGAACGCCGAGTGTTCGTGACCGACACCGGAATCGTTGATGGCAGATGCTGCGCTTCTTCGGCGAAGACCGGGACCCGAGCACGGGCCGGGGAGTGCCGCGGACCGAGCTCCGGCACATCCGCCATCACGACTGGGCCCCGACCGTCGCCGAAGAAGCGCTTATGGGTAAAGCGAGCATGGCCTCTACCGAAAACGGCACCGTTCCGCCAGTAGCGCCTATTGTTCGTCCTCATAGCCGTCGCGCTGCGGCGCGCGATCCTCGTCCTCGTCGCGGCGGCGGCGGTCGCGCTCGTCGTTCCCGCTGGGTTCGAAATCGAGCCGCCCGTCGCGCAGCCGGACTCGCCCGACGCCAGGGATTTCGCCCTCGACCGGTGGAATGTTGCCCGGATCGAGGAAATTCTCGATCGTCTGGTCATAGCCATTGGCGTCGGGATCGATCACTTCGGGCACCGCCTCGGGCACCACCGCTGCGCCCACCCCCAGCGCCTGCTGCATGAAATCGCGCCACACCCGCGCGGGCACGCCGCCGCCGGACAGACCCGCATTGGGGGTGTTGTCGTCATTGCCGACCCACACGCCGACCACCAACCCGTTGGCGAACCCAACGAACAGCGCGTCGCGATTGTCCTGCGTCGTCCCGGTCTTGCCATAGGTCTTGACCGACAGCGCCGCCGCGCGGCCCGTCCCCGTCTCGGCGGATGCCGACAGCAGGTCGAGCATCTCGTCGCGGATCGTCCCCGACAAGGCGTGCGGGCGATCGGTCAGGCTTGCGAGCATCCCGCGCTCGGGCGGATCCTCGAGCCCGCGCGCGCGGACCGGATATTGCTCCGCCGCCACCGCCGCATAGGCCTGGGTCAGCTCGAGCAACGACATGCTCGCGGTGCCGAGCGCGATCGTCGCCTCGTTCGGGATCGGCGTGGTGACGCCGAGGTCGCGCGCCGCCTTGATGACGTTCGCGACGCCGACTTCCTGCGTGATCCGCGCCGCCGCCACGTTGGACGAGCGCGCGAATGCCTGCCGCAGCGTGATCGGGCCGAGATACCGCCCGTCCGAGTTGCGCGGGCTCCAGTTGGCGATCGTGATCGGCTTGTCCTCGACGATCGAATCCGGCGTCATGCCGTGGCGCATCGCCGCGAGATAGACGAACAGCTTGAACGCCGATCCCGGCTGCCGCATCGCCTGGGTCGCGCGGTTGAACGGGCTGTCGGCGTAGGATTTTCCCCCGACCATCGCGACCACGCGACCGTCCGGCCGCATCGCCACCAGCGCGACTTGCGCCTGCCGCAACCCTGCACGCCGGACCGCGCGTTCGGCGGCACTTTGCAAGCGGCGGTCGAGCGTGGTGCGGACCTTGCTCTCGCGCGCCAGATCACCCGCCTGATCGCGTGCCGCCGGGAGCACCCAATCCGCGAAATACGTCCCGTTGGGGAGCGGCGCGACGCGGTCGGTCGCGAGGCGCGCGGGGCGAACGCCGGCTGCGATGTCCTTGTCGAGGAACCCGCCCTCGACCATCGCGCGCAGCACCAGCGCACCGCGGGCCCGCGCGCCCGACAAATTGACCGTCGGCGCAAGCCGCGACGGCGCCTTGACCAACCCGGCGAGCATCGCCCCTTGCGCGATCGACAGATTTTGCGGAGTCCGCCCGAAATAATGCTTCGCGGCCGCGCTGAGGCCGTACGTGTTGTCGCCGAAATAGACCGTCGACAGATAGCGCGACAGGATCTGGTCCTTGGTCAGCCACGCCTCGAGCCAGAAGGCGATCAGCACTTCACGAATCTTGCGGGCAGCGGTGCGATCCGAATCGAGGAACGCGTTCTTCGCGAGCTGTTGCGTGATCGTGCTGCCGCCCTGGTCACGCCCGCTGGAGCGGAGATTATGGACGAACGCGCGCGCGATTCCCTGCGGGTCGATCCCCCAATGCGAGCGGAAGCGCCGATCCTCGATCGCGAGGAAGGCGTTGGTGACGTTCTTCGGTAGCTTGGCGGCATCCACCGGCGCACCGACGATCGCACCGCGCCGCGCAATCGGCGTGCCGTCGTCCGCGAGCAGCGTGACGCTGGGCGGCGTGGGCGGCTGGAGCGACTTAGACAAGGGCGCGGTCACCGCGAGCCAGGCGACCGCGAGCACGAACAGCACGATCAGCGCGGCAAGCCCGCGCATGATCCAGCGCATCCAATTGACCCGTCGCCAGCGCGACCCGCGGTCGTCGCCGTCGTCCTCCGGTTCATACGGGGCTTCACGCAAATACCGCTCGGGCGGCGGCACACCGTCCTTCAGTTCCAGCGGGGTCCGCGGGTCCATGCGATCGGATGCGTCAAAAGGGTAACGGCGCATGCTCACCAGATCCCGAAATTCGGACGAACCAGTGTGTTACCTGTATAGAACAGACCGCGCAAGCATGGGAAAAGCATCTCCGGGCGCTTAGCAGGGCGCGCCGTGCCGCGCGAGCCATGTTGCACGGCTTCTGCAGTCCAACCCCGCGAAGCATTGAGGCAAAGCGTGCGTCGGGCTATTGAAGACGCCTCCGGTCGCCCCGCGGCCCTGTCGAAAGCCCGAACCGATGGCCGAAACCCTTCTCGATCAGCCCCTAGTCGTCGGTATCGGCGGGACGATCGGCGGTGTTTCCTCGACCGAACGCGCCCTGCGGATCGCGCTGGACGCGGCGGGCCGCGAGGGATTCCGCACGCGGATGTTCGGCGGCGCGGACATGGCGCGGCTCCCGCTCTACGACCCAAAGGCGACCACGCGCACCCCGGACGAAACCGAATTCGTCGAGACCGTCCGTCAGGCCTCCGCAATCATCATCGCCTCGCCCGGCTATCACGGCAGCATCTCGGGCGTGGTCAAGAACGCGCTCGACCTGCTCGAGGAAACCGCGCGCGATCCGCATCGGCCGTATCTTGCGGACATGCCGGTCGGGCTGATCGCGACCGCCTACGGATGGCAGGCGACGGGCAGCACGATCGCGGCGCTGCGCTCGATCGTCCACGCGCTGCGCGGCTGGCCGACGCCGTTCGCCGCCGCGGTCAACACGCAACTGACCAAGTTCGACGACGACGGCGGCGCCAGCGACGCCGCGGTGATCGAGCAGCTTTCGCTCGTCGGCAAGCAGGTGGCGCGGTTCGTCCCCGTGGCGATCCAGCATGGGTGAGCCGATCGATCGTCGCGCGGCACTCGCGCTTGGGGGCCTCGGCGTCGGCGCGCTCGCCAGCACACCGCTCTGGGCGCAGGGAATGGTCGACCTCGGCCTCTCGAACGGCACCGGCGAACGCGCGCTGACCGATGCCTTCCCCGGCAAGAAGGGCATGATCCTCCAGCGTAGTCGCGCGCCGCTGCTCGAAACCCCGATGGCGGCGTTCGATGGCGCGCTCGGCGACGATCCGTTCACCCCGAACGACCGCTTCTATGTGCGCTGGCATTATGCCGACATCCCGCTGTCGGTCGATGCCGCTGCGTTCCGGCTCAAGATCGGTGGCGCGGTCCAGCGCGCGACGGCGCTCTCACTCGCCGATATCCAGGCGATGCCCAAGGTCGAGGTGGCGGCGGTCAACCAGTGTTCGGGCAACTCGCGCGGTCTGTTCGCGCCGCGCGTCCCGGGCGCGCAATGGGGCAATGGCGCGATGGGCAATGCGCGCTGGACCGGCGTGCGGCTGCGCGACCTGCTCGACCGCGCCGGTGTCGCGCCGGGCGTGGTGCAGGTGAAGGTCTCCGGGCTCGATGAGGCGCCGGGCGACGCACCCAAGTTCGCCAAGGCGCTCGCGCTCGACCATGCGCGGACCGACGACGTGATCGTCGCCTACGGAATGAACGGCACGGCGCTCCCGCTGCTCAACGGTTTCCCGCTGCGGCTGATCGTCCCTGGCTGGTTCTCGACCTATTGGATCAAGGCGCTCGATTCGATCGAGCTGCTCACCACGCCCGACACCGGTTTCTGGATGGAAAAGGCGTATCGCATCCCCGCGACCGCCGACGCGGGCGTTCAGCCCGGCGCGAAGGATTTCGCAACCGTCCCGATCGGCCGGATGCCGCCGCGCGCCTTCTTCACGCGCACGACCCCGCAGGAAGTTCGCGGGATCGCGATGGGCGGCGACGCAGGAGTCGCCACGGTCGAGGTCTCGGTCGATCGCGGGCAAAGCTGGAAGGCGGCACAGCTCGGGCCGGATCACGGCGCGTACAGCTTCCGCCGCTGGTCGATGCCGCTCACCGGGCTGCCGCGAGGTGCCCACGACATTGCGGTGCGCACCACCAACACCCGCGGCGCCGGCCAGAAGCCCACGCCGATCTGGAATCCCGGAGGCTATATGCGAAGCAGCATCGAAACCGCACACTTGGTGGTGGCATGACGCGTATTTGGCTCGTCGCGCTGCTGCTGCTCGGCGCGTGTCAGCGCGCGCCGTCTGCGGGCCATCCCGCCGGCGCCGGGATCGCGCTAGCATCGCAATCGATCACGCTCCCCGACGAGACCGTGACGCTGCCGGCCAGCGCGGAAATCCTCACCACGAATTGCACCGCCTGCCATTCGCCTGAGATGCTGCTGACTCAGCCCAAGCTCGACGCCAAGACCTGGACCGCCGAGATCGGCAAGATGCGCACCGCGTATAAGGCGGCGATCGATCCGACCGACGACCCCAAGATCCTCGCCGCGCTGCTCACGCTCCCCAATCAGAAATAGGCGCGGACGAAGAACACGATCGTCGTGGCGGCGGTAACGAACAGCGTCCAGCCCCGCACCAGCCCGGGGGACAGCCGCTTGCCGATCACCGCGCCGATCCATCCGCCGAACACCGCGCCGATCAGCATCGGCACTGCCGCCGCCCAATTGACCAGCCCGGTCGTGATGAACACGATCGCGGCGGCGGCATTGGCGATCGCCAGCATCAGCGTGCGGGGTGCGAACAGCGCACGCGGAGAAACGCCCGCGAGCAACCCATAGATCGCGGTCGTCATCAATCCGACGCCCCCACCGAAATAGCCGCCATACACGCCCAGCAACGACTGCGAGACGATCAGCGTCCGCTGCCCGATCGTGACGCGGGCGTGGAGCGCGTCCGCGGCGCGTTTGCCGTAAGCGATCACTACGAGCGCCATCAGCAACAGCCACGGGATGAGCAGGTCGAACACGCGCGTCGGCGTCACCACTAGCAACGCACTTCCGGCCAGCCCGCCGACGAAGGTGATTCCGCCGAGCAGCCAGACGTTGACTCCGCCGACCGGCCCAAGCTCGCGGCGGAACGCCCAGCTGCTGGTCGCCGCCCCCGGCAGCAACGCGACGTTCGACGTCGCATTGGCGGTGTTCGCAGGAAGCCCCAGCGCGATCAGCGCCGGCAGCGTCGCGAACGTGCCCCCGCCGGCCAGCGCATTCATCGCCCCACCGAGGACCCCTGCGCCCCCGGACAAGGCTATCGTCGTCAGATTTGCCAGCCGATCAGACTCGCATCGGCATCAGCACGTACAGCGCGGCCGACTTGTCATTCTCGCGGATCAGCGTCGGCGCGGCGGCATCGGCGAGGTGAACCTCGATCGTGTCGCCATCAAGCTGCCCGAGAATGTCGAGCAGATAGCGGCTGTTGAACCCGATCTCGAAGCCGAGCGCGGTGTAGTCGCCCGGGACTTCCTCCGCCGCGGTGCCGTTTTCGGGCGAGCTCACCGACAGGATGATCTTGTCGCGGTCGAGCGCCATCTTGACCGCGCGGGTCTTCTCGGTCGCGATCGTCGAGACGCGGTCGACGCCTTCCTCGAAGCTGCGCGGGTCGATCTTGAGGATCTTGTCGTTACCCGTCGGGATGACGCGGCTGTAGTCCGGGAAGGTGCCGTCGATCAGCTTGGAGGTCAGCAACGCCTGCCCCAGATCGAAGCGGATCTTGGTCGGCGACATCGACACGCCGACCGAACCGTCGATTTCATCGAGCAATTTGCGCAGTTCGGCGATGCATTTGCGCGGAATGATGATGTCCGGCATCGATTCGGCGCCATCCGGGCGCGGCATCGTCACGCGGGCGAGGCGGTGGCCGTCGGTCGCGGCGGCCTTGAGCACGGGGAGCGGATCCTCCGACACGTGCCAGAAGATGCCGTTCAGATAATAGCGCGTTTCCTCGGTCGAGATCGCGAAGCGCGTCTTGTCGATGATCTGCTTGAGCGTCTCGGCGGGCAGCTCGAAGCTGACCGGGAGTTCACCCTCCGCGATTACCGGGAAATCGTCGCGCGGCAGCGTGCCGAGCTGGAACTTGGCGCGGCCCGCCATGATCGTCATCTTGCCATCGGCCGCGCTCAGCGAGACCTGGCTGCCCTCGGGCAGCTTGCGCGCGATGTCGAACAGCGTGTGCGCCGACACGGTGGTCGAGCCGGGCTGGTCGACCGCGGCCGCGATCGTCTCGTTGATCTGCAAGTCCAGATCGGTCGCCATCAGCTTGAGGCCACCTTCGGCGGTCGCCTCGATCAGGACGTTGGACAGGATTGGAATGGTGTTGCGCCGCTCGACCACCGACTGGACGTGGCTGAGCCCCTTCAACAAGGTTGCGCGTTCGATCGTCGCCTTCATGCCGTTCCCCCGGGCCGCCGCCCCAATTTCAGCCCGTTCCGGTGTCAACCGGGGGCAATTCGCCGTGTGCCTTTCCTTAAACATAAAAGGGGCCGGAGCAAGCGCCCCGACCCCTCTTACCCACAGCTAAATCAGGCGTGGGCCGTCTCGTTTCCCGTCGCAAGCGACCGGATCAGAAGCGGAAGCCGACTCCGGCCAGGACCTGGTGACGATCCGTGTCGACGCCGAAGTTGTTGGTGTTCGCACCGTTCGCGAACTCAAGACGCGCATTGCCGTAGTTCGAATAGCGATACTCGATCTTGGCATAGGTGCGCGGCGTGATCGCCTGCTCGAGCCCTGCGCCGACGCGGTAACCGTCCAGCGTGAAATGCTCGCCGGTGGTGACCGTCCCGTTGTTCGCGGTCAGGTCGAGCCGCGCGTTGGTGTAGCCGCCCTTGGCGTACAGCAACGTCGCCGGGGTCAGCTTGTAGCCGACGCGCGCGCCGACATACAGGTCGCGACCCGCCTTGACGCGGCCATAGCCGAGCGCGGCGGCGTCGACCGGATTGTTGGTGACCTTGCTGGTCGATCCGGTGACTTCGCCTTCGATACCGTAGACGATCCGGCTGCCGTTATCGAAATCATAGCCGATGTCGCCGCCGTACGTCAGGCCGTCGGCGCCGCGGTCGCCGCGGATGCTCGATCCGTCGGTGCTGCCGGGCTGCAGCTTGTCATAGCCGAGCAGAACGCCGGCGCGCGGGCCGTTGAACGCGCGGTCGGGGGAATTCGTGGGCGGGCCGTCCTGGGCCAGTGCGGGGGCTGCCATGCCGAGGCCGAGAACGGCGGTGGCGGCGGTGAGGACGATCTTGCGCATTGGGGGTACTCCATGGTGTTCGCCCGCCGATGTCTCATCCTTGGCGGCGGGGAAGGCTCAGATAGGCGCTCGCAAACGGGCTTGCATGAACCTCAGATAAACACGGAAATCCGTTGCTTTTGGGCCACACGGGGTTGAAGACGCGGGCATGGATTCCAACGCCCAGATGCGGTCGCAAACCGCCGCGAAGTCGCCACGGAGTGGCCGCGATTACATCGCGCGACACGGTGAAACGGTCTTCAATGCGGCGGGACGGTTGCAGGGCGAGCATCTCCACACCCCCCTCACCCGCGCCGGTTTCGCGCAAGCGGACGAGATGGGGCGCGCCTTACGCGAAAAATTGGGGCCAAAACCCGCGCTGACGCTATGGGCCTCGCCGACCGGACGCGCGTTACAGACGCTCGCGGTGATCGCCGAGCACCTCGACCTCGACTGGCACGCCGCCAGAACCGACTCGCGCCTGGTCGAAATCGACACCGGCGACTGGGGCGGGCGCTATTATACGGATCTCGCGGCGGAAGGGCTGACGGTGGTCGATCGCGCCACCGGGTTGCTCCACCCCGCGCCGAACGGCGAAGACTATCCCGCGATCGCGGAGCGCGTCTCGGGCTGGCTGGCGGATACCGATGGCGATGCCGGCGACCGGCTGGTGATCCTGCACGGCATCTCCAGCCGGGTGCTGCGCGGGGTGATGACCGGCGGCGCGGACCTGCCCGGCTACGGCGCGCCCGCGTTGCCTGGTTTGCCGCAGGGCTCGCTCGTGCAAATCGAGCACGGCGTCGAGACGGTGCTCCATCGCGGCGCCGGGCACGCGCCAGCGTGAACCGGACACGATGGGCGGTGCTCGCGCTGGCGGCGCTGCCCGCGGTCGCGGGTGCGCGCGAGACGATCGGCGTGTTCGATCGCTGGGGCGCGTTCAGCGATTCCGCCCCCCGCCGCTGTTTCGCGATCGCCGAGCCGGTCAGCGCGGGCGGCGCATCGCGCTGGCGCCCGTTCGCGAGCATCGCCAGCTGGCCGCGCGCGGGCGGCGGGGGCGCACGCCATCAGCTCCACGTCCGGCTCAGCCGCGACCGCAACCCGCAGGCGCGCGTGACATTGTCGGTCGGCGAGCGCCGCTTCGACCTGACCGCGACCGCCGCCGACGCCTGGGCACCCGATGCACGCGCCGACGCGGCGATCGTCTCCGCGATTCGATCGAGCCGCAGCATGAGCGTGGAAACGCTCAGCCGCGCCGGGGGGCCGTTCGCGGACGTCTATGCGCTGAAGGGCGCGGCGACTGCGATCGATGCGGCGGCGCTGGCGTGCCTCAAGGGATAGCGGGGCCGTTCGGTCAACGGCGACTGGTGCGCGGAGCGACGCCATCGCCAGCCGCCCCGGAACCGTTAGCGGAGCTGCTCCTCCAGACTGCGCGTACGAGACGTCCTTTCCGCGCCGGTATGCAAGGTCGAAGCGGGCTCGATCAGCAACACCCAGCATTCGTCCTCCGCGACGGGGTTGTGGCGCACCCCGCTCGGGACGGTCAGGAAATCCCCCTGTTCGAGCGCGACGACTTCGGTCTCGAACTCGATCCGGAGCGATCCCTTGACGATGTAGAAGAGCTCATCCTGTCCGTCATGCGCATGCCAGACGAGTTCGCCCTTCAGCTTCGCCGCCTTGAGCAGCTGGTCGTTGACCTGGCCAATGACCTTGGGGGACCAGTAATCCGTCACTCGGTCGAACGCGGTGGCGAGCGCGGTTGGCGATAACATTTGAATCTCCGGGCAAGGCGGAAGCGGCGCCGGGTCGAGCCCAGGACCGAAGGATCATACAAGCTGGACCCGCGACCGCAATCATCCCCATGCCATGTGACAGCTTAGTCGATGGCTGACGACGTCCGGCAAGATTTCCCGCCCCAGCACGCCGCTATCTAACAAGGTTCGCACGCGATGCGGCCCCGGGCATGCCCCTCCCGGAAACACCCCATCCGCACAGGGAGTAGAAAATCCCGCGATTTTCCCCTATGTGCAGCCCCATGCAGACAGCACCAGCCTACGCCATGCCCATTCCGGGGCATATCGACCCCGTACCCGTGCCGCGCGCGCTGGTGCCGCGCAGCGATGGGCGGATCGATCTGCTCGGGCTGTCCAAGCCCGATCTCAAGATGGCGCTCGAGACCTCGCAGCTCGACCCCAAGCAGGCGAAGCTGCGCGCCAAGCAATTGTGGCACTGGATCTACAATCGCGGCGTCACCGACTTTTCGCTGATGACCGACATCTCGAAGACGATGCAGCCGTGGCTCGAACAGCGCTTCACGATCAGCCGCCCGCAAGTGGTCGAGGCGCAGGTGTCGACCGACGGGACGCGCAAGTGGCTGCTGCGGACCGACGACGGCAACGATTACGAGATGGTGTTCATTCCCGATGCGGATCGCGGCACCCTGTGCGTGTCGAGCCAGGTCGGCTGCACGCTCAACTGCCGCTTTTGCCACACCGGCACGATGCGGCTGGTGCGCAACCTGACCCCGGGCGAGATCGTCGGGCAGGTGATGCTCGCGCGCGATGCTTTGGGCGAATGGCCGAGCCAGCCCGAGGGGCGCATGCTCACCAACATCGTGATGATGGGGATGGGCGAGCCACTCTATAATTTCGACAATGTCCGCGACGGGCTGAAGATCGTGATGGACGGCGACGGGATCGGCCTGTCGCGGCGGCGGATCACGCTGTCGACCTCGGGCGTGGTGCCGCTGATGGCACGCGCGGGCGAGGAGATTTCGGTCAACCTCGCGGTGTCCTTGCACGCGGTGACCAACGAGATCCGCGACGAGATCGTGCCGATCAACCGCAAGTATAAGCTCGAGCAAGTGCTGCAGGCGTGCGCGGATTATCCGGGCGCGAACAACGCGCGGCGGATCACGTTCGAATATGTCATGCTCAAGGACAAGAACGACAGCGACGCGGATGCGCGCGAGCTGGTGCGGTTGCTGAAATTCTATGACCTGCCGGCGAAGGTCAATCTGATCCCGTTCAACCCGTGGCCGGGCGCGCCCTATGAGTGCTCGACGCCGGAGCGGATCAAGGCGTTCTCGAACATCGTGTTCGACGCCGGGATCAGCGCCCCGGTCCGCACCCCGCGCGGCCGCGACATCGACGCGGCGTGCGGGCAGTTGAAGACCGCGAGCGAGAAGAAAACGCGCGCGGAGCTGGATGCGCTGGCGGCGGAGAAGCAGGCGGCGTTGGGCTAGGGTTCGCCCCCCCGTTCGGGCTGAGCGAAGTCGAAGCCCCCGTCTCCCCCGAGCCTAGGCTTGCTTGGGAGCGGCCCTTCGACTGCGCTCAGGGCGAACGGATGGGGTCGGGCGACGGCTCACCCCAGCGTGTAAAAATCCACCGCCGCACCGTGGAACAGCCGGTCGATGTCCGCCCCGGCCGCGCGCGCCATCCGCAGCGCATCGTCGTGCCAGCGACGCCAATCATCCCCCGACAACAAGACGACCGGCCAGTCGCTCCCCCACATCAGCCGCGGCCCGAACGCATTAACGAGGTGCGCAACATAAGGCGCGAGGTCGCTCGCGGGCTGGCCGGGGGCCTGTTCGGTCCGCAACCCGGACAGTTTGCAATGCACCCCAAGCCCAGCGAGCGCGGCAATGTCGTCGCGCCACGGATCGAGCGTCCCCGCGGCGGCGAACGGCTTGGCGGCATGATCGATCACGATCGGCAGATCGGGCCAGCGCTCCACGAACCGCGCGAGCATCGGCAGATGGCGCGGCTGGACCAGCGCATCCAGCCGCAGCCCCGCCGCCTGCATCGCCGCGATCGCGGGAGCGAGGTCCGCGCGCAGCAGCCAGTCGGTATCATCGATCGACTGGAGCATCGGGCGCAGCCCGCGCAACCACGGGTTGCCGGCAAGCGTGGCGATGCGATCAGGCGCGGCGGGGTCGGTAAGGTCGACCCAGCCGACCACCGCGCGCACCAGCGGCGTGCGCTCCGCCAGCGCGAGCATCCAGTCGGTATCGGCATCGGTCGGTTGCGACTGGACCAGGACGCTTCCCGCCAGCGGAAGCCCGTCGCACGCGGCGATCAGGTCTGCCGGCCCGAAATCGCGGTGGATCGGCGCTTCGGCCGCCGTCGGCCATTCATGTCCGGGCGTCGTCAGCGACCAGAAGTGTTGGTGCGCGTCGATCCATCGCGTCATCGTCGTTCCTCGTGCAATCCCTTGACCGGAATGCCATTTGCGGACCGCGGAGACCAGCCCCGCGGCGTCAGGTCCGATACCGCTGCAACGGCAGCACCAGCCCGGCGGCCACGAAATAGCTCGCGTCGACCTGCCCCGCGACCGCCTGGTTGAGCCGCCCCGCCGCATCGCGGAAGGTGCGACCAAGCGGATGATCGGGGACGATCCCCATCCCGACCTCGTTGGTCACGATCACGATCGGCAACGGACTCCCCGCGATGGCAGCCAGCAGATCGTCCGTCGCGCCCGCGATGTCATGCTCGCCAAGCATCAGGTTGGACAGCCACAGGGTCAGGCAATCGACCAGCACCGCGCCGCTTTCGACCGAAGCGATCGCCGCGGGCAGCGCGAGCGGGCACTCCACCGTCCGCCAGCGCTCCCCCCGGTCGGCGCGATGCCGCGCGATCCGGTCCGCCATCTCGCCGTCGCGGCCCTCGGCAGTGGCGAGATAGGCGAGCGGCCCGGCGCAGGCCTCCGCCGTCTGCTGCGCGAGGCGGCTCTTGCCCGAGCGGGCGCCGCCCAGGAATAGTGTCGTCCGTGTCACATCTTGCCCTCGCCCAAAGCGCGCTCTAGACGCGCCGATGCGACAGGTTCCCAGAGATGGGATGAAAAGGGAACCCGGAAGCGCGCGGGCACGTGCGTCATCCGGGGCTGTCCCCGCAACTGTGACCGGCGAGTCTTGCTCCATTCGTGTGCCACTGGATCCCCGGATCCGGGAAGGCCGAGCCAGACGACGACCCGGGAGCCAGGAGACCTGCCTGTCGCGGTTGTCCTTCGTCCGGCCGGGGTGTGCCGCGCGATCGAGGTTTTCCTCGTGAGACGACGTGGTTGGGGTCGTGCGCGGGGCGGAAAGCGGAATTCCGACATAGCGCCGTGCGTGCCCCCGTAGCTGTTGCGAAGGGGAATAACCGTGAAGACCTGTGCCTATCTGATCCTGCTGCCGTGCATCGCCGCCGCCGCGCCCGCGTTCGCCGAGAGCGCGCAATCCACCGCCACGCTGGAGCAAGCCGCCGCTGCATCGCAGGATATCGTCGTCACCGCCAACCGCGCGGCGCGCCCGGCGGATACCGTCGGCCAGTCGGTCACGGTGCTCGACACCGCGACGATTACCGAGCGCCAGGCAGTCGTCGTGTCCGACCTGCTGCGCCAGACGCCCGGCGTCACCGTGGTGCGCAACGGCGGGATCGGCACCACCACCTCGGTCAGCATCCGCGGCGCGGACAGCGACCAGACCGTCGCGCTGATCGACGGGATCAAGCTCAACGATCCCTCCGCTCCCGGCGGCGGGTTCAATTTCGGCAATCTGCTGATCGGCAACATCCAGCGGATCGAAGTGCTGCGCGGCGCGCAATCGGTGCTGTGGGGCAGCCAGGCGATCGGCGGCGTCGTCAACCTCATCACCCGCCAGCCGACCGAGCAGATCGCGATCAACGCGCGTGCCGAGGGCGGCGGCTATGGCACCGCACAGGGCTTCGCCAACGTCTCGGGCAAGGTCGGGCCGGTGTCCGCGAGCCTCGGCGGCGGCTATTACGGCACCGACGGGATCTCGGCCTATGCCCCCGGCACCGAGCGCGACGGGTACCGCAATTATGCCGCGAACGGCAGCCTGGGGATCGCGCTGGCCCGCGACGTCTCGGTCGACCTGCGCGGCTTCTATACCAACAGCCGGACCGACATCGACGGGTTCCCGCCCCCCAACTTCACCTTCGGCGACACGCGCGAATATGGCGATGTCGAACAATGGGTCGGCTATGCCGGGCTCAACGCCGCGCTGTTCGACGGGCGTCTGCACAATCGCTTCGGTTATGCGCATACCGACACCGACCGCCGCAACATCGACCCCGATGGCGACCCGACCGAGACGTTCCGCGGGATCGGCCGCAACGACCGGCTGGAATATCAGGGCACCGCGAACGTCACCTCGGCGGTGTTCGCGACCTTTGGCGCGGAGCGGGAAGTGTCGCGCTTTTCGTCATCGAGCTTCGGCGGGCCGGTCACGCGGGGCCGGGCGCGGCTGTTCAGCGTCTATGGCCAGCTCGCCGTCACCCCGATCACCGGGCTGACCGCGACCGGCGGCGTGCGGCATGACGACCACAATGTGTTCGGCGGCGCGACGACCTTTTCGGGCAGCGGCGTCTATTCGCCCAATGGCGGCGCGACCACGCTGCGCGCGAGCTATTCGGAAGGCTTCAAGGCGCCGACGCTCTACCAGTTGCAAAGCGAATACGGGAACACGGCGCTGAACCCGGAACGCTCGCACGGCTGGGACGCCGGGGTCACGCAAAAGGCGCTGAACGGCGCGGTCGAGGCGAGCGCGACCTACTTCCATCGCAATTCGACCGATCTCATCACCTTCGTGTCGTGCGACGCGCCGCTCACGGGGATTTGCGCCGATCGCCCGTTCGGCACCTATGACAATATCGCACGGACTCGTGCGCAAGGGGTGGAGCTGACGCTTTTGCTGCGTCCGGTCGAGGCGCTGACGGTGAGCGCGAGCTACACCTATCTCGACGCGACCGACCGCTCCGCCGGCAGCCGCAATTTCGGGCGCAAGCTCGCGCGGCGGCCCGACAGCAGCATCACGGTCAACGCCGATTATCGCTGGGCGTTCGGCCTGACGACGGGGGCGACGCTGACCTCGGTCGGGGATAGTTTCGACAATGCGTCGAACGCGCGGCGGCTCGACGGTTATGTGCTCGGCGACGTGCGCGCGTCCTTCCCGGTCACGAAGAAGGTCGAAGTGTTCGGGCGGATCGAGAACGTGTTCGATACGAAATACCAGACGATCTACCAATATGGCCAACCGGGCCGCGCTGCCTTCGGCGGCGTCCGCCTGACGTATTGAGCGTTGCGCTCGCGCGATCTTGCCCTGTTCCACGCGCACGGCGGGCGCGTGGACGCCGCGCGTGCGATGTTCGGCGGAGACGACTGGATCGACCTGTCGACCGGGATCGCGCCCTGGGCATGGCCGGTCGCAGGCTTGCCGCTCGGGTGGGAGCAGCTCCCCGAACCGGACGCGATCTCAGGGCTCGAGGCCGCCGCGGCGGAGGCGTTCGGCGTGGCGGATCCGGCGCGGGTCGTCGCGGTTCCGGGCAGCGACCTTGCGATGCGGCTGCTCGCGCCGGTGATCGCTGCGCGGCGACCGTGCGTGGTGCGGCCGGGCTATGCCGGGCATCTCGCGGCATGGCCTGACGCGGTTGCCGTGGCACCGGAAGCTGTCACGGCCCTACAAACGAGCGGTTCCCCCGCGCAGGCGGGTGCCGAGGGTACCGCACCGAACGCGCGTAACTCTGGGCTCCTGCCTGCGCAGGACCACCGCGGCGTCAGAGACGCCGACCTGCTCGTCCTCGCCAGCCCGGCCAACCCGGACGGGCGTGTGACCGATCCCACGCTTTTGCGCACGCTGGCGCAACGGATGACTGTGGTGGTCGACGAAGCCTATGCCGACCCCGCGCCCGGACTCTGCCCGGACGCCGACGACCGCCTCGTCGTGTTGCGTTCGTTCGGAAAATTCTACGGGCTCCCCGGTCTGCGTCTGGGGTTCGTCATCGCCGGAACCGATCTTGCCCCGCGACTGCGCGCGTTACTCGGCGACTGGCCGGTGTCGTCCGCGGCGGTCGCGATCGGCACCGCGGCGTATCGCGACCAGCACTGGCACCGCGCGCAACAGGCGCGCATCACCGAAACGGGCGGCTTGCTCGACGAAGTCTTGCGCGATGCAAACCTCGACGTCGTCGGCCACGCGCCGCTGTTCCGGCTGATTGCATGCGACGGTGCGACAAAGCTGTTCGAAACGCTCGCGCATCATGCCATCCTGACTCGTCCCTTCGCCGACCAGCCCGACCGGCTGCGCATCGGCCTGCCGCGCGGTGCGGCAGGTCTCGTCCGTCTCGCCACCGCGCTCGAGGAGTTCCCCCGATGACGACCGAAACCCCCGAAGATTTCGCCCGCCACAACGCGCGCAGCAAACGCATCGCCGCCGCGCGCGAGCGGATGCAGGCACGCCGCACGCTCGAACGCGGGCTGCTGATCGTCCACACCGGCAACGGCAAGGGCAAGTCCTCCTCCGCGTTCGGGATGGCGATCCGCAGCATCGGCTGGGGGATGAAGGTCGCGATCCTGCAATATGTGAAGGGCAAGTGGGAGACGGGCGAGCGCAACTTCTTCGAGGCCTATCCCGATCTCGCGACGTTCGAGGTGATGGGCGAAGGCTTCACCTGGGACACGCAGGACCGCGAACTCGACATCGCCGCAGCGCGCGCCGCTTGGGAGCGGTCCAAGGCGATGATCCTCGATCCCGCAATCGAATTCGTGATCCTCGACGAACTCAACATCGTGCTGCGCGACGACACGCTGCCGATCGCCGAGATCGTCGCGTTTCTGAAGGATCGCCCGCTGACCAAGCACATCTGCATCACCGGGCGCGGCGCGAAGCCCGAATTGCTCGAGATCGCGGACCTCGTCACCGATTTCACCGAAGTGAAGCACCCGTACAATGCCGGGTTCAAGGCGCAGAAGGGCGTCGAGTTTTGATCCGATTGCTCGCTCTGTCTCTTGCGGCGGCGCTGCTGACCTCCGCCGCGCCGGTGCGCCCGCCGCGGATCGTGTCGATCAACCCGTGTATCGACGCGGTACTGGTGCGCGTCGCGGACCCGGCGCAAATCGCGGGGATCAGCCATTATTCGCAGGACCCGCGCGCGACGTCGATCCCGCTCGGCATCGCCAATCGCTTCCATGCAACCTCGGGGACCGCGGAAGAGGTCGTCGCGCTGCGCCCCGACATGGTGCTGACCGGCCCGCATACCGAACCCGCGACCGTCGCGGCGCTCAAGCGGCTGCACATTACGCTGGTGCAGTATAAGGTGCCCGAGAGCGTCGCGGAGAGCATCACGCAGGTGCGCGACATCGCCGCCGCCGTGCGGCATCCCGAGCGCAGCGCGGCGCTGGCCGCGCGGATCGCGGCGGCGGCAACGCCATCGCGCGCCACGCCGGTATCGGCGTTGATCTGGCAGTCGGGCGGCCTCGTCCCCGGCAGCGGCACGCTTCCCGACGAACTGCTCCGGCGCGGCGGGTTCCGCAACATGAGTGCTGCCTATGGCCTCAAGAAATGGGACGTGCTGCCGCTCGAATATCTCATCGCCAAACCGCCGCGCGTGCTGCTGTCGACCGCCGCCGCCGAAACGGGCGAGGATCGGGTGACGTCGCATCCAGCGGTGCGGCGGCTGGCGCAGCATATCGCGGTCGCGCCCTACCCGATCCGGCTGATGAACTGTGGTGGGCCGACGATCATCGATGCGATGGCGCGCTTGCGGCAAGTGCGCAGCGGGTTCGCGGCATGACCCGGCTCACGCTCTGGCTGGTGCTCGCGCTGCTGCTGGCGGCGGCCCTGTCGGTCGCCTCGGGCAAGATCTGGGTCCCGCTCGATGCGTGGACTGCCGCCGATCCGCGTTCGATCATCATCGTCGAATTGCGGCTCCCCCGAACGTTGCTGGCGCTGCTCGTCGGTGGTGCGCTCGGCCTGTCGGGGGCCGTAATGCAGGGCTATCTGCGCAATCCGCTCGCCGATCCCGGACTGTTCGGGGTGTCGTCGGGCGCGGCGTTCGGCGCGGTCGTGTCGCTCTATTTCGGTTATGCGGTGCAATTGTGGTTGCTGCCCGCCTTCGCGCTCGCGGGGGCCGGGGTGACGATGGCGCTGCTCGCCTTGATCGCGGGGCGATCGGGAAGCCTGATCCTGTTCACGCTCGCAGGCATGATCCTGACGAGCATCACCGGATCGCTCACCGCGCTCGCGATCAGCCTTGCGCCGACGCCGTTCGTCTCGTCGCAGATCGTGACGTGGCTGATGGGCGCGCTGACCGATCGCAGCTGGGACGACATCAAGGTCGCGCTGCCGCTGATCGTGGTAGGCGCGGCCCTGCTCGCGACCACCGCGCGGTCGCTCGATGCGCTGACGCTCGGCGAGCAGGCGGCGCGTTCGGTCGGGGTCGATCCGGGGCGACTGCAGCTTGTCGTAATCGCGGGGACTGCGTTGTGCGTCGGCGCGGCGGTGGCGTCGGCGGGGATCATCGGGTTCGTCGGGCTGATCGTCCCGCATATGGTGCGCCCGTTCGCGGGGAACCGGCCGTCCGCGATCCTGCTCCCCTCCGCGCTCGGCGGGGCGGTGCTGCTGACGGTCGCGGACAGCCTCGTCCGGCTCGCGCCGACGGTGAGCGAATTGCGGCTGGGAATCGCGATGTCGATGCTGGGCGGGCCGTTCTTCCTGTATCTGCTGATCCGCATGCGCAGGAGGCTTGCATGAGCGTGCTCGCCGCCGAGGGGATCGGCCTGTCGCTGGACGGCAAGCGCATCCTCGATTCCGTCAGCCACGTGTTCCGCCGCGGGCGGGTGACCGCGCTGCTCGGGCCGAACGGCGCGGGCAAGAGCACGCTGCTCGATTGCCTTGCCGCGTTGCGCAAGCCCGAGGACGGCGCGGCGACGCTCGACGGGCAGGACGTCCAGCGGATCGACCGGCATGTCCGCGCGCGCGCGATCGGGCTGTTGCCGCAGGCCGCCGACGTGCACTGGAACATCGACGTCGCGACGCTGGTGGGGCTTGGACGCCTGCCGCATCGCGGGCGCTGGGGCGAGACCGCCACGGACCGCGACGCGGTCGCACGCGCGCTGGCGGCGACCGACATGACCGGGCTCGCCGACCAGGGCGTCGAGCATCTCTCGGGCGGCGAACGCGGTCGTGCGTTGCTCGCCCGCGTGCTGGCGGGGGAGCCGGAATGGCTGCTCGCCGACGAACCGCTCGCGAGCCTCGATCCCGGGCACCAGCTCGACGTGCTCGCCCGGCTGCGCAGCATTGCCGATGCGGGGAGCGGGGTCGTGCTGGTGCTGCACGACCTGCATCTCGCCGCGCGTGTCGCCGACGATGCGGTGCTGCTGCGGGGCGGCAGGGTCGTCGCCGCGGGGCCTGCCGAGGACGTGCTGACCGCGCCGCTGATCGCCGAGGCGTATGGCGTCGACGTCGAGATCGGGCTGACGCCCGCGGGCCACCGCTTCATCCTGCCGATCGCGCGGTGAACCATGCCGCGCTGCTGCTCCCGATGCTGATCGCGGAAGCCGCGCTCGGCTATCCGAGAGGCTGGTGGCATCCGGTGATGGCGGCGGGGGCGCTGATCGACACGGTCGAGCGGCGCTGGAACCGCGGCGACGCGGTGCGGCAGCGGGTCGGCGGAGTCGCGTTGCTTGGCGTATTGATCGGAGCGTCGCCGATCCTCGGCGGCGCGATCGAGCGGGTCGCTGGTCATGGCTGGGGGCTGGCGATCGTCGTGCTCGTCGGCACGACAGGCCTCGCGCAGCGCAGTCTCGACGATCACGTCCGTGCCGTGCTGCGACCGCTAGCCGCGGGGGATCTGCCGGGGGCGCGGAATGCGGTCGCGATGATCGTGGGCCGCGACACCGATACGCTCGACGAAGCGGGCGTCGCCACCGCCGCGATCGAAAGCCTCGCCGAGAGTTTCTGCGACGGCGTCGTCGCGCCCGCCTTCTGGTTCCTGCTCCTGGGCTTGCCGGGCCTGTTCGCGGCGAAGGCGATCAACACCGCCGATTCGATGATCGGCCACCGTACGCCGCGCTACATCTGGTTCGGCTGGGCGGCGGCGCGCGCGGACGATGGCGTCAACTGGCTCCCGGCACGTTTGTCGGGCGTGCTGCTCTGTCTCGCGGGGCGCGGCGGCTGGCGGACGATGCTGCGCGACGCGCGGCACCATGCCTCGCCCAATGGCGGCTGGCCCGAAGCCGCGATGGCGGGCGCGCTATCGTGCACGCTGGGCGGCCCGGTCAGCTATGATCGCCAACCCGCGATGCGTGCGATCCTCGGCCAAGGCCCCCGGCCCGGTGCGCGCGATCTGGCGCGCGCGTTGCGGATCTACCGGGTCGCGTGCGTGCTGCTATGGGTGATCGTCGGGGGAATCGCATGGCTGGCGTGATGTTGCAGGGGACCGGGTCCGACGTCGGCAAGTCGGTGCTGGTCGCGGGGCTGTGCCGCGTATTCGCCAATCGCGGGCTGCGGGTCGCGCCGTTCAAGCCGCAGAACATGTCGAACAACGCCGCCGTCACCGCCGATGGCGGCGAGATCGGCCGCGCACAGGCGTTGCAGGCGATTGCCGCACGGATTCCGGCGAGCGTCGACATGAACCCGGTCCTGCTCAAGCCGCAAAGCGATCGGACCTCGCAACTGGTCGTGCGCGGCAAGGCGCAGGGGACGATGCGCGCAGGCGATTACTGGCGGCGCAAACCCGAGCTATTGCCAGAGGTGCTTGCCGCCTATCACCGGCTCAACGCAGACGCCGATATCGTCGTGGTCGAGGGCGCGGGCTCTCCCGCCGAGATCAACCTGCGCCACGGCGACATCGCCAACATGGGGTTCGCGCGCGCGGCAAACGTGCCGGTCGTGCTGGTCGGCGATATCGACCGCGGCGGCGTGATCGCGGCGCTGGTCGGCACGCAGGCGGTGATCGACCCCGCTGATGCCGCGATGATCCGCGGGTTCCTGATCAACAAGTTCCGCGGCGACGTGACGCTGTTCGACGACGGCCTCGCCGCGATCGTGGAGCGCACTGGCTGGCGCAGCCTCGGCGTCGTGCCGTGGCTGGCGGACGCGGCGCGGCTTCCGGCGGAGGATGCGGTCGCGCTCGGGCGCGATACCGGCGACGGCGCGGGTCCGCTGATCGCGGTGCCGATGCTGTCGCGGATCGCCAATTTCGACGATTTCGACGCGCTCGCGCACGAACCCGGCGTCCGGCTCGCGATGATCCCCCCGGGGCAACCGCTGCCCGGCGACGCAGCGCTGGTCATTCTGCCCGGGACCAAGGCGACGATTCCCGACCTCGCCTTCCTACGCGCGCAGGGGTGGGACATGGATCTCGCCGCGCATGTCCGCCGCGGCGGTCGGGTGCTCGGGATTTGCGGGGGGTATCAGATGTTGGGGAACACGATCGCCGACCCCGACGGGATCGAGGGCGAAGCCGGTTCGGTGGCGGGATTGGGCCTGCTGCCGATCGACACGGTGATCCATGCCGACAAGCGCACCCGCCCGATCAGCGGGCGGTTCGCGGACGCGGATGCGCGCTTCACCGGGTACGAAATTCACGCAGGCGTCACGACCGTGGATCCGTCGGCACCGCCGCTGCTGCGCTTCGACGACGGGGCACATGACGGGACGACTGCGCGCGACGGGCAGATCGGCGGCTGCTACGTCCACGGCCTGTTCGATCAGCCGGAAGCCCGCGCGTGGCTCGTCGCGAGCCTCGGCGCAGTGTCGGACGGGCTCGACCGGCGCGAGACGATCGACGCCGCGCTCGACGCGATCGCCTTGGAGCTCGAACGCGTGGTCGACGTGGACGCGCTGCTTACCATCGCAAAGGACGCCGGATGATCGACGAACACACCGTCTGGGCGCATCTCGACGCGCTCGCCAAACCGCGCCGCAGCCTCGGGCGGCTCGAGGAGATCGCGGTTGCGCTCGCGCTGACGCAGGGGCGGATCGATCCCCGCACCCGGCCCCGCCGCGTCGTGCTGTTCGCGGGCGACCACGGCTGCGTCGCGGACGGCGTGTCGGCCTGGCCTTCGGCGGTGACGGGGATGATGGTCGGCACGATCCTCGCGGGCGCGGCGACGAGCAGCGCGCTGGCCGCTGCGAACGATTGCCCGCTGCGATTGGTCGATGTCGGCGTCGCGGGGCCGCGCCCGGTCGATCCGCCCGCCTTCTTCCGCGATGCCCGGATCGGCGACGGCAGCGCGAGCCTCGCGCACGGCCCCGCCCTGACGCGCGCGCAGTTCGATGCTGCGTGGCAGGTCGGTGCGGACGAAGCGGGCCACGCGGTTGCGGAAGGGGCCGCGCTGCTGATCGCTGGCGAGATGGGGATCGGCAACACCACCCCCGCCGCGTGTCTGACGGCGCTGCTGACCGGGCTCGACGGCGATGCGGTGGTCGGGCGTGGCGCGGGGGCGGATGACGCGACGCGCGCGACCAAGGTGCGGGTCGTCGCGGCGGCGGTCGCGCGGGCGGCCCCGCTGCTTGCCGAAGAGGCGACCGCTGCGATCGCGTCGGTCTGCGGGTATGAGATCGCGGCGATGGCGGGGTTCTTCGCGCAGGGCGCGGCAAGCGGGTGCACGCTTCTGCTCGACGGCTATGTCGCGACCGCTGCCGCGCTGATCGCCGAGCGACTTGCGCCGAGCACGGTCCGCAGCATGATCGCGGGGCATCGCTCGGCCGAACCGGGGCACGCCGCCGCGCTTGCAGCACTCGGGCTGGCGCCGATCCTCGAATGGGAAATGCGGCTGGGGGAAGCGAGCGGCGCGCTGGTCGCGCTGCCGTTGCTCGATGCCGCCGCCGCGCTGCTCACCGACGTCGCGCGGCTCGACGCGATCGGCGCGGACCGGGCGGACTGACATGACGCGCGCACCTCTTTGGGCCCCGCCGTTGCTCGCGCTGCAGTTCCTGACGCGGCTGCCGGTGCCGGTGCTGGCGCGGATTTCGGCGGAGCAGGCGGCGGATGGGCTCGCGCGCGCGATGGCGTGGTTGCCGATCGTGGGGACGCTGATCGGTCTGGTGACGGCGGGGGTGTTCGTGGGCGCGGGGGCGGTGTGGCCGCCGCTGGTCGCGGCGATCCTCGCACTGATGGTCGAGGGACTGCTGACCGGCGCGTTCCATGAGGATGCGGTCGCCGATTTCTGCGATGCGTTCGGCGGCACCGCGCAGGGTGAGACTGCGCTCAGGATCATGAAGGACAGTCGGATCGGCACGTACGGCACGCTCGGGCTCGGGCTGTCGGTGGGGTTGCGGCTGGCGGCGATGGTGGCATTGCCCGCGCCGGTCGCGGTTGCGGCGATCGTGGCTGCGGCGACAATGGGGCGGCTGTGGGCGGTGCTGCTCGCAGGAGTCGTCGCGCCGGTGCGCAGCGACGGCATGGCGGTGCGCGCCGGGCTGGTGCCCCCGCACCGCGTGTTGCTCGCGTTGATGATGGCGGTGCCGGGGATCGTGCCGCTGGCGGTGTCGCACCTCGTTCCGGTCACGGCGAGCCTGGTCGTCGGCGCGATATTCCTGTGGTGGCTGGCGCGGTTCCTGCGGCGGCGGATCGGCGGGAGCACCGGGGATTGCCTCGGGTTCGCGGCCTATATGGGGCAGCTCGTCGTCCTGCTTGCGATGGCGGCGTGAGTGCATCGGTGCTGCTGCTGCGGCACCCGCCCGTCGCGCTCGCGTGGCGCAAGCGCTGCTATGGCCGATCCAACATGGGGTGGAGCCGCGCGGGCACCGCGATGGCGGGCACGCTAGCCGGGGAACTGGCGGGGCATCCGATCGACGCGATCATCCATTCGGGCGCGCTGCGCACGCAGCGGCTGGCTGAGATGATCGCGCGCGCGCGGGCGGTTACGGTTTGCGCAGATGCCGGATGGCTCGAACGCGACTTCGGTACGTGGGAGGGGCGGACTTGGCACGCGATCTGGCGCGAAACCGGGGATCTTATGGACCGGATGGTCACCGATCCGACGGGGTTTCGCCCCGGTGGCGGGGAGACCGGGCAAGACTTGTCCGAGCGCGCGCAAGCGGCATGGGGGCGGTTGCCGACGTCGGGTACGACGCTGGTGATCGCGCACGGCGGCCCGATCGCGGCGCTGCGGGCGTGGCAGGCGGGGGAGCCGCTGGAGGCGATGGTGCGGTTTATTCCGGCGTGCGGGGAGGTCGTCGCGGTGTCGCGAGACGCAGCTTAGCCCCTCCCCTGAAGGGGAGGGGCTTGAGAAGATCAGCCCTTCGTTGACACACTCCCCCCGCGCACGACGACGCCGCCCTTCATCACGAACGCCACCCGCTCCAGCGTCCGGATATCCGCCAGCGGATCGCCATCCACCGCGACCAGATCGCCGTAGCGCCCCACCGCGATCGCGCCGACGTCGGCGGTGCGGTCGAGCGCTTGCGCGGCGCTGCTGGTGGCGGACTGGATCGCTTCCATCGGGCTCATGCCCCATTCGACCATCTTGGCGAATTGCAGCGCGTTGTTGCCGTTGGGATAGACCCCCGCATCGGTCCCGAACAGCATCTTCACCCCCGCGGCATGCGCCGCGCGGAAGGTCTGGCGCTGCTTGAGCCCGACCGCGCGTTCCTTGTCGAGGCTCTCCTGGAACACCCCGTTCTTCGCCCCTTCGGCGAGGATATAGTCGTCGTCATAGATATCCATGTCGAACCACGCGCCATGCTCCTTGGCGAGCTTGAACGAGGTGGCGTCGGCAAGGCTGGCATGTTCGATCGTGTCGACCCCGGCGCGCAGGGCCACGTTGATGCCCTCGGTCCCATGCGCGTGGACCGCGACGCGCATCCCCAGCATTTTTGCCTCGTCGACGATCGCCTTGATCTCCTCATAGCTCAGTTGCTGCGCGCCGACCGAATCGCCCTTGGAAAGCACGCCCCCGGTCATGCAGACCTTGACCACCTGCGCGCCATATTTGCGGATCGTGCGGACCGCCGCGCGGAAGCCCTCGGGCGAGTTGGCGATCTGCGGGGCGGCGGTGGTGATCGACGGCGGGAATTCGGTCGCATCGCAATGCCCGCCGGTCACGCCGAGCGCATAGGTCGCAGGTACGATCCGCGGGCCGGGGATCTCACCGCGCTCGATCCCCTGCTTCAACCCGACGTCGGCATAATCGCTGGAGCCGACGTTGCGCACCGTGGTGAAGCCGGCGTCCAGCGTCTTACGCGCATTGGCGACGCCGAGCACGGTCCAGTAACTGTCGGTGAATTCGAGCCCGCGATAGCCGCTGAGCGTAGGATCGCTGGTCAGGTGGACATGCATGTCGATCAGCCCGGGGAGCACGGTGCGGTTGCCGAGATCGATCCGCTCCGCGCCCGCCGGAATCGCATCGCCGCGCTTGCCCACGGCAGTGATCCGCCCGTCGACCACCGTGATCTGCGCATCGTCGACGCGCTTGCCGCCGAGCACGTCGAGCATGTGGGCCGCGGTGACGACGACCGTCTTGGCCGACGCAGGGACCGCCGCGACCGTGGCTACCGAAGCGAGCAAGACGAACAGGCAGGATTTTGAACGCATCGGGCATCCTTGTGCAGACGGAAGACGGTTATGGATCGGCGGATGCTTTCGGGTGGAGAACCCCGCCTGGGGCATCACAGACCATGACCCGCCGCGACGATCAAGAGGCCTGCCGATCAAAGCGTTGCGCAGGACGTTGCCATCCGCGGCATCCTCCCCGATGATACCGCCATGCCAGCCCCGAACCAAACCGCCAGCGCGCTCGAAGCGCGGATCGCCGCGGACCCCCGCTACGTCGCGTTGGTGCGCGACCGGCAGCGGTTCTCGTGGATCCTCACCGCGATCACCGTGATCGTCTACAGCAGCTTCATTTCGCTGATCGCGTTCGACAAGCCGTCGATGGCGCAGCCGGTCGGCGGCGGGACGATCAGCCTGGCGGTGGTGCTCGGCGCGGCGATGCTGGTCGGCACGGTCGCGATCTGCGCGGTCTACGTGTGGCGCGCGAACGGGAGCTACGACGCCCGCCTTGCCGAACTGCTCGCGGACGCAGGCGCATGACGCCCAGCCTGTTCCGCTGCGCCGGATTGCTCGCGCTGCTCGGCTGGGCGACCGGCGCGAATGCCGCGATCGCGGGTGCGGTCGCGCGCCAACCGACCAACTGGACCGCGATCCTGATGTTCGGCGGGTTCGTCGCGATCACCTTGTGGATCACCGGCGCGGCGGCGCGGCGGACGCGGACCGTGTCGGATTTCTACACCGGCGGCGGGATCACCGGCTTCCAGAACGGCCTCGCGATGGCGGGCGATTATTGTTCGGCGGCGTCGTTCCTCGGCATCACCTCGCAGATCTTCAACGATGGCTATGACGGGCTGATCTACGCGATCGGCTTCCTCGTCGGCTGGCCGATCGTGCTGTTCCTCGTCGCGGAAAAGCTCCGCAACCTCGGGCGCTTCACCTTCGCCGACGTCGCGTCGTACCGCTTCATGCAGGGGCCGGTGCGCAGCTTCTCGGCGGTCAGCACGTTGCTCGTCGTGTCCTTCTACCTGATCGCGCAGATGGTCGGCGCGGGGCAGTTGATCCAGTTGCTGTTCGGCCTGCCCTATCTCATCGCGATCATCGTCGTCGGCGGGTTGATGATGGTCTATGTCCTGTTCGGCGGCATGCGCGCGACCTCCTGGGTGCAGATCATCAAGGCGGTGATGCTGCTCTGCGGCGCGACCTTCCTGGTGCTCGGGGTGATGTCCAGCGTCGGCTTCTCGCTCGAGGCGCTGTTCGCGCGAGCCGTCGCGGTCAAGACGAAGCTCGCGCTCGAAAGCGGGCTTTCCCCTGCCGACGCCGCCGCCAAGGGCCGCGCGATCATGGGGCCGGGCGGGTTCATCAAGGATCCGATCTCGGCCTTGTCGTTCGGCTTCGCGCTGATGCTCGGGACGGCCGGCCTGCCGCATATCCTGATGCGCTTCTTCACCGTCCCCGACGCGCGCGAGGCGCGCAAGTCGATCCTGTGGGCGACGGTGTGGATCGGCTATTTCTACGCGCTGACCTTCATCCTCGGCTTCGGCGCGATCGTGATGATCTCGTTCAACCCCGAGTATGTCGATGCGGCGGGTGCCTTGCGCGGCGGCAACAACATGGCGGTGATGCATCTGGCGCACGCGATCGGCGGAAACCTGTTCCTCGGCTTCATCTCGGCGGTCGCCTTCGCGACGATCCTCGCGGTGGTCGCGGGGCTGACGCTGTCGGCGGCGTCGGCGATTTCGCATGACGTCTACGCAAGCGTCATCCGCAAGGGGAACGCCGATCCGGTCAAGGAACTGCGCGTGTCGCGGATCACGACGATCCTGCTCGGGATCGCCGCGATCATCCTCGGCATCGTGTTTCAGAAGCAGAATGTCGCGTTCATGGTCAGCCTCGCCTTCGCGTTGGCGGCTTCGGGCAATTTCCCGGTGCTGGTGATGTCGCTGCTGTGGAAGGGCTGCACCACCAAGGGCGCGGCGTGGGGCGGCGCGATCGGGCTGCTCAGCGCGTTCGTGCTGACCGTGCTGTCGCCGGTGATCTGGGTCGCAGTGTTCCACTTCGAGGCTGCGATCTTCCCGTACAGCTCGCCCGCGTTGTTCTCGGTCCCCGCCGCATTCCTTGCGATCTGGCTGATCTCGACGCTCGACCGCTCACCGCGCTCGGCGATCGACCGCGCGGCCTATCCCGAGCAACGGTTGCGCTCGGAGACGGGGATCGGCGTCCACGCCGCAGCCGATCACTAGCGCCCCTGAGAGACCGGGCTCAGCAGCGCCGTTCGCGCGTGTTCCCGATCGGGAGCAGCCTGAGACGGCGCTTGCCCCAATAGCTCAGGTCCATCGAGATCCGCACGGGCGCCCCGGCGCGCGAATAGACGATCTGGTCGCCGCGCTCGCCATCGCCGGTGCTGCAATTGGTCCAGCCCGTCCGGTCGAGCACGTCGGTGATCTTGTAGACCGCATATTGATCCTGCGTGTGCCACAGGATCACCTGGTCGAAGCCCCCGCTGCCATCGTGACCGACAAGGTCGACCGCGGCTTCATACGGTCCGGCACCCGCGAACATCACCGTGTGCCGGCGGCAGCGCATTGTGTCCCAGTCCGGTCGGACGCAGTCGGTAAACCCCGCCGCGCGCGCGTCCGCAAGGCTCCCGCGCACCGGCAGGCCGCCGAACGTCAGCTTGGCCGGCGGCGTCCGCTGCGGACCGCATCCGGCGAGGAGCAGCAGTGCGAGCCATGATGCCTTCTGTCCCACGACGCGCCTGTTCCCCTTGGATCGATCCAGGCGGAATACGGCGTACGGCGGGGTTTGGCCACCGGCGTTCCCAGAGTCGAGCGGGCGGATCGGTACAGCGGCGTGGAACGGTGACCGCATCGGGGGGTTCACATCCCAAGCCTTATGGTGGGTGGCGGCGAGTAGCGGGGCGTGAGTGGATCACTACGGACATACGGCGGAAAGCCCGTGGCAAATGCCGCGGGCGGCGTGGATCGCCATCCTGAAACGGGCCTGGGCCGAAACCGGCACGGACAATATCGGGCTGATCGCGGCGGGCGTCGCATTTTACGGCTTCCTCGCGCTCGTCCCGCTGCTCGGCGCGACGGTGCTGGTCTACGGCCTCGCGGCGGACCCGGCGACCGTGATGCGCGACATGACGCAATTGACCTCGGTCATGCCCGCCGACGTCGCCCGGTTGATCGGCGAACAGTTGATGGGGGTGGTGCAGGCATCGGACGGCAAGAAGGGGTTTGGCCTGCTGCTCGCGCTCGGACTCGCGCTGTTCGGCGCCCGCAACGGCGCGGGGGCGATCATCACCGCGCTCAACGTCGCGTATGAAGAGGAGGAGAAGCGCGGGTTCATCCGCGTCAATCTCCTCGCGATCGGGATCACCGCCGCCGCGGTGGTCGCCGCGATGCTCGCGATGGTGGCGATCACCGCGCTCGGCTACTTGCAGGCGCTGTTCCCGGGGGCACCGGAGATCGCCGTGGTGGCGGGCAAGGTCACGGTCTACGTTGTCGTGCTGATCGTCGGCGCGACTGCCGCGGCCGCCCTCTACCGCTACGGCCCCTCGCGCCGGAATGCGCGCTGGATTTGGCTGACCCCGGGATCGCTGTTCGCCGCGGTGATGTGGCTGATCCTGACGATCGGCTTCGGCCTCTACGTCGCGCAATTCGGGAATTACAACGCGACCTACGGCTCGCTCGGCGCGGTCGTGGTGACGCTGACGTGGTTGTATCTGTCGAGCTACATCCTGCTGTTCGGCGCCGAGCTTAACGCGGAGATCGAGCACCAGACCGCGCGGGACACGACGCACGCCGCTGCGCCGCTTGGGCAACGCGGCGCCTGGGCCGCGGACCATGTGGCGGGGGATGGCCACGCACATCTGCCGGCTGTGCGCGACACGTCTTCCGGCGACACGCGCACGACGGCCGTCGGCCTGATCGGCGCGGGGGGGATCGCGACGCAGGGCGCCGGCTGGAAGACGTCGGTCGCCGCCACGCTCGGTCTGACGCTGTTGCGGCGTGGGCGGGGCTGGGAAGGTGCACTGCTGCTGGGTGGAAGCGCGGCATTGGCCTGGCTCATGCGCGATCGTCCCGGAACAGACGTGGCGGGGCACGCGCCCGATGCCGGACCCAAGCGGATCGAGTCGTCGCAACATGTTGTAATCGGGTCTTGATTGCCGCGATGGCCACACCCACATGCTGGTCATCGTCAACAACTGAAAGGAGGTGGTCGAATGTCTCATTGTCCAATGCCGTTCGCGGCACGTCTCATGGGTCTGGCTTCCACCACGGGGGCTGCGCTCATCTGAGCCGCCGACCAGGCAAGACAATGGAAAGGCCGTCCCGTAAGGGGCGGCCTTTCGCTTTTCAGGGACGGTTCGGATGAGACGTTTGCGCCCGCTCCTGCGTTCGGATGCGATGCTGGTCTTCCTCGATTTCGAAGCCTCGTCGCTCGCCAAGAAAAGCTATCCGATCGAGGTCGCCTGGGTGTTCGAGGACGGACGATCGGAAACCTATCTGATCAAGCCCGCCCCCGAATGGACCGACTGGGATCCCGCCGCAGAGGCGATCCACCATATCCCGCACGCGACCTTGCTGGCGGAAGGCACCCCGCACGCCGTTGTCGCCGCACGGATGGTCGCGGACCTGGCGGGGCATGATCTCCTCGCGAGCGCGCCCTCGTGGGACGGCAAATGGCTCAGCGCGCTGTTGCGCGCCGCCGGTATCGACCGGCACAGCCTGCGCCTGCGCGACAGCGACGACGCACACCGCGAAACCGCGACCGCCATCCTGTCCGGGCTGGTGCCCGAAGCCGAGCTCGACACCACGGTCGAGACCCTGCTTACACTGACCGACGTTCGCGCGCCCGATCATGTCCCCGCCCATCGCGCGCTTTCAGATGCGATCGACGAACGCGCGCGCTGGCTTGCCGTCCGCGAGGCGGCGAACACCCTGGCGAGCGAGCTTCGCGGTGGCGGCTGACTATCCCGTGACCCCCGATGGCCGCTATTTCGTGGTGCGCGGGCGGCTGTGGCGCAAAAGCGACCCGGCGCTCTCGGAGACCGATCGCCAGGCGCTGGTCGACGCGCTGATGACCGCCCGTCGCGACGTCGGATCGGCTTTGCGATCGCACGACCGCGACGCCGAAATCGCGGCACGCGCGCGGGTCGACCAGGCCAAACGGTCGCTCGGCGAGCGCGGCCCGGTATGGTGGGACGACGGCGCCCCCGATCTCAACCGGCACATGGCGCGCACCACGCCCTATGCGGACTGGTTCGCGGCGCTGGGCTAGATGTCCTCCGCACGTTCCGTCCAACGGCATATCGATCTTGGGTGGGGCTGCGCGGAACCCCGCATCATAATCGCGACGCAGGGTTCGCGGTGGTTTCTGTACAAAGCAGATGTTAGAGGCCGCCGGCGTGCATCTTCGCCGACGTTCGTTGGTTAAGTCTGCCCGTCCCACCCGTCGTCCTCTTGCGGAGCCCTTTTCAATGCACGGCCTGCCGGGTTCCCTTCGTAGCGGTGACCGCATGGCGGCGTTGATCGCGGCGCATGACTGGAGCCGCACCCCGCTCGGTCCGCTGGAAACATGGCCGATGCCGCTGCAGGTCGTCACCGGGGTCATGCTCAACTCCCCGCTACCGATGGCAGTGCTGTGGGGTCGCGACGGGATCCTGCTCTACAACGCGCTTTATGCCGAGATCGCCGGGAACAGCCATCCCGCCATTCTGGGTCTTCCCGTCGTCGACGCCTGGCCGGAGGCGGCAGCATTCAATGCGGCGATCGTCGAACAGGGTCTCGCAGGGCGCTCGCTCACCTTTTCGCGGCAAGAGATCACGCTGTTCCGGAACGGTCGGCCGGAACGGATCTTCTTCGACCTGAGCTACGCGCCGGTGATGGACGGCGACGGCGTTCCCGCAGGGCTGCTCGCGACGGTGATCGAGGTGACGACCGCCGTCGAGATGGAAACCAACCTGATCGCGGAAACCGAGACGCTTGAAACGCTCAATCGCACCGGGGCGGCGCTGGTCGCCGAGCTCGACCAGGAAACGCTGGTCCAGATGGTGACGGACGCCGGGGTCGCGCTGACGGGGGCGCGTTTCGGCGCGTATTTCCACAATGTGATGGACGAGTCCGGGGAGCGCCTGCACCTCTTCACGCTGTCGGGCGCGGAACGCGCCGACTTCGAGAAGCTGGGCCGCCCCCGCTCGACCGCCGTGTTCCGGCCGACCTTCCAGAATGAAGGCGTCTTTCGATCGGACGACATCGTCGCCGACCCGCGCTACGGTCAGGACGGTTCGCTGGGCATGCCGCTTGGCCATTTGCCGGTCCGCAGCTACATCGCGGCACCGGTCGTCTCGCGATCGGGCGACGTGCTCGGCGGATTGCTGTTCGGGCATCCCGAGCCGGGGCGCTTCACCGAACGACACGAACGCCTGCTCGGCGGGATCGCCGCCCAAGCGGCGATCGCGATCGACAATGCGCGGCTGTTCGCGGCGGTGCAGGACGTCAACAGCACGCTCGAGCGGCGCGTGGCGGAGCGCACCGAAGAACTGACTCGCGTCCACGAGGCATTGCGCCAGGCGCAGAAGATGGAGACGCTCGGCCAGTTGACCGGCGGGATCGCGCACGACTTCAACAACCTCCTCACCGTCATCCGCGGGTCGACCGAGCTGTTGCGGCGCCCCGATCTCAGTGAAAGCCGCCGCGACCGTTATATCGCCGCGATCGCCGAAACCTCCGATCGCGCGGCCAATCTGACCAGCCAGCTTCTCGCCTTCGCGCGGCGGTCGTCGCTGACTCCCGAGATTTTCGATGTCGGCGCTACCATCCGGGGCCTGAACGACATGATGGAAATGCTGGCGGGTGCGGTCATCACGGTGGACCTGCATCTCCCGGACGTACCGTGCTTCGCCAACGCCGACGTCAGCCAGTTCGAAACCGCGATCGTCAACATGGCGGTCAATGCACGCGATGCGATGGCCCGCGAGGGGCGCCTGACCATCACGGTTGCCCCGGGCGACCGTATCCCCGCGATCCGTGGGCATGAGGAGCGGTTCGGCGATTGGGTCTCGGTCACGATCGCCGATACCGGGACCGGGATCGAACCCGATCTGCTCGATCGAATCTTCGAGCCTTTCTACACCTCCAAGGGGATTGGCCACGGCACTGGCCTGGGTCTGTCGCAAGTCTTCGGTTTTGCCAAACAGTCGGGCGGCGAAGTGGTCGTGACGAGCGAGCCCGGCAACGGGGCGGCCTTCACGCTCTTCCTGCCCCGCAACCACACGCTGCCCCGGACCGTCGCGCCGAAGCATGAAACCCACCATGAAGCGGCAATGGCGCTCCACATCCTCGTCGTCGAGGACGATCCCGAAGTCGGAGACTTTGCGGTGGGCGCCTTGCACGATCTCGGTCACCGGATCGTGCTCGCACGCAATGCACGCGAAGCGCTGGATCGGTTGGCGGAGATGGAGGAGCGGTTCGACGTCGTCTTCTCGGATGTGATGATGCCGGGGATGAACGGTATCGACCTCGCCCGCGAGATCCGGCGTCAGCATCCGTCGATGCCGATCCTGCTGACCAGCGGCTATAGCGAGATTTTGTCGAAGGACGGCGCGGGCGAATTCGAGTTGCTGCGCAAACCCTATTCGATCGATGCGCTGAGCACGGCCTTCCGCCGCGTGACAGGCCCGGCGAATGCTGCCGCGAAGGCAGCCGACGCCCCGGACGAGGTGCCCCGTCCCGCCGGCTGATCGCGCCGGACCGGAACACCACGGCAACGAGTCATACGGGTAGCGTCACGCCGCGCGACCGACCTGCATCAAGGTCGCGTCGGACGGCAGGAGCTGATCCAGGAACGGGAGCAACGCCGCCCCGATCACGGGGGCATCCTCCCCCAGCCCGGCACGCACGATCGGCGCCATCGCGGGCAGCGGCAGGTTCCCCAGATGCGCGTGCAACCGTTCGATCAGCGCATCGACCAGCGGCTCGGACAGCCGCCCCCCCACGATGATCGCTTGCGGGTCGATCAGGCAATTGATGTTGACCAGCGGCGCGACCAGCGCCTTCGCGGCGAGCTCGACCCAATGGTCGAGCACGGCGCGAACCGCAGGGTCGGCTTCGTCGATATTGCCCAGGCTGGCACCGTCGATCCCGGCATTGGCCAAATACTGCAGCAGCGCGGAAACCGACACGATATCCTGCACCACCGCGCCGGGAACCGCGCTCGTCGCGTCGGGAAGCAGCCCGAGTTCTGCGCTGCGCCGGTTCGCCCCCTCGACATAATGCCGGTCGATCATCAACCCGCCGCCCAGCCCCGAATTGATCAGGATGTAGAAGAAGCTCGACAAGGAGAGTCCTGCGCCGGTCTGCGCTTCGCCGATCGCGGCCGCGGCGGCATCGTTGTCGACCAGGACCGGCCAGGGCAACGCGGTCGCGAGCAGCTCAGGGATCGAAAGACCAGCCCATCGGCTATATGCCTGCGGGCGCCCCGGCAGCGCGATCCGCCCGAGGTCGTCGGGCACCGCCACGCCGACCCCCAGCACCCGATCGCGTTTGACCTTGGCCTTCGCCAGCAACGGCCCGATCGCGCCGGTCACGAAATCGACCACATCCTCGGGCAGCGCGAACGCCACCGTATGTGCGATCCGCGCGCGGACGTGCCCCGCAAGGTCGAGCGCGACCAGCGTCAGATGGTCGCGATCGATGTTAAGACCGATCGCGATGCACCCCAACGGTTCGATCGTCAGGCGGATCGCAGGCTGGCCCCGCGGTCCCTGCAGCCGACCGATTTCCTTGACCAGACCTGCGTCCATCAACTTGCGCGTGATGTTGGCGATCGTCGGCGGCGTGAGCCCGGTCGTCCGGGACAAGTCGACCCGCGTCGTCTCGGTGCTCGTCCGGATCGCCTGGAGCACGACGCGCTGATTATAGTCGCTGGCGCGGGCCAGGTTGGTCCCCGACAAGGAGACGGCCAATCGCGCCCCGCGTGCTTCTCGTACCGGTTCGTCGATCATCATGCTGCCTTTCCGACCTATCGTTACACGGCAGTCCGAACGAAAGTCGACAAAAGCTTCTGATCTTCCGTCACCGTCTTCCATTTTTATGGGGCGGGGGTGCGGCTGGCGTCAGCGCCACGCGCCCATTCATGCCGCAATATCGCATATTGTTTGGTGTTTTCGAAAACCGGCTTGCCGTGTGCGTCGTTCACAAACGACACATACTCGCGAAAGACGCCCTCCTGGCGCATCCCCAGTCGCTCGCACAGCCGTTCGGACGCGGCGTTCCCCTCGTCGACATAGGCGTAGATACGCCGCGCGTTCCGTACCGAGAACAGATCTGCAAACAACCCTCGCGCCGCCTCGATCGCATATCCGGCCTTGCCGAAGTGCGGGTTGAGGTTCCAACCGACCGCAACCGTATCCGACTGGTCCACTGTGTCCGACGGTTCCGCGACCCCGAAGATATCACCGATCACCCGCCCGCCATCCTTGAGGCAGATGGCCAGATAATCATTGCTGCTGCTCCGCGCGCGCGCCTCGGACCGTGCCGCGTCAAGATCGGCCAGCGCGAGGGCCATGAAGCAGTGTGAAGTCGGTTGGTGGAGATAGGCGAGGAGATCGGCCGCATCGTGCGGTTCGAAGTTCCGGATGCAGAGGCGCTCTGTTTCGAACGGCTTCATATGATCTCCTTTGGCGGACGGCCGCAAATACGATGTCCTACAGCCCGGTTTTGCTTATAGGATGAGCATTCGTATTGCAGAGTCCGGAGCGGGTATGCTCGGGCGCTTCCAGCAATCGATGCTGCGTCGTTCGACGCGCTCGAAACTGCGGTTTTCGGGCGACGAAGCGACACCGATCTGCAGCAAACGGCTTGAAACTGGCGGCGATCCGGCCACGAACG
>NZ_JAPYKK010000028.1 GCF_029623395.1 Sphingomonas echinoides
ATCGTGTGATCGGTCATGTCATTCTCCCACGCCAAAGCACCCGGACGACACCGCCGCCGGGCAAAGAAAGTTGTGATTCTGCAATTTTGGAGAGCCGCCCCCCGCCCCCCCGGCGTCATCCTGAACTCGTTTCAGGATCCAGCCCTCAGCGAGTCCGGACCAAGCCCGCCGCACGGTGGATGCTGAAACACGTTCAGCATGACGGCAGCTTTTGGGGCGAGCGGTGACGGCGGGGTGTTGCAGCTTCAGCCCGAAATCGCGTGCACCCGCGCCAGCGGCTGCATCGGCTGCGCGACCAGGCTCACCTCGATCAGATCGAGCGCGGTCAACTCGCGCACCGCCGCGCCCGTGCGCACGCCAGCCCGCACCCGATACCCGATCGAAAGCCCCGAAACGCCCCCGCCGCGCACCATCCCCGCCAGCGCCGGATCGTCGATCCGCCCGATCACCCGCAACCCGCGCGAATCGGGCACGACCCGCTCGACCACGCCGACCGGCGCCCCCCGGTGATGCCACAGCAACGGCACGGGTGCGGACACATCGAACGCCCCCGCCCGGATCACGTCGCCGCCGCGATCCACCCGATCGAACACCGCGGCATAGCCTGCGAACCGCAAACTCACTTCACCCAGTCCCAGAAGCCGGTCTTCACCGCGATCCCGGTCAACAACAGCGCGCCGGCGATCCGCACGACCCACCCCAAAGCCGCCTTCCACACGCGCTTCTTCGCGTCGCGCCACGCCCCCAGCAGCTCGCGCAGCTCCGCCATGTCCTTGGGCGCCGCGCCATCGTCCAACCCCAGCCGCGCCAGCGCGCGCGTGGCGGACACCTCGCCCGCTTCCTCCGCGATCGCGCGCAGCGTCGTCAGGTCCGCGCCCTCGCTCGACCCTTGCGCGATCAACTGCGCCAGCAATGCACCACTCATTACGCATCTCCCACACCAACTGGCGCGATGCCGAGCATCGCGCGTTTCTCCTCGGAACTCAGGAAATCGGCGGCGCTCACTTGCCCCCACAGCCGCTCGCGATCCTCCGCCAGCGCGGTGATCCGGTCGAGGTCGACGCCCAGCATCGGCGTATCGAACCACCCGCCGAGCGCCTGCCCCAGCGCCGCCAGGATCGACCCCGCCAACGGCAGGATCGCGAGCCGCCACAACGCGCGGTTCGCCTCGCGGTAATTGGCGTAGGTCGCGTCGCCGGGCAGCCCGAGCAGCATCGGCGGCACCCCGAAGGCGGTTGCGATCTCGCGCGCGGCGGTCGCCTTCATGCCCGCAAAGTCCATGTCGGCGGGGGTGAGACTCAGCGGTTGCCACTTGAGCCCGCCCTCGAGCAGCATCGGCCGGCCGGCGTTGCGCGCGCCGGCGAACCCCGCGTCGAGTTCGCCGCGCAACCGCTCGAATTGCTCGCGCGACAGGCTCGACCCGTCGCCCGGATCGTAGACCAGCGCGCCCGAGGGCCGCGCCGCATTGTCGAGCAGCGCGGTGTTCCACGCCGCCGCGGCATTGTGCAGCGCCATCGCCCCCGCCGCGCTCGCCAGGCAGCCGAGCCCGTAATGGTCGTCGAGCGGATGGAACGCCTTGATATGCACCACCTGCGGCCGCCCCGCCGGATCCTCCGCAACCAACCGCACCGACCGCTCGCCGACGCCGTAGCGATAGGCGACCGGCCACCCCGCCGAATCGGGCTCGACCGTCACCCGCTCGGGCCGCAGCGCGAACAGCTCGACCACGTCGCCGCGCGCGTCGGTCAGCAATTGCACATAGGCGTTGCCGTGGAGCAGCAGTTGCGCCGCGACGCTCGCGCACAACGCCTGCCCGCCCGATCGCGCCTGGACCAGCGCGACGATCTCGGGCGCGCCCAGCAACGGCGCGTCCGCGATCCCCTCCGCAATCAGCCGCACCGCGCGCTGCGCGATCGCATTGCCGAGATACAGCGACCGCACCTGCGCCTCGTACGACCGCGGCACCTCCCCCACCCCGAACCCGCTCACGAACCGCGAGCGCGCACGATCGAGCGCCGGTCGCGATTCCTCGCGACCGGCGGCTTTCCAGCCGAACCATTTCATGATGTTCTCCTGTGCGGGCGCGAGCCTATGCCCGCGCGCCATGATCGGCGCGCGGCGATCACCGCCGCCGATGCTTGTTCAATCCGTCATTCGGTACGCGCACTGGCGGGACGAGGTGCCGCCTACCCATCCGTTCGGGCTGAGCGCAGTCGAAGCCCCACGCGCAGCGCAGGCCCTTCGACTGCGCTCAGGGCGAACGGAGGGGGAAACGCACGCCGGAGGCGATGCCCCCTTACCCCCGCGTCGCGAACCAGATCACGTGGCGCGGCCCCTTGCCGTTCTGCCGCGCCTTGACCGCGACCTCGTCGACCAGGAACCCCGCCGCCTTCAGCCGCGTGACGAAGCGCGCATCGGGCGCCGCCGACCAGATCGCCAGCACGCCCCCCGGACGCAACGCCGCCCGCGCCGCCGACAGCCCGCGCGGCGCGTACAAGCGGTTGTTCTCCGCGCGCACCAGCCCGTCCGGGCCGTTATCCACGTCCAGCAGGATCGCGTCATAGCCACCCTCGGGCGCCAGGATCGCCTCCGCGACGTCGCCCTCGAACACCCGCACGCGCGGATCGTCGAGGCACCCGTCCGCCACCGCCGCCATCGGCCCGCGCGCCCACGCCAGGATTTGCGGCACCAGCTCGGCGACGACGACCTCCGCGCGCACGCCCACGACCCCGAGCACCGCGCGCAGCGTAAACCCCATGCCGTAGCCGCCGATCAGCACCCGCGGCGCCGCGACACTCGACACACGCGCGCACGCCATCGTGCCCAGCGCCTCTTCGGAGCCGTTCATCCGCGTGCTCATCAATTCGTTGCGATCGACCACGATCATGAAATCGGCCCCGCGCCGGTACAGCGTCATGGCGTCCCCACCGGGGATCTGCGCCGTGTCGATCAATTCGCGCGGTACCATCGGACGCTATTTCCCTGCCGTCATCCGCATACCGGGACGGCGGCGGAGGCTCGCGTCCCTACCGACCGGCGCGGCAAAAAGCCACGCCGGTCGGCGGTGGGGATCAGCGTGCGGCGAGCACCGTTGCGCTCGCCAGCATGTGCCGCGCGACCTGATGCGACCAGATCGCATCGCCGGTCCGCGTTTCGAGCATCACATTGTCGAGCGTCAGCGCGCGGCGATAGACCGTCGCCGCCTCGCCGCTCCGCCCGGCGCGCGCATAAGCGTTGGCGAGTTCGATCTGCGCGCCGCCATCGCGCGGATCGACCTGCGCGCTCGCCTCGACCGACCGAATCGCGTCGGCGGATCGGGGCGCGGCAACCGCCACGGTCGACAGGCTCGCCGCTGCAACCAAACCCAAAGCCAAGGTCCTGATCATCGCTCCGTCTCCCATATTGGTCTGTTGCAGTTTGATGACACATATGCTGCACTTTTGTGAAATGGTTTCTGCAGGGGGGTGCCCTCGGCAATTCGGGCTGCTTTGGTCTGGGGCGCACCGCCCCTCACGGCGCCCGGACGCTGGCCGTCCGGCGCTTCGCAAGCATCAGCTCGCCCAGCGCCCACACCAAGGCATCCGCGCGATCCGGAGACCGCCCCGGCCCCTGATACCCACCGCCAACGACCATCCCGCACAGCTCGGTCTCCAGCTCGGCGAACATCCCGACATGTGACACCCGCCCGCGCTCGTACAAAATCGACACCGGCTCGGCGCGCGCGACCTTCCCCGCGGCGGCATGGACCAGCCGCAACGGCAGCCCCGCGTCCGCCGCGAGCAGCACGCTCTCGACCATCTTGCCGCCCTGGTTCTTCTCCGCGATCACCCGGTCAGCAGCGTGCCGCGCCGCGCATGCCGCCACCGCCTGCGCCCACCCTTCCGGCGACAGCCCGGAAACGCTCGCATCCTCCAGCACATAGCCCCGCCCGTCGCGCCCCAGCGCGACCGCGACGATCCCGCACGCATCCCCCCGCCCCGAGTCGGTCCCGGCGGGCGGATCGACCGCGACGATCGTCCGCACCAGCGCCGGCGCCGCCGCCACGCGACACGCATCGAATTGCGCACGCCGCCACAACGCGCCCTCGGCTTCCTCGATCAATTCGCCCGCAATCTCCTGCCGCGCGAGCCGCGTTCCGCCATACGCGTCCTCCAGCGCCGCGATGAACGCATCCGGCAAATGCGGATTGTCCTGTGTCCGCCCGACCGTCTGGACGAGGTCGCGCAGCGCCATCACCCGCCGCATCAGCGGGATCGGCCTGGGCGTCGTCGTCACCAGCACGCGCGGATTGTCCCCCAGCCGCATCCCGAGCATCAGATTGTCCCACGCCGCGTCGCCGTAGCGCCACTTGGCAAGCTCGTCGCACCACGCCGCATGATGTTCGGGCCCGCGCAGCGCCTCCGGGCTCGCCGCCGAGAAGATCGCCGCACGCGCACCCGAGGCGAACACGATCTCGCCCGCGCCGCGTCGGTAATCGACCGGCGCATCGCCGCGCGCGACCGAGACCAACCCGCTCTCGCCCTCGATCATCACGCGCCGCACGTCGTCGATCGTCGCGCCGACCAGCGCGATCCGCGCCCCCGGCATCGTCCGCGCGATCTCGCTGACCCATTCCGCCCCCGCGCGCGTCTTGCCGAACCCGCGCCCCGCACGGATCAGCCACACGCGCCAGTCGCCGGGCGGCGCGAGCTGCCCCGGATGCGCCCACAGGAACCACGCGTCGTTGAGCGCGCGGCGGTGCGCCGCGCTCAGCCCGCGCAGCAGTTCGACGCGCTCCTCCACCGACAGCGCGAGCATTCGCTCGACCAACGCCGCCGTCGCGCGCGTGCCGCTCTTCCGCCGCACCGCCTTTCGCGCACGGCGCGTGCCGCCGCTCATGCCGCACCCCGGCGTTTCTCGATCGCGCGCAGCTTCCGCAGGATCGCCGTATCGGCGTCGGCGATCGTGCTCCGCGCCTCGGGTGGCCCCGCCTTGTCGGCGCGTTTCGCCGCGCCGCCGCGATACGCGGTGAGCAGGCGCAGCGCGGCGTCCATGTCGAGGATCGTGCCGTGCGGCGTCTCGATCCCCGTCGCGCGCGCCGCGCCGGACAGGACGTGGCCAAGCACCAGCGTCTCGAGCAACTGATACCCGTTCTCGATCGCGGTCTGCCAGTCGCGGGCAAACGCCGCATCGTGCCGCCGCAAGGTATAGACCGCGCTGACCCGGACGCCTGCCACCGCCGCGGACGCGGTGACGTTGCCGCTGATCGCCAGGTGATCGAGGAACTTGCCCTTGCGCAGCGGTGTCCAGCGGACCCACCGCCGGCTTTGCGACGTGGTCGCTTCGGGCGCCGCCTGTAGGGTGTCGGGTTGAAGGGCCATCGCTGTCTCCACCGGTTCGCGCCAACGCAAACGGGCCGGAAAGCGTCCCCGCCCCGGCCCGTCCTCACCGCCCTCTCACCCCACCCGTCTACTCGGCGGCGGCGGTGCGCAATTCTTCATCGTTCCTGTTATGTACCAAAGCAGCGTCGCGATGTCAAGCACAATGTACCAGATCGGTTAGATACGGTTTTCCCTTTCGGTCGCGGCCTGAATCTCTGGACCGTTCTGCAGATCCGGGCGTTCGGCGGCTATCCTTTCAGGGAGACGGATCATGGCGAAGACATTGGCAGGGTTTACGGTCAGCAAGTCTGGCGAAGACTATACGATCACGATCGAGGAAGAGGGCGGCGCGACCGAGGAATATACCGCGACCTACGACCAGCTCGACCTGATCGTCGAGACGGTCGGCGAGACGCTCGACGAAGACGAGGAAGAAGCGCTCGCGGTCGACGGCGAGGGCGACGAAGACAAGGACTAAGCGACGCTCGCCCGGTTCGGGCGATGTCGGTGATATAGCGCCGCGCGGCCCATGCCGTGCGGCGCTTTTTATTACGGTTAACGGTCGTGCGGTGGCAAGCCCGCCCACGCGTTACCTCCAGCCCGATCCGTTTACTTATGGCACACCGTCCCAAATCGGGAAATTGACTCGCCCACACCAGACCCTGATCGTCGTGGTCACTATCCGGGGGGTCGCGTTCATGACACGTATTTCGAAAGTTTCGCTGTGGATCCTCGCGCTTGGCCTCGCCACGCAAGCCGGCGCGACCGCGATCGTCAATCCGCTTCCCCCGATCCCGCCGGGCCGTACCGTCGGCGTTCAGCGGTTCCTCACGGTCCCCCCGCTCGCACAAGCCGGGTCGAGCGTCCGGATCCAGCAGATCCAGCCCGTTCGCGACGGATCGAACCGGTTGATGATCAACGATACGCGCGGCCTGCTCTACGTCACCGACACGCGCGGCAGCGCGGCGCAGCCGTGGTTCGACATCCGGAGCCAGGGGGTCGGTTTCTCCAACAGCGCGAACAGCACGCAGACCGGGCTGATGAGCTTCGCCTTCCATCCCAATTTCGGGCGGGACGCGGCCAAGCCGGGCTACGACACCTTTTATACGATGGACACCAGCGCCCCGACGGGTCGCGCGACCTGGGCGGTCAGCGGCGCGCCCAACAATCACGAGAATATCGTCCACGAATGGACCGTCGCGGACCCGCACGCAGCGAGCGCGACGATCGTCTCGAACCGCGAAGTGCTGCGCGTGGCACAGCCCTATTCGGATCACGGCGCCGGGACGATCGCGTTCAACCCCGCCGCCGCCAGCGGCAGCACGGATTACGGCAAACTCTACATCGGGTTCGGCGACGGCGGGGCGGCGAACGACCCGTTCGACAGCGCGCAGAGCCTGACCAGCCCGTTCGGCAAGATCCTGCGGATCGACCCGGTCGATCCCGACGGCGCGGGGCCGCGGACCTATGCGATCCCGGCGGGCAATCCGTTCGCCGACCAGCCCGATGCGCGCCCCGAGGTCTGGGCCTACGGCCTGCGCAACCCGCAGAATTTCTCGTTCGATCCGTCGACCGGATCGATGCTCATTTCGGACATCGGCCAGAATCAGATCGAGGAGGTCAACGTCGGGCTGGCCGGCGCCAATTACGGCTGGCCGCTGCGCGAGGGCACCTTCGCGCGCGGGACCAGCGGATCGGACTTCAACATCTACGCCACCCCCGCGAACGACGGGCGCTTCGCCGATCCGATCGCGCAATATGACCATGAGGAGATCTTCCGCGACGGTCACACGCTGGCCGGGGTCGGCGGCGCGTTCCTCTACGCCGGCACTGCGATTCCGGAGTTGATCGGCAAGGTCGTGCTGGGCGATCTGGTCACGGGACGGCTGTTCTATTTCTCGCCCGACGGCGCGGTGAACGGCGCGCCTGCGCCCCTGTCCGAACTGTTCCTGACGCTCGACGCCATGCCGACCACGATGCTGGCGCTCGCCGGAACGAGCAACGGCGCGGGCGGCCGCGTCGATCTGCGCCTCGGGCGCGATGCCGATGGCGAACTCTATCTGCTCACCAAGACGCGGGGCGAAATCTTCCGGCTGGTCGGCAGCGTCCCCGAGCCCGCGACCTGGGCAATGCTGCTGCTCGGCTTCGCGATGATCGGCGGGATGGTCCGCCGCCGCGGCGCCGCGGCGACCGCGACGGCGTAACGCCGTTCCGCGGGGGCCAAGCGATCCGTCGCCCGGCCCCCGCGGACGTCAGGCTCAGCGGCAGCGCACCTGCGCATTGTTCTGGTCGACCGACTTGCCGACCAGCCCGCCCGCGAGTGCACCGAGGATCGTCCCCACGCCGCGCGAATGCCCGCCGTCGATCACATTGCCGAGCACACCCCCGCCGACCGCGCCCGCGATCAGGCCGGTCGTCCCGTCGTTGCGCTTGCAATAATAGCGCCCGTCGTTCCCGGCATAGACCCGGTCGTCCGGACCAAGCACGCGCTCCTGATAGCGCGAGGGATCGTTGCGGTAATAGCGCGACGGATCGTAATTGCCTTCGTCGCGATTATCGAACTCCGGATCGGCGTACCGCGAGTCGTCGTAGGCGGCCGGACGCGGGTTGCGATAGCCGCGCGCGCGTGCTTGCTGATATCGGTCGTATTCGGCGCGGAACGTGCGCCATTCGTTGTCGAACCGCTGCTGCGCCTGCTGGAAACGCGCCTCGTCCGCCTGGTTCTGCGCCAAAACGGGGGTCGCGACGGCGAGGCTCGAGCCGATCAGCAGCATCGCGACGCGAACGAAAGGATTCATCGGGGTCTTCTCCATTCCACCTGTGGAACCATCTATAGGCGCGCCGCCCGATGAACCGGACATTTCCGCCTTTCGCCTCACCGCAAGCCCGCGCGCACCGCTTCCCATGCCGCGATTTCATCGTCATAGCGGCGCGTGATCGTCACCGGCCCGGCGGTCGCGCTGGCCAAGTCGACGTCGACCGTGCCGCGCCATTCGAACGTCGCATTGCCCGACAGCCGCACCATGCCCGCGGCACTCGCCTCGGAGCGCACCATGCCGCCCCGATTTAACACCGTGATCTCCGTGTCATAGCCGCACCGCGCGGTCAGGCACGCGGCGAAGGTGGATGCCGCCATCGCGCTCCCGCAACTGTCGGTCAGCCCGATCCCGCGCTCGAAGGTCCGCACGAACAGCGTCGTCGTATCGCGCACCTCGACGAACGAGACGTTGGCGCGGTTGGGCAGCCAGTCGGGCGCCGCTTCGCACATCGTCCCCAAATCAACGAGTTCGGCCTCGTCGATCGTCCCGACGAAGGTCACCAGATGCGGATTGGGCATCGCCACCGCGGTAAAGCGCCGGGCGCTGCCGAGCGGCGGCACCGGCGCATCGACGATTCGTGCCATCCCCGCCTGCAGCGGCCAACGCGTCACGTCGAGATCGGCCGGCCCCGCCACTTCGCGTATGGTAAAGACACCGGGCGCCAGCGCCGGATCGCGCGAAACGTCCGCCGCGGATTGCTTGAGCCCGACCCGCGCCGCCGCGATCCCGAGCGCCTCGAACCCCGCGCGCGCCACGCACCGCAACCCGTTGAGGCACGTCTCGGACTCACTCCCATCCGAATTGAACATCCGCATTTCAAACGGATAGCTATCCTGCCGGTTCGCCAGCAGCAGGATCCCGTCCCCGCCGACGCTTCCTGCCCGGTCCGCCAGCGCGATTGCGACCTGCGCCCAAGCGGTGTCGTCCAGGTCGATCGCGCGCGCGTCGATCAGCGGAAAATCATTGCCCGAACCGTGGCATTTGAGAATGTCGAACTGCATGCCCGCCGCCATAGCCGCTTCCGTGGCCCCATGCGAGCGGCACGCGCCGTCACGCCAGGCCATAATGATCCGCCAGCCGATCCAGCGCGAGCGTCAGCACCACGCGTCCGCTCCGCTGCGGCCAGCCGAGCGCCCGTTCAGCGTCCGGCACCCCCTCGCCCGCGCAGATCACGCGCCACAGCACGTCGCAAAGGCCCCGCCCGGCCCCATCGAGCGCCGCATCGAACCGGCGCTTCGCCGCGATTTGCGCGGTCGTCGGGTCGAGCGCACCGCCGCCGCCGCCATCGACTCGCGCCGCCCAGCGCATCGTCACCGACGGCGCGAGCGCGGCGCGTTCGTAATCCGCTCGCAACCGCTCCCCAGCCTCGAATTGCCGCGCATCGACCAGTCCGCGCGAGCGCAGCCAACCGAGCGGGGACTCTGCGAGGTTGACCGTTACGGTCCGCCCACGCCCCCCGCCCCGGTCCCGCTCACCGGAAACGATTCCCCGCGCATCGAAGCCGCGTTCCACCAAGTCTCGCATCGCCCAGGTCCTCTTCGAGTCGGCAACGGGATTGCCATGAGGGCGGGTCTGTAGGACAGAGACAAACCCATCTGGTTTTCTCGGGCAGGACGAATCGCGTATGATCACCGCCATCCGCGAAGTCCGCCGTGCCAAGGGCATGACGCTCGACGACGTCGCGCGCGCCTGCGTGCCGCCAACCACCGCGCAGACGATCGGGCGGCTCGAAACCGGAACGCGGACGGTGTCGGTCGGCTGGCTCAACCGCATCGCCGACGCGCTGGGGGTGCGCGCCGCCGATCTCGTGCGCTTGCCCGACCAACCCAACATTCCGGTTGCCGCGGTGCTCGACCCCGAGGGCGCCTATGCCCCGCGCCGCACCGCGACCGTCGCGCCGCCGGTCGCGACCCCGGAGCATGTCGCGGTCACCGTCATCGCGAGCATCGGCGATTACCGCGCCGGGGACGAGATCTGGTGCGAGCGGTTGGCCCCCGACCAGTTCACCCGCGCGCTCAATCGCGACGTGCTGGTACCGCGCCCGGCCGGACGGTTCCTGTTCGGCCGAATGATCGGCCACGACGGCGCCCGGCTGCATCTGCTACCGATCGGCCCCGGCACCCGCCAGCAAGTCGTCACCGATCCACCGTGGATCGCAACCGCCGTCCGATTGGTTCGTAGCTTATGATCGCCTCCCTGCTCCTTGCCGCCGCCTGGTCGTGGCAAGCCGTCCCCGCGCCCGCACAACCTGCACCGCTCCCCGTCGCGCAAGCCGAGATCGTCGCGACTTACCCGCACGATCCGCGCGCCTTCACCGAAGGGCTGCTGATCGATCGCGGCACGCTGTACGAAAGCACAGGACGCGAAGGCCAGTCCGACATCCGCCGAGTCGACCTCAAGACCGGGCGCGTGCTGGCGAGCGTGAAGCTCGCGCCGCAGCTGTTCGGCGAGGGCATCGTCGCGTGGCGCAACCAGTTGCTCAGCGTGACCTGGCATGGCGGCCAGGGCTTCAAATGGAGCCTCCCGGGCCTCAAGCGCACCGGCGGCTTCCGCTACACCGGCGAAGGCTGGGCGATGACCGACGACGGTCGCAACATCATCCTGTCGGACGGGACGCCGGTGCTGCGCTTCCTCGACCCGTCGACGCAGAAGGTCGTGCGGCGCCTCACCGTCACCGCCAACGGCCGCCCGGTGCAGCAGCTCAACGAGCTCGAATATGTCGACGGACAGATCTACGCCAATATCTGGATGACGCCGTATATCGCGCGGATCGACCCCGCCAACGGGCGTGTGGTCGGGGTGATCGACGTATCCCCCCTGATCGCCAAGGTCGCGCTGGCCGACCGCGATTCGGTCCCCAACGGCATCGCCTACGACCGCGTCGCGCACCGACTGTACGTAACGGGCAAGAACTGGCCGAGCCTGTTCGAGATCAAGCGCCCGCGCTGATCTACGCGAAGTCGGCACACGCAAAAAACCCCGGCGGTCGCGCACGCGACCACCAGGGTTGTTCGAGACCGCCCCCCGCGCAGTGCTGCCCAACAAGGAAAGGCAGGGGATGGCCCGGTCGGCCCCGTCACCCAGGATAGGGGGACGGGCGACGGGACCGGTCGGTTTAGCCGAGCAGCTTCAGCACGCCCTGCTGCGACTGGTTCGCCTGAGCGAGCAGCGCGGTCGACGCCTGGCTGAGGATCTGCGCCTTGGCGAGGTTGGTCGTCTCGGTCGAGAAGTCGACGTCTTCGATGCGGCTCTTCGCGTCGGTCAGGTTGGCGACGCTCGAGGTCAAAGTGTTGACGACCGAGGAGAGACGGCTCTGGCCGGCGCCGAGCGATGCGCGGGTTTTGGCGACAGTCTGCAACGCCGTATCGAGCGTAGAGAGCAGCGACGAGGCGCGGCCCGAACTGTCGACCTTCCCGGCGATCGCCGCATCGAGATCCAGGCCGCCAGCCGAAAGCGCGACGAGGTCGGTCGCGTTCGAGCCCGTCTGGATATTGATGGTAACGGCTGCCTTACCAAGCAGCGTGACACCGTTGAAGTTGGTCTTGGACTGAATGTCCGTCAACTGGGCAGTAAGCTGCGTGACTTCCGCCTGAAGATTGTCGCGGTCACCAGCGACCGGGGTACCGGCGCTTGCGTCGCCCGTGTACGTGCCCGAAGCGGATTGCACTGCCAGCTCGCGAATACGCTGCAGGATGTTCGTCACTTCGCCCAGGGCACCGTCCGCGGTCTGCGACAACGCGATGCCGTCGTTGGCGTTGCGGATCGCCTGGTTCTGGCCCTTGATCTGCGACGTAAACGACGAAGCGATCGCGAGACCGGCGGCGTCGTCCTTCGCCGAGTTGATGCGCTTGCCGGTCGACAGGCGCTCGATGCTGGTCTGCAGCGCGCTGTTTGCGGCGTTCGACGAGTTGCTCGCCTTGAGCGCGGCGACGTTGGTTCCGATAACGGTCATTGATGGTCTCCAGGAAGGTCCGGCAATCCCGCCGCCCCCTATCGGAGAGCCGAGCCGCCATCCCAGGTAACGACCGTTCCGTCCCGGCTTTAAGCGCCGCCGCGCACTTTTTTCTGCGGCGCGTTCGTGCCGCCAACTATCTGGCGGCAAAGCGGAAAAAAATTGCCGGGTTGATGCCCGATTTAACGCGGAATTTACTACGGACCCCCCATTCCCCGAATCGACAAGGGGATTTCCATGCGATCCATCGTTCCATCGGCTGCCATTCTTCGCCAGCATTACGCGCTGGTTTCGTGCCTGCGCGCGCAGGGCTTCACGATCGGCTCGTATCAAGACGGCAAGCGCGCGCCGGGCGAGTTCTACCTCGTCGCGGCCGGGGAAACCCCGCCGGTCTCGGCGCGCACCGTCGTCCTCGGCAACGAAGGGCGGATGATCATGCCGTCGCGCGACGGCAGCCCGGCCTATGTCTCCTATGACGAAACCGACGCCGCGGTCGGCGCAGGCTTCGTCCGCGCATTGCTCGCCGATTCAGACATGCCGACCGCCGCCGATCCCGAGAGCCTCGCGCTCCACACGCTCGCCGATCGCGTCGCCGCCGCCGACATCACGGTGCTGATCAACGGCCCGACCGGCACCGGCAAGGAAGTGCTCGCGCGCTCGATCCACCTGAAGTCCAACCGCGCCGCCAAGCCGTTCATCGCGATCAACTGCGCCGCGCTCCCCGAGACGATGCTCGAAGCACTGCTGTTCGGCCACCAGAAGGGGGCGTTCACCGGCGCCTCGTCGGGGGGCGACGGCTTCTTCCGTGCGGCCGACGGCGGCACGCTGCTGCTCGACGAGATCGCGGAGATGCCGCTTCTGCTCCAATCGAAGCTGCTCCGCGCGTTGCAGGAGCGCGAGATCGTTCCGATCGGCGCGACCACGCCGCAGCCGATCGACGTCCGCATCATCGCCAGCGCCAACCGCGACTTGCAGGACGAAGTCGCCGCGGGCCGCTTCCGCGCCGATCTCTATTATCGCCTGTCGGTCTTCCCGCTCACCACCAAGCCGCTCGCCGACCGCGTGCAGGACATTCCCGCGCTCGTCGCGACGCTGATCCTGCGGCATGCCGGCAACCGCACGACGATCCCCTGGCCGTGCGCCGAGGCGATCGAGCTGCTGGCGCAGCACGACTGGCCCGGCAACGTCCGCGAGCTCGAGAACGTCCTCCAGCGTGCGCTGCTGTTCGCGGGCGGCGACACGATCCTGCCCGCGCACATCGTGTTCGACCGCCCCAGCGCGCGCGCGACGATCGCGGTCACCGAAGTGCAGGCTCCCGCGACGCTCGGCAACATCGTCCAGATGCACGAATTCCAGGCGATCCGCGAAACGCTCGCCGCGTGCAACGGCAGCCGGATCGAGACCGCCAAGCGGCTCGGCATTTCGGAGCGGACCTTGCGCTACCGATTGGCCAAGGCGCGAGAACAAGGCGACGACATCATCCGCGCGCATGACCGCACCGCGGTGTCGGCATGAGCGTCGGTGGCATCGGTGGCGCGGGCGGGATCGACCGCGTCATGGCGCTCCGCGCGCAGATTCTCGAACGCAACCAAGCGCTTGCCCGGGCCAGCGCGACGCCGGCCGCGGCACCGGTCACCGAAACAAAGCCCGCCAGCTTTGCCCAGTCGATGCAAACCGCACTGGAGAACGTCAACCAGGGCCAGTCGCAGGCCGCCAAGCTCAGCGAAAGTTATGAGCGCGGCGAGACCGTCGACATCGCCAAGGTGATGCTCGCCCGCCAGCAGGCGTCCGTCGGGTTCGAGGCGACGCTGCAGGTCCGCAACAAACTCCTGTCCGCCTACAAGGACATCATGAGCATGCCGGTCTGACATGAGCAACGCCCTCACCCCCTCACCGCAGCCGCAGCTGCCCGCCACCGTCGCCTCGCTCGTGCCCGAGCGCTTTGCCAATCCGCTCGCACAGATGCAGGGCCTGCTCGCGCAACCTGCGGTCCGCCGCAGCTTACCGATGGTGCTGCTCGTCGGCCTGCTCGCCACCGCGGCTGCCGCGTGGATGATGCTCGCGACACCGACGCAGAAGACGCTGTTCTCGGGTCTGTCGGATGCCGACAAGGGCTCGGTCACCACCGCGCTGACCACCGCCAACATCAAGTCGCACATCGACGATTCGACCGGCGCAGTGACCGTCAACGAGGAAGACTTCTCCCGCGCGCGCATCCTGCTCGCGGGCCAGGGCCTCCCCAAGGCGGCCCCCGGTGGATACCAGATCCTCGACAACCTCCCGATGGGCGTGTCGCGCGCGGTCGAGGGCGAACGCCTGCGCCAGGCCCGCGAAACCGAACTCGCGCGCTCGATCCAGGAAATCGACGCGATCGCCGAGGCGCGCGTCCATCTCGCGACGCCCGAAGCCTCGGTATTCGTGCGCGACAATGCCGCGCCGTCCGCCTCGGTGATCGTCAAGCTCCAGCCCGGACGCAGTCTGGGCGATGCGCAGGTCTCCTCGATCGTCAACCTCGTCGCCTCCTCGGTCCCGGGGATGAAGCCCGAGAACGTCACGATCGTCGACCAGATGGGCGGCTTGCTCACCAAGGGCGCGAACGAAAGCGCGATCAGCGCCGCGACCGACGAACGCATCGCGTTCCAGCGCCGCGTCGAGGAAAAGTACCGTGCGCAGATCGTCCAGTTGCTGACCCCGTTGGTCGGCGCGGGCAATTTCACCGCCGAAGTCCAGGCCGACGTCGACCTCAACGAGACGCAGGCGACCAAGGAAAGCTACGACAAGGCCGGCGCGCTGCGTGTCGAGCAGGGCCAGTGGACCAGCAACGGCAAGGACGGCGGGCAAGCGCCCGGCGGCATCCCCGGCGCGCTGTCGAACACCCCGCCGCCAGCGTCGACGCTGACGACACCACAACCCGCGCCGACGCCCGGTGCCCCGGGTGCGCCAGGCGCAACCGCGCCAGCTGCCGCTACGGGGCCCGCAGCCGCCGCAGCGGGTGCAGTCAGCGATGCCCTCAAGGCCAGCGACCAATATTCGCGCGCTTACGATCTCGGCAAGGAAGTGTCGGTCAGCCGCACCGCCCCCGGCGCGATCACGCATCTTTCGGTTGCGGTCCTGCTGCGCGACCCCGAAACCGGCAAGCCGCGCGGCACGGTGGAAATCCAGCAAATCACGCAGCTGGTGCAAAGCGCGGTCGGCTACAACCAGCCGCGTGGCGACGTCGTCACCGTCATCAGCCGCAAGTTCGCCGGCGCCTCGGCACTCGACGACAAGCAGCCGTGGTACGAAGCGGGCTGGCTCCCCGTGGTGGCGCGCAACCTCACCGCGATCGTCGTCGCGCTGCTGGTGCTGTTCCTCGGCGTCCGCCCGCTGGTCAAGGCGATCGGCAAGAAGAAGGGCGAGGATACCGCCGCAAGCCAGAACGGGCTCCCGCGCGACCTGCTCGGCGAAGCGCAGGGCGGTGGCCTCGCCGCACCGCAGACCGGCGCGCCCGTCACGATCGACGCGCTCGAAGGCGCGCGCAGCTATGACGAGCGGATCGGGATGGTCCGTGGCTTTACCCGCGACAACCCCGCGCGCGCTGCGCTCGCCGTGCGCGACATGATCAAGTCATGACCCCTGCTGTCCGCAGCTATACCGGGGTCGAGCGCGCCGCGGTGCTGATGATGCTCGTGGGCGAGGAAGAGGCTGCCGCGATCCTGCAGAAGCTCGATCCCGAGGAAGTCCGCCAGCTCGGCAAGGCGATGTTCGCGGTCGCGGACGTGAGCGAGGCCGAAGTTGCCGACGTGCTCGACGATTTCGTCGGCCACGCGCGCGAGCGCACCGCAATCGGGTTCGACCCGCGCCCGCGGATCGAAGCGGTAATGACCCGCGCGCTTGGCCAGGAAAAGGCCGACAGCGTCCTCGCGCGGATCGTCCCCGCGGAGGACGCCTGCCAGCTCGACCTGCTCGACTGGCTCGACGCTGGCGAGATCGCGTCGATGATCGAGAAGGAACATCCCCAGATCGCCGCAGTCCTGATCGCCAATCTAGACCCCGCGATCGGTGCGCAGGTGCTCGAACTGATGCCCGATGCGGTCCAGCCCGACATCCTCCACCGGCTCGCGCGATTGGGGCCGATCACGCCCGAGGCGGTCGAGACGCTCAAAACCATGCTCGCCAACCGTACCAGCACCGGCAAGGCGCAGGCGGGCGTCACGCTCGGCGGCACCAAGGACGCCGCCAAGATCCTGTCGAGCGGGCGAAAGGCGACCGAGCTCCGCGTCATGCCGAAATTGTTTAAGATCGACCGCGACGTCGCCAAGGCGATCGAGGAAGCGATGTTCGTGTTCGACAATCTGCTCGAGCTCGACGACAAGAATCTCGGTACGCTGATCCGCAACATCGACAGCGACGTGCTCACGCGCGCGCTCAAGGGCGTCGACGAAAGCATCCGCGCCCGTTTCCTCGGCTGCATGTCGAGCCGCGCCGCCGACGGCATCCGCGACGAGATGGAATCGCGCGGGCCGATGAAGCTTTCCGAAGTGCTCGATGCACAGAAGATCATCATCCAGATCGCGCGCAATCTCGCCAAGGACGGCACTATCCAGATGGGTGGCGGGGAGGACGATTATGTCTGAGTTCGTCGCGGGCTTCTCGCCGCGCAGCCAAGGGATTGCGGATGCACTCAAGGCCGCCTTCGCCCCACGCGTCGGGGGCTTCGCCGCCGCTGACCTGCGCGAACGCGCCGGCGGTCACGGCCCGGTCGCCTTCGCGGTCCGGCCCGAGGGACCACGCCACTTTTCCCCCGCCGACCGCGATGTGAACCCGACCGAGGGCTGGGATCCGTTCGACGCGGACGCGACGCCCACGACGCCGTTCGTCGACCCGGTCGTCGCCGCGCATGCTGCGGGTTATGCCGAGGGCATGGACGCGGCGCTCGCAGAGGTGGCCGCGAACGTCGAACGCGACCATCGGCTGCTGACGGAGCTCGCCGCCGCGCTCCAGGCGGGCGAACGCTTCGACCGCGAGGCAACCGCACGCCGGTTGCGCCAGACCGTGATGCTCCTCGTCACGCAAATCGTCGGCGACGTCGGGATTTCGCCCGAACTGCTGGCACGACGGATCGATTCGGCGGCAGAGCTGCTCAGTGACGGCGCGGAATCGGCCATGCTGCGCGTGAATCCGGCGGACGTCACGCTGCTGGAGGGCAAGTTGCCCAAGCAAGTCTTTGCGGTGGGCGATGCGGCGGTTGCGCGCGGGTCGTTCGTTCTGGAAAGCGCCTCGACGATCGTCGAGGACGGGCCGGAACTGTGGATCGAACAGCTCGGTGCGGCGATCGACCGCGTTGCGGTGCCGACGCACTGATGGTGCGCGCCCCCCTCCATCCGTGCGAGCTGAGCGGAGGCGAAGCCTCGCCTGCCCAAGAGGCCACGCCATGCTGAACCGCTTCACCGGCGACTATCTCGAAGCCCTCGGCCTCCCGGATTTCGCGCCCCGCCCCAAGGTCTCGGGCCGTCTGGCTTCGTTCGACGGCCTGTTGATGGAGGCCGTCGGCCTCACCGTCCCGGTCGGGACCGTCTGCCAGGTCGGCGATTCCCGTGCCGCGGTCGAGGCCGAGGTGATCGGCTTCCGCAATGGCCGCACCCTCTTGATGAACTTAGGCGGCCCCGCCGCCTTGCTCCCGCAAGCCCCGGTCCGTCCGCGTGGCGCGCCGGGCGAGGCGGAGGTCGGCGCGGCGATGCTCGGGCGCGTGGTCGATGGCACCGGCAACCCGATCGACGGGCTTGGCCCGATCCGGGGTGCCGGGCGCTGGCCGCTCGCGGGGAAGATGCAGTCGCCGCTCGATCGCGGGCGCGTGCTCGAACCGCTCGATGTCGGCGTCCGCGCGATCAATGGGTTGCTTACCGTCGGCCAGGGCCAGCGGATCGGGATCATGGCGGGTTCGGGCGTCGGCAAGTCGGTGCTGCTCGGGATGATCGTCCGCGCAGCACAGGCAGACGTGATCGTCATCGGGCTGATCGGCGAGCGTAGCCGCGAAGTCGCCGACTTCCTCGAAACCAAAGTCGCGGGCGCGGCGCGCGCGCGCTCGGTCGTCGTCGCGGTACCGGCCAACCATTCGCCCGTTCTCCGCATCCGCGGCGCGTTGCGCACCCACGCGATCGCCGAGGCGTTTCGCGCCGAGGGCAAGAAGGTCCTGCTCATCATGGACTCGCTCACCCGCGTCGCGCACGCCGGGCGCGAGATCGGCTTGGCGCTGGGCGAGCCAGCCTCGGCGCGCGGCTATCCGCCGTCGGCGATCGCGATGCTCCCCAACCTCATCGAACGCGCGGGCGTCGACGTGCATAGCGGCGGGTCGATCACCGCGATCTATACCGTGCTCGCGGATGGCGACGACGGCAACGATCCGGTCGTCGACAGCGCGCGCTCGATCCTCGACGGGCACATCGTGCTGTCGCGGCAATTGGCCGAACGCGGGGTCTATCCCGCGATCGACATCGGTCCCTCGGTCAGCCGCGTGATGACCGACATCGTCGACAAGCCGCACCAGCGCGCCGCGCGCGTACTGCGCCGTTATCTCGCGACCTATGAGGAGAATCGCGATCTCGTGCTGATGGGCGCGTATCGTTCGGGCGCGGATCCTGCGATTGACGCCGCGATCGCATGCCATCCGGCGGTGCTCGAATATATCAAGCAGGACCCCGACGAGACCGTCTCGCTCCCCGATGCTGCGCTCGAACTGATCGGCGTGTTCGGCGATGCCTAAGTCCAAGCTCGACCGGCTGCTGCGCGTCCGCACGTTGCAACTGGGGCTCGTCCAGGCCGACGAAGCGCGCGCGCGCGACAAGGCACACGCCGAGACGACGCTCCACGGCCGCATCGTCCAGCTGTCGCAGAACGTCGCACCCACGGTCGCCCCGATCGGCGCGTCCGCGCTTGGGGCCGCCGCGCATTTCCGCGAACGCCTTCACCGCTCTGCCGAAGCCGCCGAGGGGCGTTTGCGCGCGGCGAACGCCGTCGCCGCGCGTGCCGTCGAGGCGACCCGCGAGGCGCGCCGCGACCAAAGCGCGATCGAGAAACTGATTGCGCGCGCGGATGCAGAGGCCGCGCTCAAGGAATTGCGCGAGATGGAAGCAATGCCGCCGACCCGCGTGATCCGGCACGATCCTTGCTGAACCGCTGACGGGTGCCGCTTCCGGCCCCGCTGGATGCCTGCATGACCGACCTGACCACCCTGCTGTTCCCGACTGCCACGGCAGCATCATCGCTTGCACCCGCTGCACCGGTGTCGGTGACGGGCGCGCCCGGCATGGCGGGACAGTTCGCGCAGACGCTGGGGGACATGCTGGCAGGGACGACACCGGTCACCATGCCCGCCGCCGCACCCGCCACCGTCACCGGCAGCGGCACCGTGCCGCCCAATCCCGCGCTGCCGCTCCCTGTTCTGGGCTTGGTGGGCCCCTTGCCAACTGGCAAGCTGCTGGCAACCGGCATGATCGACCGGCAAGCGCTTGCCGACGACGGCAACGCGGTGCCTGCCGAACCCGCGCTCCAGCTTCTCGCCAACCCGGCATGGCGCGCGACCGTCGTCGCGCCGGCGTCCCCGCCCCGCCCCCCAATATCGTTGCGCACCGCGCTCGAGCGTGCCGCCGCGCAGCTTGCAACGCCCGTCGCCGCGAAAGCGGCGCGCGGCGCGAGCACGCTGCCGCCCGGGGATGCCGCCGCCGAGGAAGCTGACCCGGGATCGGTCCTGTCCGACCCGGCGACTCCCGATCCCTTGCCCGCGCCGTCGACGCTCGACCTGCCCGCCAGCGTACCTGCGACACTGCCGATCGCTATGCCCCACCACGACCGCACCAGCGATTCGGACCGGAAGAAGGACTCGCCCGGTTCGGTCATAGAAACGGCGATCGACCATGCGGCTGGCACCCCAGCTGCCATCGCCGCGCGCGCCGTCGCGACGCCAGCAATGCCGACGCGCCCGCCCCTGCCAACGCACGCCAGCGCCGACCCCGCCCCGGCGACGCCGCTGATCGACAGCCCGGTCCGTGATCTGGCGCTTTTCGCATCGGCCAGTGCACAGACGCCAGTTCCGCAAGAACGGGCGACCGCCCTGCCAGGCCCGCAAGACACGGCGAGCCCGACGCTACCCGCTACGATGCGTGCGTCGCGTCCGCTGCCAACGGACCGTGCGATCCTCACCGCGCTCGGGGCGCTCCCCAATCCTGCGCGCGACACCAGCGCGGAGACGGCGTTGGCCCCTACCGTCGTGGGCGCGGTGCCCGAAGCCGCACCACAGGTGGCGCCGACCGCGAACGCGCAAGGCGCCTCCAACGCGGCGCAACCGCCCGCCGCCAACGCAGCGTCGGCGCAATTCCCGGCGACATCCGCGCGCGCCACCGCGACGATCCTCACGCCGGAGGCCGGGCGTGCCGCCGCCCCGACGCACGATGCGCCTGCACGCAATGACATCGCGCCGGTCCGGCTCGACCGAAGCGTCGCGCCGCCGATCGCCGTAACGAACACGCCGCAACCCGCCGGGCAGGTCTTCGCCGCCGCGCTCGCAACCGCCGCGACGTGGCGAGACCGCCCCGCCGCCGAGCGGACCGATCCCGCAGCCCCCACGCCGCCGATCGGCCTCGCCACCACGATCGGCCTTGGCGGCACAACGCCAGTCCAACCCACCGGCGACGCGCAGCGTGCCCCGCTCGACCTCACGCAGGATAGCGGCGTGCAGCGGATGATCGACCACATCGAAGTGCTCCGCGACGGCGCCGATTCGCGCGACACACGCATCCGGCTCGTCCCCGATGCGCTCGGCAGCGTGGACGTTGCGGTGCGGCAGGTCGGCGAGCGAATCCACGTCAGCTTCACCGCCGAGCATGAGGCCACGCGCGCGCTGATCGCCGATGCGCAACCGCGCCTGACCGAACTCGCCGCCGAACGCGGCGTGCGGATCGCCGGCACTAGCGTCGCGACCGACGCCAGCCCGGGCGGATCGCAATCTGCAACGCAGGGACAGGGCCAGTCCCAAACCCAGTCCCAGTCCCAGTCGCAACCGCAATCCCAGTCGCGCCCCAACGCTCCGCAACAGCCGCCTCGCGCGGCTGCACGGGGGCAACGCGACGCCGAACCCCCCGAGGACCAGCGCCTCGCCTAACCCCCAAGGAAGCAGAGCATGAGTGAGATCGTCGAAGAGAAAGCGAAAAAGAAGAAGAGCGGGATGATGAAGATCATCCTGATCGTCGTCGGGCTGCTGGCGCTGGTCGGCGGCGGTGTCGGCGGCACGCTGTTCGCGGTTAACGCCGGGCTGATCGGCGGCGGCGGCAAGCATTCCGAACCCGAAGGCCCACGTCTCGTCCCCAAGAGCGAGCAGAAGCGCGTCGGTGAAGGTGGCGAGGGCGGTGAGGGCCATGCCACCGCGGGCAACAAGCCGCCGATCGGCACCGGCGGAGACAAATACGCGTCCAACTACTACGCGATGGAAAAGGAGTTCACCTCCAACCTGCAGGACAGCGTCCATTTCGTCCAGGTCGGGGTCGCAGTGTCGACGCCCTATGACGATTCGGTGATCGAGAACATCAAGACCAACGAGATCGCGGTGCGCTCGTCGATCCTGATGGCGCTTGGCGACACCACCGAGGAACAGGTCTTCACCAGCGAGGGCAAGCGCCAGCTGGAGCGTCGGGTCGCCAAGGCAATCAACGATACACTCAAGGAAAAAGAAGGATTTGGGGGAGTCGGTAACGTTTACTTTACCAGTTTTGTTGTTCAGTGACGCATGGTTAACGAGGCATCAGCAACGGCGGACGAACGCCGCGGACGGGCACGGGGTGCGGGTGCTGGCGGGAGCGCGCAGCACGTCGCGCTCGGGGCCACCAACCTCAATCCGTTCGGCGATCTGCACACCGTCCAGCATCTGTCGGCGCGGCTCGCGCGCGGGGTGCGCGGGGTGTTCGAGCCGTTGCTGCGCCGCGAATGCCGCACTTGGGCCGAGCCGCTCGTCGTCCAGCGGCTCGCCGATTACCGCGCGGAACGCCCCGACGGGCTGACCGCGTGGCTGCCGATGGCAATGGCGCTCGGCGGCGCACCCGCGGGCCAGGCGCTCGCGGTGCTCGACGGACGGTTCGTGCTCGAACTGCTCGACCTGTTCTTCGGCGGCACGGGGCACGCCCCGGCGCAACTCCCCGCCGAATTCACCCCCGCCGCCGAAGTGATGGTGACGCAACTCGGCAAGCTGCTCGCCGAGCCGATGCGCGCCGCGTGGGAACCGCTCGCCCGCCTGACGTTCACTGCGGGGCATCTCGAGCTCAACCCCGCGATGCTCGCGGATCTCGATGCGGACGATGCGCTGGTCATCACGCGCTTCGGCATCGCGGTCGATACCGCCAAGCCGGTGTTCCTCGACCTGCTCTACCCGGTCTCTGCGTTGAAGCCGCACGGCCCGTCGCTGACCGGAAAGGTCCACGGTAAGACCGCCGAGCCCGACCCGAGCTGGCGCAACGGCCTCACTCGCGCGGTGATGGACGTGCGCTTCCCGATCCGCTCGGTGCTCGCCGAGCCGATGGTCTCGCTCAGCCTGCTGATGGGGCTCAAGGAAGGCGACGTGATCCCGATCAACGTCGGGTCGGACGTGCCCGTGATGGTCGGCGGCGACCGGCTCGCGCTCGGCACCGTCGGCACGTCGAACGGCAAGGCCGCGATCAAGCTCAACACGATTTGTTACGACATCGACAGCGACTTCAGGGGCGATTTGCAATGAGCGACATGAGTTCAACCCCGTCGAGCGGCTTCCCGCTCGATGCCAGCCTGGCCGCGAACTTCCGCTTGTTGCAGGATGTCGACGTCAAGCTGACGGTCGAGATCGGCTCGACCTCGCTGACGCTGCGCGAACTGCTCGCTTTGGGCGAAACCAGCGTGATCGAGCTCGACCGCCAGGCCAACGAGCTGCTCGACGTGCTCGTCAACGGCACGCTGATCGGTCGCGGCGAAGTCGTGATGGTCGGCGATCGCTTCGGCGTGCGCATGACCGAGCTGGTTTCCCCTGAGAAGCGGGCCTGACGCGCGATGATGTGGTCCTATGTCCTTAAGCTCGTCATCCTGCTCCCGCTGGTCTGCGGGTTGATGATCGGTTGCCTGTATCTGTGGCGTCGGTTCGAGGCGCGGATGCCCGGGCAGCCCGCCAACCGTCTGCTCAAGGTCACCGAGACGATGATGATCTCGCCGACCGTGCGGCTCGCGGTGCTCGATTTCGAAGGGCGTCGGCTACTGGTCTCGGTCAGCCGCACCGGGATCACGCTGGTCGATCGCGGGGGGCCGTCGGCGTGATCACGAGCGTTCGTTTCGACTGCCGCAAGCTGCTGCTCGTGGCGCTCGCGATCCTGTTCGCGGTCGTCCTGGCGCATCCCGCGCTCGCCCAGACCGCCGCCGCAGCGGCCGCACCCGTTGCCCCCGCCCCCGGCGTGGGTGACGCGGCGGATCGTGCGCTGAAGGATCTCGGCGGCGGCAACGCGCCCTTGTCGCTCAGCCTTCAGTTGCTGATCGTCATGGGCCTGCTGACGATCCTCCCCGGCATCCTGCTGATGATGACCAGCTTCACGCGGATCATCATCGTGCTGTCGATCCTGCGCCAGGCATTGGGGCTCCAGCAGACCCCGCCCAACCAGGTGCTGGTCGGCCTGTCGCTGTTCCTGTCGTTTTTTATCATGGCGCCCGTCATCAGCCAGATCAACGCGGTCGCGATCCAGCCCTATTCCGAGAGCCGGATCGGCGCGACCGACATGATCAAGGCGGGCGGCGTTCCCTTGCACGCCTTCATGGCGAAGCAGACGCGCAAGAAGGACATCACGCTGTTCGCCGGGATCGCCAAGAGCGGACCGTACCAGAATGCCGCGGACATCCCCTTCTCGGTGCTGCTCCCCGCGTATGTGACCAGCGAGCTCAAGACCGCATTCCAGATCGGTTTCCTGGTCTTCCTCCCCTTCATCGTGATCGATCTCGTCGTCGCGACGGTGCTGATGTCGCTCGGCATGATGATGCTGTCGCCGACGATCATCTCGCTCCCGTTCAAGCTGCTGCTGTTCGTCCTCGTCGACGGCTGGGCGCTGACGATGGGGTCGCTCGCCAATTCGTTCGTGAGCTGATTCGATGGATGCGGAATATTTCCTGACGGTCGCGCATCAGACGATGTGGGTGCTGGCACTGGCCTCCGCGCCGATCCTGATCCCCGCGTTGCTCGCGGGGCTGCTGACCGGCATGATTCAGGCGGCGACGTCGATCAACGAGCAGACCTTGTCGTTCGTGCCGAAGCTGATCGTGGTGGGGATCTCACTGCTGGTGTTCGGCTCGCTGATCATCGGGCTGCTGAGCGATTTCACGATCGGCATCTTCGAACGGATCCCGGATCTGGTGCGCTAAAGGATGTGCGTATTCCCCTCCCCGTGTTCCTGCGAAGGCAGGAACCCAGAGCCGCGCGAACCAACACCCGTTGATTTGCGAGACTCCTGGACTCCTGCCTTCGCAGGAGAACGGCGAGAGTTGTGCAAGACCCCAGCCAAGCCCGGAATGACGGTAAGACAAGTGGTATCCCAATGGGCCCGCTAGGCCTCGGCCTCTCGATCGAGCCCCAGATGTGGGCGTTGATCTTCGTCATGGTCCGGATCAGCGCGGCGTTCATTGCGGCACCCGTGTTCAGCGCGGTGTCGATCCCGCTGGTCGTGCGCGTCTCGCTGTCGGGGGCGATCGGCGTGCTCGTGCTCGGGTCGCGGACCATCACCCCGCCCGAACACATCTTCGCGCTCGCCACGATCCTGGCGGTCGCGGCGGAGGCGCTCGTCGGCCTCGCGATCGGCTTCATCCTGCAGATCGCGTTCGCCGCGCCGGCGCTCGCCAGCGAATTGATCGGCACCTCGATGGGGATCGGCTTCGCGTCCGCGATCGACCCGCAGAACGGCAAGTCCACCCCCGCGCTCGGCCAGTTCTTCACGATGATGCTGACGCTGCTGTTCCTGAGCGTCAACGGCCACTTCGTGCTGGTCGAGATGATCGTCAGATCCTACGACGCGCTGCCCCCAGGCGCCGCCTGGCTCAAACCCGCGCAGCTCGAGAACATTGCCTTGTTCGGCGGCTATACCTTCCTTGCAGGACTCCTGCTTGCGCTGCCGGTCGGGTTCTTGCTGCTGTGCCTCAATCTGATCGTGGGGATGATCTCGCGCTCGGCCCCGTCGCTCAACCTGTTCGCGGTCGGCATGCCCGCCAGCCTGGCGGTCGGCGTCATCGCGCTCGCCATGGCGTTCCCGACGATGGGGGATTACATGCTCGTGATCGTCCAGGAAGGCCTCGCTGCCGCGCAGAAGCTGGTCCTCGGCTGATGTCGGAGGAAGGCGGCGAACGGACAGAAGCCCCAACCGCGAAGCGCAAGCGCGACGCAGTCGAAAAGGGCGACATCCTCAAATCCCGGGAGTTCGCCACCGCGCTCGTCATGCTCGCCGGCATGGCCTGGCTCGCGCTGATGGGGCCGTCGCTGGTCGGTGCGTGCAAGGAGATCATGGCGGCGAGCTTCTCGTTCGACCACCGCGACATCGAGGATTTCGAGCCGTTCCGCCCGCTTGCGCAAAGCGGTTGGAAGATCGCGCCAGCGCTGATTTCCTTACTCGCGATCAGCTTCGTAGCGGCGATCCTCAGCCAGGCGGGGCTCGGCTATCTCGGCTTCAACGCCTCGCTGCTCGCGCCCAAGGCATCGCGGATCAACCCCGCATCCGGATTGAAGCGCATTTTCGGGCCGCAGGGGTGGATCGAACTCGGCAAGGCGCTGCTCAAGGTCGCGTTGCTCGGCAGCATCGGCTGGTATCTCCTGGGGCAGGTCGCGCACATGTCGATGGGCCTGTCGTCGAGCAGCTTCAGCACCGCGGTCGCCACGTTGACGGGGACGTTCCTCACCGTGTTGTTTACCATGGCGTTCGGCATGGTCGCGATCGCCGGGATCGACGTCCCGCTCCAGCTGTTCCAGCGCCTCAGCAAGCTGCGCATGTCAAAACAGGCGATCCGCGACGAAAACAAGGAAACCGAAGGCTCGCCCGAAGCCAAGGGCGCTCTCCGCCAGCGCCAGCGCGAGATGTCGATGCGCAGCATGCGCAGCAGCGTAGCGGAGGCGCACGTGATCCTCACCAACCCGACGCACTTCGCGGTCGCGCTGCGTTACGATCGCGAGAACGATCAGGTGCCGGTCGTCGTTGCCAAGGGCCGCGGCGTGGTGGCGCTCGCGATCCGCGAACTGGGTGCGGAAACGCGGATCCCAGTGCTCGAATATCCCGCACTCGCCCGCGCGGTCTATTACACCAGCCGCGAGGGGCAGGAAGTGCGCGACGACCTGTATGTCGCGCTGGCGACGGTGCTGGCGTTCGTGTTCGGCCTCAACGCCGAGGCGGGTGGCCTGCCGCCGCCGATCTTCGTCCCCGAAACCGCGCGCTTCGACGAGAATGGCGTGAAGACGGCGTAAGCCCACCTTCGGCTGCGAAAAACCCCTAAAGTTTTCCCCGCCCCAGCCGTTCTACCATTTAGACCAAGCGACGGGACCGACCGCATGACGACGACGACCGCCACGACCGGATCGACCACGATCGGCCAGTCGCTGCTCAACTCGCTCAACGCGGGGTCGGGCGTCGATACCGCCAGCCTCGTCGCCTCGCTCGTCCAGGCGCAGTTCGCGTCCAAGAACCTCCAGCTCACCAAGCAGGATACCACGCTCACCGCGCAGATTTCGTCGGTGGCGAAGGTGCAGAGCGCGATCACCAGTTTCTCTTCAGGGCTCAACACGCTGGTCAAGGGCGGCAGCCTCCAGACCCAGCCGACCAGCAGCGATACCAGCATCCTGACAGCCAGCGCGCTGTCGGGCGCCAAACTCTCGGGGCTGTCGGCGTTCGTCGAGGTGACGCAGCTCGCCACCGCGCAGACGACGACGAGCACGACCAAGTTCGACAGCCGCAGCGCGACCGTCGGCTCCGGCACGCTGACGCTGACGCTCGGCACCGCCAAGGACGCGGCGGTCTCCGGCTTCACCACCAGCGCCACGCCGATCAAAGTCACGATCGATTCGACCAACAACACGCTCGACGGCATCGCCAAGGCGATCAACGCGGCGAACAGCGGCGTTTCCGCGACGATCATCACCGATACCGACGGCAAGGCCCGTCTGTCGTTGAAAGGCCCCACCGGCACCGACAAGGCGTTCACGCTCAGCGGGGATTCGACCGGGCTTGCGCAGCTCAACGTCGGCGGCAGTGCCCCCGCAAGCACGATCACCGCCGCCGCGGGCAACGCCAAGCTCTCGCTCAACGGCACCCCGGTCGAACGCTCGAGCAACACGATCAGCGATCTGGTCGACGGCGTGAAGCTGACGCTTTCCAGCGTCACGACGGCAGGCAAACCGGTCGTGCTCGGCAGTTCGACCCCGACCGCGGGCCTCACCCAGGCGGTCACCGATTTCGTCGACACCTACAACCAAATGCTCGCCGAATTGAAGACCGAGACCGACGTCGCCTCCGGTCCGCTCAAGAACGATTACAACGCGACCAACCTGCTCCGTTCGCTGCGCGGGCTGACGCTCACCCCCCTCACCACCGGCGGCGCGGCGGGCGCGCCCGGCACGCTCGCGGCAATCGGAGTCAAGACCAACAAGGACGGCACGTTGAGCGTCGACCAGACCCAGCTCACCGCCGCCCTTACCAAGACCCCCGACGCGGTCGAGGCGCTGTTTGCCGATGGCACCGGCGCATCCGGCGGCGGGATCGCGGCGGCGCTCAGCGCGATCTCGACCGCGGCGGTCAGCAACAAGGTCGTCATCAACGGCCGGACCGAAACGACCGGCCTCGTCGCCAGTACCGCGCTCTACACCGCCGCCAAGACCAAGGTCAGCGCCGCCGAGGAAAAGGTCACGTCCGACACCGCCGCCTATCAAGAGCGACTGACCAAGCAATATGCCGCCTCGGACGCGAAGGTCGCCGCGTACAAGGCGACCCAGACGCAGCTCCAGAACCAGATCGACCAGTGGAACAAGTCGGGCCAATGACCGTCGCCTACGCCTCCCCCTTCGGCCGCAACCCGGAAGCGACCTATCGCCAGATCGAAGTCGCCGGCCAGACCGCCGAGGCCGACGGTCCCGCGCTGGTCCAGTTGCTCTACGACCAGGCGATCCGCGCGTTGCGCGGCGCCGCCTGGGCCGCGGAGAACGGCAATTACAAGATGAAGAGCGACAAGGTGACGCGCGCCACCGCGATCCTGTTCGCGCTCGAAGCCGGGCTCGATTTCGACAATGGCGGCACGGTCGCCCCCGCGCTCGCCCGGCTGTATGCGGGGACGCGCATGACGGTCGTCAACGCCGCGGTCGGCAACGACCCCACGCCGTTCCGCGACGTGGCGGACACACTCGACGAGATCGGTCAGGCGTGGCGCACCGTGCGCGCGGCGTAGGGCCGGCGCAGGAAGGGCAGCCCCGCTACCCGAACCACCGTTTCGCGCTGAAATAGCCGATGATCCCTACCGTGATCGCGATGCACACGCCGCCGATCACGTCGAACGCCCACGGCTCTTTGGCGAACGGCAGTCCCTCGACGTTCATCCCGTACAGCCCGGTCAGGAACGTCAGCGGCAGGAAAATGAGTGCCACGATCGAAATCAGCAGCGAGCGCGAATCGATCTGTTCCGCGCGCAGATCGGTCAGCGCCTCGTGCATCAGCGCGGAGCGTTCGCGGATCGCCTCCAATTCTTCCGCCATCCGCGCGGCACGATCGGCGGCCGACGTCAGGTGCAGCCGGTCGTCGTCGTGCAACCAGTCGCACGGCAACGCCGCCAGTTTCTCGAGCGCGGCGCGCTGCGGCTGGACGAAGCGGCGATAGCCGATCGCGGTGCTCCGCACCTTGGTCACCTTGCGGCGCAGTTCGAACACCTTGTCCGCGTCGAGATCCGCCTCGCAATCGTCGAGCTGATCGCCCAGCTCGCCCACTTCGGGGTCGAGCTCCTCGGTGATCGCGCTGGCGAATTCGGCGATCAGGTCGCCTGGGTCCGCGATCGTCCCGCCCTCGACCGCCTTCACCACGTCGTCCACCGCGGTCAGCGTGCGTCGCGTCACCGAAAACACCCGCCCCGCCAGCGCGTAGATCCGCACCGACGCGAGCGGGTCCGACGTCGTCATCTCCTCGTTCGATCGTCCGCGCAGATTGAGGAACGCGCCCTCGCCCAACGCATCGCAGCGCGGGCGCGATTCGGTCGTGGTCAGGACGTCGACGACATAGTCGGGCAAGCCGGCGGTCTCGCTGAGCCAGCTTTGCGCCTGCTCGTTATTGCTCATCAGGTGGACCCAGATCAGCTCGCCGGTCGCGTCCATAGCCGCCTTGATGTCGAGCCGCTCGGCCTTCGCATTCGCGACCCGGTAGGCAAACCCGCTCACGGCAGCTGCATCCAAATCGTCAGCCCCGCGTCTTGCGCGGTCGGCGGCACTTCGGACACGATCCGCACCGCATCCGCGCGCGACCGGTCGAGGATCGCAGACGGCGTCGCGGCGGGCGCATAGATCCGGTCGGCGAGCGCCAGCGCGCGCGCCTGCCCCAGCGTCAGGTCATCCGGATCGGCCGACGTCAGCCGGATCGTCACCAGCCGGTCGGGCGAAGCGGTCGCATCCACAAGCCACCCCGGCACCGCCTCGGGCGCCGCCGTCAGCGGATCGAGTGGCCCGCCCTGCGCAAACGCCCGCCCCAGCGCACGACGGCGATCATCCAGCGCGGGCAGCACCAGCCGGATCGCGCCGCGCATCGCGTTCAACCGGTCGGCGAGCGGTCCCAAAGTCGCGGGCAGCATCGCCTCCAGCCGTTGCCGCAGCGCCGCCGCCAGCCCCGCCGACGCACCCCCCGTCCCGATCGCGATCAGCACCGGGCTGCGGTCGATGATCGCGGGCAGCGTGAAGTCGCAATCGTCGGGCCGGTCGACCGCATTGACCAGCACGCCGCGCGCCTTCAACCGATCGATCGCGCCGCGCGCCTCCAGATCATCCTCGATCGCCACGATCGCAAGCGACGCGGTCGCCGCCTCGTCGACGATCATCGCGCCCGCACGCTCGAGCAGACGCCGCTTGGCATCGGCGGGTTCGCCCTCGCCGAGCAACATCACCGGCCGCCCCGCGAGCCGGACGAACAGCGGAAGACTGTGGAGCGTCATGCCGTGGGCTTGAGCCATTCGGGCAGGCGTTCGGCGGCAAGGATCGTCTCGGGGTTGATCCGGTCCGCGACCACCGCGAAACGATCGCCGTCCACGAGAACCTCGGGCACCAGCGCGCGACTGTTGTACGTGCTCGCCATCGTCGCGCCGTAAGCGCCCGCGGTGCGGAACACCGCGAGATCGCCGCTCACCACTTCGTCGATGTCACGCCCCATCGCGAAGGTGTCGCCGCTCTCGCACACCGGACCCGCGATATTGGCCATCATCCGCCGCCCGTTCGGGCGCACCGCCGCGAAATCATGCCACGCATCGTACAAGGCGGGCCGCGCGAGATCGTTCATTGCGGCATCGACGATGACATAGGGGTTGGTCACCCCCGGCTTGACCCAGATGACCTTGGTCAGCAGCACGCCGGCATTGCCCGCGATCACGCGCCCGGGCTCGAACATCAGCGTCACCCCCCAGTCGCGCGTCACCCGCGCGACCATCGCACCGAAGTCGGCGGGGCTCGGGAAGACGTCGCCCTCGCGATACGGCACGCCGAGCCCGCCGCCGAGATCGATCCGGTCGATCGTGTGCCCAGCACCGCGCAATTCGGCCATCAACGCGCCGACCCGCCGATACGCCGCTTCCATCGGCGCAAGATCGCCCAGCTGGCTGCCGATATGCACCGCGATCCCGCGCAAGTTGAGCCCGGGCAAGCCCGCCAGCCGCCCGAAGATCGCGGGTGCCTGGTCGATCGGCACGCCGAACTTGTTCTCGCGCTTGCCGGTCGAGATCTTGGCGTGCGTACCCGCATCCACGTCCGGATTGACGCGGATCGTCGCGTTTGCGGTCACGCCACGCTCGGTCGCGAGTTGCGCGAGGACGACGCCCTCTTCCTCGAGCTCGAGGTTGAACTGGCCGAGCCCGCAATCGAGCGCGCGGACCAGTTCCTCGCGCGTCTTGCCGACGCCCGAGAACACCACGTCCTCCGCCGGAATCCCCGCCGCCAGCGCACGCGCGAGTTCGCCGCCCGAGACGACATCCGCGCCGTACCCCGCATTGGCGAGCAGGCGGAGCACCGCGAGATTGGGGTTGGCCTTGATCGCATAGGCAAGGTGGACGTCGCCCGCCGCTGCCAGCCCCTCGCGGAACACGCGCGCATGCCGCTGGAAGGTCGCGGAGGAATAGACATAGACGGGCGAGCCGACTGCCTCGGCGATCGCCGGCAGCGGCACGCCCTCGCAGTGCATCACGCCGTCAACGAGAGCAAAATGATCCATGAAATCAGCCGATCAATTGGGCGGGGGCAAGTCGAATTCGTCGCCGCGCCGTTCCTGGGAATTCTTCAGCAGCTCATCGCTGCGTTCGGGTCGGGCCTGGTTGCTGGGGGTCAGCAACTGCGTGGGTGTCGGTGTCGCCTTGGCCCCATAAGGCGCGACCGGGAGCGGCTGCCCCTCCGCCGGTTTGAGCGCGGAGGACGCGCCACAGCCCGACAGCAGGAGCGCAGCCCCCAACCCAGTTACCAAGCGTTTCATCGATGCGATCCTTCCCGCGCCGCCGCCACCGCGGCGCGCACGTTGCTGGGGGCGGTGCCACCGAAGCTCGTCCGGCTCGCGACCGAGGCATCGACGCTCAGCACGTCGAACACGCGCGCGTCGATGCGCGAATCGATCGCCTGCAGATCCTCAAGCGACAGTGCATCGAGCATCACGCCCAGCGTTTCCGCGCGGCGCACCGCTTGGCCCGTGATGTGATGCGCCTCGCGGAACGGCACGCCCGCTTCGCGCACCAGCCAGTCGGCCAGATCGGTCGCGGTCGCGAAACCCGATTCGGCGACCTGCCGCATCCGCTCGGTCTTGAACGTCGCGCTCGCGACCATCCCCGTCATCGCGGCGATCGACAGTTCGAGCAGGTCGTGCGCCTCGAACACCGGCGGCTTGTCGTCCTGCATGTCCTTGGAATAAGCGAGCGGCAGGCCCTTCATCGTCACCATCAGCGCGGTCATGCACCCGAGAATGCGGCCCGCGTGCCCGCGCACCAGCTCGGCGGCGTCCGGGTTGCGCTTCTGCGGCATGATCGAGCTGCCGGTCGACCATTGGTCCGACAGCGAGACGAAGCCGAACGGCTGCGACGCCCACAGCACGAATTCCTCGGCGAGCCGGCTGAGATGCAGCGAACATTGCGTCGCGGCGGTGAGGTAATCGAGCGCGAAGTCGCGGTCGGATACGCCGTCGAGCGAATTGCGCGTCGGCCCGTCGAACCCGAGCGCCTGCGCGGTCATTTGGCGGTCGATCGGGAAGCCCGTCCCCGCCAGCGCCGCCGACCCAAGCGGGCACAGGTTCCCGCGCGCGCGCGCATCGGCAAAGCGGCTGCGGTCGCGCGCGATCATCTCATGATACGCCATCAGATGATGCCCGAGCGTCACCGGCTGCGCGCTTTGCAGATGCGTGAAGCCGGGCATCACGCTCGCGGCATGTTCCGCGGCGCGGGTCAGCAGCGCATCCTGGAACTGGCCGAGCGCCGCATCGACCTGATCGATTGCGTCGCGCACCCACAGTTTGAAGTCGGTCGCAACCTGATCGTTGCGCGAGCGTGCGGTGTGGAGCCGCCCCGCGACCGGCCCGATCGCCTCCGCGAGCCGCGCCTCGGTCTGCATGTGGATGTCCTCGAGGACCATGTCCTCGGTCACGCCGTGTTGGGCATAATGCGCGGCGACCGTGTCGAGCCCCACCGAAATCGTCGCGGCATCCTCGCTCGAGACGATGCCCTGCTGCCCGAGCATCGCGACATGTGCCTTGGATCCTGCGACATCCTGCTGCCACAGCCGCTTGTCGAACGGGATCGAGGCATTTATCGATCGCATGACCGCAGCCTGACCCTCGGCAAAGCGCCCGCCCCACATCGCATTGGATGTTTCGTTCATGTCTGCATCGACCATCTCTTCGTTCCGCTTGGCGATCGTCCCGGTCCTGCTGCTAGGGCTCGTTGCGGGTTGCGATAAGCAAGTCTCGGGCAACCGGCAAGCGGAGGCGACGCCGACGGCATCCGCGCCGGTCGCGGCAGCCCCAAAAGCCGACAAGATCGACCGCACCCACAAGGGCGATCCCGCGCCGTCGGTCAGCTTCGAAGGCCCCGACGGCAAGCCGATGACGCTCGCGCGCTTCAAGGGCAAGCCGGTGCTGGTCAATCTGTGGGCGACGTGGTGCGGTCCGTGCGTCAAGGAAATGCCGACGCTGGACGCCGCCGCCGCCGACATCACCGTCGCCGCGATCAGCCAGGACAAGGACCGCCCGACGATCGACGCCTATTTCGCCAAGAACGGGTTCAAGCGGCTGAAACCCTATCTCGACAAGAACGTCGCGCTGAGTGTCACCTATGAGGCGAGCCTGCCGATGAGCATCCTGTTCGATTCGACCGGCCACGAAGTCTGGCGCTCGACCGGCGGGATGGACTGGACGAGTGCCGAAGCCAAGGCGCTGCTGGCGGAGGCGAAGTAACGGCGCTCCGCCTCCTCCCCCCCCCGTTCGCCCTGAGCGAAGTCGAAGGGCCTTGCGCGACGCATGGGGCTTCGACTTCGCTCAGCCCGAACGGGAGGGAGTGCGTGGTGCGGTTGACTTACAGGCAGCGCGAATCCCGCTCCGGCGCACCCGCCCCACGCGTCTTCCACGCGCCACCCGGCGCGCGATACTTGTCCCCCGGCGACGTCTTGGCGATCAAATTGCATCCGGACGTGAATGCGAAGTCCTCGACCGTCGCATTGTTCGCCGCCGCCTCGCGCGTGTAGACCGACTTGCGCTGGATGTTGACGTGCGCGACCAGCGCCGACAGCGCGGGCGTCGACGCGCCGACCACGCCCAGATACCCGTCGGGCTGCTCGCCGATCTGCCCGGCGGCGCGCGCCGCCTTCCAGTCGTCCTGCGCGAGCGCGACGCCGGCGGTTCCCAACAACACTGCCGCGGCGAGCATCGCCGCCATCTTCCACGTACGCATCAGAAAATCCCTGGGTTTGACTGGATCACCGTCTTGGCCTGATTGTCGAGCCGGTAGACGACCTCCTGCTTCACGTTGATGTTGAGGTTGATCTCGATCGGCTTGTCCGGCGCATTGATGCTGACACAACCCGTCAACGCCATCGTCAGGCCCGTGATCGCTATCGTCCATTTCATGCGTGTCGTGGTCGGTCGTCCCATGTCCGTCGTCAATCCTGTTTCGCTCATGGCACGATCCTGCTTTCCGGAGGCTGAATAACAGGCGGCTCCACCGTGGGGGCTTTCGCCTGCTTGTCCTGTTCCAGCAGCAAGCTCGGAAGATTGCGCTCGATCAGGCGTTTGGGGTCGTAAAAACTCTGTGCCGAATCAATCAGCTGGCGGAACGGCGCGCTGATCCGGATATTGAACACCAGCGGCAGCTTCTGGAGCCGGTCGAACAGGAAGTTGCGCTTCGCGCCCTTGCCCTGGCTGATCCCCGAGAATTTGACCTGAGTCAGCATCTCGCCCGCCAGCGGCCCGTTCATCACCAGCGACAAATTGCGATAGCGCAGCGCCTTGAGCGACTGGAACGCATAATTGCCCCAGAATCCAAGATCCTTCTGCGATAGCTCGCCGACATAGGCGATCGACCCGCCGCCGGGGCGCACCACCAGCCGCCCGTCGGTGATTCGCCCGCCGGTCGCATCGAACACCATCGGCAACACTCCGTCGAACACGCCGGTCGCATCGAGATTCTTGAAATCGAACTGCTGAAGGAATTGCGCCGCTTCCATCCCGCTCACGTGGAAGGTCATCCGCCGCTCCTGCGCCGATCCGAAATCGAGCACGGTCGGGTCGAGTCGCAACGATCCCCCCGCGAACGGCCAGCGCCCGTCCTCGATCGCGATTCGCGTCCCCGGCAACAACTGATAGCGGATCGTCCCGTCGGTCACCGCGACCCCCGGGTTGATGCTCTTGATCGTCACCACTTGCCCCGGCGCGGTCGCCAGCGCGAGCAGGTCGGTGAAGCGCAGCTCGCCCGCAACCCCCGTCACCGGGCCGAAGGCGGCGGCGAGATCGGTGTTGGCGGTGCGGAACACGCCGTCGCTGGTCAAGTCCTTCGGGCTCCAGCGGATATGCCCTTCGCCCGTAATCGTCCCCACGACATCGGCCACCACGCCCAGCGTGAGCGGCGTGAGCAACTCGGGCTGGAACTTCGGCCCGAATGTGAGTCCTGGCACGGTCAGATCGGCATGGCCGGTGCCGGGGGTGAGATCATGGACGATCGCGACATCGGCGACCCGGACATTCTGCGTCGGCTCGTACAGCGCGCCACCCGCGGTGATCCGGCCCGCCTTCAACGCCAGCGTCACGTCGCGCGCCGCCATCGGCCGGAACCGCGCGACCGCCGCCGCATCCGCCACCGCCATCGTACCATCGAGCGACAGCACGCCGCCCCCGAACCGCCAGCCGCCCGCAGCGCCCGACAGCACCAGCGGCACCGCCCCGATCTGCCCACCAGCCCCCGTAAAGCGCCCGCCAAGTCCGCCAGCCGCCAAGCCTCCGGAAAGGTCGGCGATATCGAGCCGTGTCACGCGCTCGGGCGCGCCCAACCGCAGCGCGACGCCGGTCACGCCGAACCGCCCGTCCGCAAGCATCCACCCGGCATGATCGAGCGCAAGCGACACCGGCGACGCGCCAAGGCTCCCCGCCAGCCGCGCGTTCCCGATCCGCCCTCCGCCGCCCAGCTTCCCACCGGCGAGGCGCACCAGCGCCCCGTCCTGCGGGCACACCGTCACCGCCGAGCGCGGCAGATCGAGCCCGTTGGTCTGCAGACGCGCGAACCCGATGGCCGAACAACCGGGATTGACCGTCACCGTGCCCTGACCGTCCCAGCGCGCATCGATCGGCAGCGCGAGCGCATCGACTCGCCCGTCGCCGATCGGTCCACTCAGCGCCACGCGGGTCGCGATATGGCTCGCACCATTGCCCCCGGCGGAAAAAGTCACCGGCGCCAGCTCTAAGAGCGCATTCCCCGCCGCATACGGCGCGACCACCGCGCGCCCGACGATCGGCGCGCCCGGTCCGGCTTGCGCGATCGTCGCGCGCACCGACGGAAGCCCGCCCCCGGAAACGACCGCATCGCCCTGAATCCGCAAACCGCCCGGCCAGCGATAGACGACCCCGCTGTCGCCCGACACCGTCGCCTGCACGCCGGACGCACTCGCCACGTCAAGCCGCGACACGACGATCTGCCCGTGCTTGCCGTCGATGATCGCAGAAATTGCCGCCGTCGCGTCGATCGAGCGTCCGGCGGCTTGCAGCGCGTCCCCCAACCGCGCGGCCAGCGGCGCGATCGGCGTTCCCGCTCCCACAGCGCGCAACGGTGCTACGCGCGCGAGCAGCGCGGCGGGGACCGCGACCCGGTCGGCGCGCACCCGCCCATCGAACGCGAACCCGTCATCGGCATAGCGATATCGCCCCGTGACCCCCGCCCCGCCAGCGCGGACGTCCGGCGTGGAAATCGCGGCCGACGCCAGGTCGACCGATCCGGACACATCGTCCATCGATCCGACGAATGCGACGGGCCCGGTCACGTGGCGTACCTGCACGCCGCTACCGCTCGCCGCGTCCACCGCCAGCCGCGCCTTGCCCTTGAAGTGATCGAGCGTCAGCCCGAGCGCGAGCGTCAGGTCGGCGCGCGCCTTGGCAATTTGCACGTCGCCGCACGTCCCACGCGCGATCGCGACGGGCCCCGCCACACTCGGCCGCGCCGCATCGATCCGCAGCGCGAGCGCCGCATCGAGCCCGGCGATCGTGCACCGTCCAAAATCGAGCGCCACGGCGCGCGCCCCGAGCGTACCGCGGAAGCCGTCGTTCAACTGCCCCTGCCCGGCAACCTGCAGCGCCACCGGACCGTAAGGCGTCGTCAGCGCAATCCGACCGTCGGCGATTGCCGCACGGACAGCGGGCAGCGCGAACGGCTTGCCCGATGGCGCTGGCAACAGCCGATCGATTGCCCCGAACGACACTTTAGCGTCCTTCAACGTCGCGCGCAGTGCAACATGCCCGGCGCGAACCGCCCCGACCCCGACGCCCGTAAGCCCGAGCGTGGTATCGACCTCGACCCAGTCCGCGACCAGATCGGGTCGTGCGGGGTCGCCGATCCGTACGTTGGTCAGCCGCTGTGTATGCAGGCCGATCTGCGCGACCTCATACCGCGCGGGCACGTTGGCAGCGCGCAGCGCGTCATCGATGAAATGCTCGGCCACGCGCTTGCGCTCGACCCACAAGACCGCCAGCAGCACGATGACCAGCAGCAGCACGCCAAGCAGGATCCAGCGCCCCACAGGGCGACGCCGCTCCGTCACCACGGGCGAGACCGATTCCTCGGGGATATCGTCCGTCACGCCGTCATCATCACCCGCAGTGCTTGCGCGGCGACCTTAGCCGCCCGCGCCGGTTGTTCAACCGCCGTTGCGCTTTGCTTCCCATTCGCAACCGCAGCACCGGTGACGGTGCGCGCCGCAAAGGCGCCTCGCAGCAAGAACCAGGGCGCGACCCGATACCCGACCGTTTCGAAAGAACCGCCGAACGGCCGAGATTGATGGAAAGCGGACCTTAACTCTTTAAGATCGACACAAGACTAGTGAAAGCATCGACGTTCGCTTTCTGATGCGAAAGCACCCCGGCAGTAATATCCTGCGTAGTTCCATCCGGCATGACAAGCTGCGCCTTCACTCCACCATTACTGAAGAGATCGACCTGTCGCAGTGCTTCTTCACGCTGCTCGTTCGCCCATTCGATTACGTCATCTGGTGATTTCATCGTCCGTAATCCCGCTCCGTCGTCGACATCGTAGCACGGCATTAAGTCATGCTTCCAGGGTCCTCTTGGGGGCGATTGCAGACTCACCGATTTGGGTGAGTTGACGGTGGCGAACGTGAAATCCCTGGTTGCCGAATGTCTCGCACGGCACGTACCGCGGCTCGCGCAGGTCGGCCGTCAACGCAGACCCGACGCTTCGATCACCCCCTGTCATCGCCGTCGGCGCGGGATCGGCGCGTAACGCCCTCGTCATGGCAAAGCCGAAAGGGGACTGCGTCAATCGTCCGGCATCCCCGAACCCTTACCCGGACAAGATTCGCGATACAAAACATGGACAAATCGGGTACGAACCGGTTAGCGCGCACCGATGTCGGCGCTGATGTTTCTCCTGATTGCGGTCCTTCTGGCGTTTGAAACCGGGGGCGGTGAAGGGGGCGGGCCGTGGTTCCTGATTGCGACAGTGGTCAGCGCTACGGCGGCGGGCATCAAACTCCCGGACCTCGATTCGCGTCTTCGGCTGGGGCATCGCAGCGCTTTGCTGCATGGGGTTTTGCCACCCTTCGTAGCGCTCCTCGATCATCGAACATGGGCGATCGCCGCAGGCCTGGGCTTCGGGATCGGATTCCATCTCGTGGCAGATCTGTTTCCCGGTCAAATGCGCGGCTTCGCGACGATCAAGCTGCCGCTGTGGGGCGCGATCGGCGCTGGCGCGTCGTATCTCTGGATCATCGCCAATGCCGCAGGAACGCTGCTGGGCGGCCTCGTGGTGCTGACCTTCATCGCCGACGGAAGCGTTCTGGCAATCGCGCTGGCGGCCGTCAGCCTTCTGGGCGTCGCCTATCTGCTGCGCGCGGAGGGTGGTTTGTGGGCGCTGATGATGTTCGCCATCCTGGGGTGGCTTGCGACCCGGTAGCACCAGGGACCAAAGGCAACGGGCTGTAATCGGGCGTTTCCAGTCCGTCCGCTCCGCCGCCCGAAAATCTGCCAGTCCGCTTTCAGGAACCGGGGTCGCATTCAGCGTGCCTGAAGGTCGCGACGTGGTGGAGAGCGGACGTTCGCTTTCGGGAAGGCGGTGGAGGCAACCGACGTTGCCGGTGGGGTGCCGCCCTTTCTCAAAATCGATACTGAAACGGGAGAGGCGAGGTTTGATGGCAAGAAGCAGGACGCCCGCGAGCATGAGGCAGGCCATAGGATCATAAGACCTGCAGGAGTTCGTTAATGTCCTTTCGCGTTCTGGGGATCGACCCCGGCCAGTTCAGTCATCTTTACGGTCTTTCCGATGCCGATCTAGCCGCTGTAGGAGCAAAACGGTACGTCGTGGATACCGAACCAGGCTTTCCCGATCGCGTTGAAGTCCGCGATATGAACATCGGGGAGCACGCGATCTTGTTGAATTACGAGCATCAGCCGGCCGACACGCCGTACCGTTCGCGGCACGCTATCTTTGTACGCGAAGGTGCCCATCGCGCGCTCGATGCGATCGACGTCATTCCAGATGTGCTTCGCATCCGTCCTATCTCGCTCCGCGGATTCAGCGAGAACGGTGAGATGGTGGATGCCGACCTTGTGGACGGGAATGCCCTTGCGCCGCTCATTGAGCGGTTCTTCGAGAAACCTGTTATCGCCTACTTACAGGCGCATTACGCGAAACGCGGCTGCTACGCCGCCCGGATCGTCCGCGCTGATTTTCCCCTTTAGGAGCCCATTGTGGGACCGTCCCTTTGGCAGGGGTGCCGGTAGTCGTCCCGGCATCCCCTTTCCCGAAATCTGTTCCCGCTTGCTCATTCCCGAATTTGCCAGTCGGAGATGGGAAACCGGGAACGATCGCACTTTATGAAGGGCTGCTTTCAGATCATCAGGTTGGGAGTCCAAGATTGGGCGTTAGCAGCCAGGCTGCGCCATAAGTCTATGGCCGAAAGCGAGCCCCCTCCTCACCCCGTTCGCTTCGAGCGAAGTCGAGAAGCCAGACACATCGCCCGTTTCTCGACGACGCGCGAAACGACCGGGTCGATGCGACGAAGACGCCGCTATTTCGACCAGCGCACGAAGATCGCGGTCGGCAACAGCAACCCGCGCGCTTCCTCGCGCACCGCCATCTCGCCGACCTCGACCGTCCCGCCAAGATCCGCCAGCGCCTGCCGCACCAGCTCGCCGATCGCGAGCGCGGACATCCGCACCGCATAGACCGTCAGCACCAGGAACTTGCTCTCCGCATCGAGCAACGCGCGGCAATCCGCGATCAGCGCCGGGAGATTTTCCTCCAGCCGCCACACCTCGCCCTCCGGCCCGCGCCCGAACTTGGGCGGATCGAGGAAGATCCCGTCATAGCGCCGCCCGCGCCGCACTTCGCGCGCGGCGAATTTGGCGGCATCGTCGACCATCCAGCGGATCGGGCGATCCGCCATGTCGGACAGGAAGGCGTTCGACTTGCCCGCCTCGACCGATTTCTTCGACGCATCGACATGCGTCATCCGCGCGCCCTTCGCGGCGAGCGCGAGCGTACCGACCCCGGTATAGCCGAACAGGTTGAGCACCTCGTCGCCCTCGGCCACGCGCCCACGCATCCACGCCCATTGCGCGGCCATGTCGGGGAAGAAGGCGAGATGCCGGAACGGGGTGTTCTGCGCGAGGAACAGCAGTTCCTCCCAGCGCACATGCCAGCCCCCGCGCGGCACGTCCTTCGACAGATGCCACTTGCCGCCGCCATCCTCGTCGGACGCGCCGATGAAGTCGCCATCGGCTTCCCAGCGATCGGACGCAGGGGCCCACATCGCCTGCGGCTCGGGCCGGATGAAGCGGAAGCGGCCATAGCGTTCGAGCTTGCGGCCATGGCCCGAGTCGACCAGCCCGTAATCCGCCCAGGGTTCGGTGATGAGCGTAAGGAGCGTCATGCGAAGTTCCTCAGCGCCCTGGAAGGGGAGGGTTGGGGGTGGGTCGGTATGAAGAGAGGGCAGGCTCCGCCACGGGCCCCTCCCTTCCAGGAAGGGGAGAAGAGAGCGCGTCGCCCCGCCGCTACCGCCCGATCAAAACCTTCGGCAATAATGGAGACAAGCGTCATTCGAAGCTCCTCCCCTCCCTGGAAGGGAGGGGTTGGGGGTGGGTAGGTGTGAAGAGAGGGCAGACTCCGCCACGAGCCGACCCACACTCGGCGCCTCCCTTCCAGGCAGGGGAGACAACGACACAACAACGCGCTGTCATTTTGCCGTCGCGCGCTCGGCGATATAGGCGGTCACCGCCTCGAACGTTCCCGGCAACGTCTCATAGCGCTCCTCGCGATCGAACAGATCGCCGATCCGCGCGGGCAAGCTCGGGCGCTGCCCGGTCGCGCGTTCCACCGCATCGCGAAACTTCGCGGGATGCGCGGTCGCGAGCGTCACCACCGGCACGTCCGCGGGAAGCCCCGACCGGTGCGCCGCGGCCAGCCCGATCGCGGTGTGCGGATCGATCACCTGCCCGCTCCGCTCGCACGTCCGCCGCATCGCCAGCGCCATGTCGTCGAGATCGATACTGTCGCTGGCGAACAATGACGCCGCGCCGTCGCGCTGCGCATTGGTCAGCTGCATCGCGCGCGATGCCTCGAACCCCTGCATCTGCGCAGCCAGCGCATGCCCGTCGCGCCCGCCGAGATCGAACAGCAATCGCTCGAAATTGCTCGACACCTGAATGTCCATCGACGGGCTCGGCGTCGGGATGACGCTCCGGCTCGAATAATCCCCGGTCGACAGCGCCCGCGCGAGGATGTCGTTGACGTTGGTGGCGACGATCAGCTTGGCGACCGGCAGTCCCATCTTGGCGGCGACATAGCCAGCGAACACATCGCCGAAATTGCCCGTCGGCACCGAGAAAGCGACCGGCCGCTCGGGCGCACCCAGCCGGACCGCCGAGTAGAAATAATAGACCACCTGCGCCATCAGCCGCGCCCAGTTGATCGAATTGACCGCCGACAGCGCGAACTTGCCCGAAAAAGCGTCGTCGTTGAACATCGCCTTCACCAGCGCCTGCGCATCGTCGAAACTGGCGTCTTCCAGCGCGATATTGTAGATATTCGGCGCGATAACGGTGGTCATCTGGCGTCTTTGGACGTCCGATACGCGTCCTTTGGGGTGGAGCATGAACACGTCGACCCCGGCGCGCCCGGCAAGCGCATCGATCGCCGCCGATCCGGTATCGCCCGAAGTTGCGCCAATCACGGTCAATTGCTGGCTCGTTCCGGTCAGGAAACGTTCGAAAAGCAACCCGAGCAGCTGCAAAGCGACGTCTTTGAACGCAAGCGTCGGCCCGTGGAACAGCTCGAGCAGCCAGTGCTGCGCATCCAGCTGCACCAGCGGCACGACCGCAGCGTGCGCGAACCGCCCATAGGCCTGCGTACAGAGCGCCCGCAGATCATCCTCGCTGATCGCGTCGCCGACGAACGGCAGCATCACCTGCACCGCCGTCTCGACGTAGGACAGCCCGCGCATGCCGGCAATCTGCTCGGGCGTGAAAGCGGGCCATGTCTCAGGGACATACAATCCGCCGTCGCTTGCCAGTCCGGCAAGCGTCACGTCACGGAAATCGAGAGTCGGCGCGGAGCCGCGCGTGCTGATATAGCGCATGGGGACTGCGGTTAGCGGGATGGATCCGAATCGGCAACCACGCGTCGCCTCAACGCCAACGCATAGATTATTGCGGCGAGTGCGGCGAAGACGAACCATTGTACCGCATAAGCAAGGTGATTGTTGGGAACCGCCGACAGATCGGGCTGGGGATTGGGATCGAGCCCGCCGACCGGGGGGGCCGCCACGAGCATCAACGTCTTGGGCGCCGCACGCCCGAACATCCCCGCGATCAGCGGCTGATGGTCCGGCGCATGGCTGATATAACCCGTGACCGGCCCGCCCTTCCAATCGGGCTTTGCGTGCGGATCCTTGCCGAAGCCGAGCTGCACCGTGAACCCCGGCCCCTCTGCGCCGCTGCGGCACTTCGCGATCTGCCGCCACCCGGTGCCGCCGCGCGCGTTCCGCCCGCCCTCGACCGAGAAGCTGCCAGGCGTCAGGCATACCGCCTTGGAACGTCTAAATAAAAGACTGTCATCGACCGGGATCGCCGGGAATGCGACCGGCGGCAGGGTCACGTTACGGGCATAGTGCACCAACATCGCGGCCTTCTCCGACCGGCGCTGTAGCTGCCAGACGCCGAGCGCGATCATCGCCACGATAGCGAGCGCCACGAGAAGGGTCGCGACCACCGGCACACGCTTCATGGCGGGGTGATCCGCCCTTCATGCGCCGCGTTGCGGTATTCCGCGCCGAGCAACGCCGCCTTGGCGACCCGCAGCGACCCGACCACGCCGAACACCGTGATCGGCAACCAGATAATCAACTGCAGCCAGATCGGCGGCCCCCAGGCGAGCTGGATCGCAATCGCGGCCCCGACGATCATTCCGCCAAGAACGAGCGTCAGGATCGCGGCGGGACCGTCCCCGACATTGAAGGCGCGATAGTCGAGGCTGCACCGCGGACATTTCGCAGCGAAATCGAGCGGCCCGGAAAACAGTCCCGGGGCGCCGCAGCGCGGGCAAAGACCCCTCATCGCAGCGCGCGCGGGGTCCGGCGCGACGAAAGTCTCTGCCCGCTCCAGCGGCATCACCCGCTATGGACCGGCGCGCCCCAGCCGCCCCAGACATAAACGGTGACGAACAGGAACAACCATACGACGTCGACGAAGTGCCAGTACCAGGCGGCCGCTTCGAACCCGAAATGCTGCTTGGGGGTGAAGTCGCCACGATACACGCGGACCAAACAGACGATCAGGAAGATCGTCCCGATCATCACGTGGAAGCCGTGGAACCCGGTCGACATGAAGAACGCCGCGCCATAGTTCAGCCCCTTGAACGGGAACGGCGCTTCCGAATATTCGAACGCTTGGATCGAGCTGAATATCAGCCCCAGGATGATCGTTGCCCACAAACCCTTCTTGAGCCCGTCGCGATCGCCGTGGATCAGCGCGTGATGCGCCCAGGTGACGGTGGTACCGCTGGTCAGCAGGATCAGCGTGTTGAGCAGCGGGAACTTGAAGGCATCGATCACCTCGAGCCCCTTGGGCGGCCATTGGCCGACGCCGTTGGCGACATCCGCGATCAGGCTGACCTTGCCGTCGAGCACCTGGATTCCTGCCGGAAACAAGGAGAAATCGAAGAACGCCCAGAACCAGCCGACGAAGAACATGACCTCGGACGCGATGAACAGGATCATCCCGTAGCGGAGATGGAGCTGAACGACCGGAGTGTGATCACCCGCATTCGCCTCGATCACAACCTGTCGCCACCAGCCGTACATCACCGCAAGTACGCCTGCGAGCCCGGCATAGAACAGCAGCCCGCCGCCGACCGCGGAATGCATCCACATGATTCCGCCCGCCGCCATCGCCAGCGCCGCCATCGACCCAGCCAGCGGCCAGATGCTGGGAGGCAGGATATGATAATCGTGGTTCTTGGCACCGGCCATGTTGCATCCCCGTCGTGTGATCGTTGGATCGATCGGATTTTTCGTACCCTAGCTTTTGGCTTTCGCCGAATCCACCGGGTAAAACGTGTAGCTTAGCGTAATCGTCTCGACGTCGCTTGCGTCCGGGTCCTGCAGGATCTTGGGATCGACGAAGAAGATCACCGGCATCCGGGCGGTCTCGCCCGGTTGCAGCGTCTGCTGCGTGAAGCAGAAGCACTGGATCTTGGTGAAGTACTTTCCGGCCTGTGCAGGCGTCACGTTGAACGTTGCGGTGCCCGTGATCGGCTTGTTCGACGTGTTCCTTGCGGTGAAGAACGCCATGTCGCGCGCACCGACGTCGACCGTATCATACGGGTTCTCGGGCAGGAACTTCCACGGCATGTGCGGCGCGACGTTGGTGTCGAAGTCGATCCGGATCTGGTGGTTCTTGACCGCCCCCGGCGCGACCGTCCCACGCTGCGTGGTGCCGTTGAGGCCGGTCGCCTGGCAAAACATGCGGTAGAGCGGAATGCTCGCCCACCCCAGCCCGCTCATGAAACAGATCCCCAGCACCGCGAGCAGCGCGGTGCGCAGCTTGCGATCCATCCGGGCGATCCGGGCGATCATTGGTGCGGCATTCCCGGCATCCCCGCCTTGATCTTGGCGATGCTTATAGCGAACACCAGGATCACGAATGCAAACAGGATAATCGCCAGCACCGTCGCGCGCGCACGCTGGCGCTTGCGAACAAGGGCCGCCTGGCTGGTAGGATCCGGAAGCTCGTTCATGCCAGGCACCGATCGGTTGCGAGGGTCGCGAAGATCGCGAGGATATAGCCGATCGAATAGACGAACAGCCAGCGTTCGGCCTTCATCGTCGCAGGCGTCTCGGCGCGCTGAACGACGACCCAGACGGTCAAGCCAAGGAAAATCGCCGATAAGACCGAGGCGACGATGCCGTAAAGCGATCCCGCCAGCCCGAGCGGCCACGGCGAGATCGCGGCGGCGGTCATCAGCACCGTATAGAACAGCATCTGCGCGCGCGTCGTCTTTGCGCTCGCGACGACCGGAAGCATCGGTACGCCACCCTTCGCATAATCGTCGCGAATCAGCAGCGCGAGCGCCCAGCTATGCGGCGGGGTCCACAGGAAGATGATCGCGAACATCAGCAGCGGCAGCGCCGAGACCGAGCCCGTCGCCGCGACCCAGCCGATCAGCGGCGGAAACGCACCAGCTGCACCACCGATCACGATGTTCTGCGGGGTCAGCCGTTTGAGACCGACGGTATAGACGAGCACGTAGAACAGGATCGACACCGCCAGCAGCACGGCAGCGAGGATGTTGATAGCGAGCCCCATCAGCAACACCGAGAACACTCCAAGCGCCACGCCGAACTGAAGTGCGGTTTCGCGCTCCATCTTGCCAGCGGGCAGCGGGCGCTTGGCAGTGCGCTTCATCAGCGCATCGATGTCGGATTCATACCACTGGTTGAGCGCGCCAGCCGCGCCTGCCGCGAGCGCGATTGCAAGGATCGCGGTGAACGCAAGAACGGGGGGCAGCGATACGGGCGCAGCGAGCATCCCGCAAAGCGCAGTGAACACGACCGAACGCATCACACGCGGCTTGGTCAGCGCGAAGAAGTCGCGCCAGTCGGCAGGAAGGCTTGGGTTCGAAACGGTCACAACAGTCATTTACAAAGATCCTCCCCTCCCGCTCGCGGGAGGGGCTGGGGGTGGGCTCGCGCTATCCCCTGGCGGAGTCGTTCGGAGCAGCGCGCGAGCCCACCCCTACCCCTCCCGCACGCGGGAGGGGAGTTAAAACCTCAGTCGATCCGCGGGAGCGTCTCGAACTGGTGATATGGCGGCGGGCTCGACAGCGTCCATTCAAGCGTCGTTGCGCCTTCGCCCCACGGGCTGTCGCCGGCCTTCTTGCCCGACATCAGCGACATGATGACGTTGACGAAGAACACCACCATCGATGCCGCCATGATCATATAGCCGATGCTCGCGACCCAGTTCCACTGCGCGAGCGCATCGGCATAGTCCGGCACGCGGCGCTGCATGTTCTGGAGGCCCAGGAAATGCATCGGGAAGAACATCACGTTCACGCCCAGGAAGAACACCCAATAGTGAACCTGACCGAGGAACTCATTGTACATCTTCCCCGACATCTTCGGGAACCAGTAATAGAAGCCGCAGAACAGCGAGAACACCGCACCCAGCGACAGCACGTAGTGGAAATGCGCCACCACATAGTAGCTGTCCTGCATGTAATCGTCGATGCCGCCGTTGGCGAGCACCACGCCGGTCACGCCGCCGACGGTGAACATGAAGATGAACCCGATCGCCCACAGCATCGGCGTCTTGAAGGTGAGCGAGCCACCCCACATCGTCGCGATCCACGAGAAGATCTTGATGCCGGTCGGCACCGCGATCACCATCGTCGCCGCGGTGAAGTACATCTTGGTGTTCACGCTGAGGCCCGTCGTGAACATGTGGTGCGCCCACACGACGAAGCCGACCACGCCGATCGCGACCATGGCGTACGCCATGCCGAGGTAGCCGAAGACGGGCTTCTTCGAGAAGGTCGAGATCACCTGGCTGACGATGCCGAAGCCCGGCAGAATCATGATGTAGACCTCGGGGTGACCGAAGAACCAGAACAGATGCTGGTACAGCACCGGATCGCCGCCACCGGCCGGATCGAAGAAGGTCGTGCCAAAGTTGCGATCGGTCAGCAGCATCGTGATCGCGGCGGCGAGCACCGGAAGCGCCAGCAGCAGCAGGAAGGCGGTGACCAGCACCGACCAAACGAACAGCGGCATCTTGTGGAGCGTCATGCCCGGAGCGCGCATGTTGAAGATCGTCGTGATGAAGTTGATCGCACCGAGGATTGACGAGGCACCCGCCAGATGGAGCGCAAGGATCGCCATGTCGGTCGACGGCCCCGGCTCGCCATAGGTCGAGAGCGGCGCGTAGAGCGTCCAGCCATTGCCCGCGCCACCGAAGAACGGCGACGCCAGCAGCAGCGTGAAGGCGGGGATGAGCAGCCAGAACGACACGTTGTTCATCCGCGGGAACGCCATGTCGGGCGCGCCGATCATGATCGGCACGAACCAGTTGCCGAACCCACCGATCATCGCGGGCATCACCATGAAGAACACCATGATCAGCCCGTGTGCGGTAATCAGGACGTTCCACAGATGGAGCGAGTGATCGAGCCCCTGCTCGCCACCTGGCAGGAAGCTTGCCCAGTAACCGAGATACTGGATCCCGGGATGCGCCAACTCGGCGCGCATCAGGCCAGAGATACCACCACCGATGATCCCCGCGACGATCGCGAAAATCAGGTACAGCGTCCCGATGTCCTTGTGGTTGGTCGACATGAACCAGCGCGCGAAGAACGACATCTCGTGCGTATCATGCGCGTGGGCGTCGTCGTGATGCGCCTCGAAGGCGCTTGGGGTCAGGGCAGTATCGGTCATGACTCAGTTCCCTGCGGAAGCGTTGGCGGGGCTGGCACCGGCGACGGGGGCCTCGGCGGGCAAGGCCTCCGCCGCGGCGTTCCCGACCGCGGTTGGCTCGCCAGTAGCAACGGCTGCGGGTGTCGCGGCGACGGGGGCTGCGGCGGCGCCGTTACCCGGCATCGTACCACCCTTGGCCTTGACCCACTGCGCGAACACCGCTGGCGACACCGCCTGCACCGTGATCGGCATATAGCCATGCCGCGCGCCGCACAGTTCGGAGCAGACGCCGAAATAGACGCCTTCCTTTTCGATCGTGAAGCTGGTCTCGTTCAGGCGACCCGGGATCGCGTCGAGCTTGATCCAGAACGCCGGGATTTCCCAGCTATGGATCACGTCGTTAGAGGTCGTGATCAGCCGGACCGGCACGCCGACCGGCAGCACGACGCGTGCATCGGTCGCGAGTAGACGGGGTCCGTCGATCGCGGTGCGAGCGCGTTCGCCCTTGCCGACTTCATTGGCTTCCTTGAGCATGTTCGACGTGATCGAGAAGCCGCCGTTGCCGGGATATTCGTAACTCCAATACCATTGATTGCCGATCGCTTTGAGCACGACCGCATTCTTGGGTGCAGGCTTGTACTGCGCCTGGAGCAGACCGATCGAAGGGAGTGCCAGCCCGAGCAGGATCAACACCGGAATGCCGGTCCATGCCACTTCGAGAATGGTATTGTGCGACGTCCTGGAGGCGACAGGGTTCTTCGCCCGGCGAAACCGAACGATCACGAGACCCAGCAATGCCAGCACGAATAGCGAGATCACCGTGATGACCGGCATCAGCAACGCGTTGTGGAACCATGCCGCCTGACGTCCGGTCTTGGTGACCTGCGGCTGAAGCGAAATGTGTCCAGGCACCGGCTGACCGATCGTCGGATCGATCGCCATGGCGGGCGCACCGTCGACCGCGAGCATCGGGTCGGTCGCGGCAGTCACGGCGGGCGCAGCAGGCGCCGCGACGGGTGCGGCGGCAACCTCGGGTTTGGTCACGGTCACGACCGGAGCGGCTTGCGGTGCCGCCTGTACTGCGCCTGTACCAATCATCGCGAGGCCCGCCGCCATCACGATCGATTTCATCCCGATCATACGCATCCTCTGCATCTACCCTTTGCGACTCTGTCGGCTTTTCCGGACGACGACCAGGCGGGGATACGCCCTTTTCTTTTAGGGCTATAAGCGGAAGGGACGAAGGCCTCAACCCGCGTGTGTCCTTTTTATGGCGCGATCGTTGCGTCCGTCTGTCCGCGCCCGTAATCAGGCCCCAAATCCCGAGTATATCACGGGCGCAATCACTGGACCGCATCTCATGACCGAAGACGATGTTCTCGCCGAATTCCGTGCTGCCGAGGCGTTGCTGGAGGGACATTTCATCCTGTCGTCCGGGCTGCGGTCGTCGCGCTACCTGCAATGCGCGCGCGTTCTGATGGACCCGGCACGCGGCGCGCGGCTCGCGGAAGCGCTCGTCGCGCGACTGCCGGCGGACATCCGTGCCGACATCGCCGCCGTAGTTTCGCCTGCGATGGGCGGAGTGATCGCCGGGCACGAGATGGGTCGCGCGCTCGGCGTCCCCGCGATGTTCCTCGAACGCCCGGACGGCACGTTCGAACTGCGCCGCGGCTTCCGGCTGGAGCCGGGCACCAAGGTCTTCATGATGGAAGACGTCGTCACCACCGGCCTGTCCTCGCGCGAAGCGATCGCCGCGATCACGCGTGCGGGCGGCGAGACGGTGGCAGCGGGCGCGCTGGTCGACCGCTCGAACGGCACCGCCGATCTCGGCGTCCCCTTCTATCCACTGATCCGGCTCGACGTGCCGACCTACAGCGCCGACGCGCTCCCGCCCGAACTCGCGGCAATCCCCGCGATCAAGCCCGGCAGTCGCGCGGCATGACCCCCCCGCTCCGCCTGGGAGTCAATATCGATCACGTCGCAACCGTCCGCAACGCGCGCGGGTCGGGCTATCCCGATCCGGTGCGCGCGGCGCTGCTCGCTGCCGAATCGGGGGCTGACGGCATCACTGCGCACTTGCGCGAAGACCGTCGGCACATCACCGACGACGACATCGCGCGCCTCTCATCCGAATTGACGATCCCGCTCAATCTCGAGATGGCGGCGACCGACGAGATGCTCGCGATTGCGCTGCGCCACCGTCCACATGCCGCGTGCATCGTCCCCGAGAAACGCGATGAACGCACCACCGAGGGCGGGCTCGACGCGGCAGGGCAGTTCGCCACGCTGGCGCCGTTGGTCGCGCAACTGACTGCGGCCGGGATCCGCGTCTCGCTGTTCGTCGAACCCAGCGCCGCCCAGATTGACGCAGCACTCCGGCTCGGCGCGCCAGTCGTCGAACTCCATACCGGGCGCTATTGCGAGCTGGAGGGCGAGGCGCAGGCCGAAGAACTCCTCCGCATCGCCGATGCCGCTGCGCTGTCGGTCAAGAACGGGATAGAAGTCCACGCCGGCCACGGCCTGACGCTCGCCAATGTCGCCCCGATCGCTGCGATTCCGCAAATCCGCGAGCTCAACATCGGCCACAGCCTGATCGCCGATGCGATCTTCGTCGGGTTGGACGATGCGGTCCGTGCGATGCGCAGCGCGATGGACGCGGCCCGGTGATGCGCGTGGGTTTGCGATGATCATCGGGTTGGGCTCGGACCTGTGCAACATCGAGCGGATCCAGGCATCGCTCGACCGCTTCGGCGACCGCTTCGAACACCGCGTCTTTACTGACGTCGAACGGGCCAAGGGCGCCGCGCGCCCGTTCACCAAGGCAGGCACGCTCGCCAAGCGCTTCGCCGCCAAGGAAGCCTTTTCCAAGGCAGTCGGAACCGGGTTCAAGCGCGGGGTGTTCATGAAGGATATTGGCGTCGTCAACGCACCTTCCGGCGCGCCGACCCTGCACCTGCATGGCGGCGCAAAGGCGAGGCTTGACGCGTTGACGCCCGACGGCCACGTCGCGCGACTACATTTGACGATGACCGACGATCATCCCTGGGCGCAAGCGTTCGTGATCATCGAAGCGGTTCCGAGGGACGAGACATGAGCGAGGAGCTGGCCCTGAGCGCAGACGAGACCAAGGCGCGCGTCGACGCCGGGAATGCTTCCGCCACCCCCGGCGGCAAGCAAACCAAGAAACCCGGCACCGACTGGGCGTCGGAGATCCGCGGTATCTTCTGGTTGATCCTCGCGGTTCTGGGCTTCCACAGCTTCATCGCCAAGCCCTTCTACATTCCGTCGGAATCGATGCTCCCAGGGCTCCTGGTCGGCGACCAGCTGGTAGTGAGCAAATTCCCGTACGGTTTCTCGTTCGTCTCGCCGACGTTTCACCTCTTGCCATTCATTCCCGGCCGGTTGTTCGGCCATCTGCCCGAGCGTGGCGACGTCGTGATCGTCACGCCGCCGGGGACAAAGACCGACTATATCAAGCGGCTGATCGGGCTTCCCGGCGACCGGCTCGAAGTCCGTGACGGCACCGTCATCCTGAACGGCGTGCCGGTAAAGCGTGGCCCGCTCCATTACGTCGACATTCGCAACTACGGCAACGCCCCTCTGCCCGCGCCCGAAACCGGCGTGACCTGCGATCCAAGCCAGTATGACGATGCGCTCGGCACCGCGCCCGACGGCAAGAGCGTCTGCCGTCTGCCGATCGTCACCGAAACGCTCCCCAACGGTCGGCATTACGACACGGTCGATCTCGGCACCTACCCGGGTGACAATTATCCCGCCATCACGATCCCAGCGAAGCACGTCTTCCTGATGGGTGACAATCGCGATCGCAGCGCGGACAGCCGGTTCCCCCTGTCTGAACAGGGCCTCGGCGGACCGGTGCCGTGGGAATATTTGGGTGGCCGCGCGGAATTCATCACTTTCTCCAAAACTGGGCTTGGTTCCTGGAATCCCCTGACTTGGGGTCAGTCGTTCCGTGGCGGACGCGCTGGCACCTCCTTGCATGCGAGCCGTAGTACATGAGTAAATCCGATATGGCGCAGGTCTCGGAGCCTGCGCCAAACGAACTGCGCGACCCATTTGTTCGCAAGGAATTGACGCGCGCCACGGTGTGGCTCGGCCTTGCCTGCGCGATCGCACTGCTGGTCCTTTTGGTTCATCCGTTACTGATCATCTTCGGCGGGCTGGTCTTCGCCTCGATGCTGGACGGCGGCGTCCGGCTGCTCGGGCGCGTGTTGCCAATCGGTCGGTCATGGCGGCTGCTGATCGTCGTGTTGCTGACGGTCCTGTTCCTCATCGGCCTCGTCTGGCTGACCGGCGTCCAGGTCACCGCGCAGTTCGCGCAGCTCCAGCAGACGCTCATCACCCAGGCGACGCGGCTGTCCAATTGGGCGACCGAGAAGGGGATCATGCCGCAACAGGCCGATATCAACGGCATGGTGCAACAGGCGCTCGGCTCGTTCGGAAAGCTCACCGGTTATCTCGGGATCGTCTTCGGCGCGCTCGCCAGCCTGGTGATGGTGCTGGTGATCGGGTTGTTCGTGGCGATCGAGCCGCGTCTCTATGGTCGCGGGCTCGAATGGATGGTCCCGCGCGACATGCGACCGCGCTTCGCCGGTACGATCGAGCAGATGGCGACGACGATGCGCCGGCTGCTCGCTGGCCGCCTGTTCGGCATGGCGCTGGAAGGCGCGATGACCGGCATCGCATTGGCGTTCGCCGGGGTCCCGATGGCGCTGGTGCTCGGGATCCTAACCGGCCTGCTTGCCTTCATCCCCAACCTCGGCGCGATCGTCAGCGGCATCCTGATGGTCGCGGTCGGGTTCAGCGCGGGATCGGACACCGGCCTGTGGGCGATCTGTATCTACGTCTTCATCCAGACGCTCGACGGATATGTCATCATCCCGATGGTTGCCAAGAAGACGGTCGACTTGCCGCCCGCGCTCACGCTGTCTTCGCAGATCCTCGCTGGTACGTTGTTCGGGCTGCTCGGGCTGACGCTCGCCGACCCGCTGACCGCGATGATCAAGGTTGCGCTCGAGCGTAGCTCCGAAGCGGAAGAGGAAACCGACGCGGCATGATCCCGGTCCTATACGATTACTGGCGCTCGTCGGCGGCGTATCGTGTCAGGATCGTACTGAATCTCAAACGTGTCGCCTATGATTCCGTCCCGATCGACCTCACGAGGGAAGCGCAGCGAACGCCGGACTATCTCTCGCGCAATCCGCAAGGGCTGGTTCCGGCGCTCGATCTCGGTGCGACGGTGTTGACGCAAAGCCTCGCGATCATCGAGTATCTCGACACTGCTTACCCGAACCCGGCCATGATACCGGTCGATCCGCTAGCGGGGGCGCATGTCCGCGCGCAAGCGCTGACGATCGTCGCGGATATCCACCCGATCGACAATTTGCGCGTGCTGAACCGGTTGACCGAACAGTTCGGGGCAGACCAGGCCGCGCGCGAAGATTGGTATCGGCATTGGGTGGTGACAGGCCTCGACGCCTTGGAGGTAATGACAACGAGCAGCCCGGGACCGTTCCTTGGCGGCATGGCACCCAACCTTGCCGACGCCTGCCTCGTCCCACAAATGTACAATGCGCGGCGTTTCGGGGTTCCGCTGGACCGTTATCCCCGCCTGACCGCCGCAGACGCAGCTGCATCGGCCGTCCCTGAGATCGCCGCCGCCCACCCCGACCGGGTCAGACCGCCCGCCTGAGCCCCCGTTTGAAACGACGTTCCAGCACGGCCTGATCGAACAGATCGAGATAGGCGGCAGCGGCATTGCGCCCAGGCTGTGGGATCGGTTGTGGCCGCGACCGCCCCGGTTCCAGCCAATGATCCAGCGCCGCCACCAGACCGGCGGCATCGCCCGGCACCACGACGCTGCCCACCGCCGGGCTGGTCACGATCTCGCGGACCGCTACGCTCGAATCAGTAGCGATCACCGGCGTACCGACCGCGAGCGATTCGCGTAGAACCCCGGGTACGCCTTCGAAATCCGAAACCAATGCCAGCGCAGTCGCCTGGGTGATCGCGGGAAGGGGATCTTCGACATGGCCGGGCAAGACGACCCGACGGTCGAGTCCCCGCGCCGCGATCCTTGCCTCGATCGTCGCCCGCTCGCTGCCCTCGCCGAGGATCATCAGCGAGACGTCACGATGGTCGATATCGGCAAAGGCATCGATCAACCGGTCCCACCGCTTCTGCGGCGCCAGCCGTCCAACGCCAAGTACGAACCGTCCCGCCGGTAGGGTGTGGGGCGCACAGGGGGATCCGGCACGCGGCGGGGGATTGGGGATGACGCTGATCTGGTCGCGCGCGATGCCCATCATCACGCTCGCCTCGTCCGCCATGGCGGGGCTCATCGCAACGAGATGGTCCACGAAGCGCGGGTGCCATTTCAGCCATGCGCGATATCCCGCGGCAAGCGGCACGTTGTGATCGCGCCGGACGAGCGCGTTCGAGACCTTGGCGACGATCGGCGGGCAATGCGCGCCCAGACGCAATCGTGTCCAGGCGGCCAGCGCGGTATAATGATTGCCGGGACAAAACAGCACGTCCGGGTCGATCTCCGCAGTCAGCCGCGCGATCGCGGACATGCCGACCATCGTCTTCGTACCGACTTTCAGAAGGTCGACGCCCTCGGGCACGTCCCGCATCAGCGGCCCTGCAACGTCCCCGACGATCACCGTCACGCGACGCCCAGTCGCGACCCATTCCCCTGCAAGACGCAGCAACGTCTTCTCGACGCCACCTCCATCGAGGGTCTGCGCAAAGGTCAGGATATGGGAGGCAGGTGAGGGGGGAAACAGCATGTCGCGACGTTTTAAACACATCGTTGTCGCAAATGTGTCCCGCCCGATCCGCATTAATTCAGGACAGGCATGCGTCGTACAAAGGAATGGCACCGTCGCACGTGATTTGCCGCGCCGCACGGTTAGGAGTATGGCGCGCCCTTAGATCGCCCTGATCCCCCGATCGGCGTACAAGCGGACAATTTCGCCACGTGAACAAATTTACGACCGGGCCGGGCTCAGGGACAACGACGGGAAACACCCCCGCCCCCCTCTCCATACCGACACTCCCGGGGATCGCGGGCGCGCCCGACCTCGCCGGTCTCGAACCGATGGTCCGGAAACAACGCCGCTGGCCGGCCTATCTCGGGGCTGCCGCGACCGTCTTCATGATCGTCTGGCTCGGCCTCAAGCTGCGTGCGATGGGGGTCGACGACCTCTGGTCGGCCATGCCGCGCAACCCGTTGTTCTACCTCTTCTTCGCGCTGGTGTACGTCGCACCGGTGACGGGCGATTTCGTCATTTTCCGCCGTTTGTGGGGTATCCCCGCCGCCGGATACATCGCGCTCGCCAAGAAGCGGATCGCGAACGACGTGCTCAATTATTCGGGGGAGGCGTATTTCTATGCCTGGGCGCGACAGCGTTCCTCGATGGTTGCGGCCCCGTTCGGGGCAGTGAAGGACGTCAGCATTCTGTCTGCCATCGCGGGCAATATGGTGACCCTTGCGATCATCGCGCTCGCGATGCCGCTTGGCGTCGGACTGATGACCGAATCGCAGCTCCACACCGCGATCTGGTCGGTCGTCGGGGTGTTTGCGATGTCGCTCCCCTTCCTCATCTTCTCGAAACGCGTGTTTTCGTTACCGCGGCGGACCTTGTGGTGGATCTTCGGGGTGCATTGCCTGCGACTTATCGCGGGATCGGTGCTGACCGCGTTCGCCTGGCATTATGGCTTGCCGACCGTGTCCGTGGGCATGTGGTTGTTGCTGTCGGCTGCGCGCATGATCGTGGGCCGCTTGCCGCTTGTGCCGAACAAGGACCTTCTTTTCGCCACCTTCGCCACCCTATTGATCGGGCAGGACGCGCAACTGTCCGTGTTGATTGCGGTGACGGCGGCACTGCCCCTGCTGGTTCACGTCGCGTTGGTCGCGCTGTTCGGGCTGGTCGATCTGATTAGGAAGTCCTGACGATGGTGCTGAGGCTGGTGTTGACGACGGTTCTCGCGGGCGGATTGTTCGCGGCAGCCCCGGCGTTTGCGGTGCAGGCGGCGATCGGCAGCGATGCAGCGGCGTGCGCCACCGGTGGCCCCGCGATCCGCGTGACGGTCGACGGGCTGAAGGATCGCACGGGCGAGCTCAAGCTCGAACTCTATCCTGCGACCGAGGCCGATTTCCTCAAGGACGATCGCGACCTGATCAAGGAAGGCAAGTTCTTCCGGCGCGTTCGCTTGCCGACGCCTGCAGCGGGACCGGTCGTGCTGTGCATCCGCGTGCCCACCCCCGGTCCCTATGCGCTGCTGTTCACGCACAATCGCGACGGCCGCAACAAGTTCAACTTCTGGTCGGACGGTGCGGGATTCCCCAGCAATGCCAAGCTCGGGCGGTCGCGACCGAAGGTGGAGCAAGGACGGATCGTCGTCCCCGAAGGTGTTGTATCGGTCGACATTCACGCTCAGTATCTGCGCGGCCTAGGTGGTTTTGGCCCTATTCAAGGCGATTGATCGCATGCGGATCGTCGACGTCAACGAATTCTACTCCCCAACCGGGGGAGGCGTGCGGACCTATATCGACCGCAAGATGGGGATCATGTCCGATCTCGGGCATGAGTTGATCGTCATCGCGCCGGGTCGAGTTCCCAGCATCGAGGAACGCCCCGGCGGCGGGCGCGTGATCACCGTGCAGACCGGGCATCTGCCGCTCGACGCCAATTACGGCATTTTCTGGGACGGTGCGCCGGTGCTCCGGCTGCTCGACCAGTTGCAACCCGATGTGGTTGAGACGTCGTCGCCGTGGCGGCTGCCGTGGGTGGTCGGCCAGTGGCAGGGGAATGCGGTCAAGGCGTTCTTCATGCACAACGACAACATGGCGGCCTATGCGCTGCGCTGGTTCGAGGGGCTCGCCCCGCAAGACCGGATCGAGCGCGCGTTCGACTGGTACAGCCGGTACATGGACAGCTTTCTCACGCATTTCGACGCGGTCGTCACCAACGGTCCCGCGCTGGAGAAGCGGTTGAAGAATCGCGGTGTGCGAATCGACGTGTCGATGCCGCTGGGGATCGAGCGTGGGCATTTTTCCCCCGACTTGCGCGACGAGCGCCTGCGCGCGGCGTTGCTGGCGCAATGCGGCCTGCCGCCGACCGGGCATCTGCTGCTCGGGCTCGGGCGGCATCATCCTGAAAAACGCTGGCGGCTGGTGATCGACGCGGTCGAACGCGCTGGGTCGGACCTTCCGGTCGGGCTGATGCTGCTCGGCACCGGAGTCGAAAGCGCCAAGATCGAGGCGCGGATCGCCGGATCGCCGCACATCCGCATGTTCCGGCCGGTCTATGACCGCGAACGGCTCGCGCGGATCGTCGCGAGTTGCGACGCGCTGATCCACGGGTCGGAAGCGGAGCCGTTCGGGCTGGTCGCATCCGAGGCGATGGCGGGCGGGTTGCCGCTGATCGTCCCCGACACCGGCGGGTGCATGGAAGTCGCGGATCCGCGGTCGTCCGAATTCTACACCGCGCGCGACGCGCAAAGCGCGGCGAGCGCGATCCACCGGCTGTTCGCGAGAGACCAGCGCGTGCTGCGGCGCGCGGCGCTGGTCGCGGCGACCAAGGTGCGCAGTGACCGCGAGCATACGATCGAGCTGATGGACTATTACCAGGGGCTGGTCGACGCCAAGCGCGCGGGGAAGCTGCTCAGGGCTGCCTGACGTAGAGCCGAAAGCGCGGGCTTGCGACCGCAACCGACCGATAGCGTTGCGCGATTGCCCATCGTTCGAGCCGCGCGTCCAGCGCGGGGTTGCCGCTGCTCCATTTGGCTTCGCCGCCGACCAGGATCGCGGCGGGCCTCGTCGGCGCCACGCCCTTCGCCGAAAGAGCGCTCACGACAGGCGCTCCAAGCGCATCCAACCGATCCCCCGAAACGAGGTGCAACCCCGCCTCCGCCCCCGGCGCGACCAGCGCATGGCTGCGAAAATAGAACGGCCCGGTGGCAAAGCGCGCGTCCGCCAACCGCCCGGTCGCGGCGAGGAACTGCGGCGACAGCGTCGCAACCGGTCCCGTAACCCCCGCCCGGTCGAGCGCGTCCCGCACCGCACGCCCGTCGC
>NZ_JAPYKK010000029.1 GCF_029623395.1 Sphingomonas echinoides
CTCCCCTTCAGGGGAGGGGTTGGGGTGGGGCCGTGCAGCGCGCTCGGCATCGGAGAGTCTCGGCACCATCCCACGCGCACTTCTCCCGATTGCGCTCAAAACGACCAGACAAAGAGATACCGCTACCGCCAACCTGCCTCATTTTCAGGCATCCGTTCGCACCTGCACATAAAATTTACGCAATCTTAACCCTATCGCCGCGCCGCGACCGCGGAATCGCGTTCCGGGACGTTTGGCATGCCGATTGCAGAACAGAACCCCAGGACCAATGAACAGGGGGGTTCGCGCGTGAAGCTCGTCATAGGCATTATCAAGCCATTCAAGCTCGACGACGTGCGCGAGGCGCTGACTGAGATCGGCGTCGCGGGCATGACGGTCACCGAAGTGAAGGGTTTCGGCCGCCAGAAAGGCCAGACCGAAATCTACCGCGGGGCCGAATACAGCACCAACATGGTCCCCAAGATCAAGATCGAGGTCGTCTGCGGCAGCGATATCGCGTCGCGCGTGGTCGAAGCGATCCAGGCATCCGCCAACACCGGCGCGATCGGTGACGGCAAGATTTTCGTGCTCGATGTCGGTCAAGCGGTTCGGATCCGCACCGGCGAAACCGACGAGACCGCGCTGTGAGGGGGGTAGAGATGAAGCCAGGAATCAAGACGGGTTTGGCGGTTCTGGCGGGGGCGACCGCCTTCGCGGCGCTGCCCGCCTGGGCACAGGCTGCGGCCGGCCCGATCAAAGCCCCCGATGCCGCCCAGATGGCGACGATGGTCAACAAGGGCGATACCAGCTGGATGCTGATCTCGGCAGCGCTCGTGCTGATGATGTCGGTACCCGGCCTCGCGCTATTCTACGGCGGCCTCGTCCGCACCAAGAACATGCTGTCGGTGCTGATGCAGGTGATGATGATCGTCTGCGTCGCGGCGTTGCTGTGGGTGACCTACGGTTATTCGATGGCGTTCACTTCGGGCGGCGAGAACCACTTCTTCGGGGGCCTGTCCAAGGCGTTCCTCAAGGGCGTTGACGGCACCACGCTTGCCGCGACCTTCTCGAACAACGTCTACATTCCCGAACTCGCCTATGTCTGCTTCCAGATGACCTTCGCGTGCATCACGCCCGCGCTGATCGTCGGCGCGTTCGCCGAGCGCGTGAAGTTCACCCCGCTCATCATCTTCGTCGTCGCGTGGCTGACCCTGGTCTATTTCCCGATCGCGCACATGGTGTGGTACTGGGCTGGCCCGGATTTCCTTCCCGATGCGCCGACCGATGGTGGCTGGCTGTTCAACCTCGGCGCGCTCGACTTTGCGGGCGGCACCGTGGTCCACATCAACGCTGGCATCGCCGGCCTGGTCGGCTGCCTCGTGATCGGTCCGCGGCTTGGCTTTGGCCGCGAGCCGATGCCGCCGCACTCGCTGACGATGACGATGATCGGTGCCAGCCTGCTGTGGGTCGGCTGGTTCGGGTTCAACGCGGGGTCCAACCTCGAAGCGAACGGCGTCACCGCGGTCGCGTTCATCAACACCTTCGTCGCCACCGCCGCCGCTGCGGTCTCCTGGGCCGTGATCGACCAGATCGTCCACAAGAAGCCGTCGCTGCTCGGCGCGGTGACGGGGGCGGTCGCCGGGTTGGTCGCGATCACGCCGGCGTCGGGCTATGCCGCGCCGATGACGTCGATCGTGCTCGGGCTGATCGTGTCGCCGATCTGCTTCATCTTCGTCACCTATGTGAAGGCGTGGCTGAAGTATGACGACTCGCTCGACGTGTTCGGGGTCCATTGCGTCGGCGGGATCGTCGGGGCGCTGGCCACCGCGATCGTCGCGGCGCCGTCGCTCGGCGGCCAGGGCTATTTCGATTACACCAAGTTCCCCGCGGTCGCGGTTGCGGCGGCCGACTACAGCATGTCGGCGCAGCTGGTGAAGCAGATCACCGCGGTCGGCATCACCCTGGTGTGGTCGGGCGGCGTCTCCGCCGTGCTGTTCCTCGCGCTCAAGTACACGATCGGCCTGCGCCCGACCGAAGAGGTCGAGCACAACGGGCTCGACATCACCGAGCATGGCGAGCGCGCCTACAATTATTGACGAGTTCGGCCGCCGGGTCGGTGACCCGGTGGCTCCACGATGTTCCTCCTGCGGACGACCTAAGGCCGGTGCGGCAACGCACCGGCCCTTTTTTATGCAGGCGACCGCAGTGCCAGGAACCGCGACCGTCGCGCGGTGCCGCTCAGGCGAACAGGCCGTGGAGGTACCAGTGCCCGTCGCGCGCTTCGCCCTCTGCCGGCGCGTGGCGAAAGATCCAGAAGCGCCGCCCGCGCCGATCCTGCACGCGGAAATACTCGCGCACTGAAGGAGCAGCTCCCTGCGGCTGGCCTTCGGTTTCGATCCGTTCGGGTCCGTCGAAGTGGATCACGTCGTGCAGCTTCCGCTGCCAGCGAAAGCGCTGCGGTGGGCCCTCCCCGCCCGGCGCGGTGACGTCGATCCGTTGCGGCGGATCGCACAAATGGATCGGGCGCAGCGCAGCGTCGTGGAAATCGCTCGCCAGAGCCGCGGGCGGAAGGTCAATGGGTTCGGGGATGCCGAGGAGGCCCTGCTCCGGTTCCGCACGATCGCGCGCTGCGGACCGGACCGTCCTCCGGCGTGCGACCGGCCCTGGATCGGCGGGCGGCGCGGTGCTGCGATCGGCGATCGCCCCGCCGTCCAGATCCAGTTCGGTCGGCGCGAGCGGCTCGATCCGCGGAACCGACAAGCGGACCAGATCGACCCCGGCGCCGGGGTCGTGCGGATCGACCAAGGGATCGGCGCGCGCACCGATCCGCTCGCGGAACAGCCGGAGCAGCGTCGGCGGGTCGCGTGCCGGCAGATTGAGCGCGACCGAAAGATCGCACACGCGCCCATCGCTGCGGAACAGGCGCACGGCGAAGCGGCGTCCGCCTTCGTGGCAGGCGGTCAGCGTCCCGCACGCTTCAGTCACGAGCTGCTCGATCATCGCCAGGATCTCGCGCGGTCGCCCGATCGGTGCGTTGAGGCGGCGTTCGAAGACGAGTGCGGGTAACCGACGGCGGGGGCGAAGCGGCGTGTCGTCCTCCCCCAACAGCCGTTCGAGGCTTTCGCCGACGTCGGAACCGAACCGTGCCGTGATCGCCGCCGGGCGCTGCCCCGCCAGATCGCCGATCGTCTTTACCCCCGCGTCGCGCAACGCGGCGAGCGTCTCATCATCGGTGCGCAGCGCCGCGATGTCGAGCCGGCGTAACGCGGCGGCCTCGCTGGCGGCGGGCATCGTCTGGAACCGGGCGAGCGCCTGCGCAGCGTCCGGACCGTGCGCGACCGCGTGGCGCAGATGCGCGCTCCATGGCGCGAGGCGCGATTCGAGATCCGCGATCAGCGCGTCCTCGCCCCCGAACGGAACCGCACAGTCGGTAATGTCGAGCGTCACGCCGTCGGCCTCGTCGAGCGCGACCATCGGGGTGTAGCGTTCGCACAAATCCGCGATCCGCTCGATCCAGTCCTGATCGGCGGACGATCCGCTGTCATGGACCGCGAGATCGGCGTGGATCGCCCGCGCTTTCGCGAGCGTCATTCCGGGCGACACGCCGATCGCCTGTGCGCGGGGATCGACCGCAGTGACGCGAGTCTCGCCGCGATGGTTCTCGACGAAAACGCACGGCGCGTCCGAAGAAAGGTCCGCGCCTGGCGCGCGCGCTAACCGGTCGCTCGACAGGAACGGGAACCACACGGCGAGATACCGCGGCGAGCGTTTTACGGGTTGGGGCGATGGCGCTGCGCGCCCAGTCGGCACGACCGCAGCGCCGCGACGATGCGGCGCCGGAGCAAGCTTTTCAGCGGCGCTGCGGCGCATGGCAAGGGGCGCGGTCACGCTTGTTCATCGTCTGTTCTCTATGGTGTGGATCGGGTCCGCGAGTCAACACGATCGTCGGCGGATCGAGCGGTGCCCCCCGACAGTGTCACAGCCGCCCGTTGACCTTGTGTTGCTGCAATGCAACAGGGCGCGGGAAACGCTTCATCCGAAAGGATCACTTAGACCTTTCGTGTGTTTGGGCGTCGTCAATGGAGAACACATATGCGTAAAATTTTGATGGTTGCAGCAGCAGTCGCCGCGTTTTCGGCAACGGCCGTGTCGGCTCAGGAAGTCACCACGACGTCCGCCAGCGAAGGCAACAACACCTCGTTCCGCGGGTTCCGCCTCGAAGGCAACCTCGGTGGTGATCGTTTCCAGTCGCAGGGCCGCCACGAAGACAAGTTCGGCTACGGTGCCACGATCGGCTTCGACGGCGTGATCGCTGACCGTATCGTCGTCGGTCCGGAAGCGACCTACTGGCGCGCGAACAACTGGACCGAGAATTGCGGCGCAGCGACCGGTGGGTCGGTTTGCCACAAGTCGTTCGAGGAATTCGGCGTTGGCGTCCGCGCTGGCTACCTGCTGACCCCGCGCGCGATGGTCTTCGCCAAGGGCGGTTACGTCACCAACGAGCAGCGCAAGGCGTATAACTCGGCAACCCCGGGTGCGTCGTATTACGACCACTTCAACACCACCGGCTACCAGGTCGGCGGCGGTGCCGAATACACGGTCACCGAGGGTCGTCTGCCGGTCTACGTCAACGCGCAGTATGTGTTCTCGCAGTATAACGACCACACCTCGCGTCACCGCATCATGGGCGGCGTCGGCGTTCGCTTCAAGTAAGCGTACCCCCACCCGTTCGAGAAGGGCGCGCCCAGCGATGGGCGCGCCCTTTTTCGTGGGAACTCACCAGTTCCACATGCTGCCGTCGCGCAGCCGCGCGATCGGCAACTGGCGCGGCGTGTAGGGGTATGTCGCGGCCAGCGCTTCGTCGATGTCGACGCCGTGCCCGGGCACATCGCCCGGATGCAGCATCCCGTCCGCGAAGCTGTAGTGATGCGGGAAGACCGCGTCGGTTTCCGCGCTGTGCGGCATATATTCCTGGATCCCGAAATTGGGGACCCAGCTCTGGAAATGGAGCGCCGCGCCCATCGTGACGGGCGAAAGGTCGGTCGCGCCGTGGCACCCGGTGCGGACCTGCCAGACCGCCGCGAAATCCGCGATGCGGCGCAGATGCGTGATCCCGCCGGCCCCGACGATCGTCGCGCGGATGTAGTCGATCAGCTGGTTCTGGATCAGCTCCTTGCAATCCCACACCGTGTTGAACACCTCGCCCACCGCGAGCGGGGTGGTGCTGTGCTGGCGGATCAGCTGGAACGACTCCTGGTTTTCGGCCGGCGTCGGGTCCTCGAGCCAGAACAGATCGTAGGGTTCGAGCGATTTGGCGAGTTTCGCGGCCTCCTGCGGGGTCAACCGGTGGTGCGCATCGTGGAGCAGCAGCGGCGCCTCGCCGAAGCTGGTGCGCAGCGCGTCGAACAGGCGGGGCGTGTGCCGCAGATATTCGGGGGTCGACCAGATCGTCTCGCTCGCGAGCGCGGCGTCGGCGGGTTCGTAGACGTGTTTGTCCTTCGACACGCCATACGGTTTGTCGAGCCCCGGCACCCCGCTCTGCGCGCGAATCGCATGATAGCCGAGGTCGATGTAGCGCGCGACCGCATCGGTCGTCTCGGCGATGTCGCGGCCGTTGGCGTGGCCGTAGACCGTCACGCCGTCGCGACTCTTGCCGCCGAGCAGATCGTAGAGCGGCGCGCCGAGCGCCTTGCCCTTGATGTCCCACAGCGCGACGTCCACCGCGGCGATCGCGCGCATCGTGACCGGACCGCGCCGCCAATAGGCGCCCCGGTACAGCAATTGCCAGATATCCTCGATCCGCCGCGCATCCCGCCCGATGAGCAGGGGACAGACATGGTCCTTGAGGTAACTCGCGACCGCCTTCTCGCGCCCGTTGAGCGTGGCATCGCCGATCCCGTAGACGCCCTCGTCGGTGACGATCTTGAGCGTGACGAAATTGCGCCCCGGGCTCGTCACGATGACACGGGCTTCGCGAATGCGCATCTGGGCTTGTCCTCTCGACCGGCGGTTACGCTAGCCCGCCAGAGCGGGCGCGTCCAATCGCGAGGCCGAGGGTCAGGCCGGGTGCGTCACTTGCTCGGGGCCGTGGGTCGGATGTTGCTGTGCGCGAACGCTTCCACGATCGGCGCCGGGTCTTCGAATTCAGCGTCATAGCGAAACGGCGTTGCCAGACGCGCCCAGGAATGGGCCGACCGCGTGAAGATCTCCGCGATCGGGCGGACCCAGCCCATGTCGTCGAGCGAACTCGGGCGAACGATCACGGTGTTGGGCGCGCCGGTCGTCGTCGTATGCGTCCAGGTTGCGCACGCTGGGCACACATACCGCGTCGAGGTCGCCCCGGACTCCGCCTGTTTGTCGAGCACGCGCGGCGCGACGTCGGACAGCAGCGCAAACCCGGCCGCGGGGACGGCCATGCCGAGCGAGAACGCCGAGGCGCTCATTTGCTGGCAGTCGGTGCAATGGCACGCCATCGTGAAGAGCGGCGCCTGGTCGACGCGGTAGCGGATCTGGCCGCAGAAGCAGCCGCCATCGAGCGGGAGGGGGAAATCGGTCATGCGCCGGACAACGTGCAACCGTACGATCGGTCGCACCGCGGCACACATAGTTTGGCGAATCGACAGTGCCCCGGCCTGAAGCTACTGCTTGCCGGTGATCGCCTTTGCAGCCCTTCTGCGCAGCCATGCCGCGACCGCCTGGACGGTGATCGTCTGCGCGGTCCTGCTGCGCGCGATCGTCCCGGCGGGTTTCATGCCGATGGTAAGCGCGAACGGCGTGGCGATCGTGGCGTGTCCGGGAATGGCGCCTGCCCAGCACGGCACCGATGCGTCGGTGGATCCGATGCCCGGGATGGCGCACCACGCAAGGCCCGATCATCCCCGAGACAAGCAGCCGGCGCCCGCAAAGTCCGACGGGCCGTGCGCCTTCACCGGCTTGACCGCACCAAGCATCGGCGGCGCGGATAGCGTGCTGCTGGCGATAGCGCTGGCAATCGTGTCCGCCGCCGCGTTGCTCCAACGGCCCGCGCTCGGGATCACGCCGCGAGGCTTTTTGCGCCCACCCTTGCGGGGTCCGCCCGCCCCCCGGTGACGGTGTCGCCAGCGCGGCACCCTGATGGACCGATCGCGTGCCCGACGGCGCGCGCCTTTGCGAACGGCCATGGCCGGGATCGAACGGGGAATTTTCATGACCAACCGCCTCCGACCGCGCGGTGCCGCGCCCGCGCAGCCGCCCGCCAGCCGCCCGGTCCGACTGTGAGCGTCCAGACCGCCGGAACCCGCTGGTACAACAGCGTGTGGCGCTGGCATTTCTATGCCGGGCTGATGTGCATCCCGTTCGTGCTGTGGCTCGCGTTGACGGGGGCAGCCTATCTGTGGCGTCCGCAAGTCGAGGCGTGGCTCGACCAGCGGTTCGATCATCTCGCGACCGCTGCGCCCGCGCAGTCGCCCGATGCGCAGGTCACGGCGGCGGAGCGCGCGGTGCCGGGGTCGACGCTCCGCAGCTACGGACTGCCCGCGGCGCCGGGGCAGGCGGTGCGGATCATCGTCGAGCGCGACGGCGTGGCCAGCCGGGTCTATCTCGATCCGGCAACGCTGCGCGTGCTCCATGTGGTGCCCGAGGCGGCGCGCCCGTTCGCGGTGCTGTCGCGGCTGCACGGCGAACTGCTTGCCGGAGCGATCGGAAGCTATATCGTCGAGATCGCGGCGTGCTGGGCGGTGACGATGCTGCTGACCGGGGTGTATCTGTGGTGGCCGCGCGGGCGACGCGGGCTTGGCGGCGTGCTGTATCCGCGCCTGGGGCGAGGCAAGCGCGTGTTCTGGCGCGATCTGCACGCTACCGCCGGGATCTGGGTCTCGGTCTTCGCGCTCGGGCTGATCCTGACCGGGCTGCCATGGGCGAAGGGCTGGGGCAGCTATCTGGTCGAGATCCGCACGCTGACGGGGACCAATGCGGGGCCAGTCGACTGGACGATCGGGGGCAAGTCTCCGGTCGCGGCGGAGGCCCCCGATCCGCATGCCGGGCACGCGGGGATGACGATGGGAATGGCGATGGGAATGGCGGCGGCACGCGCGCCCGCCGCGATCGCTGCGGGCGACCTGACGCGCGTCGTGGCGACGGCGCGCCCGCTCGGGATCGCGGCGCCGGTGATGATCGCGCCGCCCAAGACACCGGGCGCGCCGTGGTCGGTGCGGTCCGATGCGGCGGACCGTCCGCTCCGGTCGGAAGCGGAGATCGACGGGGCGACCGGCCGCCTGATCGGCCGCAGCGGGTTCGCCGAGCGGCACTGGATCGACCGGCTGATCGGCTATGGCATCGCGGTCCACGAGGGCGCGTTGTTCGGCCTCGCCAACCAGATCGCGGGGACGATCGTCGCGCTGCTGCTCGCGCTGCTGGCGGGATCGGGCGCGGTGCTGTGGTGGCGCCGGCGACCGGTCGGGCTGCTCGGCGCGCCGCTCCGGTTGACGCGGCCACGGTTCGGCGCGGTGCTGGTCGCCGCGATTGTGGTGCTGGGGGTCTATATGCCGATGTTCGGGGGGACGTTGCTGCTGGTGCTGGCGGTGGAACGGCTGGTGCTGCGAAACCTGCGCGGGCCGCGGCGGTGGTTGGGGTTGGCGCGGGGGTGAGGATTGGGGGAACGAGCGCCGTTCGAGCACGATCGGACCGCGACTGGCCCTGTGCCGGCGCATCTGGATGGGATCGCAGCCTGGGGTACCAGAGGAGTACCAGACAGACAGCGTTGGTCCTTGTCGAGAAAACGCTACGGTGCGCGCCATGAGCATGGCTGTGATAGACGACAATATGCGGGCGGCGATCCTGCGCCTGACGATCGCCGAGCGGGAATGCCTCAAGCGCTGTCTGGACCACCAGACCGCCAAGCAAATGGCGCTCGATCTCGGCATTTCTCCACACGCCGTGGAAAAGCGGTTGAAAATGGCCCGCGCCAAGCTGGGTCTGTCCTCATCGCTCGAAGCGGCCAAGCTGGTCGAGGCGGTGGAGCGGTCCGGTCGGCTGGGACCCGACGCGTCGGACCTTCCGCAGGGCGACTTCGGGCGCGATCAGGACGGCGCTACTGCCGCCCCGCGCAACGAGACCGCGCGGATTACCCTGCGGCACCGTATCTATCTGGTCTCCGGAGCAATCCTCATGAGCATTTTTGCCGCAGCCGCCATCCTGATCTGGGTTCAATCTTCCGGCGCGATCGCGGGGCAGGCCGGCGCTCCAGCAACCGTTCCGGCGGCATCGTCGGTCGCACCCAGCTCCGTGCCGACCGCCGGGACTGAGGCTGCGTTGCGGCGTCTGGTCGCCGGGCTGGCAAGCGGCTCGCCCGACTATGACAAGCTCTCTCCGCGGTTCGCCGAGGTCGTCCGCGGGGATTTGCCGATGACGCATCCGATGTTCGAGAAACTGGGCGCGCTCAAGTCGGTCACGTACCGTGGGCACAGCATGATGGGCGACGATGCCTACAATCTGGTATTCGCCAATGGCGAGGTCTTCATGTCGGTCGCGCTCGACCCTGAAGGCCGGATGGCGGGTGGCATTCTGCGACCGGGGGGTGCGGTTCCCTATCGCTAAGAGCGGGGTATGTTGCTGCATCCAGCAGAACCGTCAGCGGTATGCCGACCCCAGCCAGAGGCCGGGGTCGGGGCCGGTGCCGCTTACTCCGCTGGCAGGTAAATCTCCCCGCCCTTCTCCCGGAACGTTTCGCTCATCGCCGCCATCCCGGCCTCCGCATCGGCATGCGTCGTGCCCTTGGCGAAGGCCGCGCGGTCCGCGTCGACCTGCCCCGCGCCCGCCGCGAGGAACCCATCCGCCGGGCCATTCTGCTTCGCCGCGAAATCCCGCACTTCCTGCGTGATCTTCATCGAGCAGAACTTCGGCCCACACATCGAGCAGAAATGCGCGGTCTTGGCGCCTTCCGCGGGGAGCGTCTGGTCGTGATACTGCTCTGCCGTGTCCGGATCGAGCGACAGGTTGAACTGGTCGCGCCAGCGGAAGTCGAAGCGCGCGCGCGACAGGGCGTCGTCGCGCATCTTGGCGGCGGGATGCCCCTTCGCCAGATCGGCGGCGTGCGCGGCGAGCTTGTAGGTCACCACGCCGACCTTGACGTCGTCACGGTCGGGGAGCCCCAGATGCTCCTTGGGCGTGACGTAGCAAAGCATCGCGGTGCCGTACCAGCCGATCATCGCCGCACCGATTCCGCTGGTGATATGGTCGTAGCCGGGTGCGATGTCGGTGGTGAGCGGCCCGAGCGTATAGAACGGCGCCTCGCCGCACACTTCGAGCTGCTTTTCCATATTCTCCTTGATCTTGTGCATCGGCACGTGGCCGGGGCCTTCGATCATCACCTGGACGTCGCTCTTCCACGCGCGGTGGGTGAGTTCGCCCAAGGTGTAGAGCTCGCTGAACTGTGCTTCGTCGTTCGCGTCGGCGATCGAGCCGGGGCGGAGGCCATCGCCGAGTGAGTAGGCGATGTCATACGCCTGCATGATCTCGGTGATCTCGTCGAAGCGTTCGTAAAGGAAGCTCTCCTTGTGGTGCGCGAGGCACCATTTCGCCATGATCGACCCGCCGCGCGAGACGATCCCGGTGACGCGCTTGGCGGTCATCGGGATATAGGCGAGCCGCACGCCCGCGTGGATCGTGAAGTAATCGACGCCCTGCTCGGCCTGTTCGATCAACGTGTCGCGGAAGATCTCCCAGGTCAGGTCCTCGGCGACGCCGCCGACCTTTTCGAGCGCCTGGTAGATCGGCACGGTGCCGATCGGGACGGGCGCGTTGCGCAGGATCCATTCGCGCGTGTCGTGGATGTTGCGGCCCGTCGACAGGTCCATCACCGTGTCCGCGCCCCAGCGGATCGACCAGACCATCTTGTCGACCTCGGCCGCGACGTTCGACGCGACCGCCGAATTGCCGATGTTGGCGTTGATCTTGACCAGAAAGTTGCGGCCGATCGCCATCGGCTCGGATTCGGGGTGGTTGACGTTGTTGGGGATGATCGCGCGGCCGCGGGCGATTTCGTCGCGGACGAATTCGGGGGTGACGTAATCGGGGATGCTCGCGCCGAACGATTCGCCGTCGCGGATCAGCTTCTCTTTTGCCGCCGCGCGACCGAGGTTCTCGCGGATCGCGACATATTCCATCTCGGGGGTGATGATGCCGCGCCGCGCGTAATGCATCTGGCTGACGTTCGCGCCCGCCTTAGCGCGCAAGGGGCGCTTGATGACGTTGGGGTATTGCGGGACGCCCGCCGAGCGATCCGGCCCGGTGAGGCCATTGTCTTCGGGGCGGATTTCGCGCGCGTCGTAGGATTCGACGTCGCCGCGCGCGAGGATCCAGTCGCGGCGGAGCTGTGGGAGCCCCATGTTGATGTCGATCTGTGCCTTGGGATCGGTGTAGGGGCCGGAGGTGTCGTAGACGCGCAAGGGGGGCTCGAGCGCGGACGGATCGAGCATAATCTCGCGCATCGCCACGCCCGCGCCGGGGATGTTGGCGGACGGAACGTGGATCTTGCGGCTGCCACGGATTGCTCCAGTGGTGACGCCAATTTCGGTGCGGGCAGGTATGTCGGCCATTGTGTCGCTCCTCAAATCGGACGAGCGACAACGGAACCCGGGCGTGGACACCGCTCCCTCCCTCCGCCCGTGCTAACGGGATCAGGTTCAAACGGGTCGTGGCTTCAGCCACCTCTCAGCTGCTCTGGCGCAGCCCCCCGGGGAATATCAGTCTTGTACGCGGTTCACACCGCGATGAAAAGCGCCGTCAGCTGGCAGCGCTGGTTTTGATCGTGCCGTTGATGCCCGCCGGGAAGAAGCCCCCGCCGACGACCGCGTTGCGGTTGAGATAAACGACGTTGAGCACCTGCCCCGGCGTGCGGCTGAAGGTGATGCCGTTCGCGTCGGTGGGGACGAGATTGGCGGTCGTGCCGTCGCCGATCCCCTGGTCGAGGTCGCTAGTCCCGTCGAGGCTGTCGCGCGCATCGCTGATCGCGTTCGCCTTGATCCGCAGCGACGGCGTTGCGATTCCCTTGGTGTAGAGGACGGTGCGGATCAGCCCGGCGTGATACGCCTCGGTCGCGAGAATGCCCGCCGCCGCGTCGATCAGCAGCGCCTGCGCGATCAGCGGGGCGGCACCCTTATAGGCGGTGACGCCGACGTCTTCGAAGATGAACGCGGCGAGCAGGAAATTCTCGTCGCTGGCATAGGGGTCGAAGGTGTCGGTCATCCCGATGATCCCCGCCGCGCGCGCCGCCAGAGTGAACGCACCGTTCGCGCCGCCATCGATGTTGATCGCGGGCTGCGCGACGGTCGAGGTGCCGAGCACCGAGCGCAGGAACGCGACGTGCGCGACCTCGTCTGCCGCGATCTCACGCGCATATTCGCGCACGACCGGGTCGGTGAAGGTGACTTGCCGCCCGCCGGTGACCGCCCCTTGCGCGCCCGTGCCGGTCAGCAATGCAGCGGGAAGCCCCGCGCCCGTCACTGCAAAGCTATAGAATTGCGCCTCGAGATATTCGAGGTTGAGCGCGAAGTTGAACGTGTCCTGGTCCTTGAGCACGTCGGTCGACGCGGGACTGGGGGTGGCAGTCGCCGTCGCGGTCGGCGTGGGCGTCGGGGGAATGAGGCTGTTGGTGTCGTTATTACTGCAAGCGGCGAGCAACGCGCCGCCACCGGCCACCACCGAAGCTGCCCCCGCGGTGCGCAGGAACTGGCGGCGGGCATCGCGGCGGCGGTCGCTCGCGTCGATCGCCTGGAGAAGAAGGTCGCTATCGATCACTGGAAACACTCCGGTACGGGCGCGAAAAAGGAAAAGGGCATCGGACAGGCGTCAGTTGGTGGCGCTGGTCGCGATCGAGCCGTTGACACCGTTGGGGAAGAAGCCCCCCTTCGAGACCGGCAAGGTGTTGAGATACAGGATGTTGAGCACGTTCCCGGTAGCGCGGCCGAACGTAAGGCCATCCTGCCCGGTGGGCACGATGTTGGACGCGGTCAGACCGTTGAGCGCGGGTGCCTGGCTGTTCGCGATCGTCACCAGGGAAATGCCCTGGTCGAAATCGCTGATCCCGTCGAGCGCATCGCGCGTGTTCGAGATTGCATCCGCGTTGGTGCGCAGGCTCGGCGTGGCGACGCCCTTGGAATAGAGCACGGTGCGGATGATCGACGCGTGATACGCCTCCGCCGCGAGGATCCCGGCGGCAGCTTCGAGATAGACCTTGCTGGTCAGCAGCGCCGATGCGCCGCGATAGGCGGTGACGCCGACGTCTTCGAACAGGAACGCCGCCTGCAGGAAGGCCTCGTCGCTGGCATAAGGGTCGAACGCGGCGCCGGTCGCCACGATCTTCGCCGCCTGCGCCGCGAGGCTGAACGCGCTGGTCGCGGTCGAGCCGATGTCGATCGCAGGCTGAGCGACCGCTGCGGTGCCGAGCTGCGCGCGGAGGAAGGTGACGTGTGCGATCTCGTCCTGCGCGATTTCGCGTGCATATTGCGCAACGACCGGATCGGTGAAGTTCACCTGCCGCCCGCCGCTGACCGCGCCCTGCGTGGTCGTGCTCGCACTGCCGGGCGTCAGCAGCGTGGTGGGAAGCCCGGTGCCGAAGGCGGCGAAGGAATAGAATTGCGCCTCGAGATATTCGAGGTTGAGCGCGAAATTGAGGATTGCGGCGTCGTTGTTGGCGGCCTGCGCGAATGCGTTGCTGCCGACTGCGACCGCGGTCGCGCCGACGGCTGCAATTGCGCCCGCGCCCAGCGCGGTACGGAAGAATTCGCGGCGTTCGCTACGGCGTTCTGCCCGCGAATCAAGCCGTTCGATCAGTTGTTCGTCGGTATCGGTCATCGCAGCGAAGCCTTCATCCTGGAAACACGCCAAGCGTTCGGGCTTGCGTGGCACCGTGCGGCGCGCGACGCAAGCCGGGAATGGCGCTCCGGCGCGACGGTTCGTCGCGCCGGAGGAGTCGCTGCGGGGATCGTTGGCTTAGAAGGTGTAGGCGACGCCGGCCGCGCCGACCCACTGGTTACGCGAGCCCGCGATCCGCACGATCGGCGCGTCCGCGAAGCTGCCGAGCATGCGCGAATAGGTGCCGCCCGCGACGAGCTTGAAGCCATGGAGCAAGTCGCCGGTCAGCGAATAGGTCGCGAGACCGCCGACCGAATAGTTCTTCCAGCCCTTGCCGGTGCTGTAGGTCGGAAGCCCGCTGGCGAGGCTCTGCGCTGGGGTGATGCTGAAGTAGGTCGCGCCATAGCCGCTCTCGACATATTGCGCGGTGCCGAACAGCGCGACCGCCGCCTTGCGGCTGAGCGGGGTCAGATAGTTGATCGACGGCTGCAGGATGCTCGACTTGTGGACGTTGTTGACGTCGTGGCGCATGCTGATCGACACCGACAGCTTGTCATACGGGCTGGTGATGACGCCGGTCTTGCCGAGGCCGATATAGCCGCCGAGTTCGATCGCGGTATCGATCTTGCCGAGCGCGCGGACGCGCAGGTCGTCGATGTTCTTCGGGCTCTGGCGGTCGAAATTGACCACGCCGATCGGGCCGAACTGGATGTCCCAGCGCTGGCCAGGCTGGTTGCGGGCAAGATCGAGGCTGGCGCGGTTGCCGATGACCGAGAAGTTGAAGCCCTTGACCGAACCGATCACGACCGGCGCCGGAACGACGCGATAGTCGTTCGAGCCGTCGTAATCCGGCAGATACGCCGCGCCGACACCGACGGTGACCGTGTCCTTGTCGAACTCGTCCGCAATCTGGTTGTTGTCGGCGGGCGCCGGCACCGCCTGCTGCGCGAGCGCGGGTGCGGCGGAGGCGAGCAACAGGACGGTTGCGGCGGCAAAGATGGAACGATGGGTCACGGGCGGCTCCGGCAATTCAGGAAGGGGCAAGACGATAATCGGGTACGAAACGCGGATTGTGTCGGGCGCGTAACGCGATGCAGTGGGATTGTTTCCGTGCCGTCGGGGTCAGAGCAGATATCGCATCCGGACCTGTTGCCGATCTGCATCACTCGACAGCGTGAAGCGCGCGGCAGCGAAGCGCGGCGGACCGAAGGTCACCGACGGATTGCGCGAAAAACCGAAGCCCTCGCGGGGAATTCCGGCGAACGTGTCGAGTTTGTGGTTGTCGTTCTCGTCATGGATCACCGCGACGGCATAATTTCCGTACGGAAGCCCGTCGAAGTGGATGCTGGTCATGTTTGCGGGGATCGAACGCGTCGTTGCCCGGGCATCGTCGACGCAGGCGGGGAAATTGTCGGGGTCCGCGGTCAGGCAGACGCGCACCATCCCCTTGGCCGAGCGCAGGTTCGAAACGTCGACGGCGAGCTCACTGGTCCCCACCGCGCCCGGCAAGGCCAGGAGCACCACCATGCCCGCGGCCGCGATCGACGCCAGCCTTGGCATGTTCGCGCGTGAAATTCCCGACGCCGCGGTCGGTGCCGCAGACCCGGTCCCAGAAACGGAAGTAGAGACCATAATTCCCTCGGTACAGTTCATGGTGTCGCTGATGATGGCTCGCGGTAATGAGCCACGCCCCCAATGGACCTCGCCACATGAACGCGGGAAACATTTCCCACCCCATGTGATTGGTGACGCCCATAACCGTCATCACCGTGAGCACCAAGCCGAGTGCGCCGACGTGGATCGGAATCGCGAAGACCAGTAGCGGAATTATCACAGCGCCGCTGATCGCCTCGATCGGATGAAACGCCATCGCCGCCCAGGCGGTCGGCGGGCGGCTGTCGTGGTGGAGCGCATGCGCGAGCTTGAACGCGCGCGGCTGGTGCATCCAGCGATGCGTCCAGTAGAACCAGGTGTCGTGCGCGACGAGGTAGAGCAATACCGAGACGGGGAGATACCACAGCGGATAGGCGTGGACGTCCTGATAGACCAAAGTCCAGCCGTGGTTCTGCCAGCCCCAGGCGATCACGCCCGCGGGAATGCCGTAGATTGCGGCGGAGACGATGCTCCACCAGATCTCGCGCCGGATTTGCGGGTTCATGCCGCGATACAGGCCGGGATAGCGCACCCGCGTCGCCGCCGCGAACGCGCCCGACACGATGAGATAGCGGACCGCGACGATCAACGACATGACCAGCGCGGACGCGAGGATGGCAAGAGCGATCGACATGACGGCCGCTATAGCCGCCACGCCGCGATCGACCTAGCGCAAGATCGTGCGGTCGCGATTTGCCCCCGGACGACCGTGACGCCTCCAAATACCGCAGGACGTGACTGTTCCATCACGGAAGATCGCCGCTTGCGTGCCGTACAGGATCGGTTACCCGCTGATTCATGGCGACCACATTCCACTGCGACGTCGCGATCGTCGGTGCCGGCCTCGCGGGCGGATTGATCGCGCTTGCGCTCAAGCGGCGGCATCCCGCGCTCGACGTCCGGCTGGTCGATGCGGCCGACACGGTCGGCGGGAATCATTTGTGGTCGTTCTTCGCGAGCGACGTCGATGAAGCGGACCGCTGGATCGTCGCGCCGCTGATCAGTTATGGCTGGCGCAGCTACGACGTCATGTTCCCCGCGCACGAGCGCCACATCACCGCGCCGTATTATTCGATCGAGTCGGACCGGCTGGATACGCTGGTCCGCGCGGCGCTGCCCGAGGCGGCGCTGATGCTGGGCCGCCCGGTGCACAGCGTCAGCGCGATCACCGTGGAGTTCGCCGACGGCGACCGGATCGAGGCGAAGGGCGTGATCGATGCGCGTGGGGCGGGCGATCTGGGGCAGCTCGATTGCGGCTGGCAGAAGTTCGTCGGGCGCGAGTTCGAGCTGGCAGAGCCGCATGACGATCCACGCCCGATGGTGATGGATGCGCGCGTGCCGCAACGCGACGGCTATCGCTTCGTCTATTGCCTGCCGTTCGCCGCGACGCGGATGTTCGTCGAGGATACCTATTACAGCGATACCCCCGATCTCGACCGCGCAGTGCTGAGCGACCGGGTCGACGCCTATGTCGCCACGCGCGGCTGGCAGGTCGATCGTCTGATCCGCGAGGAAGCGGGCGTGCTGCCGGTGACGATGGGGGGCGATTTCGAGGGGTATTGGCGCTCGACCGGGCAGGATTCGGCCAAGGCCGGGATGCGCGCCGGGCTGTTCCACCCGACGACGGGCTATTCGCTGCCCGACGCGGTGCGGACCGCATCGCTGATCGCGCGGACTCGCGACCTGTCGGGCGCGGGCTTGCGCGACCTGACTTATGGGTTCGCACGCGCGACGTGGCAGCAGCGCGGCTTCTATCGTATGATCGACAAGATGCTGTTCCGCGCGGCCGAGCCCGAGGAACGCTACCGTGTGCTCGAACGCTTCTACCGGCTCGACTCGCAATTGGTGCGGCGCTTCTATGCAGGACAATCGACGATGATGGACAAGGCCCGGATCCTGACCGGCAAGCCGCCGGTGCCGATCGGCCGCGCCTTACAGGCGATCGGCCTGTTGCCCGCCGCGCGGACGGAGCCGTCGGCATGAGCACCACGCCGCCCGCCCGGACTGCTATCGTCATCGGCGCGGGGTTCGGCGGGCTCGCGCTCGCGATCCGGCTGCAGTCGGCGGGGGTCGAGACGACGATCGTCGAGGCGCGCGACAAGCCGGGTGGGCGGGCGTACGTGTGGGAGAAGGACGGCTTCATCTTCGACGCCGGGCCGACCGTGATCACCGATCCGCCGTGCCTGCAGGAACTCTGGGCGCTGACCGGGCGCGACATGGCGGACGACGTGACGCTTGCGCCGGTGACGCCGTTCTACCGGCTCAACTGGCCCGACGGCGTCAATTTCGATTATTCAAACGATGCCCCCGCGCTCAACGCCGAGATCGCCAAGCTCAACCCCGAAGACGTCGCGGGCTACGCCAAGTTCCTGGAATATGCCGCGGGTGTGTATGAGGAGGGCTATCGCAAGCTCGGCCATGTCGCGTTCCTCGACTTCGCCTCGATGATCAAGGCGGCGCCTGCGCTGGCGAAGTATCAGGCGTGGCGGTCGGTCTATTCGATCGTGTCGTCTTACGTGAAGGACGAGCATCTCCGGCAGGCGCTGTCGTTCCACACGCTGCTGGTCGGCGGCAACCCGATGAACACCAGCGCGATCTATGCGCTGATCCACAAGCTCGAGAAGGACGGCGGCGTCTGGTTCGCGATGGGCGGGACCAACCAGCTGATCGCGGGCATGGTCCGCCATTTCGAGCGATTGGGCGGCGTGTTGCGGCTGAACGATCCGGCGATCGACATCGCGACGATGGGCGACCGCGCGACCGGCGTCACCACCGCGAGCGGCTGGCATGCGGATGCGGACATGGTCGCGTGCAACAGCGACGTGATGCACAGCTACCGCGACCTGCTGAAGTCGTCGCGGAGTGCGCAGCGGACCAAGACCGGGCTGGAACGCAAGAAATACTCGCCGTCGCTGTTCGTCGTGCATTTCGGGATCAAGGGGACGTGGCCGGGCATCCCGCACCATATGATCCTGTTCGGGCCGCGCTATCAGGGGCTGCTCGCGGATATCTACGACCACGGCGTGCTGCCCGAGGATTTCTCGCTGTATCTCCACCATCCGACCGTAACCGATCCGTCGCTCGCGCCCGAGGGGCATTCGACCTTCTATGTGCTCGCGCCGGTGCCGCACCTTGGCAAGTTCCCGGTCGACTGGAAGGAGATCGGCCCGATCCTCGAGAAGCGCATCCTCGATGAAGTGGGGCGGCGGCTGATCCCGGATATCCACGAGCGGATCGTGACCAAGTTCCATTACGCGCCGAACGACTTTGCGGCGGATCTGAATGCGCATCTGGGAAGCGCCTTCTCGCTCGAGCCGTTGCTGACGCAGAGCGCGTGGTTCCGGGTGCACAATCGCGACGACCATATTCCCAATCTGTATTTCGTGGGCGCAGGCACGCATCCGGGCGCGGGGATTCCCGGCGTGGTGGGGAGTGCCAAGGCGACCGCGGCGTTGATGCTGGAGAGTGAACGATGACTTTTGACGTAAAGCCCCTCCCCCTCGGGAGTGTCGGGTCGGCCATGCCCCCGGCATGGCCTGAAGGATGCGGGGCATCCTTCACCCTACACTGGGTTGGGGGTGGGGCGTGCCTCGCAGAGAGCAATGTTCTGCTGTACTGCCCCAGCCCAACCCCTCCCCTGAAGGGGAGGGGCTTGTGAAGCGCCTTGCTGTTTACTGTGGATCCGCCACCCCTGCTGATCCGGTCTATATCGAATCCGCCCGCCAGGTCGGCCGCACGCTCGCCGAGCGCGGGATCGGCGTCGTGTATGGCGGCGGCAAGCTCGGGCTGATGGGCGCGGTGGCCGACAGCGCTCTGGAAGCGGGCGGCGAAGTGATCGGGATCATTCCCGAAGCGCTCGTCAGCGCCGAGGTCGCGCATCGCGGCCTCACCGAACTCCACGTCGTCGCGACGATGCACCAGCGCAAACAGGCGTTTACCGACCTGTCCGACGGGTTCGTCAACTTGCCCGGCGGCACCGGCACGATGGACGAATTGTGGGAAGCGCTGAGCTGGGCGCAGATCGGCTATCATGAGAAGCCGGTCGGGTTGCTCAACGTGAGCGGTTATTATGACGGCCTGATCGCCTTTTATCACAAGATGGGCGAGGTCGGCTTCCTGCGGCCGCAGCATCAGGGCATTCTGCTGATCGATACCGCGCTCGACGGGTTGCTTGCGCAGATGGCGGCACACGAACCGATCGAGACGATCACCAAGATGCTTGCCAGCGACCTGTGAACGATCCCGCGTCGCGCGCCGCGACCGTTGCGGCCGCCAAGCAGTCGATCGCGCGCGGCTCCAAGAGCTTTGCCGCGGCTAGTACGCTGTTCGCGCCGAAGGTGCGCGAGCGCGCGTGGCTGCTCTATGCGTGGTGCCGCGCGTGCGACGACATCGCCGATGGGCAGGATCACGGTCATGATATGACGGGCGTGGCGGACGGCCCCGAACGGCTCGCGATGATGACCGCCAAGACCGAGGCGGCTTTGGCGGGCGTCCCGGTCGGCGAGCCGGCGTTCGATGCGTTGCGGCTGTTCGCGGCCGAGACCGCCCTGCCCCCGGCACTTCCGCGCGACCTGATCGCTGGGTTCGCGCTCGACGCCGAAGGGTGGCGGCCGCAGACCGAGCAGAATCTGTATCGCTATTGCTACCATGTCGCGGGCGTCGTCGGCAGCATGATGGCGATCGCTATGGGGGTGTCCCCCGACGATCACGCCACGCTCGATCGCGCGTGCGATCTTGGCCTCGCGTTTCAGCTCGCCAACATCGCGCGCGACGTCGCGGAGGATGCGCGTGCGGGGCGGTGTTACCTGCCGCAGGACTGGCTCGACGAGTTCGGCATTCCGGCGGAGGCGCTGCTCGCGCCGCAATATCGCGATCGGCTGGGGTCGCTCGGCGAGCGTTTGGGACTGCTTGCCGCGCGGTATGAGGAAAGCGCGCGCTACGGCACGCCTGCGCTCGCGTTCCGTTCGGCGTGGGCGGTACTCGCGGCGGCGGGAATCTACGGGGCGATCGGGCGGAGCGTCGCGACGCTCGGGCCGCGCGCGTGGGATGCACGGGTGACGACGTCGCGCCAGGCGAAGCTCGGGTTCATCCGCCGCGCGTTCGACGAGGCGCGACGGCGGCGGGTGCTCTATCCGGCGACGGAGCGGGATGCGACGCTGTGGACCCGGCCACGCTGACGCGCTTCCCTCACCGTTCGCCCTGAGCGCAGTCGAAGGGCACCTCTCGAAGCCGAGCGACGTGCGTGGTGAGAGCAGGGCTTCGACTTCGCTCAGCCCGAACGGAATGGGGGGATGGGGCGCGGGAGAAACGCCCTACCGCGCCTGCGCGCGCCACTTCTTCAGCGTGCGGGTGATCATCTCTTCCTCGCCGCCGGATTCGCACCACAGTTCAGAGAAGACCGGATCGTCCGACGCGGGCCGCCGCGAATCCTCGAGCGAATCGAACGACACGCGCACCGGCACCGGAACGCCCTCGCCGCAGACGATGCATTCGCGGTTGCGCAAAGCCGGGATCGAATCGAGGAACCCGCGCGCGCCCTCGGGCATCGCGGCACGGACGAACGCCTGGTCGCGATCGTTGTTGAGCCGCATCGCGATGATCGTCCCGCACTGCGACAGCACGCCTTCCGCCAGATCCGACGGCCGCTGCGTGACGAGGCCGAGCGACACGCCGTATTTGCGGCCTTCCTTGGCGATCCGGCTGAGGATCCGCCCGACGCTCGAATCGATCTTGTCGCCATTGGGGATGTAGCGATGCGCTTCCTCGCAGACGAGCAGGATCGGGCGCTTGGGCTCACCGCGTGACCAGATCGCGAAGTCGAACACCATCCGGCTGAGCACCGCCACCACCACGGACGTGATTTCGCTCGGCACGCCCGACACGTCGATGATCGAGATCGGCTTGCCGTCGCCCGGCAGGCGGAACACGCGCTGGAGGAACGCCGCCATCGTATCCGCGACGAGCATGCCTGAGAACATGAAGCCGTAGCGCGGATCGGCCTTGATCTCCTCGATCTTGGTCTTGAGCCGGAGGTACGGCGCAGTGTCGCCCGCGCGGTCCATCTTGCCCATTTCGAGCTGGACGAGGTTGGTCAGGTCGCTCAGCAGATACGGCACCGGCGCATCGACCGTCAGCTTGCTGATTTCTTGCCCCAACCGCCCCTTGGCGCGCGCCATCAACAGGCATTTGGCAAGGATGTCCGCGTCGATCTGCTTCTCGGACCCCGAACTGGTGACGAACACCTCGCAATGTTCGTCGAAGTTCATCAGCCAGTATGGCATCTGCAGGTTGGACACGTCGTAGATCGCGCCGTTCTCGCGGAAGGCCGAGGCATATTCGCCGTGCGGATCGATCATCACGACATGGCCGTGCGGCGCCATCTCGCAGATCCGGTGGAGGATCAGCGCGGTCGCGGTCGACTTGCCGGTACCGGTGCTGCCCAGCAGTGCGAAATGTCGTCCGAGCAGCGCATCGACATACAAGGCCGCGCGCACGTCGCGAGTCGGATAGACCGTGCCGATCTCGATCCGCGCGCGGTCGTCGGCGGCGTAGATCTGCGTCATGTCGGCGGACGAGACGGGATAGGCGAGGCAACCGGGCGTGGGATAGCGCGTCACGCCGCGGCGGAAATTGTAGATCTTGCCGGTCAGTTTCTCCTCGTCGGCCTCACCGAGGAAATCGATCTGTGCGGCGATCCGGTCGGCATGGCCGTCGAGCAGTTTGAGCGCGCGCACGTTGGCGACCAGCCAGGTGGACCCGACCCGCATCTTGATCTGGCTGCCGACCGAGCCCGCGCTGGCGACGACCGGATCGGCGTGCTGGCCGAGGTCTTCCAGCGCCACCGCGTCGAGCACGACCATCCCGCTCGATCCGGCGATGTCGAACACCATCCCGATTTCCGTGCCGGTTTTTGTAGACGTCGCCAGCGGGGCGGCATCGGCGAAGGCCGTGGTGCGGAGGATTTCGGTCATGAGCGGGAACGTCCTGGGAGTCGCGAGTCCCGCAATCTTGCCGCGCCAGGGGTAAAGATTGCGTGACGGGCGGCGCCGGCCCCAGGGATGGGGCGCCCCCTATTCCGCGACCGCCTCGATCGCCTCCGCCATCGCGATGTCCTTGTGCGACAGCCCGCCCGCATCATGCGTGGTGAGCGCGATGTCGACGCGGTTCCACACGTTCGACCATTCGGGATGATGGTCCGCCTTCTCCGCCAGCAAGGCGACCCGCGTCATGAACGCAAACGCCTCGCTGAAATCGGCGAAGGTGAAGCGCCGCGTGATCGCGTCGCGGGATTCGTCATAATCCCATTCGTCGAGCGTATCGAGCGCTGCTGCCCGGTCTTCGTCGTTGAGCGGCTCCACCGTCACACATACTCTCCTGCTGGCGCACCGCGCGCCGCCGCCGTAAGGCTTACCGCATGGAGCAGACCGATCAACTCCCACCGGAGGCCGACGTGATCGAGGCGATCGCCCGCGCGACGATCGCGGGCCTGCCGCCCGCATTCCGCGCGCATCTCGGCGACGTCGTGTTGCTGGTCGAGGAGTTCGCCGACGACGAGACGCTGGACGCGCTCGGGATCGAGGATCCGTACGACCTGACGGGGCTCTATCACGGTCGGCCAGTTGGCGAGAAATCGTCGATGGAAAGCGGGGCGCTGCCGGACCGGATCCATCTGTACCGCCGCGCGATCCTCGACGAATGGGTCGCGACCGGGGTCGGGCTTACCGAATTGGTGCGACATGTGACGATCCACGAGATCGGCCACCATTTCGGTTTGTCGGACGCGGACATGCACGCGCTGGAAGCGACGGTTCAGGACCAGTGAGCGAACACGCCCCACCCGTGCTCGCCTTTTCGGACGTGCGCTGCGTCCGCGGTGGACGGATGCTGTTCGATGGCCTGTCGTTCTCGCTCCCCGCGGGCGCGGCGGGGCTGGTCGCGGGGCCGAATGGCGTGGGCAAATCGAGCCTGATCCGGATCGCAGCCGGGTTGCTGCGCGCGGACGCGGGTACCGTCCGCCATCCGCCGACGCGCGCGCTGATGGCGGAGGCGCATGCGCTCGACCCGGCGCGACGGCTGGTCGATGCGCTCGCCTTCTGGGCATCGCTCGATGCCGCGCCTGCGCGCGCGCGGGAACGGGCGGAGCATGCGCTGGCGGCGGTGGCGTTGTCCACGATCGCCGAAGTGCCGGTGCGCCTGCTCTCGACCGGCCAGCGCCGCCGCGCCGCGCTGGCACGAGTCGTCGCCAGCGGTGCGAGCCTTTGGCTGCTCGACGAGCCCGCGAACGGGCTCGATGTCGCGAGCGTCGGGGTGCTGGAACGGCTGATCGCGCGGCACCGCGCCGACGGCGGGATCGCGCTGGTCGCGACGCACATGCCGCTCGACCTGCCGGACGCACAGAAGATCGTGCTGCCATGCTGACGCTGATCCTGCGCGATCTGCGGATCGGCTGGGCGAGCGGCGGGATCGTCAATGCGCTCGCCTTCTTCCTGCTCGTCACGATCCTGTTTCCGTTCGCGGTCGGCCCCGACACCGCTTTGCTCGCGCGGATCGGCGGCGGGGTGATCTGGGCGGCGGCGGTGCTCGCGGCGTTGATGCCGGTCGAACGGCTGATCGGCCCCGACACCGAAAGCGGGGTGCTCGATCAGCTGGCGGTGCGCGGGGTGAGCTTGTCGGCGGTGGCGGCGGCGAAGATCGTCGCGCATTGGCTCGGGTTCGGGCCGCCGCTGATGCTGGCGGCGGTGATCGCGGCGGGGTTGCTCGGCCTGCCCGCGGCGACGCTGGGGACGGTGGAACTCGGGCTGCTGATCGGCACCCCCGGCCTTGCCGCGCTTGCGGTCGCGACGTCGGCGCTGGTGACGGGGTTGCGCGGGGCGGGATCGGTCGCGGGGCTGGTAATGCTGCCGCTCGCCGTGCCGTTGCTGATCTTCGGCGCAGGATCGATCGACGGCGGCGCAGGCGCGCTCAAGCTGCTCGCGGCGGTCGCGCTGTTGCTGGTCGCGGGGGCACCGTTCGTCGCCGGCGCAGCAATGCGCGCCGGGATGGAGTGACCCCCGACCGATCGGTCACCGCGTGATTTCGATCGCGGAGACGATCGCATCCCCCGTGACGGGCACGAACGCCAGATCGAGCATCCCGCCGCGCACGACCACCGTTCCCTGCCGCACCAGCGCCTTGATCGGGCCACCCGCACTGCGCGCGATGTCGAGCGCCTTGACGATCGGCTTGCCGTTGGCGGTCACGTCGAACACCCGCGCGCCCGCCGCAAGCCCCGGTTCGACGAAGGTCAGCGTGACGGTATAGCGCCCATCGGCGAGCGGAATGGCATAGCCGAAGCGCCCTTCGCGGTAGGTCGCGGCGACGGCGGGATCGGTGGCGCCGGCGATCACCGCCGCCACCGCGGGCTTGCCGTAATCGGCTGGCTTGGTCAGCGTACCCGCCGTGCCACCGGTGAAGAACGCATCCGACCCGAACCGCCGCGAGGCGGGCGCGGCGACGATCGCGCCCGCGTCGATCCGCACGCTGGCGGCGGCATCGGCCCCCAGCGTCCAGGCGACGCTGTCCTCGATTCCCCCGCCGCGCGCGACCAGCGCGTTGCGCCCGACCGCAAGCGCGACGGCCGGCCAGACGCAGATCCGGTCCGGGCAATTGCTGCGCGCGCCGAGCGACCGACCGTTGAGCAGCAGGTCGGTGCTGGCAAGATTGCTGTACACGCGCACGTCGGTGACGGGGTACGCGCGATCGACATAGCGTCGCCCGTTGATGTGGACGGTCGGGGTGTCGCTCCACTGCGCCTTGTAGAAATAATAAGCGTCCTTGCGGATCGCGCGATCGTAAGTGACCAGGCCCTTGGTGTTGATGTCCTGCGCATCGCCCTCGGCCCGGATCGTCGTGGCGAAGTCGAACGAATTCCACAGGAACGTCCCCCACAGATACGGCCGCGCCGCGAGCGTCTTCCACGCGTCCTCGTGAATATGGCTCTCATATTCCTCGGGCTGGCGGACGCCGCGCGAATCGATCGGGCCGCCGCGCACGTCGTCGGTGTGGATGCTGGTCGCGCCGCCAGCGCCATATTCGGTCACCGCGAGCGGTTGCGCAGGGCGTTTGGCGTGGAGTTGGTCGAGATGCGGACCAAGATCGCCCGGCACGCCGAAATACCAGCCGAAATAGCGGTTCGCGCCGCCGAGGTCGGCCACCGCCGCAGTCGTCGGGATCGCGATCCCCTGATCGAACAGCCGCCCTTCGCAACACGTCGCCAGCGCGGTCGGGCGGCTCGGGTCCTCGGCGCGGGCATCGCCCTGCAAGGTCCTGAGCAAGGGCAGCGGATCGGGGGTCCGGCCATCCGCGAAGCCGGTCAGGAACGCCGGGAAGGAATTGCCGAAGTCGACCTCATTGGCGATTCCCCAGGTGACGACCGAGGGATGATTGCCGTTCTGGCGGATCAGTTCGCGCAATTGCTGGCGGGCGTTGGCGACCAGCGCCGGACGCGGCTCGAGCTCGCCGCGCCGGGTCCAGGCGGACACCAGCGGGATCTCGTCCCACACCAGCAGACCGGTGCAGTCGGCCAGATCGTGGATCGCCTGGCCATGCTGATAATGTGTCAGGCGGATCGCGTTGACGCCCATCTCGCGCATGATCGCCACGTCCGCGGCGACATCGGCGGGGGTGGTCGCCCAGCCCTTGCCCTCGTGATCCTGGTGATAGCCGACGCCGTGCAGCGGCACGTGCACGTCGTTGAGGAACAGCCCCTGCGCGGGGTCGATCCGGATCGTGCGAATCCCGAACGGTTGCCGAACCCGATCGAGCAGGCGTCCGCGCGAATCGGTCACGTCGACTGACAGCGTGTACAGATACGGATCCGCCACCCCCTGCCAGCGGTGCGGCGTGGCGACGGCGAGCGTGAGCGCGGCCTCCTGCGTGGCGGATGCGCCGAGCGCGAGCGACGCCTGCGCCGACGTCGCGGTGCGCCCGTCGGCATCGATCAGGCTGGCGACGACGCGGACCGCGCCCGTGCGCCGCCCGGCATTGGCGATGCGCGTGCGCACGGCGATCTTCGCCTCGGCCGCGCTGGCGCTGGTGGTGGTCGCCAGAACGCCCGATCCGCCGGAATCGGCCAGGTCGAGATGAATCGGATCGACCGCGATCAGCCGCACCGGACGGTACAGGCCGCCGTGGACGAAGAAATCGCCGGTCAGCGGCAACACGTCCGCAGTCGTCGAGTCCTTGCCCGCGGGGGCGCTGTTGTCGGTCCGCACGACCAGCAGATTGTCCGCACCCGGTCGCAGTGCCGCGGTCGCATCGAGCCGGAACCGCGAGAAGCCGCCCGCATGGTCGCCCAGCTTCCGGCCGTTCAGCCACACGCTCGCGATCCGGCTCGCCGCATCGAACTCCAGCCAGATCTGCTTGCCGCGCATCGCCGGCGGAACCGCGAAGCGCTGCCGATACCAGCCGAGGCCCTGCGTCTTGTTGACCGTTTCCGCGCGGTGCACGTGGCTTTGCGGATCCGGACGGTAGAAGCCGACCCGGTTCCACGTGTGCGGAACGCTGACGATCTCCCATCCGGCGTCGTCAAAGCCGTCGGCGGTTGCGTCCCCGGAAACCTCGCCCTGGTGAAAGCGCCAACCCTCTGCCAGCGTCTGGCTTGCCCGAGCCTCCGCCGTGGTGGCTTGCGCGGCAGCGGTGCCCGGCGTGGATGTCTGCGCCAGCGCGGCCGTGCCGAACATGCCCGGTACCAATGCGCCAGCGACGATCAGCCGCTTGTAACGGTCCGTCATCATCGTGTCCCTCTCCTGTTGCGACAGCGATATCATCGCAGCATCGGCCTGACCAGCTTTCCGTTGCGCAGGCAACGTCGTCCGACCAGTCGGGCAATTTGGCCTTACCAACCGCGTTCTGAAATGGCGTTTTGAGCGGATGACCGCACGCCTATCGGCCGGCGATCGGCGCCTGTGTAACGGCGCGGGGCTTCGTCACCATGGCGAATCCAAAAACGGACAAGGGCCGGGCGCGGCGACGGTGAAGACGCTGCGGGGTGGTGTTCACCACGGATTTTCCACCAAATCCGGCACCCCGGTTCGGCCACCGCCTATAATCTAAAGGTATGTTTGTACGACGAAAGAGATCCTGATGACGTGTATGCCATCGTCCGTCGTCGCTAGCCGACCGGAACCGACCAGTCCGTTCCTGCCGTTGCTGGAGAATGTCGTCGCGCTGCTCGATGATCAGACCGATCATCCGGAGATCTGGGCGGCACTGGCCGAGGCGTCGCGGCATGACGACGTCGCCGATCTGCGGACGCTGATTGGTACGATCCTGCCGCTGCAGGACGGCAATGCCGCCAAGTCGCTGCAGACCGTCGCGGCGGTGCTGACCGCGCTGTGCGCCGATCGCGCCGCCGGTCTGGCCGACCTGGACCGAATCGCGCTGCTCCATCCGCATTGCCCGCAGGTGGCCGGCGCGCAATTCTTCGTCCAGCGCCATGACGACCCCGATCGGTCCGCCGATCTGCGTGGCCGATTCTGCGACGCGCCGTTCATCAAGTTCGAGACGCTGATGGACGGATCGGTCGCGCCGTGTTGCTCGATCTGGACGCAGGCGCGGCTGGGGCATCTGGATGGCCAGACTGCCGAAGAGATCTGGAACTCCGCGTCCGCGCAGGCGATGCGGGGCAGCATTCTCGACGGCAGTTACCGATACTGCCACAAGCAGCGCTGCACGTTCATCATGGACGATACCCTCCCGAAGCGCGAAGACGTCCTTGATCCCGCGCGGCGTGCCGACATCGACGAGAACCGCACCGTCATGGCCGAAGGGCCAAGCTGGCTGTTCCTGGCGCATGACGTGACGTGCAACCTGGCGTGCCCGTCCTGCCGCGACGGGATCCATGCCGCGGACGAAGCGCAGGAACGGCGGTTCGATCGGATCGAGAAGCAGGTCTTCCAGCCGCTGTTGAGCAGCCGCGGCAAAACAACGATTTCGGTTTCCGGCCAGGGCGATCCGTGGTCGAGCCCGCATTATCGGTCGATCCTGCGCTACATGGCCGATCACGATCTCGACGTCGGGCTGGACCTGCATACCAATGCCCTGTTGATGAACGAGAGCCGTTGGTCGCACTATGCCGGGCTCGACCGGTACCGGGCGCTGGTGAACGTGTCGATCGATGCTTGTACACCGTGGGTCTATGAAGTCGTCCGGCGTCCCGGCCGGTGGCACGTCCTGATGCCGAACCTCCGGTTCATCGCCGGCAAGCGCACGCGCGGCGAATTCCGCGAGTTCCATCTCAACGCCACGATCCAGCTCGACAACTTCCACGAGATGCCCGCGCTCGTCGACTTCGCGCAGACGCTGGGCGCGGATTCGATGCGGCTCTACATGATCCAGAATACCGGTGGCCATGTCAGCCCCCTGTATCCGCGCCTGAACGTCGCCGCGCAGGATCATCCGCTCCACAGCGCCTTTCTCGAAACACTGCGACACCCCATTCTGGGATCGGATTTCGCGCATCTCTACGATGTCAGCCACTGGCGCGACCGGGCGCTGGACGCGACGCTGCCGTCCGACGGGTTGGGCAAGGACTGGACTCGCGCCGATCTGACCGATGCGATCGCCGGGGCGACTGACCCCGCCATCATCGTGGCGTTCTGCGCCGCCGGACGCATCCGCTTTCCCGATGACCTGTCGCTTCTCCTCCGCGAGGCGCAAGCCCTGTGCGACCTCGGCTTCGCGCCGCAAGCCGCCTACCGCATGAAGGACCGCGAAGCGCTCGGTGGCGAGGCCATCGTTCTGCAGGGATGATCGCGTCGTCCGCCTGGGTCCGGCGATCCGGGGCCAGGCGGCAGGCGGTCACGCCGAAACGTCGAGGTCGATCTGCACGCGAATGGCGTCGTGGCGCCAATATTCCTGGTCATATTCCACCACGCGCCCGTCGTGCGCCAGGCTGGTCCGCACAACCATCAGCCCCGGCGTACCGGGTTTGACGCCCAGCGCGTCGGCGGCGAACTGCACCAGCGCGCACGGTCGCATTTCGACGCGGTTGCGGACCACCTTGAGGCCATACTCCCCGCTGAGGATCTGGGTCAGCGACCCGTCGAGCGAATGCGACAACAGGTCGGGTGCGATCCCCGGATCGACGATGATCCGTTCGACGAGCACCGCGCGCCCGTCGATCGAACGGCGGCGCTGCAGATTGTAGAGCGGGGTGCCCGGCGCGGTGCCGAAGATCTCGGCGACCGCGGGCGAGGCCGGCACCAGGTCCTTGCTCAGCGTCTCGGTCACGGGAATGCGCCCCTGTTCGGCGACATAGCTCATGAAGCCCGACCAGCGCATCGGATGATAGGTCACCGCCGGCGGGGAAATGTACCAGCCGCTGCGATCGCGGCGATAGATCAGCCCCTCCGCTTCGAGCTGGAACAATGCCTCGCGGACGGTACCGCGCGCGGCGCCGGTATCGCCCTGGAACTGGCGTTCCGACGGCAGCTTCGATCCGGGCGCGAGCTTGCCCATCTCGATCGCCGCGGCGATCTGGTCGCGGAGCGCCAGATACTGTGGGCCGCCCGCGGGATCGCCGCGCGCGATGGGGATGAGTTCGAGGTCGCTGCGCATCATGTCTGCCTGGAACGTGGCAGGACCACCCGACACTGGTCAAGCGGCCCCTGCCGATCCCGCCAATTACCCCCGGCCCGCGCGCAGGTCAGGCGGTGGCGCGCCGTTGAGTATCAAGGAGCGCGCGGTAGCTCTCCAGATCGGGCGCATGCCACTCGGGCTGTTTGCCCATGTCGTCGAAGCGGCGCAGCGTCACCGCATCGTTGCAAAACGGTTCGCGCTCGAACGCCGCGGCTTCGAGCGCCGACATCGGGCCGCCCTGAAGCTGCAGGCTGAGCGCCGAGGCGCGACTGAGCCCGTCCCGGTACCCCGCGTCGATCGCACAGAGGTAGCGCTTGGCGGCGACGTGCAGCCGGATCGGCTCGGTCACTTCAGGCGGGAAACAGGCGCTCAGATAGGCCGCGCCGGAAATTTCGTGCCGCGCGTCGATCCCCCGGGCTTCGGCGGCATTGCCGGCATCGTCCATCAACTGGCCGACATCGTGGAGCAGCCCCGCCACGATCATCGCATCCGAACAGCGATGGCGCCGCGCGAGTTCGGCGACTTGCAAGGCATGCTGGAGCTGAGTCGCATCCTCTCCGTAACGGAGCGAACCGAAGCGGTCGAACAGGTCGAAGATCTCGTCGATGATATGGGCGGGCATGGATCCTCGCTGGCTGGGCAGGTGACAGGGGGCAGGGGGCAGCATGGGGGCGCGAACCGACCCCGGCAGGGGGAAGGATCGCGGTCAGGATGTCGCGATACTGTCATGTAGCTGGACTAGACCAGTTTCAGACACCGCGCTCTAGCGGTTCCGAACGGCCAGGGAAAGGGCGAACACCCGATGGAGCGCACGACCAGGCGACATTTTCTTCGGGCGGCGAGCGCGGGCGTCGCCGTGGCGCAGCTCCCCGGCCTGATCGAGCGCGCGCTGGCGGTGCCGGCGAACCGGCGGACGGGCACGCTCCGCGATGTCGAGCATGTCGTGATCCACATGCAGGAAAACCGCGCCTTCGATCATTATCTGGGCAAGTTAAACGGCGTGCGCGGCTTTGGCGATCCGCGGCCATTGCGGCTGGCCGGTGGGCGCAGCGTGTGGGCCCAGCCTTCCGCCCAGCATCCCGACGGCCATGTCCTGCCCTTCCACGGCGATTCGAAGACGACGCGCGCGCTGACCGTCGACGGCGCCGAACAGTCGCACCCGGAAAATGTCCATATCTTCAACCGCGGCCGCTATGACCGCTGGGGGCATAGCGGCGCGCTGCACACGCGGATGCTGCACTATACCGCGAGCGACCTGCCCTTTTACTATGCGCTCGCCGACGCCTTTACCGTGTGCGACGCCTATCACTGCTCGACGATGACGCAGACCTATCCCAACCGGCTGCACCTGTTCAGCGGCTGCAATGGCGGCGGCACGGTGGGCGGCGATCCGCAGATGCACAATTATGGCGAGGACGAAACGCCCAGCGCCGACATGGCCGAGGATCGCCCGCTGCGCCCCGACGCCTATCGCTGGACGACCTATGCCGAGCGGCTGCAAGCGGCCGGGATCGAATGGAAAGTCTATCAGGAATACGACAATTTCGGCGACAATTTGCTGTCCGTCTTCCCGCCCTTCCGCCCCTGCGCCAGGGACTCTGAACTGTATCGCCGCGGCCGATCCTGGGTAAGCGAGCATAAGGCCGGCGCCGATCGCAAACGGTCGGATGGCGAGCAACTGGTCGAAGCGTTTCGCAGCGACGTGGCGGCGGGCACGCTGCCGCAGGTGTCGTGGATCGTCACCGCCGCCGATCTGTCCGAACATCCCACGGCCGAACCGTCCAAGGGTGAGCATGTCACCGCGCAACTGATCGAGGCGCTGGTCGATCATCCCGAGGTCTTCGCCAAGACGGTGTTCCTGCTGGTCTATGACGAGGCCGGCGGCTTTTACGATCATGTGCCGCCGCCGGTGCCGCCGGTGGGCGACTATCGCGGGCACAGCACCGTGCCGATCGAGGGCGAGACGAAGGACTATGGCGCGGGCACTGCCGAGGTGGCGGGCAAGCATCCGATCGGGCTGGGCATCCGCACGCCGACGATCGTGGTGTCGCCGTGGAGCCGGGGCGGCTTTGTCTGTTCCGAATTGTTCGACCACACTTCGGTGCTGCGTTTCCTGGAGGCGCGGTTCGGCGTGGCGGAACCCAATATCAGCGCGTGGCGGCGATCGGTGTGCGGGGATCTGACCTCGGTGTTCGACTTTGCCGGATCGGATCGCGCGGCAGCGCTCGACCTGCCGAGCACCGCTGATTTCCGCGAACGCGTCGCCCGATCACGGGCCGGGCCGGTCAACGCAATCCCGGCGACGCAGGTGCCGACCGCGCAGATGCCGGGCCAGCGCGGGCATCGCCCCCTGCCCTATGCGATCGATATCGTCGCTGCCGTCACCCCCGCGCGGCGGCTGCGGATCGAGATGATCAATCGTGGCCGCACCGGCGCGGCGCTGTCCGTGCACGACAATAGCGACGCGCAGGAGCCGTGGCATTACACGATCGGCGCAGGCGATCGCTTCGCCAGCGAACAATGGCATGATGCCGGGCCGATCCCCGCCTATGACCTCACCCTGCGCGGCCCCAACGGGCTGTGGCGCCGCTATGCCGGATCGCTGGAGGCCGGCGCGGTGGCGGCCGAAGTCCTGCTGCTCCAGCGCGGCTCGGAAGGCGCGGTCGAATTGGTGCTGCGTAACGATAGTGTCACGCCCCTGGTGTTCGCGGTGGCGATGGACAGCAACTATCCCACGACCGGCGGAGGCACGCGCCGCATCACGGTCGCGCCGGGCCAACAGGTCAGCGATGTGTGGAAACTGGCGGCGAGCGACCATTGGTATGATCTTGCGGTCTCCGTGGCGGGCGACGCCGCGTTTCTGCGCCGGTTCGCCGGCAAGGTGGAAAGCGGCCGGGCGACTCGCACCGATCCGGCCATCGGCGCGATGCGGGTGACAGCGTGAAGCGCGCGCGGACCGGCGTGTTGATCGCCGCATGGCTGGCGCTGGGAGCGATGGGGCAGGCGCAGGATAGCGGGCCCTATGTGCCGCGCGATCAGGTGCCGGATGGTCTGGCGATCCTGCCGCCACCGCCCGCACCGGGTAGCCCTGCCGCCCAAGCCGATCGCGCGATCTTCCGGGCGACGCGCACGCTGCAGGGCACGCCGCGCTGGCGCATCGCGACCGACGATGTGACCAATGCCACCCTGCCCCGCTTCGCCTGCGCGCTGGGGATGCAGCTCGACGAAAAGCGCGTGCCGGCGCTCGTCCGCCTGCTCGATAGGTCGGGCACGGGGCCGCTCGTGAACCTGGTCAAGGCGCACTATCAGGCGCGGCGCCCCTATCTCGGCACCGATGCGCCGATCTGCGAGGCGAAGACCGCGCATTTGGCCGGCAATGGCGATTATCCCTCGGGTCACGCCGCCAATGGCTGGCTGGAAGGGCTGATCCTCGCCGAGCTGGCGCCCGATCGCGCAGGCCCGATCCTCGCCCGCGCCCGGGCATATGGCGAAAGCCGCGCGGTGTGCGGATCGCATTCGGCGAGCGCGGTGCGCGCCGGCTGGATGGCGGGATCTGCGATGTTCGCTACGCTGAACGCCACGCCTGCCTTCCAGCATGATCTGGCGGAGGCACGCGCCGAGCTGGCGTCGACACGCGCCATTCCCCCCGATGCAGCGCGATGCATTGCCGAACGCGCAACCCTCGAGCGCTCCGTTTTCTGACCCCACGCGTCATCAAAGTGTCGCTTGACTGGTTTATACCAGTTTAATGGATTGCCCCGGGGAGCAGATGTTGCCTTCAAAGATCCCGGCGGGCGCCACGCCCCCTCTAATGGTGCTGGCCAGTGGGCTGGCGGCCTTTGGTGCCTATTTTGCAATGTATGCGTTTCGGAAACCCTTCGCCGCCGCCACCTTTGGCGATGTTCACGGGTGGCATTTCGCGATCGATTACAAGTCCGCGCTGCTGATCGCGCAGGTGCTGGGCTATGCGCTGTCGAAACTGATCGGCGTGCGGGTGATCGCCGAATTCGGCCGGCAGGGGCGCGGCGCGCTGATCCTAGCGCTGATCGGATCGTCTTGGCTCGCGCTGGTGCTGTTCGCGCTGCTGCCGGCGCCGTGGAATGTCGCCTGCCTGTTCCTCAACGGCCTGCCGCTGGGGATGATCTGGGGCCTGGTGTTCAGCTATGTCGAGGGGCGCCGCGTGTCCGAATTGCTGGGCGCGATGCTGTGCGCCAGCTTCATCCTGTCGTCCGGGGTGGTGAAATCGGTGGCGGTGCTGTTCCTGCATGCTGGCGTGGCCGAGGCATGGATGCCGGCGGTGACCGGCGCGGCGTTCGTGCCGGTGCTGCTGGTGTCGCTGTGGTGGCTGGAGCGGATGCCACCGCCCGATGCGCAGGACGAAGCCGAACGCACCGCCCGCACGCCGATGCGCCGCGCCGATCGCGCCGCCTTTCTGCGCGCGCACGGGCTGTCGCTGGTGCTGCTCGTCTCCGGCTATGTGCTGCTGACCGGCATCCGCGATTTCCGCGACAATTTCGCCGCCGAACTGTGGACCGCGATGGGCTATGGCGGCAGCGCGGCGATGTTCTCCACCAGCGAACTGCCGGTGGCGGTGATCAGCTTGGGCGGCCTCGCCATGCTGATGCTGGTGCGCGACAATATGCGCGCGCTGCTGGCGATGCATGCGATGATCCTGCTGGGGGCAGCGCTGCTGGGCTTGTCGACCGTGGCGTTCCAGGCCGGACTGCTCGCGCCTTTGCCCTGGATGATCCTGACCGGTGCAGGGCTGTATCTTGCCTATACGCCGTTCAACGCGATGCTGTTCGATCGGATGATCGCGGCGATCGGCACCGCGGGCAATGCCGGATTTCTGATCTATATCGCCGATACCTCGGGCTATGCCGGCAGCGTTGTCTTGTTGCTGTTCCGCAGCCTCGCCGCACCGAAAGTCCAGTGGTTGCCCTTCTTCATCGACATCTCGTACCTCACGGCGGTGGCGGTGGGGGTGCTGACGTTGCTGTCTGCCATAGGGTTCGCCGCCCGCGATCGTTCGGAGCGTTCCCATGTCGCAGTATGACCTGATCGTCGTCGGCGCCGGCATTGTCGGGCTGGCCCATGCGCTGGCCGCCGCGCGGCTGGGCAAGCGCGTGCTGGTGCTCGATCGCGATGCCCAGGCCAATGGCGCGTCGATCCGCAACTTCGGGTTTGTCACCGTGACAGGCCAGGAACGCGGCAAGGTTTGGGAGCTGGCAATGCGCAGCGCCGCCCGGTGGCGCGAAGTGGCGCCGCTCGCCGGCATCCCGATCGAGCAGCAAGGGCTGCTGCTGACGGCTCAGCGCCCAGAGGCGGTAGCGGTAATCGACGCGTTCCTCGAAACCGAAATGGGCCGCGATTGCCTCCGGCTGGATTCGACCGCGCTGGCCGAGCATTGGCCGATGGTGCGCGGTGGATTGGCGGCGCTGCGCAGCCCGCACGATCTGCGCGTCGAATCCGCGCAGGCGATCCCCCGGCTTTCGGCGTGGCTGGCGGCCGCGCACGGGGTTGAATTCGCCTATGGCGTGGCGGTCCACGCCGTCGAGACCGGGCGCGTAGAGACCAGCCGCGGCGTCCATCAGGCCGATGCCGTGATCGTCTGCCCCGGCGACGATTGGGCCAGCCTGTTCCCCGAAGTCTATGCCGAAGCCGGCATCACCCGCTGCAAGCTCCAGATGCTGCGCCTTGCCGCGCCGAACTGGCGGCTGGCATCGCCGGTGATGAGCGACCTGAGCATGGTCCGCTATCTCGGCTATGCCGATCTGCCCGAGGCGGCGGCGCTGCGGCAGCGGCTGGACGCGGAGGAAGCCGCAGCGCTGGCGTACGGCGTCCACCTGATCGCGGTGCAGAGCGCGGACGGATCGCTGGTGGTCGGCGACAGCCACGAATATGCCGCCACCCCCGGCCCCTTTTCCTCCACCGCGATCGATGGCGTGATGCTGGATGCCTATGCGCAGGTGCTCGGCACGCCGCCGGCGGTGATCGCGCGCTGGACCGGCACCTATGCCTCGGCGGCAGGACACAGCATCGTCCGCACCCCGGCCGAGGGCGTGCGGCTGGTCGTCGTCACCAGCGGCACCGGCGCCTCGACCAGCTTTGCGCTGGCCGAAGACGTCGTCGCCGAACTTTACGGGAAACATTGATGTACGAAAACCTCAAGGCGGTCGTGTTCGACTGGGCCGGCACGATGATCGATTTCGGCAGCCGCGCGCCGGTGGTGGCGCTGTGCCGGGTGTTCGAACAGGCCGGCGTGCCGATCGAGGAAGCCGAAGCGCGCGCCGATATGGGGCTGGCCAAGCGCGACCATATCCGCGCGCTGCTCGGGCAGCCGCGGGTGACCCAGGCCTGGGCCGCGGCGCATGGCAGCGACTGGACCGAGGCGGATGTGTTGACGCTGTTCGACGCCATCGGCCCGAGGATGCGCGATGCCGCGCGTGACCATGCCGATCTGATCCCCGGCGCGGCCGAGGTCGTCGCCGATCTGCGCGCGCACGGCGTCGCGATCGGATCGTGCACCGGCTATACCCGCGATATGATGGCAGACATCCTGCCGCGCGCTGCCGAACAGGGCTATCAGCCCGACCTGCTGGTCTGTGCGGGCGAGACGGCGGCGGGGCGCCCCTCCCCGCTGATGCTGTGGAAGAATCTGGTCGAGTTGGGCGCATGGCCGGCCACCGCCTGCGTCAAGGTCGACGATGCGGATGTCGGCATCGCCGAGGGCCGCGCCGCGGGGGTGTGGACGATCGGCGTGGCGGCAAGCGGCAATGCCATCGGCCTGTCCGAAGCGGCGCTTGCTGCCCTGGTGCCAGAGGATCGCGCCGAGCGCATCGAACGCGCCCGCACCGCATTGCTGGCGGCCGGCGCGCATATCGTCATCGATACCGTCGCCGACCTGCCCAAAGCGCTCCGCGCGCTGCCGATCGGCTAGTTACTCAAAAAATCCTCCCCCGGAGGGGGAGGGGGACCACCCGCAGGGTGGTGGAGGGGTGTCCCGGCCGGCGAGGGAGCCCTCACCTATCAGCGTTTACACCCCTCCAACATGCCTGCGGCATGCCACCTCCCCTTGCAGGGGAGGAATTTCAGGGAATGCCAATCCGCGCTAGGCGACCAAATGCTGGAGGACGCGCTTCTCCAGCACCAGCAGCGCGCCGGCGCCGTTGGTGCGCATCACCAGCCCCTCGGCCAGCGGGCGGGCGGCGTCGTGTATCGCGCGGGCCAGGCCGATGAATTCGGGGCGGCCCCGCCCGCTGATGCCGTGCAGCGCGCAGAGCTGGCGCCAGTCGAACACGAAATTGTCCAGCAGCGCCCCGAACCGCTCTGCGCGGGCGTCGCTGGGCAGGAGTTCGGCGCGCAGGTCGTCGAGCAGCCATTGCACTTCGGCGGCGGGCATCACGGGCGGGCGCTGTTCACCTTCGCACAGCAACGGGGCGCGGGCGGCCGGATCCCACCCCATTGTGCGCCACGCCTCGCGCGGCGGCGCCTTGCCGCAGGCGAAGCGCCAGAAAGCGGCGGTGCCGGTGGTATCCGCCACCAGATGGATGCGCTCCGCCGGCGCAGCATTTTCGACATGGTGGCGCCGCCAATTGTCGAAGATCCACGCCTCGCCCGCGGCCATGTGCACCGCCTGCCCGTCGCAGTGGAAGCGCACTTCGGGCCGGGTGAAGACGGGAATGTGGACGCGCGCGCGGGTGTGCCAGTGATAGTTGATATCGGCATGTTCGGGCACGCCGACGCCGGGCGCGAGCCGCATCAGCCGCGATCGGCTCCACACCACGCCGAACCCCGCCAGCGCCTGACGCGCATAGGGCATCGCCTCCAGCCAGCGGGTCGGCAGCATCTGGCCGTGCATCCCGTCGCCTTCGACACCGTCGACGCTGATCAACCGCGCGGCGCTGTTGCCGGGGATGCCGTCCGGGTGCGGCACCCAGGCCTCTGCCGGTAGCGCCGCCACTTCGGCCTGGAGGCGCGCCACGTCGAACAGCACGGGCAGCTGGAAAAAGGGTTGGGAGAGCCGCATCGCTCAGTCTTCGGATAGCGCGGCGCGCAGCGGGGCGAGCCAGGGGGCGTAGTTGCGCCATTGGTCCAGCCCGGCGTGGTCGATCGGGCGACGGACCTGTTCGGAACTCGGTGTCCGCACGCTGCGCCGGGTTTCGTGAAAGGCGAGGCAGGCGGGATCGAACGGCAATCCGGCATGGGCGAGCATCTGCCGCACCCCGCCTTCCAGCTCGGCAACCAGATTTTCATAGGAAACTTGCAGCACCCGGCCGGGCAGCACCGCATCCCAATGCCGCATCAGGCCGAGATAAACGCGGGTGTGGCGCGCGACATCGTCGATGCTGTAGCTGAATTCCTGATTATTTGTGCCGAACAGCTGCTTAAAGTTGCTGAAGCCGCACGCCGTTGGATCGCGCCGGATATCGATGATCGTCGCGCGCGGCAGGATCAGCTGGATCAGGCCGATATGCCAGAAATTGTTCGGCATCTTGTCGATGAAGAACGGACGGCCCAGTCGGCGATAGGTCCGGGTTTCGGCGAGGAAGCGCTCGCCCAGTGCCCGCGCATCCGCCGCGGTCAGCCGCGCCAGCGCCTCCGGGTGCAGCGGCAGGCCGCACGCCGGGTCGGCGCCGCAAAGCGCGCGGGCATAGCGGCTGATCTCGGTCAGCTCCTGCGTGCCCTCCACCTGGGGATGCGATGCCAATATCTGCTCGACCAAAGTGGAGCCCGAACGCGGCAGGCCCAGCACGAAGAGCGGCGCGGCATCCGCCACCCCCCAGCCCGTGCGCTCGGCGAAGAAGTCCGCGGTGCAAATCTCCGCAATGCGCGCGGCACAGGCCTCCGCCACTTCCGGGCGATAGGTTGCGCTCGCCCGGCGCAGGGCATTGCCGCGCGCGTAGAACGCCCAGGATTCGGCGAAATCCGCGCGATCCTCAAACGCCTTGCCCAGCGCGAAGCCGAGATAGACGCGGTCCATCGGGTGGATGCCGGGCCGCGCCTCGGCGGCGCGCATCGCCGCAATCTCGGCGTCGGTGAAGCGATAGGTCTTCAGGTTCGCGAGGCTGAACCATGCCACCGCCTGATCGGGCCGCGCGGCCAGTGCGGCGCGATAGTCGGCAATCGCCTCATCCGTGCGGCCGGTGATCTTCAGCGCATTGGCCCGCCATAGCCGCAGATCGGCCAACTCGGCCGGCGATTGCGGCGCACCCGCCAGGCGTTCGTACAGGTCGATGACCGGTTCATAATCGCCCATCCCGATACAGGTGACGCCGAACAGCTTCAGCGTATCGCGATGGTCGGGCTGGTGCGTCAGCAATGTCTCCGCCTCGGCCCGCGCGGCGGCATGGTTCTGCTGCTGCAACAACAGCATCGCCAATTCGAAGCGCGCAGCGTGATACTCCGGCACCCCGGCCAGCGCGGCGCGCAACAGCGCCTCCCGATCGCGGATGCTCACTGCGTCGGCCCCGGCTGGTCCAGATCGAAGACTTCGAAGATCAGGTGCACGCGGTCCGTTGCGCCCTGGTTGCGCACCCAATGGGGCCCAAGATTATTGACCTCGACCGCCGTGCCTTCGGGGAAATGATGCGCCGCTCCGCCGAAGAACGACACCACCTGCGGGTTGGTCGCCAGCGGCACATGGATCTTGTGCGGCCATTTCGCCGCGAGATTGGCATCGATATGCGGGTGGATCACCCCGCCCGGCGCCATCCGCGCGAGCATCACCCGCGGGAATACAGGCCGCGCATAGCCATAGGGCTGTACCGCCTGCGCCAGCACCGGCTCCAGCAGCGTACGCCACGGCCCCCATGCCGGCCGATCGTGCGACGCGCGCCAGTCTCGCGGATCGTTGATGAAGCGGAACACGATGTGGCGTGTCGCGTCCAGCGCGTCGAATTTATTGGGTTTGGCAGCATTCTCCGCATCCCACACCGCCTCGGGGATCGCGCGCACCGCAGCGGCCAGCGCGGCGATGTCGATATTGCCCAACGGGCGGATGCTGGTGGTCTTGGCCGGATTCATCGGCGCCCGTCAAAGTGATAGCCGAACAGCTCCAGATCCTGCGCATAGCGGGCGGCGACGCCATCGATCAGATTCTGGTCGTAATACTCCCGATAGTCGCGGTGGCTGGTGCCGTTGACCCGGTCCAGCGGGCGCGAGGCGATGCCGATCCGCGCGCAGATCGCATCATACGATCCCTGCATATCCTCGACATGGCCGATCGCGTCGGCGGCCAGCGTCGTGCCGTCCGGCCCGGTGAGCAACGATGCCTGTGGCCGGAACAATATGTGCCCTTCCGGCGGCTCGCGAAACAGGAAGTGATGCATCACGTCGCGCGGCCGCTGCTGGAACACATCGCCGCCGCGCAGCATGAACGCGCAATAGGAAACGAACCGGTCGAACGGATTGCGGACAAAGGCGAATTTGAAATAGCTGTGGAAGCGCTCCTCGCCCAGATGCGGGCGCAATTGCTCCAGCGACAAATGGCCATGCTGCACGGCGGCCAGATCGTCCCATGGAAACTTCTTGTGCACGAACAGGCCGACCTGTTCGACATCCTCCTCCCCCATCTGTTCGCGCAGCGCCTGGCGCACCGAATGCGTGCCCGTCTTGGGCACCGCGGCGAACACGAAGCTATGGCGATGGGAAACGATCATGCAGCCAGTCTCATAAGGAAAGTCCGCCCCCGCCGGCGATGCGGCGGGGGCGCTTTAGGGTATCAGAACTTGAAGCTGAAGCCGGCCATATAGGTCGCCCCGCTCTGGTTCTGGTTATACAGATAGCGGTTCTGGCCCCAGAACTGCGTATCCTTCTGGTTGGTCAGGTTCACCGCGTTCAGCGTGAGCTGAAGTTCCTTGGTGACGTTGACGAAGGCCGATGCGTCGAAATAAGTCGTCGCTTCGAACCCGCGCGTATTGGCGCTCATCACGCTGGGATCGCGACCGGTGTAATACGCCGAACGGTGGCTCATCGAACCACGCAGGCCCCAGCGCTTGGTCTCGTAATAGAGCGTGGCATTGTAGCTCGTCTTGGAAATGCCGGTAATTTCCTTGGGCGCATCGACATAGGTGTAGTTCGCCAGCGCGCCCAAGTTGTCGAACGGCGCCGGCAGGAAGCTGAATTGCGCCTGCGCCGCCAGTTCCACGCCGGTCAGGCTCTTGGTGCCCGCGACGTTGATCGGCATCGAGAACTCCTTGACGATCGTGGCCGCGGTCGCCCCCGGGATCGTGCCGAACGGCACGCCGGTCTGGCTGAAGGGCACGTTCTCCAGCGTCTGCGATCCGATGAAGTTCTTGATCTGCTTGTTGAATACGCTGGCTGAAATCAAACCGACCTTGCCGAAATAATATTCGGCGGAGACGTCGAGCGTGGTGTCCTTATACGGCTTGAGCCCCGGATTGCCGCGCGAGGCGGTGATCGCGCCGCCATCGTCCTGCAACGCGCTGCCGCGCGCCGCGATCGAGCCCAGGCCCGGTCGGTTCAGATTCTGCGAGGCCGCGAAGCGCAACTGCAGCTCGGACGTCACTTCCAGCACCGCGTTCAGCGCAGGCAACACGCCCGAATAGCTGCCGTTCACGTCGGTCGTGCCGAGATAGGCATAGCTGTCGCCCTGGATCCAGCCCGAGCTGTGCGTATCGGTATGGTATCCCCGCGCACCGACGTTGCCGCGCAGGCGCTTGCCGAACAGCTCGGTGTCCCAGTCCATCTGGAGATAGCCGGATTCGCTTTCCTCGGTCGTCGTATAGACGTTCTCGATATCGCGCAGCGCGCCGCCGCTGCCGTCCTTGTTCGGGGCAAGGCGGTGATATTCGTTATATTTCGCAAAGCCCTTGGCATAATCGCCGACCAGCCACGATCCGAATGCGTTGCTGAACACCGACGAGACATCGCCCACCGCGGTGCCGCGCGTCTTGGCGCGGGTGCCGTTGACGTTGTCGTCGTAGAACAGGTCGATGCCGTCCTGCTTGAACCGGTGATAGGCCGCGCCCGCGCGCAGCGTCAGCGCGTCGTTGATCTTGTACCGCAGGTTGCCGACGCCCTCGCGGAGTTCCGACGCATTGTTGAACGAGCGATAATAAAAGGAATCCATCGCATAAGTAGACGCGTTGGTCGGATCCCAACCGGTATAGGCGAATGACGCCGAGCGCCCGTCGATGCCGTAATCGGCGACCAGATTGCCCTTTGCCCGCATGTAGAACTTGTCGTCATACGGCGTCTTGTAGGTCGATTTCTGATAGCCGACATGGCCATCGATCGTCAGCCGGTCCGAAGCCTCCCAGGTACCCGTCAGCTCCAGCGAGCGGAACCGCGTCTTGTTGAGCGAGCGACGGTTTTCGCTGCCGAAGGTCGCGCCGGTGACGTCGGTCTTGGTCACATAGTTGCTGTCGTCCCAGCGCAGATCCTTGATGACCGAAGGCTGCTGGAACGCGGCAGGCCACGGCGATCCCGCGGCAGTGTCGAACGCGACCGATCCGGTCGAGCTGAGCGGCCGCGTGGCAAGGTGCAGCTCTTCGCGCTTGGTGGTGAGCTGGCCGTACAGGCCATCCAGCGTCAGCAGCAGATTGTGGGCCGGACGCCACTGCAGTGCGGCGGTGATGCCGAGCCGCTCCTGATCCGCGTTCCACGAGGAAAGGCGGTTGCCGTCGGCAAAATACAGGTCGCCCGACAGGAATTTGGTCTGCTGCGCAGCGCTTAGGCGCGAGATGTCGAGGCCCTTGCCGACCAGGCTCTGCAGCGTCGAGGCGCTCGGATGGTTGTAGTTATAGGTGTTGTGGCCCTGTTCGGTGGTCTTGCGCTTCGAATAGGCGACCGAGACCAGCGCACCGAGAGTATTGTTCCAATTGTGGCTGAACAGCCCGGCAACCCGTGGCTGCGCGTCCTTGGTATATTGGTTGGTGCCCAATCGGCCGACGATGACGGCTTTGCTACCGGGCGCGTAATCGAACGGTCGACCGGTGAACAGGCCGACCGTACCGGCCATGCCGCCTTCGTTCTGCGCCGCCTGGAACGTCTTCTCGACTTCGACCCGCGTGAACAGCTCGGACGCGAAGATGTTGAAGTCGAAAGCACGGTCGCGCGTGCGCTGACCGCGGCTATCCTGCGCGGAATCGACGTTACCCAGCACTTCCATGCCGTTCAACTGCACCCGCGAGAAATCCGGCCCGAGGCCACGCAGCGAGATCCGACGCCCCTCGCCGGCTTCGCGCGTGATCTGCACGCCGGGCACGCGCTGAAGCGATTCCGCCAGGTTCAGCTCGGGAAACTTGGCCATGTCCTCGGCGACGATCACGTCGACCTGAATCGCGGACTTCCGCTTGATCGCGCGAGCGTCGCTCAGCGACTTAGTATAGCCGGTGACGACGATGTCCTCGCCGCCGCTGACAGGCGCATCCGCCGTCGTCTGCGCGAACGCGGCGCGCGGTGCGCCCCCCACGCTCACCATCGCGACGGTCGCGAGCAATATTGTCCTGAGATTCGGGCGCATCGCCCGAACTCGTGTGTGCGTGATCATGAAAGGATGCCCCCTGCAACTGGTATGAACCAGTCCGGCCTAGAGCATGCGTTAACGACTTCTCCGTGACAGTCGCAGCCGAAACGACTTTTCGTCGTCATCATTTCGACCTCGTCGAGCGGCCTGCCACTCACGTCAGGATGGACGCAACCGTGGTTAGTGGCGGAAAGAGTGCCGAAGCGATCCTGCGAAGGTGTTGCGAATGAACGTCTTCCAGCTCTGCGATCGGGATCGGCCATCCGAATACAGGGCGAGGGCAGTGTAATGAGGTGGCGGTGCGGACCTTCGCGCAACGGTCGCGCGATTTTTCCTTTATGCCGCCCTGAATGGTACCGGACACAGCGCGGTCACCCTGCCCAACACGCGTTGGGCAACCGGAACGTCGGCTAAGATTCTGGAATTGGGCAACCGCTGACCCGCTGAAACGGCGCTATTGCCGCCGGGTGCCGGGCGGGACAAGCTTTAGAGCGCACCAGCGTCGCACCGCCAAATGGCGGCTGCGGCCGAGCGAGCACACCAGATCGCAGCGGGCTTGTAACCGAACGCGCCTTACCAGGCGCGCGGCGAACTTCCGACTCGTTGCGCGACGGATTGCTCTACCGCATTGAGCTGATCCTTGGTCATGACTCCGGATGCGAGCATCTGTCGCATCAGTTCATCGACCAGCGCAGCAAGAAAGTGAACTTCGCCGCGCTCCGAACCGGTGTCTTCGCCCTCGGTGTTCACTTCCATCAAAAGTCTCCCGGACAGGCGTTGCTTCGTGAACGCGTGGCTTGAACCACGGTCGAACGCTTATGCCTGGAAAAGTACTAAATTATCGTGCTGCGGCAAGGCAAAAAAACCTGCCCTTCCCGAACCACCGGCACTCGCCATATGGGGAATGCCAAACGCGGTCCGGATTGTGTCCGGAGCGGTGCGAGACGAAGTGGCTGGATGCCCCGTGAGGATTCGAACCTCAATAGGCGGTATCAGAAACCGCAGTCTTACCATTAGACGACGGGGCAACGCCGGGCCGCGATCTAGGCGGGCCACGCGCGGGTGTCAACCGGTCTGCGCATGTCCGTTCAAACACGGGTGTTTGCATCGCTTGCTGCAACGTCATGGCTGCGCTAGCGTTATCCCAAGCACCGAACGGCGCGCGCATCCGCGCGCACCGCGACGGCAGAACAGAATAAGCGAGTTTTAACGGCATGGGGGACGTTCCGCCCGATATGCCGGTCCGGCAGGCCCGTCCTGCCCGTTCGGCGCCGATCCACGGCCGCGAGGTCCGTGGCAAGCCAGCCAACGGCCGGAAGCCCGGCGTCGGTCGCCCGGACAAGCAGGCATCCCGCGGTCGGGACAGCCGCCATTTCGCGGCGCTGGACCTTGGCACCAACAATTGCCGGTTGCTGATCGCGCGTCCGCAGGGCGAAGGCTTCGCCGTGGTCGATGCGTTCTCGCGAATCGTCCGGCTGGGGGAAGGCCTGGCGAAATCGGGACGGCTGAGCGATGCGGCGATCGACCGCACGATCGTCGCGCTCAAGATCTGTGCCGAGAAGCTCAAGCGGCGCAACGTCACCTTGTCGCGCGCCGTGGCGACCGAAGCCTGCCGTCGCGCGGAGAACGGCGCGGAGTTCATCGCGCGGGCCTATGCGGAAACGGGCATCCTGCTCGATATCATCACGGCGGAGGAAGAGGCCCGGCTCGCGGTACTCGGCTGTCACACGCTGATCGAGCCGGGCGAGGATCCCGCCTTGGTGTTCGATATCGGCGGCGGTTCGACCGAGCTGGTACTGGTCGACACGCGCGGCGAGGTTCCGCACGTGCTCGATTGGCATAGCGCGCCGTGGGGCGTCGTCTCGCTGACCGAAAGCGCCGGACACGGCCCGCCCGGTGCGGACGGTGGCGCAGACGGTCGCGCCGCGGCCTATGCGCAGATGCGATCCTTGGTGGCGAACAGCATGGCGAGCTTCGCGGCCCGCCTGCCGCGCGGGATCGCGGTGCCGCGCTTGCTCGGAACGTCCGGCACCGTGACGACACTCGCGAGCGTTCACCTTGGGCTGACGCATTACGATCGCTCGCAAGTCGACGGGCTGATCGTCCCGGCCGCGGCGATGCGACGGATCAGCCTCGATCTTTCGAGCAAGGATCTGAACGAGCGCGCGCAGCTGCCGTGCATCGGCACCGAACGCGCCGACCTGGTGGTCGCGGGCTGCGCGATCCTCGAGACGATCCTGGATTTATGGCCCGCCGAACGGCTGGGCATCGCCGACCGGGGTATCCGCGAGGGCATCTTGCGCCGATTGATGGAGAGTTCTTCGTGAGCAGAGACGGCGGCGGACTTCGCGTCCGCGTGAAGACCGCGCGCAAGCGCACCGCGCAATCGACGCGCTGGCTCGAACGCCAGCTCAACGACCCCTATGTAAAGCGTGCCAAGGCGGACGGCTTCCGCAGCCGGGCTGCGTACAAACTATCCGAGCTCGATGAGCGGTTCGATTTCCTCAAGGGCAAGCGCCACGTGGTCGATCTTGGCCTCGCCCCAGGCGGCTGGGCGCAGGTTGTGCGGCGTCAGGTGCCCAAGGCGGCGATCGTCGGGATCGATTTGCTCCCGGTCGATCCGATCGAGGGGGTGGAGATCCTCCAGCTCGACTTCATGGACGACGTCGCACCCGAGCGGCTGATGGCGGCGCTGGGTGGCGCACCCGATCTGGTGCTGTCGGACATGGCGGCGAACACCGTCGGCCATCCGCAGACCGATGCGCTGCGGACGATGGGGCTGGTCGAGGCGGCGCTGGAGTTCGCGATCGACGTGTTGCAGCCGGGTGGCGCGTTCGTCGGCAAGGTGTTCGCCGGCGGCGCGGATACCGCGCTGGTCGCGGAAATGAAGCGCAACTTCACCACCGTGAAGCACGCGAAGCCACCGGCGAGCCGCAAGGCGTCGTCCGAATGGTATGTCGTGGCGCAGGGGTTCAAGGGGCGGAAGGTCGCGGAGTAGCCGCGGCCGTTTGGTTGCGGCGTCGATGATCACCCGGAATGCAGCATCCGGGGCAAAGGCCCTTCGACTGCGCTCAGGGCGAACGGGTGGCGGAAGCCACCACATCCGTTCGGGCTGAGCGAAGTTGAAGCCCCCGGCGCAACGCCGGGGCCGACCTCAGCCCGAAACGAAAGCCTCAGCCCTCGTAGTCAGCACCCAGATTCTGGTTGCGCGGCGGCGCAGCGGCGGTGAGGCGAAGCGCCTCGGCCGATGCCGACAGGCTGCCGACCGCATCCGCTTCGTCCTCGTCGTCGACCTGGACGCGCTGGAGACCGTTGATGACCGACTCCTTCAAATGCGCAGGGCGCACGCGCTCTTCCGCGATTTCGCGCAGCGCGACGACCGGGTTCTTGTCGCGGTCGCGATCGACGGTGAGGTCGGCACCACCCGAAATGGCCCGCGCACGCTGCGCGGCGAACAGGACGAGATCGAACCGGTTGGGGATCTTGTCGACGCAATCTTCGACAGTGACGCGCGCCATGAATGGCTTCCTTCGCAAACGACGGTATTCGGAAAGATGATCCCCTAGGCGGCAACCCTGCTTGAGTCAAGAAAATCGGCCTTGGGCGGGGCTTGCGTCCCTTGCGGCGCGCAGCGCGAGGCGGCATCACCCGCTGCGATGACCGAACCCGCCCCCCAGCCGAGCTTCACCGTGGCGGGCAACCAGTTGACGATGCTCGATACCGGGCCACGCCGGCTGGAGGCACTGATCGGGCTGATCGATGGCGCGCGGCGCTCGTTGCGGGTGATCTTCTACATCTATGTCGATGACGACGCGGGCGAAGCGGTCCGCGCCGCGCTGCTGCGCGCGGCGGCGCGGGGCGTGGCGGTGTCGCTGATCGTCGACGGGCTCGGCAGTGAGGCGGCGGCGGCGCACGACTTCTTCACCCCGATGCGCGACGGCGGGGTCGAGGTGTGTCGCTTCGTTCCGCGCTGGGGCCGGCGCTATCTGCTGCGCAATCACCAGAAGCTCGCGCTCGCGGACGGCGAGACCGCTAGCCCGCGCGCGATCATCGGCGGGTTCAACGTCCAGGACAGTTATTTCGGCACCCCCGCCGAACAGGCGTGGCGCGATCTCGGGCTGATCGTCGAAGGGCCGGCAGCGCAGCGGATCACCGGCTATTTCGACGTGCTCGCGCGCTGGGCGGGACAACCCAAGCCACCGCTGCGGACGCTGCGCCGCGCATTGTCGCGGTGGAGTGAGCCGCAGGGCACCGTGCGCTGGCTGTTCGGCGGGCCGACGCGGCGGCTGTCGCCGTGGGCGCGCGCGGTGAAGCGCGACTTGCGCACTGCGACCCAGGTCGACCTGATCACGGCCTATTTCGCGCCCAATCCGGGAATGTTGCGGCGGCTCGACAAGGTGGGGATGCGCGGGCGCGTGCGGATCGTGCTGGCGTCGAAGAATGATCACGGTGCCGCGATCTGGGCGTCGCGCTTCACCTATGCCGGGCTGCTGCGCAAGCGCGTGAAAATTTACGAATATCAGCCGACCAAATTGCACACCAAGCTCTTCTTGATCGGCGACGTCGTCTATATCGGCTCGGCCAATTACGACATCCGCAGCCTGTTCCTCAATCTCGAGATGATGCTGCGGATCGAGGACCATGCCTTCGCCGCGCACGTCCGCCGCTATGTCGATGGCGAGGTCGCCAATTCCGAAGCGATCACGCAGGATCTCTACAAGGCGCGCACCAGCCCGTGGATGCGAGTGAAACAAGCCGCCGCGTTCTTCGTGATGACCGTGCTCGACTATAACATCACCAAACGCCTCAATTTTGGACGCGAGTGATGAAGTCGAAGCGAATAGACCGCGAGTTCGGCTTGCTGTTCGTCGTCATGCTGACGATCGCGGCGGGGAACACCGCGTTGCAATCGGTGCTCCCCGCGCTCGGGCGGTCGCTGCGCGTGCCCGACAGCGCGGTGGCGGCGGCGTTCTCGGTTTCCGCCTTGTTGTGGGTGATCGCCGCACCGTTCTGGGCACGACGGTCCGACCGGCACGGGCGGCGCGCGATGATCCTGCTCGGGGTCGGCGGGTTCTGCGTGTCGCTGCTGGTGTGCGGGGTGTTCCTTGCCGCGGGGATCAACGGCTGGATCGGCGGGACGACCGCGTTCGTCTGCTTCATCCTCGGGCGGCTGATCTATGGCACCTTCGGTTCGGCTGCGCCGCCCGCGGTCCAGGCACTGGTCGCGGGCAACACGACGCGCGCCGAACGAACCAAGGCGCTGACGTTGCTCGGCTCCGCGTTCGGGCTCGGGACCATCCTCGGGCCGACGATCGCGCCGTTCCTCGTGCTTGGGACGATCGCCGGGGTCGAGATCGGGCTGTCCGGCCCCGCCTTCCTGTTCGCGCTGTTCGGGCTGGGCGTGTGGGTCGCGGTGCGACGGTTGCTCCCCAACGATCTGCATCCGGATGGGGCGACGCACGGCGCAGCCAACGCCTATCCCTCGATCGGCGGGCAAAGCGGGGGCGCCAGCATCGTCGCCGCGATCGAGCCGACGGTCGAACAGCATGCCGAACAGGTCGGGTATCGCGACCCGCGGATCCGGGCGTGGCTGATCGCGGGACTGGTTTCGGGTCATGGCCAGGCGATGACCGGGCAGGCGATCGGGTTTCTGGTGATCGACCGATTGCACCTCGCGCCCGCAGAGGCGCTCCAGCCGACCGGAATCGTGCTGATGATTGGCGCGCTCGCGGCGCTGCTGGTGCAATGGGGGATCATCCCCAACCTCGACCTGCGCCCGCGCGCGATGATGCTGGTCGGGCTAGCGATCGCGGCGGTCGGCTGCGCGCTGACCGGAGTGGCGACGTCGCTTTATACGATCGCCTGTGCCTACGCGCTCGCGTCGGTCGGGTTCGGATTCACCCGGCCTGCCTTCACCGCGGGCGCATCGCTCGCGGTCGGACACAATGCGCAGGGGTCGGTCGCGGGCAAGGTGACGTCGGTCAACGGCGCGGCGTTCGTGCTCGGACCGTCGATCGGCGTTGGGCTGTACGAGGCGCAGCATGCGCTGCCGTATCTGGTCGCGGGCGCAGCGATGATGGCACTGTTCGGCTATGCCTGGGTGCGATTGCGCGAGCAATGATCCTCCCTTCCCTGGAAGGGAGGGGATCGAGGGGTGGGTCGGCCCGTTATCGAACGCTACGCCCGACCGCAGGCCAACCCAGTGTCGGGTCGATGATGCCCCCGGCATCATCTGGACAGCGCGGGGCGCTGTCCACCCGACACTCTTTTCAGGGAGGGGATTAGGAGGGTTAGCGCGCTTCTTCCTTTGCACGCGGCGGGAAGGCGAAGCCGATCGGCTGTAGCGCGGTCGCATCCTGTTTCAGCCGCGCCGACATCGCCTCATATTCGCGTTCGAGCTCGGGCGTCACCGATGCCCGCGAATTGCCAAGCGCGGTTTCGAAATGCGCCATGGTGACGTGGTTGACCGTCATCGATTCGCGCAAAGCCGCAAGCCCCGCGCGGCGCACCACGTCCTCGAGATCCGCGCCGGTGAAGCGATCGGTCCGCCCCGCCACAACGTCGAGATCGACGTCATCGGCCAGGGGCATCTTGCCGGTCTGGATCGTCAGGATGCGCTTGCGCCCTGCCCGGTCCGGCACGCCGACATAGACCAGTTCGTCGAACCGGCCCGGACGAAGCAACGCCGGGTCGATCAGATTAGGCCGGTTGGTCGCGCCGATCACGACGACCGACTGGAGTTCCTCCAGCCCGTCCATCTCCGCGAGGATCGTGTTGACCACCCGCTCGGTCACCTGTGGTTCACCCCCGCCACTGCCGCGCGCAGGGACCAGCGAATCGAGCTCGTCAATGAAGATGACGCACGGCGCCACCTGCCGCGCGCGCGCGAACAGCTTGGCGATCTGCTGCTCGCTCTCGCCATACCATTTGCTCAGCAGGTCGGACGATTTGGTCGCGATGAAATTGGCCTGCGCCTCGCGTGCGACCGCCTTGGCGAGCAGCGTCTTGCCGGTGCCCGGCGGGCCATACAGCAGGAAGCCCTTCGCCGGTCGAATCCCCAGGCGTCGGAACGCCTCGGGGTTCTTGAGCGGAAGCTCGACGCCCTCCTTGAGCCGCATCTGCGCCGAATCGAGCCCGCCGACATCGTCCCAGCGGACGCGCGGAGCCTCGACCATCACTTCGCGCATCGCGCTCGGCTGGACGCGCTTCAATGCATCGAGGAAATCCTCGCGCGTGACTGCCAGCGTATCGAGCACTTCGGGCGGGATCGTGCCTTCGGACAGGTTGAGCCGCGGCATCAGCTTGCGCACCGCTTCGATCGCAGCCTCGCGCGCGAGCGCCGCAAGGTCAGCGCCGACGAAGCCATAGGTCGTCCGCGCAAGTTCGCCGAGATCGACCTTGTCGCCGAGCGGCATGCCGCGCGTGTGAATGCCGAGAATCTCGCGCCGTCCACGCTCGTCGGGAACGCCCACGACGATCTCGCGGTCGAACCGGCCGGGACGCCGCAGCGCCTCGTCGATCGCCTCGGGGCGGTTGGTCGCAGCGATCACGACGACGTTGGCGCGCGCTTCCAGCCCGTCCATCAGCGTCAGCAACTGCGCGACGAGGCGCTTCTCCGCCTCGCCCGACACTTGCCCGCGCTTCGGCGCGATCGAATCGATCTCGTCGATGAACACGATCGACGGCGCGGCCTTGGCGGCTTCCTCGAACACCTGGCGCAGCTTGCCTTCGGATTCGCCGTACGCCGACCCCATGATCTCGGGCCCGTTGATCAGGAAGAATTCGGCCGCGGATTCGTTGGCGACCGCGCGCGCAAGGCGGGTCTTGCCGGTTCCGGGTGGGCCATGCAGCAACACGCCCTTGGGCGGATCGACGCCCAATCGCTGGAATAGCTCGGGATAGCGCAGCGGCAACTCGACCATCTCGCGGAGCTGGTCGATCGTCGGGCCCATCCCGCCGATATCGTCATAGGTGACATCGGCGCGGCGCGCTTCCTTGGGCTCCTCATATTCGGGGCGAAGTTCGATCTCGGTCGTCTCGTCGACATGCACCACGCCCTTGGGGACGGTCGAAATCACCGCGAGACGAATCTCCTGCAGCGCATAAGCGGGCGCGCGCAGCATGTTCTGGACACCCGGCGGCATGTTGTCGACGCGTTGCTGCCCTGCGGTAGCAACGACGTCGCCCTGGCACAAAGGCCGTCCGAAGAAGGTGCGCTTGAGCGCGTTGGAAGACCCCTGCAAACGGAGGTTCTGTTGTGCAGGTGCGAACACGACGCGAGTCGCGGCCTTCGACTCGACCTTGCGCAGTTCGACGAAGTCGCCCGACCCGACTCCAGCATTTGCACGCTGGAGGCCATCAATCCGGATGATCTCGAGTCCCTCGTCCTCGACATAGGGTGCGACCGCGCGCGCCGGCGTGGTCGACTTGCCGACGATCTCGATGACGTCGCCCTCGCCAATGCCGAGAGCCGCGAGCATCGACCGCGGAACATGCGCAAGACCACGCCCGCTATCTTCGGCGCGCGCGTTGGCGACCTGTAATTTCCGAACAGGCGCATCGACTTCCGCCATCATCTTTCCTTTGCGAGACCCGCTGTTGAGCGCGCAAGATAGGAAGTCGGTTCCGCGAATGCGAGACGACGCTCGGGGGGCGGTTGGCGGACAACAGACAAAAAAAGGGCCGACCCCGAGGGATCGGCCTTGAAAGTTTTAGGAGAGGATGCCTGAAAGGCACCGTCTAAATGCACCGCAGCAGATTATGTTGCAAGTGCGAAAGGATTGGTCGCGATTGCGCTTTCTGCAATCAACCTTATCTATTGCATGTGTAACGCGTCGCCCCCCTGCATCGCCCGACGGGATGGTGCGTCGCACCATCTATGGAAGAAGAGGCATCCGATATGCGGCGCCTGCCACCACTGACCGCAATCGAAGCCTTTGTGCAGGTCGCGCGCACCGGATCGATCAAGGCCGCCTCGCAGGAACTCGCGCTGTCGCCCCCGGCGCTCAGCCGTCGCATCCAGGCGCTCGAACGCTTCATCGGCCGTCCCTTGTTCGAACGTCGCCATCAGGCGGTCGTGCTCAACGCGGACGGCGACCGGCTGCTCCAGCAAATCGCCCCTGCGCTCGACCAATTGTCGGATGCGGTCGAAGTGATGACGAGCAATACCGATGTTGTGCGGCTGCGCCTCGGTATCCTGCCGCTCTACGCGTCACAACGGTTGTTTCCTCGACTCGGGGAATTGCGGACGCGTCATCCCGAGCTGCATCTCGATATCGATACGAGCACGCACAACATCTCGCGCCTGGGCGAGGGTCTCGACGCGGTGATTGCGCTGGCGCGCGACATTGATCCAGCGCTGTATTCCCGACGGCTCGATCGGAACCAGGTCTATGTCATTGGGGCGAAGGCGTTGATCGAAGGACCCGACCCCGTCGTCCGGCCGGACCAGCTCTCCGGGCTGACTGCGCTCGTCCATCGCGAAATGCCCGATACGTTCAGCGCATGGCGCGCCGCAGCGGGGCTGACCGATCTCGAGCCGCTCGCGGTCGACCATTTCGATTCGGGCGCGTTGATGCTGGAAGCGGCAGCCCAGGGTCTGGGCATCGCGTTCATGCACGAAAGCCATTTCGCCGAGGCAAAGGACCCGCGGATCGTGCGGTTGTTCGATATCTCGGTGGAGAGTCCGTACAGCTATTGGTTCGCGTGCCGCCCGCGGGCGTTGACGCAAAAGCCGGTGAAGCTGTTCCACGACTGGCTGATCGCAACGATCGCCGATCCCAGCGTGTAAGTTAAGCCCCTCCCCTTCAGGGGAGGGGTTGGGGGTGGGGAAGTGCCTCGCAGAAAGTTATGCACTGCTGGACTGCCCCACCCCAACCCCTCCCCCGAGGGGGAGGGGCTAAGACAAGCAGATTAAGCAGCCGTCGCCTTCAGGATTTTACCCGGCTCGCGCGGAGGCTCGCCCTTCGGCAGCGCATCGATATGCTCCATGCCCGACGTCACCTGACCCCACACGGTGTACTGACCGTCGAGGAAGCGCGCGTCGTCGAAGCAGATGAAGAACTGGCTGTTCGCCGAGTTCGGGTCGTTAGTGCGCGCCATCGACGCGACGCCACGGACATGCGGCTCCTTCGAGAATTCGGCCGGGAGGTTGGGCTTGTCCGAGCCGTGCATGCCGGTGCCGGTGGGGTCGCCGCCCTGCGCCATGAAGCCGGGGATGACGCGGTGGAACACGACGCCGTCATAGAAGCCGTCGTTCGCCAGCTCGGCGACACGTGCGACATGCTGCGGCGCGAGATCGCCGCGCAGCTTGATCACGACATCGCCGCCATCAAGGGTCAGCGTCAGGGTTTCGGGAAGATCGGCCATGTTGGGCTCCTGAAATGGGAATGACGCTGCCGTAGCGATGCAGCGTCGGAGAGGCAAATCGCCACCGATTGGCTTTGTTCCCATATCGGGTTAGAGCGCACCCCCGGCGGGCAACAGGAGGTCCATGATGAGCGAGACCGAGCTCCTACCCGAAAACGACGGCGCACAACTCGACGAGGACGATCGGCTCAAGCCCGAATTCGTCCGTGCGGTGCTCGATGCGGTCGAGTCCGGTGATGCGGAGGGCGCGCGCGCGCTGGTCGAGCCGCTCCATCCCGCCGATATCGCCGATCTGTTCGAGCTGACCCCGGCGGATTGCCGCGCGGCGCTGGCGAGCGCGATCACCGACCTGCTCGACGGCGACGTCTTCGCCGAAATGAACGATTACGTCCGCGAGGATCTGATCGATTCGCTCTCGGCGAGCCAGGTCGCGGATATCGCGTCCGAACTCGACACCGACGACGCAGTCGCGATCATCGAGGACATGGAGCCCGCCGACCAGCGCGAGGTGCTCCGCGCGCTCGACCCCGACGATCGCGCCGCGATCGAGGAGGCGCTGAGCTATCCCGAGGAATCCGCCGGCCGCCTGATGCAGCGCGAGCTGATCGCGGTGCCCGAGCATTGGAGCGTCGGCGACGTGCTCGATTATCTGCGAACGCATGACGCGCTGACGACCGATTTCTGGGAAATCTTCGTGGTCGACCCGGCGCACAAGCCGATCGGCACGGTCGCTTTGTCGTGGATCCTGCGGACCCCGCGCGGGATTGCGATTGGCGACGTGATGCAGCGCGAACAGACGCTGATCCCGGTCGACATGGACCAGGAGGAAGTCGCGTTGCGCTTCCAGAAATACGCGCTAATCTCGGCGGCGGTGGTCGATACCGGCGGTCGGCTGGTCGGGATGATCACGGTCGATGACATCGTCCACATCATTTCCGAGGAAGCGGGTGAGGATATCCTCCGCCTGTCGGGTGCGGGCGATGGCGACATCAACGAACCGATCCTGCTGACGGTGCGGACGCGAATCACCTGGCTGGTGGTCAACCTCGGCACCGCGATGATCGCCGCGTCGGTGGTCGGCGCGTTCCAGGGCGAGATCGCGCGCTTTGCGTTGCTCGCGGTGCTGATGCCGATCGTGTCGGGGATGGGGGGGAATGCGGGAACGCAGACGCTCGCGGTCGTCGTGCGCGCGCTGGCGACCAACCAGCTGACGAGTTCCAACACCGCGCGGATGATCCTCCGCGAATTCCGCATCGCCGCCGCCAACGGCGCGATGCTCGGCGCGCTGGTCGGCAGCGGAACCTATCTGGCGTTCGGCAACGTCGGGCTCGCAATCGTGATCGCGATGGCGATGGTCATCAACAACCTGATCGCTGGGCTTGCGGGCGTGCTGGTGCCGGTGTCGCTGGAGCGCGCCGGAGTCGATCCCGCGGTGTCCTCGGCGGTGTTCGTCACGACGATGACCGACGTGATGGGTTTCTTGTCGTTTCTGGGGCTTGCGACGCTGTGGGGGCTTGGCGCCTGACCCTGCCGCGCCCAAATCCACGCTTATGTTGCATTTGACCAAGGTTGCGTTCGGCGCGACGAGCCTCGAACACCTCGCCGAACGCCTGAAGCAACGCGCCGCCGACGGACCGGTGTTCCTCACCACGCGCTATCTGCCCAAACGCCACGAGGAAATCGTCGGTGCGGACGGCAAGGGCGGGTCGCTCTACTGGATCATCAAGCACACACTGGTCGCGCGCTCGCCGATCCTCGGGTTCGGCGAGGCCGAGGGCGGGCGAGTCGCGATCCACATCGATCCCGCGCTCGTGCTGACCGAAGGCCGCCCCAAGCGCGCGCACCAGGGCTGGCGCTATCTCGAGCCGAGCGATGCGCCCGCCGATCTAAGCGACGACGTAGTGGTGGGGGATGCGATGCCGGCGGCGCTCATCGGCAAGCTCGCGGCGTTGGGACTGATCTGACGCGCACGACGGCCTAACGGCATCTCCTCTTTACGGCGTCGCCTCCACCCCGCAGCGGATCGGCCCGGACGCCGTGCGCGAAACCCGGCACGTCGGCTTGCCGTAGATCGTCACCGCCCCCAGCCCGGTGCTTGTCGCATCGGCGGTGTAGCGTGCGGTCGCCGTGATCGTCCCCGATCCGTCGAGCCGTACGGTCAG
>NZ_JAPYKK010000003.1 GCF_029623395.1 Sphingomonas echinoides
CGATCTGCAAGTCCATGTCGTCGAGCACGAAGAGGAAGACGTCCTCGATATCGCTTCTCGACATCGCGCCGCGTAGTTCGACATCCCAGCCGATGGTGCACTCGGTCGGTACCAAGTCGGCCAGCAACGGGATCTGATCGGTCCGGGCGACGATCCGGCACTCGCCCAGCGTGCGCAGCTCGTCGAGCAGCGCGAGCGGGTTGATGCCGTTCTGCATCGCTTCCGGCGGCAGTCGCAGCGACAGGCGCCATTGCTGGATCGCGGGTGCAGGTGCTTCGGTCGGGGCCGGGGCCCCATCAAGCGCCGCTTGCAGTTTCGTGAGGATCGCCTGGCCTTCTGCGTCGCAGGCGGCACCGTCGCCTTCGATCAACGCGCGCATATGATCCTGCGCCGACAGGATCACCGCGATCAGTTGCGGCGTCGCCGGCGTGAGGCCCTTGCGCACGCGATCGAACGCGGTCTCGCAGTGATGCGTGAAACTGGCCAGCGCATCGAACCCGAACATCGCGCCCGAGCCCTTGAGCGTGTGCAGGCCGCGGAACACCGCGTCGATCAGCTCGTGATCGTCCAGCCGATGCCCGAGGTCGAGCAAGCCTTGCTCGACTTGCTCGAGCAACTCGCCCGCCTCGACGCGGAACGCGGCGACGGGATCGTTATGGCTCACCGCCCGAGGACCTTGCGGACGACCTTGATCAGCTGATCGGGGACGAACGGCTTGACCAGCCAGCCGGTCGCGCCTGCCGCCTTCGCCTGCTGCTTCATCGCGTCCTCGGACTCGGTCGTCAGGAACAGGATCGGCGTGCCGCATTGTGCCGGGCTCTTGCGCAGCGTGCGGATCATCGTCAGCCCGTCCATGTTGGGCATGTTAAGATCGGTGATGATCATGTCGAACTTGCTGCCATTGGCCTTGCTCAGGCCCTGTGCGCCGTCGGCCGCTTCGGTGACGGCATAGCCGGCCCCGGTCAGGGCCATGCGGATGGCCATCCGCACGCTGTTGGAATCATCGACGATGAGAATGGATGCGGTCATTGCGGCAGGCCTCCGTGAAACCAGAATATTTGATCTGTTGGGACGATATCGGTGAGGAAGCCGGCGCGCTCGAGCAGGGCGGCCACTGCGTCGTTTGCCGGACTGGCGAGGCGCAGGGCCTTTCCGTCCCGCTCGGCCTGAAGGCGGGCGGCGCAAACGAGTTGCAGGAAACTGACGTCGGCGTCTGCGACCTCGGTCACATCGAGTTCGACAGCATCGTTTTGCGCGAGGTGCGCGGCGAGTTCGGCAGCGAACGGGGATACGGTCGCCGTCGTGACGATTGCCGGTACTAGGACCATCTGCGTCATGCTTTCCCTCTTCTTGGCCGCGCGGCGGCTTGTCTTTCCCGGAGCTTGGAAGTCTTGGTTCACCTTATAGAGACCGAGGGCGCGTCCGATCTTGGACTGACGTTTATTTTTGAAGGCTGGAACGCGGAGACGAGCGAAGCGTGGCACGCGGCCAACCGGGTGCATCGACGGAGCCATTCCGCGCGGCAGGGGGCTGTCAGACACGTTCGGTACTGATGCCGAACGGCAGAGGCGGGCAGGTCACCACGCGGTGGCCCGTCTCGCCGATGTCGCCTGTCAGGCCGCCTGTGTACCGAAATTGTCGTCCTCGGCATCCGTCCCGCCCTTGATCAGATCGAGCGCAAATCCGCTGACCCGGGCCTTCTGATCGGCGATCGAATTGGGTTTGACGCGCTTTGCCTTGACCCCGGGTCGCGCCACGCTTGCGCTGCGCGCCGACGGCTTGCGGGCCACGACCGGCGTATGCCGCCGATGGACCGGGTCCTGTCCGTTGCCCGTCCTGAAATAGGCAATGCTCGCCTGCAACTCTTCGGCTTGCGATGCCAGTTCTTCCGACGTCGATGTGATCTGCTCGGATGCGCCCGCATTCTGCTGGCTGATCAGGTCTAGCTGTTGGATCGCCTCGTTAATCTGCGCGGCGCCAATGTCCTGCTCGCGGCATGCGGCGCTGATCTCGGCGACGAGTTCGGCAGTGCGGCTGATATCGGGCACGAGCTTGGTCAGCATCTCGCCCGCCTCCGTTGCGGCGGTCACCGTCTGTGACGAGACCGAGCCAATCTCGGCGGCGGCGAACTGGCTGCGTTCGGCCAGTTTGCGCACTTCCGAAGCGACCACCGCAAATCCACGACCATGTTCGCCCGCGCGCGCGGCCTCCACCGCTGCGTTGAGCGCGAGCAGATCGGTCTGCCGTGCAATTTCCTGTACGATCCCGATCTTCTCCGCGATCGTTCGCATTGCGTTGACCGCGCGCTGCACCGCGATGCCGCTCAGTTCCGCGTCCTTGGCGGACTGGCGTGCGATCTTCTCGGTCTGGGCGGCGTTGTCCGCGCTTTGCTTGATGTTGGCGGCGATCTCTTCCATCGCCGAGGATGCCTCTTCGGCTGCTGCCGCCTGTTCGGTTGCACCTTGCGAGACTTGCTCGGAGCTTGCCGACAGCTCCTGGCTCCCGGCCGAAACATTGTCCGCGGCACCGTTGGCGTTGCCGACGACGCTGCGCAACTGTTCCACCATCCGAACGAGCGCCAATCCGAGAATATCCCGATCGGACAAAGGCTGATGCGATACCGACAGATCCCCGTCGGCAATCTTGTCGGCCAGATCGGCACTCACGCGCAGATTGTCGACCATCCGCACGATTGCCTGACCAAGCGTGTCTCGATCGGACAAGGGCTGGTGCGCCACGCTCAGGTCGCCATCAGCGATCTTGTCCGCCAGGCTGGCGCTGAGACGCAAATTGTCGATCAGCGCGTTGATCGAATCCTTCATGCGCCGGTGGTCGCCTTCGCACACGATGTCGACCGTCTGTCGCAGGTCGCCCACGCTGACCAGATTGAGGACCCTGTTGCCTTCCTCGATTGGCAGAAGCGTTGCATCGAGCATGTTGTTGACCCCGGCGATCATCGCCGCAAAATCCCCGACGAAGCGCTTGTCGTCGCCCCGCTGGCCGAGGTGCCCTGCCGTGGCGGCGGTGATGAGGCGCTGAACCTCGCCGATGATGTCGCGCAAATTGCGCCGCAGCATCTCGACGGTATCGTTGATGAAGGCCTTCTTGCCTGGGAATTGTTCGAGCGGCGCGTCGAAATTGCCCTCACCGAGTTCCTTGATGCACGCCATCGCCTTCTTCTTTACGGCAATGTGGTTGGCGACCATCGTGTTCACGCCGCGCGCCATCGCGCCGAAATCCCCGCGGAACCTGTCCGCCGCGACCCAGACGTCGATATCGCCCTTGTCATGCTCTTCGGACATGTGGTTCATTTCGGCGATCAGGCCCTGGAGATTGGCGCGCAACCTCTCGATCGTTTCGTTGATGAAGGCCTTCTTGCCGGGAAAGGGTTCGAGCGGCGCGTCGAAATTGCCCTCACCGAATGCCGTGATGCAGGCCATCGCCTTTTTCTTCACGGTAATGTGGCTGTTGACCAACCGGTTCAGCCGCTGCGCCATGACCGCGAAATTGCCGTTGAAGGCCTCGACCGGCAAAGTGGTATCGATGTCTCCACGGTCGTGCTCTGCGCCCCATTGCTCAATCCGATCGCCGAACTGGGTGACCGGTTGCAGCGCGCGATCGAGCAATTGATTGATAGCGAAGAGGACATCGTGCGTCGGTCCCTTGGCATGGGCCAGGTCCGCACGCTCTAAAACGTCACCATCGGCAAACGCCTTATCCAGACGAGCAAGTTCAGAACACAAGACGGTCGACGAGACGCCGAAGATATTCGTCAGCACTGGTGCCATTCCTTTCGACTTTTGTTCAGTCCACATTCAGCGCGTCGTTGAATTCGGTGAAAAAACTTCGAGTGTCGATCGGACGATCAAGTATAATTCGGGCGACGTAGATCGGACTGGTTGATGTTTGATAGGTATAGGAACGTCTGACGTTGGACGGTCGATGGCGGCGATAAAATCCGCGAGATGCCGTTCCGAAACGTTCAGCCGACGTATCCGGCCGGGGTTGCCTCACGACCACCGCTCGCCTTCCGCCCTGAAGGGGCGGGACGTTGCGGGCTGATGTTCCTACGTCGAGCGTGCGTCTGTGCAGGGATGTTGCGGTCCAGACGTGCGTGCCACTTCGAACTGCATGAAACACAAGCAGGGGCCGATCTCCTGCAGGACCGTGGGGGTTAAGCGTCAGCGTCGCATAAGCGGTGTTGGCGACGCCGAGCGTGCGGAGGGCGCCCGCGACCGCCGCCTGGTTGCCGGTCTGCGCGAGTGTCGCCAGCGACGCGCCGGTGCGCGCGAGATCGACGGCGATGTCGTTCGCGTTCTGCACCGGTCGGAATTCGGTGCCGCCGACCGGCGTCTGCACGAGCGTATAGGTGCCGATGACCCCGCCCGCCGCGGTCAGCAACGTGTAGCGCTGGCCGATCCGGAAGGTGCCGGCATCGCACGTCACGCTCAGCAGCACGCGAGCCCCGCGCCACCGTCGATCGTCCCGCTGACGCCGGTCGTCGCGCCGTTGACGACGAGGGTATCGTTGGCCGCGCCGAATTGCAGCGTGTCGGTAATCGTGCTGCCTGCCGCGACATAGGTTGCGCCCGTTCCCGACAGGGCACCGTAAGGCTCGTAGCCGAGATTGACGTTGCCGGTGATCGTGCCGGCATTGGTCAGCGTGCCATAGCCGGTGCGGATCGCGAATTGCCCGGTCCCGCCGCGGATCGTGCCGCCGGCGAGGTTGGCGATATTCGCGGCGAAATCGGACGTGATCGCGATGCCGCCGGTACTGACGATGCTGCCACTGTTCACCACCGTTGTCGGGCTGGCGATCGTGACGCCCTGCATCGAGGTCGTCCCGCTGTTGATGACCGACCCGACGCCGTTAACTCCGATCGACGCGACCGTGCCGCCATTCTGCGTGATCGATCCGCTGTTGTTGAGCGTGCGCGCCGCTCCCGCCGTCAGAACACCGTTCGACCCGACGCCGATGCCGTTCTGCACATTGATCGACCCGGCGTTGGTCACGCGGGTGCCGCCGACGATCGCGACCGTGTACGGCGTCGCCTGCGCCGTGGTGTCCGTGATGCTGATGGTGCCGGTATTGGTGAAGCTGTCATTGGCACCGAGCGATACCGCCGACAGTCCGGTCGAATTGCTGGTGCGCGTGTAGAAGAGCGCGCCGCGGCTGGTGATGGCGAGCCCGGTCGTCGCCGTGTCCGTCAAACCAGGGATCGGGATCGCGCCGTCCTTTAACGTGGGTGCATCGGTGGTAGCGATGGTGGCGTTGAGGTTGATCGTGCCCGAGCCCGTCAGGGTTAGGGTCAGGGTCAGGGTCAGGGTCAGCTTCTGCGTGCGCGTCGCCGACGCCGTCAGATTGAACTCTGCGCGGCCCACGAGATCGTAGCCGGCCTGCTGGAACGGCCCGACCGGCGCGAGCGTTATGGCGAGACCGGCATTGTGAGCTCGGGCATCTGCCGCCACCTCATCGTAGAAGGACAGCGCCACCTGATGGGTGATCCTTTAGTACTCGGCCGTGAAGGCGATGTTCGCGATAACGCTTTGCTGCCGCGCCGTGTCGGCCAGTTCCGCACGTATGCCGAGGTCGAACAACAGCCATTCGAGCGAAAGCGCCACGATGCCACTGACACCATCGCCGTTGCAGTCCGTCCGCAGGTCGAGCGTAGATAGGGTCGAACGATTGGCAATCCCGCTGGCCGCTCCGGTCAGCACGACGCATGGGGCGTAGCTGCTGTGGACCATGGCGGCGGCCAACGCCGCATTCCGCGCTTCCTAATAAGCGGTCCGCGTGCGCGGATTGTTGGAACGGGCGAAGTCAACCAGTTCCGATAGGGTGTAGCGGTGCTCGGGATCCGTCAGGGAAGCAGTTGGAACCGTCGGCAACACCTAGTTTGCGGGGAGGAGGTAATCGCTACCCGTAGCGCTCAAGGTAGCTGGGCGGCCAGTGTCGGCAGGATTTCACCGGCGGCATTGGTCGCGGGCGTCAACGGGAGATAATAGGATGGCGGTGCGAGCTGTTTCCTCGAGCCCAGGCATCCGCTCAGCATCGCGGTCGCCAGTGGAACAAAGGGTGCGACCGTATGCCGGCTTACGCGTCGAACTAGGGTCAGGACCCATAAACGGGATTCCTTTGGCGGCGCGAATGTGATTCAGGCTCGGCGACAGCAGGAGCGTGGGTTTGAGCGAGTTGTGGTTGAGTGAAGAGCAGTTCGAGCGGCTTCGGCCGTTGCTGCCGGACAAGGTTCGAGGGGTTGCTCGGGTTGATGACCGGCGTGTGATCAGCGGCATCATCCATGTGGTGAGATCGGGCGGTCGCTGGGTCGATGCACCGGCCTGCTACGGTCCGAGAAAGACGCTGTACAACCGGTTCGTCCGGTGGGCGGCGAAAGGCATCTGGCAAGAGATCTTCGTCACGCTGGCGGCAGCGGGCGGACCGCCTGCCGAAGTCCTGATCGACAGCACACATATGAAGGCGCACCGCTCGGCGGGCGGCGGAAAAGGGGGGCGCTCGTCCAGGCGATCGGGATCAGCCGAGGCGGACGCAACACCAAGCTCCACGCCCTTACCGACTGCGAAGGTCGCCCGCTCCGCTTCCTGCTGACCGGCGGTAACGTTGCCGGCTGCCGTGCTGCCGATGTCCTCCTCGACGATCTCCCACCGCGCACCATCGTTTTGGCGGACAAGGCGTATGACAGCAACGCGATCCGCGACCTGATCGAGCGCCAGGGTGCCGTGCCCAACATTCCCTCCAAGGCGAACCGGCGCTGGAAAAGCTGCTTCTCGCGCTCACTCTACAAAGGCCGAAACGCCGTCGAGCGCATGTTCTGCCGCCTCAAAGATTATCGTCGCATCGCCACTCGCTACGACAAGCTCGCCACAAACTTCCTCGGCGCGATCTACCTTGTGGCAGCCGTCACCTGGTGGTTATGAGTCCTAACCCTAGATCGGCGCGCTTTCTGCAAGCTATCAGATGGTCAGTGGTCCAAAGCGATTCCGTCCATGCGGTTTTGCCAATGACCGCGCGGACGTCCTTGGGAACGACCATGCGAAATTGCTCGATACGCAATTTGCTGCGCTTGACGGAATGCGACTTGCGACGCCCCTTTTGTAGCACCGGGCGCCTCACGAAGTATTGTTTTTCTTGGTATTCCGCCACTCTCAACCACTTCGTGATGGAGATGGTGACCCCTACGGGAATCGAACCCGTGCTTCAGCCGTGAAAGGGCCGCGTCCTAACCGCTAGACGAAGGGGCCGTCCCCGATTGCTCGGGAAGCGAAGGGCCGGTTAGGCAAAGTCTGCGCGGCGGTCAAGCGCTTTACGCATCAATTTGCCCAAGCGGCGTCATCGAGGTGCAATTCCGCAGTTGGGCGAGACCCCCAATCGTCGAGTTTGGCGCGGCCCGCGAGCCACAAGCGGCGATGCGGTGGGGCGCCTAGCAACGCCTGTCCGAGCAGACCCTCCGCCGCGCGGAAGGCGACCGTCTTGAGCGTACCGCCGCCATCGCCCGCCACGATCGCGCGGACGTGCCCGTTGCCGACGATGTCGGCCTTGATCACCCGGACCGGCCCCGCGACGATGCGCGGCTGCGGCCAGCCCATGCCGTAAGGTCCGCCGACTTCCATTGCCGTCACGAGCTCAGGATTGACCCCCGCCGTCGTCAGCACCGCGTCGAGCAGTAACGCCCGGTCCCCCATCGCGCGGGTGACGGCGGCGTCCAGGCGGTCGCTGAGGAAATCGTCGAGCGTGGCGATTCGGTCCTCAGCGATCGTCAGGCCCGCTGCCATCGCGTGGCCGCCGCCCGCGATCAGCAAGTCGGACTCCTTTGCGGCCAGGACCGCAGCGCCGAGATCGACGCCCGGGATCGATCGACCCGAGCCCTTGCCCATCCCTGCATCGTCGATCGCGATGACGAGGGCAGGGCGCCCGTATTTTTCCTTCAGCCGTCCCGCGACGATCCCGATCACGCCGGGGTGCCAGCCATGGCCTGCGACGACCAGGACCGCGCGATTGCTCTTCGATTGAGCGATGATGTCCGCCGCTTCCTGGACAATCGCCTCGATGGCACGGCGTTCTTCATTGAGCCGATCGAGTTCGACCGCGATGGCATCCGCTTCCGCCGGGTCCCGGGTGGTCAACAGGCGAACCCCGAGGTCTGACTTACCGACTCTGCCGCCGGCGTTGATGCGTGGGCCGAGCGCGAAGCCGAGGTCGCTGCACGTCGGCGCGCGCGTTAGGCGGGAGGCGGTGATCAGCGCGTTGAGACCGATGTTGCGGCGCTGCGCCATCACCTTGAGCCCTTGCGCGACGAAAGCGCGATTGAGCCCCTTGAGCTGCGCAACGTCCGCCACGGTGCCCAGCGCGACCAGATCGAGCAGGTCGAGCAATCGCGGCTCCGCGCGGGTTTCGAAGAAGCCGCGCGCGCGCAGGGTGCGGATCAGCGCGGCTGCCAGCAGGAAGGCGACGCCCACTGCGGCAAGGTGGCCGTGTGCAGCGCCTTCGGTCTCGTCGAGCCGGTTCGGATTGACCAGCGCATGCGTCAGCGGCAGCGCGGTCGCGCATTTGTGATGATCGACGACGACGACGTCGACCCCGGCTTCGCGCGCGGTCGCCAGCGCGTCGAACGCCTGGGCGCCGCAATCGACGGTGATGATCAGGCTCGCGCCTTCATCGTGGAGTTGAACCATCGCGGCACCGGTCGGTCCGTACCCCTCGGTCAGGCGATCGGGGATATAGGGCCGGGCCTCGATCCCGAGATCGCGCAGCACGAGGATGACGAGCGCGGCGGAGGTGGCACCGTCGACGTCGTAATCGCCGAACACGGCAACCTGCTCGCTGGCAATTACCGCGTCGGCCAGGCGGGCCGCGGCCTTGTCCATGTCCTGGAAGATCGATGGGTCGGGCATGAAGCCGCGGATACTGGGCGATTTGTGCAGTGCGATGTCGTCGCGCGCACATCCGCGGGCGAGCAGCAATTGGGTGACGAGGTCGTCGGGCGCGAAGCCCGGGTCGCGTGCGTCGGTTTCGAGCATGCGCCAGCGCCAGGGCTGGCCGAGGATCGAGCGGTCGATGTTGAGGACGGTGTTCACCCGCCCGGCTCTACTGGATCCGGAGGACGGCGCAAACATCGCTGGGATCGAACGATATTCAGGCCTTGATCCAGTTGCCCTCGCGAAACCACTTGGTGATGATCGACTTGGTCCCGGCGGTGACCGGCATACCTTCGTGCAACGTATTGGGATTGGGGCTTCCGTCCGGGCGCATGTTGTTCCAGGCGATCAGCAGTCCGCGCTTCGGGGCGATCCGCACGCCGACCAGCGGGAACCAGGTCGCGCCGCCTTCCTCGACATCGTTGAGATAGATCATTGCGGTCCATGTCCGCTGGCCGCCGCTCTCGATCATCTTCGGCCAGTACGGCTGGTCCTGGTTGAAGTAATCATTGTGCGCGCGGAAATGTTGGCCGATCGCATAGCGTTGGCCTTGCATCGTCTCGCCGTGGACCGGGTCGATCCCGAGCAGCGCGGCGATCGCTTCGTCGGTCGGGCGGACGTCGGGGGACCAGCGATCCATGTCGCAGCTTTCGCTGGTGCGGAAGTCCTGGACCGCGTCTTCCGCCAAGACGGTTGAGCGGCGGCGGTTCGCGTCGATGAGCTTGACGAACTTCGCGCAGGTGGCGGCATCGAGGAAATCGGGATGGCGATAGATTTGCGCGTCCCCGACCGATGACCGGGTGATCGCGGGATTTGCGTCCAGCCGCCGGGACACCGTCTCGCCGAACGCGCGCCGTACCGGCGACGTCGCGCCGGATTTCTTGGAAAAAAAGCCCATAACCGGGACTTTGCCCTCGGCACTGGAAAAGACAAGGGGTCGCGCCGCCGGACGGCACGACCCCGGGAGTCTTACCAGAAGATGTCGTAGACCGTGTCGACGACATTGCCCGTGCGGACGTCGACGAGGAGTGCGTCGTTGTAATAGCGGACCCAGCGATAGGGACCATAGGCCGGCGGAAGCCGGTAATAATCCGCGTTGGCGATCCAGTAATCCTGCCGGAACAAGATCGAGTTCAGTTGAAATCCGATCCCGAAACGACGATATCCATATCCCCAGCCGCTCGGCGCATAATAGCGGGGCAGGCGGTAGGCGTTGTAATTTTGACGTCGATAATCGCCGTAATTGAATCGATTGTCGCGCCTCCACTCGCGATTCCACGCCCCATTGCTGCCGTTCCAGCCCCGATTCGCGCCGTTTCGGTCGCCTGCGTTCCAATTGCCGGCGCGCCAATCGTTCTGGCGGTCGTTGCCGCGCCAGTTGCCGCCCCGACGGTCGTCGCCGCGAGGATCACCTCGACGATCGTCGTCGTTCCAGGTGCGTCGACCAGGAGCCTGGTTTCCGCGCTGGTCGTCGAACGCGCCGCGTCTGCCCTGATACCCGCGATCCTGGGGTTGCGGGTTCGGGACTTGTCCAGCCTGCTGGCCGCGATCCCATTCGCCGGGCCGGCGGAAATCGCCGCGCTCCCCATCGGGACGCCCGGGTCGGTCGGGGCGTTCGTAGCGCGGTTGCGGCTGGCTCTGCGGTTGGGGCTGGCTCTGGGGTTGCGGTTGCGGTTGCCGCTGAAACTCCGGCTGGCCGTTGGCACGCTGTTGCCAGCGCTGTCCGCGGTCTTGCCCGCCGTCCGGACCGCGATCGCCCCGGAAGCCCTGCCCGCGGTCCTGCGGCGGCTGGCCGGGCTGTCCCGCCTGTTGTCCACGACCTTCGCCGCGACCGCGCCGTTCGCCGCCATCCTGTGCGAGCGCTGCTGCCGGGATCAGGGCGGTTGCCGCAATGATGGCGGCGAGCAAAGACTTTCGCATTCTCATGTCCTTTACCGCGGCGGGGAAGAAGACCGAGCCGTGATCCACCGTGTAGACGCGACACGCTGCATCATGTCTGAATTGTCATGACAGCTTTGCGAAAGCTTCCGCTAACGCCGCACCACCAGCGCCGGCACCGCCCGGGCGGCATCGCCTGGCAGGATTCCCGGGGCAGGGGGAGCGTCGATCGTCTCGTCGCCGCGCTGGATGCTCGCCGCGAGCAGGATCGCCTCGACCAGCCGGGGGTAGCATCCGCACCGGCACAGGTTGGTGATCTCGCGACGAATGTCGTCCTCGCTCGGCGTGCGGTTATGCTGGAGCAGCACCGCCGCCGCCATCACCATGCCGGGGATGCAGAACCCGCATTGAACGACGTTCTTGGCGATGAAGGCGGTCTGGACCGGGTGGCTGCGGTCGCGCGACAAGCCTTCGATCGTCGTGACGTAGCTGCCCTCGATCGTGCCGATCGCACGAAGGCAGGATCGCACCGCGGCCCCGTCGACATCGACGGTACAGGCGCCGCACGACCCCGTACCGCAGCCATATTTGGTGCCGGTCAGGTTGGACGCATCGCGGAGCGCCCACAGCAATGGGGTCGCGGGATCCATAGCATATTGGACGGGCTGATTGTTGACGGTGAAGCGGGTCATGTGCGTCGCGGACTTTAGGGGAACTTTGCCGGTCATCAAGCGCTTCGAGCCCCGGGTGGTACCGGGCGATCCGCCCGGCGCCAAGGGATTGGCTGCAGGGGTTTATCACAGTGGCGGCGATACGCGATGCATGGCGCCAAGGCGTCGTGGCGATCATGCTTGGCGCGTCCGGCATGCTTGGCGCGTCCGGCGTCGCGAATGCGCAGTCCTTGCCCGCATCCCCCGCATCCTCGACCGAGAAACCGGGGCAGGAGGAGACCGCGCCGGCCAAGGATGACGATGGTCTGCTGGTTACGGCGGCGATCCGGGCGCGCTACGAAACGGTTGGCGGACGACCCAGTCCGGACGTTGCGGCCGCCGAACAGGCGTTCCTGGTCCGCACCGGGATCGCGCTGGAATACGGGCCCGGCCCGCTGACGATCGGGGGCGAACTGGTCGACAGCCGTGGGTATGGCATCGGCACCAGAACGCAAATCGACAATGGCGACATCAATGCGCTCGAACTGCCACAGGCGTACCTCAAGCTGCGGCTCGACCCCGGCGCGACCCCGCTGGGGCTGGCTTCGGTCGAGGGAGGGCGGTTTCTGATCAACCTGGGGTCGGGGCGCCTGGTGGCGACGGACGAGTATCGCAATACGGTGACGGGGTTCACGGGCGTGCGGTTCGACTTCAAGCCGACCCGGACCACCGGCGTGAGCCTATTCTACGTCATGCCGCAGGAACATTTGCCGAGCGGCGACGCCGAGGTTCGGCGCAACGTCGTGCGGTTCGATCGCGAGACGTTGAACAACGTCCTGTTCGGGGCCCACATCACGCAGAAGCAGGCGCTGGGTGCTGGGCAGGTCGAGCTTGCCTATTACCGGTTGGCGGAGCACGATTCGCCAGGTCGCGCCACCGCGGATCGCCGCTTGCATACGATCGACGCGCGGTTTTCGCGGAGCGCGCAGGACCGTGGCTTCGATTACGATCTCGAAGGCGCCTACCAGTTCGGGCGAGCGAGCGAGTCTATGCGCGCCGACGCGACCAACGCGCCGATGAAAGCGGGCTTCGTCCATGCCGCGGCGGGGTTCACTTTCGGCGGCGCGATCAAGCCACGGCTTGGGCTGTTCTACGATTATGCCAGCGGGAATGGCCGACAGGCGGGGGCTGGCGGGACGTTGCATCGCTTCGACACCTTGTTCGGCAGCCGACGCGACGATTTCGGGCCATCGGGCACCTATGCCGCGCTCGCCCGCAGGAATATCAGCGCGCCCGGCGTCCGCTTCGAGGCCAAGCCGGCCGATCGGTTCGAAGTGCTGACGGATTACCGCGGCATCTGGTTGGCGTCGCGCTACGACGGTTTCTATGATCTCACGGATCCGACCGGCAGATCCGGGCGCTTCGCCGGGCAGCAGGTCGAGGGGCGATTGCGCTATTGGGTGATCCCGAATCGGCTGCGGCTCGAAAGCAATTTTGCCGTGCTGTTCAAAGAGGCGTTCCTCCGGAACGTGCCCGAAGCGGTCGCCCGCAAGGCATCGACTGTTCGGTTTCTCGAAACCAATCTGCTCGTTACCTTCTGAAAACGCATCGGATCGATCGTCGCGGGGCGGGCGCGTAAATCACGCGGTTTGCCCGATCCGCGCGGGCGCGATAGGCCTGTCGAAACAGTCTGCACAAGCAGCGAATCGGGGACGCCGAAGCGTACCCCAGGGGGAGAAACGAATGACGTTCCGTGTCGCGGTCGCGCCGCTGTTGCTGCTTTCCGGTGCCGTATCGGCGCAAGTCGCCGCGCCCCCGCCGCCGGCCAAGCAGGCCCCCGATGCCGGGATGCCAGCGCTTGCCCCGTGGGACAAACCGCCAATCAAGGGCGTGTGGAGCGACGCGACGCAAACCCCCGATGCCCGCGCCAAGGCGCTCGTCGCCGCGATGACGACGGACGAGAAACACACCCTGGTGTTCGGCTATTTCGGCACCGACTTTCCAATCTCCCGCTACATCGCGCCCAAGGCGGCGCTCGAAGGTTCCGCCGGCTATGTCCCCGCCATCCCGCGGCTCGGCATCCCCGCGCAGTTCCAGACCGACGCCGGGGTCGGGGTCGCCACGCAGGGCGGCGCCAAGGTCAAGCGCGGGCGCACCGCGCTTCCCTCCGGACTCGCGATCGCGGCCAGCTGGGATCGCGACGTCGCGCGCGCCGGCGGTGCGATGATCGGGGACGAGGCGCGACGGTCCGGGTTCAACGTGATGCTCGCAGGCGGCGTCAATTTGCTGCGGGAACCGCGGAACGGGCGGAACTTCGAATATGGCGGGGAGGATCCCGTGCTCGCCAGCAGCATCGTCGCGCAGCAGGTGATCGGGATCCAGTCGAACCACGTCGTCTCGACGATCAAGCATTACGCGTTCAACGACCAGGAAACCGATCGCAACACCGGCAACTCGGTGATCGACCATAGTGCGGCGCGGGTCTCCGACCTGCTCGCGTTCCAGTTGGCGATCGAGGAAGCCAAGCCCGGATCGATCATGTGTTCGTACAACCGGGTCGACGGCACCCACGCGTGCGAGAACACATGGCTGCTGACCGACGTGCTGCGCCGCGACTGGGGCTTCAAGGGCTATGTCATGAGCGACTGGGGCGCGGCGCACAGCACGGTCGCCGCCACCACCGCCGGGCTCGACCAGGATTCGGGCTTCCCGTTCGACAGCAAGCCGTTCTTCGGGCGCCCGCTGCGCGAGGCGATCGACCAGGGAACGGTCAAGCCGGCGCAGCTGGACCTGATGGTCGAGCGCATCCTGTACGGCATGTTCGCGCAAGGCCTGTTCGAGCATCCGTTGCAGCAACAAGCGATCGACATGGTCGGCCATGCCGCCGTCACGCGGGCCGCCGCCGAAGCGGGGACGGTGTTGCTCAAGAACGCGCGCAACCTGCTGCCGTTGACCGCAAGCGCGAAGCGGATCGCGATCATCGGCGGTCATGCCGACAAGGGCGTGCTGGCGGGCGGCGGATCGTCGCTGGTCTACCCTGCCGAGGGCAATGCGGTGCCGGGGATCGCCCCGACGTTCTGGCCGGGACCGGTGATGTATTACCCGTCGTCCCCCATGGCGGAAATCCAGCGTCAGGCACCGGGCGCGGTCGTGCGCTATGCGGACGGAAACGATCCGGCCGCCGCCGCGGCGCTGGCGAAGGACAGCGACGTCGTGATCGTGTTCGCGACGCAATGGGCGGGGGAATCGTTCGACGTTGCGATGGCGCTCGACGGCAAGCAGGATGCGTTGATCGACGCGATCGGTGACGCCAATCGCAACACCGTGGTCGTGCTGGAAACCGGCGGACCGGTGATGATGCCGTGGCTCGACAAGGTCGGTGCGGTGCTTGCGGCATGGTATCCCGGCACCGCGGGTGGGGCGGCGATCGCCAACGTGCTGACGGGCAAGGTCAATCCGTCGGGGCGTCTCCCCGTCACCTTCCCGCGCGGGGTCGATCAGTTGCCCGATCCGGCGGTGCCGCACAGTGGCGACGTGGTGTACCGCGAGGGTGCGACGGTCGGGTATAAATGGTTCGATGCGAAGGCGTTCAAGCCGTTGTTCCCGTTCGGTTATGGTCTGTCGTACACGCAGTTTGCCGGGAGTGGGCTGAAGGCGGGCGTGGCGAACGGGGCGATCACCGCGCGCTTCCAGATGCGCAATACCGGTGCGCGTGCCGGGGCTGCCATCGGGCAGATCTATGTCTCGCCGGTTGCGGGCGGCTGGGAAGCGCCCAAGCGGCTTGGGGGTTTCGTTAAGGTGGCGCTGGCGCCTGGCGCGAGCAAGAGTGCGTTGGTGACGGTCGATCCGCGTCTGCTCGCGACGTGGGACGAGGCCGGGCAGCAGTGGCGGATTGCGGGCGGTGCGTACCGCGTGATGCTGGGGACCTCCGCTGCGGACATCGTGCAGACGGTGACGGTGACGGTCCCGGCGCGGACAATGCCCGCGACGTGGCGGGCGCGGTAAGACCGTCGTACCGTTGAGGCCGATCGAGTCCGGGTACAACCGCTCCCGGACTCGATCAGGCGCGCCACCCGGTGTCGATCTTGTCGACCAGCCGCACCATCGCTGCAAAGTCAGCCTGGCCCGGGCCACCCGGGACTTGCGCCATGTGCAGGTCGCGCTGATGCACCGCGACCACTTCGGGCGACACTTCGAGTGGGGTGCCCATGCTCGCGGTGGCAATCTGGATCTCGCACGCGCGTTGCAGCGACCAATGCTTGATGAACGCTTCCGGCAAGGTCCGGCCCATCACCAGGATCCCGTGGTTCTTCAACAGCATGACGCGCTTGCTGCCGAGATGTTCGAGCAACCGCGCACCTTCTTCGTCGCGCACCGTCACGCCTTCGAAATCGTGATAGGCGATCTGGTCTGCGAAATTGCACGCGTAGAAGTTGGTCGGGCGCAACCCGCCCTCGACCGAACTGACCGCCATGCCCGCCGTCGTATGCGTGTGCATGATGCAATGCGCGTCAGGGAGATGGCGGTGAAACAACGCGTGCTGGACGAACCCGGCGCGGTTGACGGGGTAGGGGCTGTCGTCGAGCTTGTTGCCGTCGATGTCGATCTTGACGAGGCTGGACGCCGTCACTTCGCTGAAATGCAGCCCGAACGGGTTGATCAGGAACGCGCCGTCCTCGCCCGGGATCTTAAGCGTGATGTGGTTGTAGATCATCTCCGACCAGCCGAGCATCGCGAACACGCGGTAGCAGGCGGCGAGTTGCTGGCGCGCTTCCCATTCGGCCTCGGACATCGGCACGGTGCGGACTGCGGCGGTTGCCATGATCGTCTCCTATCTGTGCTTTGGGGAAATTATCGCATGATCGCTGGGGCCGCGCAAATCACAGCAGCGCCGTGATCTCGGTGGCGCTGAACCCGGCTTCCTGGAGGATGGCCGCGCTGTCCGCCGCGCCGGCCATCCGGGGCGGGACGGTCGCACTCGCGGAATAGCGCGGGGCAGGGGCGGGTTGGACGACGTTTCCGCTGGTGACGAACGTTCCCCGCGCGACGTTGTGCGGATCGGCGACGGCTTCGTCGAAACCGAGCACCGGGGCGACACAGGCCTCATGTCCGGCGAAGGCGTCGATCCAGGCGTCGCGCGCGCGTTCCCGGAACCGTTCGGCCAGCAGACCTTTCAGCTTTGGCCATTGCGCAACGGCGAACTGTCCGTCCCACTCCGTCCCGTCGAGCGCCATCACGCGGCGCAAGGCGGCATAGAATTGCGGTTCGATCGCGCCGACCGCGATCCATTTGCCGTCGGCGGTTTCGTAGGTGTCGTAGAAGGGCGCGCCGCCGTCGAGCAGGTTGGTCCCGCGCGCGTCGCTCCACATCCCCATCGCGCGGAAGCCCCAGACCATGCTGGAGAGGACGGCGGCACCCTCGGTCATCGCGGCATCGACGATCTGACCCTCGCCGGTCGCCTTTGCGTGCAGAATCGCCGCGAGCATCCCGAACGCGAGCATCATCCCGCCGCCGCCGAAATCCGCGGCGAGGTTGATCGGTGCGGTCGGTTTGCGCCCCGCCTCGCCGAGCGCGTGGAGCGTGCCGGAGATGGCGAGATAATCGATGTCGTGCCCGGGCACGTCGGCGAGGGGGCCAGTCTGCCCCCAGCCGGTCATGCGGCCGTAGACGAGCCGCGGATTGTCCGCGAGCAACAGATCGGGACCCAGGCCAAGCCGCTCCATCACCCCCGGGCGATACCCTTCGATCAACCCGTCGCACGTGCCCGCCAGCCGCCGCACCGCCGCGACCGCGTCCGGCCGCTTGAGGTCGAGCACGATCGTCCGGCGCGATCGCAGCAAGGGATCGCGCGACGGATCGGTCAGGCCACCGCTGGACGGGCGCTCGACCCGGATCACCTCGGCGCCGTGGTCCGCGAGCATCATCCCGCAGAACGGCCCCGGCCCGATCCCCGCCAGCTCGAGGATGCGCAATCCAGCGAGGGGCGGGGGCGCGGTCATCAGAAGGCCGCGATGCCGGTGATCGCGCGTCCGAGGATCAGCGCGTGGACGTCGTGCGCGCCTTCATAGGTGTTGACGGTTTCCAGGTTCATCATGTGCCGCATCACCTGATATTCGCCCGAAATGCCGTTGCCGCCGTGCATGTCGCGCGCCATCCGCGCGATATCGAGCGCCTTGCCGACGTTGTTGCGCTTGACGATCGAGATCATCTCGGGCGCGAACCGGCCCTGGTCCATCAATCGCCCGACCCGCAGGCTCGCCTGCAGCCCGAGCGCGATTTCGGTCTCCATGTCGGCGAGCTTCTTCTGGAACAGCTGCCGCCCTGCCAGCGGGGTGCCGAACTGGTTGCGATCGAGCCCATATTGCCGCGCCGCATGGAAACAGAACTCCGCCGCGCCGAGCGACCCCCAACTGATCCCATAACGCGCACGATTGAGGCAGCCGAACGGACCCTTCAGGCCCTGCACGTTCGGCAGCAGCGCGTCTTCGCTCAGCTCGATCTCGTCCATCAGGATCATGCCGGTGATCGACGCGCGCAAGCTGAGCTTGCCTTCGATCTTCGGCGCGGACAGGCCCTTCGCGCCCCTTTCGACGATGAAGCCGCGAATGCCGTCGCCATGCGCGTCCGACTTTGCCCAGATGACGAAGACGTCGGCGATCGGCGAATTGGAGATCCACGTCTTCGCGCCCGACAGCAGATAGCCGCCATCGACCTTCTTCGCGCGCGTCGTCATCCCCCCGGGGTCGGACCCGGCATCGGGTTCGGTCAGTCCGAAACAGCCGATCCATTCGCCCGTCGCGAGCTTGGGCAGATACTTCTGCTTCTGCTCTTCCGAACCATAAGCGAGGATCGGGTACATCACGAGGCTCGACTGGACCGACATCATCGAGCGATAGCCCGAATCGATCCGCTCCACCTCGCGGGCGACGAGGCCGTAGGCGACATAGGATGCGCCGACGCCGCCATATTCCTCGGGGACGGTCGGACCCAGCAAGCCGAGCGCGCCCATCTCGCGGAAGATCTCGGGATCGGTCGTTTCGTTCTGGAATGCATCGACGATCCGCGGCGCGAGCTTGTCCTGCGCATAGGCGCGCGCGGTGTCGCGGATCATGCGTTCGTCGTCCTCGAGCTGGTCGTCGAGGAAGAAGGGGTCTGCCCAATCGAAACGCGCCATGTCGGCCATGAGATACTCCGTTGATTCTATCACGCGCTTCCCAGGCGAAGGCCGGGGTCCAGTTGCGGGACGATCGTTATCGAGCGCGGCGTGCGCAAACGGGATCGCTCACAACTGGCCCCCGGCCTGCGCCGGGGAGAAGCGCAGGGATTAGGTGTTCAGCACCCGGTCGTCGAACAGGCCGAACACGATGGTGGAAGCGTAATACGCAATCGCTTTGTCGCGCGGCATCGTGCCGGCCCATTTGCGCATGTCGAACGCCGCATTCTGCAATGCCATCAACGCCTGCGCCGCGATCAACGGATCGACCGCACGGACCGATGCCTCGGCGACACCGTCGCTGATCGTCCCAGCGTAGCGCCGTGCGATCCGATTGGAGCGATCGACCATCGCCCGCCGTCCCTCGGCGGGGAGGCCCGACAAGGCGGTCGTCCGCAACAAGGGGCCGCGTTCCGAGAATTGCACGTCGAGCAACGTCGCGATCGTTCCTGAAAGCCGATCCCATTGCGACCCGCCGCGTTCGTCCGCGAGATGCTGCGCATCGGCGATCGTATCGAGGCTGCGTTTGTAACAAGCGAGCACCAGATCATCCTTGGCGTCGAGGTGATGGTAGAAGCTGCCCTTTGTCACATTGAGCTGCGACGCAATCCGCTGGACCGACGCACCACGATAGCCGAGCTCGTTGATCAGCCGGGTCGCCGCGAGCAGGAACGCCTCACGCCCGGGCTCGGGTTCGTCGTGCACCAGGTCGATCAGTTCGGGGTCCCAGCGCGCCTTGGGGGCGGCGATGCCGTGCGCGAACACGTCCATCAGGCGTTCCTCGACCCGGGCATATTGATCGGGTTCGTAGCGCACGAGCCAGATCGGCAACCAGAAGGTGTTCTCCAGGAGGACGTGCGCGCGGGCGCCGAACAGATCGGTCTGGGCGCGGTTCGTGGCCGTGCCCCACAGGCTGCGGGTCTTGCGGAAGACTTCGCGCCATCCGGTCATCAGGCGCCCGAGCACGGGTTCTTCCATCGCGCGGAGATCCGACAGGATCGCGAAGGCGGTTTCCTCGCCCCGCTGGATCGCGGCCAACCGCTCGAAATTGAGCGCGAGATAGCGCGCAACGCGGTCGCGTGGCGTCGCCTCCGCGAGCGATTCGTCGAGCATCGCCTGCAACCGCTCGAGCGTCTGCTCGAAACAGGCTGCGGCAAGGTCCTCCTTGCGCTTGAAATAATAGGTGACGCTGGTCGTGTTGAGCCCGACCCGGCGCGCGACGTCGGCGAAAGTCATGCCCTTGGCGCTCTGTTCGTTGATCGCTTCCGCCGCAGCGGCCAGGATCGCATCGCGCTTGGCGCGGAATCGCTTGGTGCTGGTGCCGGGATCCGCCGCCTCTGCGGTCTGTTCGATTGCTGTTTCCTCCATGCCGGAAACCTTACCAACATCTTTTAGAAGAAACAGTCCTTTTTCGATCGCGCCGACGTAGCCGTAATTTACCGCTCGAACCGGCTTTACCGAAAACCCGGTACGGTATACCCAACGCCGGTGAAGGCCGCAAACGGCCACCCTTGGAGAGACGCGATGGACTTCAGCTTCACCGAACGCGAAACCTATTTCCGGGATCGCGTGAAGAGCTTCATCGACGAACAGATCCGCCCGCGCCAGTCCGAATATGACGCGCAGGCGCATGAAGGCGAGCGCTGGAAGGTCATTCCGGTGATCGAGGAGATGAAGGAGAAGACCAAGGCTGCCGGCCTGTGGAATTTCTTCATGCCCCCGCATTCCGGGCAGAATCACGTCGACGACACGTTCGAGTTCGAAGGCACCCAACTCAGCAATCTTGAATATGCGTTATGCGCCGAGGAGATGGGCAAGGTCGGCTGGGCGAGCGAGTGTTTCAACTGTTCGGCACCTGACACCGGCAACATGGAAGTGCTCCATCGCTACGGTACGCGCGAGCACAAGGATCGCTGGCTGCGGCCGCTGATGCACGGCGAGATCCGCTCCGCCTTCCTGATGACCGAACCGGCGGTTGCTTCGTCGGATGCGACCAACATCGAGACGTCGATCGTCCGGGACGGGGACGACTATGTCATCAATGGTACCAAATGGTGGTCGTCCGGCGTCGGTGACCCGCGCTGCAAGGTCGCGATCACGATGGGCAAGACCAACCCTGACGCCTCGCGCCACAGCCAGCAGAGCATGATCCTGGTGCCGATGGATACGCCCGGTGTGACGATCAAGCGGATGCTGTCGGTCTATGGCTATGACCATGCGCCGCACGGGCACGGCGAAGTGGTGCTCGAGAATGTCCGCGTGCCCGCCGAGAACATCCTGCTCGGCGAAGGCCGCGGGTTCGAGATCGCGCAGGGGCGGCTCGGGCCGGGCCGGATCCATCACTGTATGCGGACGATCGGCGTTGCCGAAACCGGGATCGAGGCGATGGCGAAGCGGCTGCTGAGCCGCGTCGCGTTCGGCAAGCGGATCGCCGACCAGTCGGTGTGGGAGCAGCGCATCGCCAAGGCGCGGATCGACATCGAGATGACCCGGCTGTTGTGCCTGAAGGCCGCGGACATGATGGACAAGGCGGGCAACAAGTCCGCGCAGCTCGAGATCGCGATGATCAAGGTGCAGGCGCCCAACATGGCGCTGCAGATCCTCGACGATGCGGTCCAGGCGCATGGCGGCGGCGGGGTGTCGGGTGACTTCCACCTCGCGCATGACTGGGCCGCGCTGCGTACGCTGCGGTTCGCCGACGGGCCGGATGAAGTCCACAACCGGGCGATCGCGCGCAACGAGTTCGGCAAATATGCCGATCTGCCCGCGGCGGTCGCGGCGAAGGATGCAGTGCGGCGCTGACATGCTCCCTCTCCCCGCCTGCGGGGAGAGGGCAGGGGAGAGGGGCAGTCCGCTAACACATGAGATCAGAGCCGATGTGGAGAGACTGCCCTCTCCCCGGCTCTCTTTCGCAAGCGGAAGAGGGAGAAGACATGAAAGCCGCCGTCCTCCACGCGCCCAACACCGACCTCGTGATCGAGGACATCCGCATCGCCGACCCGGCACCGCGCGAAGTGCTGATCCGCACCGTCGCGTGCGGGGTGTGCCGATCCGACCTGCACTTCGTCGATGGCGCGTTCCCGCACCCGATGCCGACGGTTCCCGGCCATGAAGCCGCCGGGATCGTCGAGGCGGTCGGATCGGACGTGGCGCATCTGAAGGTGGGGGATCACGTCGTCACCTTCTTCACGGTGTTCTGCGGTGCGTGCGAGATGTGCGTGACGGGGCGGCCATCGTTGTGCGTCGATCCGTCGACCCGCCGGCCCAAGGGCGCGGACCCGCGATTGAGCCTGGCGGACGGGACGCCGCTCACGCCGTTCCTCAATCTGTCGGCCTTTGCCGAGATGATGCTGGTGCATGAGAACGCCTGCGTCGCGATCGACAAGGCGATGCCGCTCGACCGGGCGGCGTTGCTCGGCTGCGCCGTGATCACCGGGGCGGGATCGATTTTCAACGATAGCCAGTTGCGGCCCGGCGAAACCGTCGCGGTCATCGGGTGCGGTGGGATCGGGCTCGCCGCGATCAACGCCGCGAAGATCGCGGGCGCGGGCATGATCCTCGCGATCGACCCGGTCGGCGAGAAGCGCGCGCTGGCGGAGAAACTCGGCGCGACGCACAGCTTCGATGCGAATGCGCCGGATCTGGCAAAGCAGGTCGCCGCGTTGACCGGGGGTGGGGTGCATTATGCGATCGAGGCGGTCGGGCGGTCCAACACCGCCGAACTCGCCTGGACGATCCTGCGCCGTGGCGGGACCGCGACGATCCTCGGCATGATCGCGCCGGGCAATGACGTGAAGATTCCCGGCCCGACCTTCCTGACAGGCAAGAAGCTGCAAGGCTCGCTGCTCGGGTCGACGCGCTTCCCGATCGACATGCCGCGCCTTGTGCGGCTGTACCTCGATGGGAAGCTCGACCTCGATACGATGGTCGCCGAGCGGATCGGGCTGGAGGACGTCAACGACGCTTTGGCCAAGCTGCGCAGCGGGGACACCGTTCGCTCGGTGATCGAATTCGCATGACCGACTTTGCGCCACAGACGATGGCGGTCCCCGACAAGGATCGGCTCGACGAGGATCGGCTGACCGCGTGGATGGTGGCGAACGTCGCCGGGTTTGAAGGCCCGCTGACCTATGCCAAATTCTCGGGCGGGCAATCCAATCCGACGTTCAAGATTTCCGCTGCCTCGGGCGACTATGTCCTGCGGCGCAAGCCATTGGGCAATCTGCTGCCTTCCGCGCATGCGGTCGACCGCGAATATCGCGTGATTGCCGGACTGTACCCGACCGGCTTTCCGGTCGCGCGGCCTTATGGGCTGTGCACCGATCCGGCGGTGATCGGGACCGACTTTTACGTGATGGGGTTCGCCGATGGGCGTAACCTGTGGGACGGGACGCTTCCCGAATTTGCGCCTGCCGAACGGACCGGCATCTACAATGCGATGTGTGATACGCTGGCGGCGCTGCACATGACCGATCACGAGGCCGCAGGGCTCGGCGATTACGGACGCCCCGGCAATTACTTCGAGCGGCAGGTCGCACGCTGGACCAAGCAATATCGCGCGTCCGAGACCGAGCGGATGGAATCGGTCGAGCGTCTGATCGACTATCTTGGCCGCACCGTGCCGCCGCAGACGCGCACGTCGATCGTTCACGGCGACTATCGCATCGACAACATGATCTTCCACAAGACCGAGCCGCGCGTGATCGCGTTGCTCGACTGGGAGCTGTCGACGCTCGGCGACCCGCTCGCCGATTTCAGCTATTTCCTGATGAGCTGGGTGACCGCGCCCGAAGGGCGTTCGGGCGTGCTTGGCCATACTGGGCCTGCCACGGGCATCCCGACGATCGAGGACATGGTCGCACGCTATTGTGCCGCGACCGGGCGGGACGGGGTGCCCGATCTCAACTGGTATTTCTCTTACAATCTCTTCCGACTGACCGGCATCGTCCAGGGGATCAAGAAGCGGATCGTCGAGGGTACGGCGTCGAGCGCGCAGGCCGAGAAATCGGCAGCGGGGGTGTATCGGCTTGCTGATGCTGCGTGGGATTTCGCGGTGAAGGCGGGGGCTTAAAGCACTCCCTCTCCCCTCAGGGGAGAGGGCTGGGGAGAGGGGCAGTATCGGGACGCGGCGCTTGTAACAGCCCCTCTCCCCGGCCCTCTCCCCGAAGGGGAGAGGGAGAAGAAGATGTCGCAATTCGATTTAACCGGCAAAGTTGCCGTCGTGACCGGCTCGTCACGCGGGATCGGCAAGGCGAGCGCCTTCGAACTCGCGGAACATGGCGCCAAGGTCGTCATCTCGAGCCGCAAGCAGGACGCTTGCGATGCGGTCGCCGCGGAGATCAATGCGCGGCTCGGTGAGGGCACCGCGATCGCGGTGGCGGCAAACATCTCCGACAAGGCGGGGCTGCAACATCTGGTCGATGCGACGCGCGCCGCGTTCGGGCAGATCGACGTGCTCGTCTGCAATGCCGCCTCCAACCCCTATTACGGTCCGCAAGCCGGCATCGCGGACGATCAGTTCCGCAAGATCCTCGACAACAACATCGTCTCCAACCACTGGCTCATCACGATGGTCGCCCCCGAGATGCGCGAACGGCGCGCCGGATCGATCATCATCGTCTCGTCGATCGGTGGCTTGCGGGGGTCGACGCTGATCGGGGCCTATTGCATCTCCAAGGCCGCCGACATGCAGCTCGCGCGAAACCTCGCGCATGAATTCGGGCCGGACAACGTTCGCGTCAATTGCATCGCGCCGGGGCTGATCAAGACCGATTTCGCGCGCGCCTTGTGGGAGGATCCCGAACGGATCGAAGCCGCGAACAAGACCGTGCCGCTGCGCCGGATCGGCGAACCCGAGGAAATTGCAGGCGCGGTCGTGTTTCTCGCCAGCCAGGCGAGCAGCTTCATGACCGGGCAGACGATCGTGCTCGATGGTGGCGTGACGATTTAGGGGGAGCAGCACATGACGCAGCGTTTCACGGGCAAGTCGATCATCGTCACGGGGGCAGGGTCCGGCATCGGCCGCGCCAGCGCCTTGCTGTTCGCGCGCGAGGGCGGATCGGTGCTCGTCGCCGATCGCAGCGATACGGTACATGAGACCGCGGCGCTGATCGACCAGGCCGGGGGCACGGCGCACGCGATCCAGGTCGATGCGGGCGACGAAGCGGATGTCGTCCGCGCAGTACAGGTGGCGTGCGAATATTACGGCGGGCTCGACATCATGTTTGCCAACGCCGGGGTTTCCGGCGGGATGGCGAACCTGTTCGATACCGATGTCGCGCTGATTACCGAGGTGTTGCGGGTGAACCTGATCGGTCCGTTCCTGGCGATCAAACATGCCGCCCCCAGGATCGCGGAGCGTGGCGGCGGTGCGATCGTGCTGACGGCGAGTGTCGCGGGGATCCGGTCGGGGGCGGGATCACCGGCGTATTCGGCGTCCAAGGCGGGCGTGATCAACCTTGCGATGGTGTCTGCACAGCAATTGGCGGGATCGAACGTGCGGGTGAACGCGATCTGCCCGGGGCTTACCGAAACCGGCATGACCAAACCCACGTTCGATTATGCGCGTGAGGCGGGAAAGATCGACCGGGTCGGCCGGCTCAACCCGCTGCGTCGCGGTGCCCAGCCCGAGGAACTCGCCGAAGTTGCGGCCTTCCTCGCGTCGGATGCGGCCAGCTACGTCAACGGTCAGGCGATCGCGGTCGACGGGGGGCTGTCGAGCAGCCACCCCGTCACCAAGCAGGAATATGGCAAGACCGCGGTCTGATCAGTCGAGCGCGGGCAGCGCCTTGGGTTCGTGGATCGGGCAGCGGTTGAAGTCGGCGCGGAAGTCCGACGACATCTGATACGCCGACTTGCGGACCCGGTTGATCTGGCCGAGCGGCTGGTGTGCCGCGAGCCCGGTCCACACGCTGAACCGCATTCCGTCGTCGATCGCCTTGGCGCGATCGGCGGTCCAGCTTGGCTGCGCGGCTACCCGGATCGTCGCGACCGTAGTGAAGGGGCTTTCCGCCTCATCCCAGACTGCGTCGGCTTTCTCGATCGGCATGGTTTCGAGGTCGCGGCACAATTGTACGCGAAGCTCCCACATGGCGTCGCCGGCCGTCATCACCGCGTTGATTTCCTCGCGCAACGCATCGGGGCGGTTGTGCGTGTCGACCTTCTCCTTGGTGTGCGCGGTCAGATTGCTAGACACCGGGGCAAGCGAGAATTTGGCGATATAGCTGCCGAACCGGAATGGCGTCGCGCTGTAATAGGTCTCGCCAAGCGGGTGGACGTTGGGCGCGCCGCCAAGCGTCTGCAACGCGGGGCTGGGCAAGCCGATCGCCTCCAGCGCCGCCTCGGTCCCGCGCAGGACGGCGGACAGCACCTTCTTTGCGCCCTCCGCTTTGTCGGTGGTCTTAGCGAGCAGCTTGAGGTTGGCGAGGAACGGCCTGGCGTTTGGCGTCGCAAACGCGGGGCCGTTGATCATGATGAAGTCCTGCGTCGTTTCCCCTTCCGAGCCGGGGAGGCGATCGCCCGCAACGTCGAGCAGCTTGAACGCAAGACCGCGCGGAACGGAGATCGAATCGTCCAGAATGTCACCGGGGTTGGTCGAGAAACGCATCACGACGGGGTGCTCGCCCGCCTTGGCGAACACGCCTTGCGCGAGCTCGGCGGGCAGAGTGTCGTGGATCGTCAGTGTGCCTTCGAGCAGCCCGTGGCTTTTTGCATGGACCGACCGAACGGCATGACCGTAGTTTTCGGAGGTTGTCTCGAGGATGTCGTGCAGCGCCTTGTTGAGGCCTTGCGACGTTTCGCTCTCGTCTTCGGTGGTCGTCTCGACAGTGGGGGTGAAGGCGACGGGGGGCTTGAGCGCTTCGGACATCGGATACTCCATACAACGGTACGCCGATGATAACCTGCCGATCCGTTCGGTGTTCCGCTCGTCTATTTTGCCCATTTATTCTCGGAGCCGGATCAGCCCTTCCTGCGCGACACTTGCCACCAGCCGCCCGTCGCGCGCGAAGATCTTGCCGCGATTGAACCCGCGTGCGTGGCCCGCCCACGGGCTGTCGCACGCATAGAGCAGCCAGTCATCCGCGCGGAAATCTTCGTGCAGCCACAGCGAATGGTCGAGGCTCGCGGTCTGGAGCTTGTTCATCATCCAGTTGACGCCGTGCGGCAGCGTCGCGGTGCCGAGCAGCGACATGTCGGACGCGTAAGCGAGGATCGCGCGGTGCATCGCGGGGTCGTCGCCGATCGGTGCGACGACTCGGAACCAGCTGTTCTGGAACGGCGGATGCGCGACGGGATCGAGCCAACTGCGGGGCGAGACCGGGCGGATCTCGACCATCCGCGGGCGGAGGAACATCGTGCGATAGCGTTCGGGGATTCGGTCGATCATCGCGAGCCGAAGGTCGCGGTCGTTGGTCAGGTCCTCGGGCGGGGGCACGTCGGGCATCGTATCCTGATGCGCGAGCCCATCCTCGGGGATTTGCAGCGAGCAGGCGAGGTTGAGGATCGGCACGCCGCGTTGGGTCGCGATCACGCGGCGAGTCGAGAAACTCTTGCCGTCGAAGTCGCGGACCACGCGGTAGAGGATCGGGTGATCCTCCGCGCCGGGGCGCATGAAATAGGCGTGGAGCGAATGGGCGGTCTTTGGCGCATCGGTCGACCGCTGCGCGGCCTGGAGCGCCTGGGCGATCACCTGTCCGCCGAACACGCGGCCGAAGCCGTCGTTGCCGCGTGGGCCCCGGTACAGGTCGGTATCGATTTCCTCGACGTCGAGAAGATCAATCAGGTCTTGCGCCAGGGTGGCGGGGTTTGGGTCGGTCATAGCCTGTCGGTAGTCACTTGCGCCTCCCCGGCCAAGACCGGGAAGGCGCTGCTGGGCAACGCGGCGGTCAATATCCCGCCGCGCGCGCGATCCGGTCTGCGTGGAAATTGGCGTCGCCGAACATCTCGGCGAGTACGCGCGCGCGCTTCATGTAGAAGCCGATGTCATATTCGTCGGTCATCCCGATCCCGCCGTGCATCTGGACACCTTCCTGCACCGACAGCGTCGTCGCGAGCGCGGTCATTGCCTTGGCGACCGACACCGCTTCGTCGGCGTGGGCGCTGCCGGTATCGAGCAGTTGCTGTGCCTTGAGCACTGCCGCGCGCGCGACTTCCATCTCGGAGTAGAGATGCGCCGCGCGGTGCTGGAGCGCCTGGAAGCTGCCGATCAGCATGCCGAACTGCTTGCGTTCCTTGAGATACCCGACGGTCATGTCCATCGCGCCGCCGCCGACGCCGAGCAGTTCGGCCGACGCGCCCGTTCGTCCGGCGCGCAGGAGACGGTCGAGCGGGGTGCGCCCGCCGTCGACGTCGCCGATCACCGCGTCGGCATCGACCTCGACGCCGTCGAACTCGAGCCGCGCTGCGATGCTGGCATCCGCGAGGCGTTCGGGGGTGGCGGTCAGGTTCGCCGCATCCCTGGGGATTGCGAACAGCGTTACCCCCTCGGTATCGGTCGCGCTGCCGGCGGTGCGTGCGGCGACGATCAGCAGGTCGGCGACGTGGCCGTGCGTGACGAACTGCTTTTTGCCCGACAGTTTGAAGCCGTTGCCCGAACGCTCGGCGCTCAGCGTGACGGTGTCGCGATGCTTCGCGCCCTCGTCGATCGCCAGCGCGGCGATGGTTTCGCCGCTCAGGATGCCGGGGAACCAGCGCGTGGCGTGCGCGCTGCCCTTGAGCGCCTCGACTGCGGCGACGGCGGTCGTGAGGAAGGGTGAGGGCGACAGGTTGCGACCGATCTCTTCCAGCACGACGCCCGCCTCGACATGGCCGAGCCCGAGGCCGCCATCCGCCTCGTCGATCAGGATGCCGGTGAAGCCCATTTCGGCGAAACTGCGCCAGAGGTCGCGGCTGAAGCCGGATGCTTCGCTTGCGTCGCGAAGCCCGCGCATGTGGCTGACGGGGGCCTGCTCCGCGACGAAATCGCGGATCGTATCCTGGAGGGCGGTCTGATCGTCGTTGAGATACAGCGGCATTGTTCTTCCTTCTTCTCCCTCTCCCCGGTGGGGAGAGGGTCGGGGAGAGGGGCGGTTCCGGGACGCTACCGTCCGCGTTTTTGCCCTCTCCCGACCTTCGCTTCGCTCGGCCACCCTCTCCCGCGAAGCGGGAGAGGGAGAATTACGCCGGCAATTCCAGGATGCGCTTGGCAATGATGTTGAGTTGGACCTCGCTGGTCCCGCCCTCGATCGAGTTCGCCTTGGTGCGCAGCCATGCGCGCGCTTCGCGGCCGCCGCCCGAGGCTTGGCTTTCCCATTCGAGCGCGTCGGAGCCGCCGGCTGCCATCTGGAGTTCGTGGCGGCTCTTGTTCAGCTCGGTGCCGTAATATTTCATCATCGAGGGCTGGGCGGGGTGGGCGCGGCCGGCTTTGAGTTCGTCGATGAAGCGTTCGGACATCGCCCCGAACGCCCTCGCGCGGACTTCGAACATCGCGATCGTTGCACGCAGGAGCGGGTCGGCAAGACGGCCTTCGTGGTCGAGGCCAACGGTCGCAATTGCGCCTTCGATCAATGGGTTGCCGCCAGTACTTGCCAGCCCCATGCCGGAAATCATCTCACGCTCGTGGCCGAGCAGATATTTGGCGACGTCCCAGCCCTTGTTCTCGTCGTGGATGCGCTGGGACTTGGGGACCTTCACATTGTCGAAGAACGTCTCGCAGAAGGGGGAATAACCCGAGATCAGCAGGATCGGCTTGGTCGAAACGCCTTCGCTCGCCATGTCGAACAGGACGAAGCTGATCCCGCCCTGCTTGGACTCCTTCGACGTGCGGACGAGGCAGAAGATCCAGTCGGCCTTGTCGGCGTAGGAGGTCCACACCTTCTGGCCGTTGATCACATAATGATCGCCTGCATCCTCCGCCGAGGTGGCGAGCGAGGCAAGATCCGACCCCGCATTCGGCTCGCTATACCCCTGGCACCAGCGGATTTCGCCGCGCGCGATCTTGGGGAGATAGTCGAGCTTCTGCTCCTCGGTGCCATATTTGAGCAGTGCCGGTCCGAGCATCGAAATACCGAACGAATTGAGCGGGTTGCGCGCCTTGATTGCGGCCATTTCTTCGCGCAGCACCTTGGTCTCGGCGGGGGACAGGCCGCCGCCGCCATAGGCCGCGGGCCAGTCGGGCACGGTCCAGCCGCGCGACGCCATCGCGTCCATCCATTCCTTCTGACCGGGTTGGAAGTCCGGATTGCGGCCGCCCCAGCAGGCGTCCTTTTCCGAACGAACCGGCTGGCGCATTTCGGGGGGGCAGTTCGCCTCCAGCCATGCGCGCGTTTCACTGCGGAATGTGTCGATATCCTGCGTCATTGGGTCAACTCCTCACCAGTTCGTGCGCCGCGCGCGCCACGGCGATCGCGGTAAAATCGCGGTTATAGTCGGCGATCACCTGCACCCCGATCGGCAGGCCATCGGGATCGGTCCCGATCCGAACGCTCGTCGCGGGGAGCATCGGGAAGGTGGCTAGACCGGGATAGGCCATCTGGAGACCGGCGGGGGTGTCGAGCCCGTCGATCGCGGTGATGCGGGTCATCAGCGGGGTGTCGTCGTGCGGGTAGGCGGTGGTGCCCCAGATTGGCGCGATCACCGCGTCATAGTGCGTGAACAGCCGCGCCCAGTCGCGGCGGCACTTGGCCTGCGCGTCGATCAGCGTGAACCAGTCGGGGAGCGCGAGCGGCTGCCCGCCTTCCATCGGCGCGCCGCGCGCCATCGCGACGACGAGCATGTGGATATAGGCGCCGTGCTGCGCGACGAGATTGGGCAGAAGCGGGCTGGCGTCGTCGACCTGCGCGCCTGCTGCCCGGAAGGCGGTGCCGACCGCGGCGATTGCGGCCTGGATCGCGGATTGCGATTTGGCGAGCGGGTGTTCGGGGAGGAGCAGGATGCGGCAGTCGCCTGAAGCGCGGGGGGCGGGTCTGGCGAGCGCATCGCCGCCCATGACGGTGAACAGCGCTTCGAGGTCGTCGGGGTCGCGGGCAAGGGGGCCTACGACGTTGAGGGCTACGCCACAACTCTGTGTTCTCGGGAAGTTATGGCCGAAGGATGAGAGTGCGTTGTAGGTTGGTTTGTGACCCCAGACGCCGCAGAAGGCGGCGGGGAGGCGGATCGAACCGCCGATGTCCGAGCCGATCTCGATGGGGACGAACCCTGCGGCGAGCGCGGCTGCGGCACCGCCGGACGAGCCGCCCGGGACGCGGTCGTGGTTCAGGGGGTTGCGAGTGCGGCCGTAGACTGGGTTGTTGGTCTGGAGGTCGGCGAGCGCGACGGGGACGTTGGTCTTGCCGAGGATGACTGCGCCTGCGTTTTTGAGGCGGGTGACCTGGACGGCGTCTTCGGTTGCAACGAAGTCGGCGTGTTCCTCGAAACCCCAGCAGGAGACTAGGCCGGCTACGTCGAAGCTTTCCTTGACGGTCATGGGGACGCCTAGGAGAGGGCGGGTGTCGTCTTTGGAGCTGGCGTCGATGGCGCGGGCGGCTTCGCGGGCGCGGTCGAAATCTCGGACGACGACGGCGTTGATGGTGGTGTCGCCGGATTCGATTCGGGTGATCGCGGCTTCGCATTCGGCGAGCGCGGTGGTTTCACCGGCGCGGATCTGGGCGGCGGTTTGGAGGGCGGTGCGCATCACTTCTCCCTCTCCCCGCAGGCGGGGAGAGGGCAAACGAGGCGAAGCCGATGCGCGGGAGAGGGGCAGTACAGAGAGGTCGCTCTGCTAGACTGCCCCTCTCCCCGACCCTCTCCCCGCAAGCGGGGAGAGGGAGAAGAAGAGTGCTTACCCATTGAACCGGCCACCGCTCTCAGCCTTCGACTTGAGCAGCTCCGCCACCGCGAAGCCGTGCTTCTCCAGCCCCGCGACGATCGTCTTCAGCCCCTCGCTATCCGCCCAGAACATCGGCCCGCCGCGATAGACCGGCCAGCCGTAGCCGTAGATCCACACCACATCGATATCGCTCGCACGCTGTGCCATCTTCTCCTCGAGGATGAGCGCGCCTTCGTTGACCATCGTGTAAAGCGTCTTCTCTACGATCTCCTGATCGCTGATCTCGCGCTTCTGCAGGTTCGATTTGGAGCGGAAATCCTCGATGATCTCCGCGACCCGAGGCGAGGGCGTGGGGTTCCGTTTCTCGTCGTAATCGTAGAAGCCCTTTCCGGTCTTCTGCCCCCAGCGACCTTCGGCGGCGAGCGCGTCGCGGATGTTCTCGATGCGGTTGGGATCACGGTGCCAGCCGATGTCGACGCCCGCGAGGTCGCTCATCTGGAACGGCCCCATCGGCATGCCGAACGCGACATGGACCTTGTCGATCTGCTCGGGCGTCGCGCCTTCCATCAGCAGCTTCATCGCCTCGACCTGGCGGGGCTTGAGCATCCGGTTGCCGATGAACCCGTCGCACACGCCAGCGACCACCGCGACCTTCCGGATCGTCTTGGACAGCGCCATCACGGTCGCGAGCACATCGTCCTCGGTCTGCGCGCCGCGCACGACTTCGAGCAGTTTCATGACGTTTGCGGGCGAGAAGAAGTGCATCCCCACCACATCGCCGGGTCGCTTGGTGACCGAGGCGATCTCGTCGATGTCGAGATAGGAGGTGTTCGACGCGAGGATCGCGCCGGGCTTGGCGATCGTGTCGAGCCGCGCGAAGATGTCCTTCTTGACGGCCATGTCCTCATACACCGCCTCGATGATGAGATCGCAGTCCGCGAGCGCGTCGAAATCGAGCGTCGGGGTAAGCGCGCCCATCGCGGCCTCGACCTGCTCGGGCTTCAACCGGCCCTTGGCGGCGGAGGCTTCGTAATTCTTGCGGATCGTCCCCGCACCGCGATCGAGCGCCTCCTGCGCCATTTCGACGATCGTCACCGGGATGCCCGCCGACAGGAAGTTCATCGAAATGCCGCCGCCCATCGTGCCCGCGCCGATCACGCCGACGCGCTTGATCTCGCGGAGCGGGATCTTTGGATCGATGCCGTCGATCTTGGCGGCCTGGCGTTCGGCGAAGAAGATGTGGCGCTGGGCGGCGGACTGGACGCCCATCATCAGCTTCATGAATTCCTGTCGTTCGAACGCGATGCCCTCGTCGAAGCTCGATCCGTCGGTCGCTTTCTCGACGCAGGCGATGTTGGCGGCGGGGGCTTCGAAGCCGCGGAAGCGTTTGGCGTTGTCCTTCCTGAACTGGGCGACGGCTTCGGGGTCGGCCTGTGCCACCTTGTCGCGCGCGCGGGGCAGGGGCTTGGCGTCGGCGACTTCGCGCGCGAAGGCAATCGCGTCCGCTTCGAGACTGTTTTCGTTGGCAAGTCTGTCGATCAGCCCGGCGGAAAGCGCGAGCTTGGCCGGGATCGGGTCGCCCTTGGCGGTGAGTTCAAGCGCGAGTTTGACGCCCGCGATGCGCGGCAGGCGTTGCGTTCCGCCCGCGCCGGGGAGGAGGCCGAGCTTAACCTCGGGGGTGCCGATCTTGGCCGAGGGCACGGCGATGCGATAATGGCAGCCGAGCGTGACCTCGCACCCGCCGCCGAGCGCGGTACCGTGGATCGCGGCGACGACGGGCTTGTCCGATGCCTCGATCATGTCGACCACCGTCGGGAGACCGGGCTCCTGCATCGGTTTGCCGAACTCGGTGATGTCCGCGCCCGCAAAGAAGGTGCGGCCGTCGCAGCGGATCACCATCGCCTTGACCTGCGGGTTGGCGAGCCCTTCCTTGATCCCGGCTTCGAGGCCCTGGCGGACCGCTGCGCCGAGCGCGTTGACCGGTGGGTTGTTCGAGATGATGACGAGAACGTCGTCGTGAAGCTGGGTGGTGATCGGGCCGGTCATTTTGCTCTCCTCTTTGTTCTCCCGCGAGCGGCGGGAGCCCAGGCCGCGGGCGCGGCGGTCGTATCTCTGCGCTCCTGCCTGCGCAGGAGCACGGCGGGGGTCAGGTCAGTGCACTGTAAATCAACGTCTTCAGCTCGCGGCGGATCGGGTAGAGACTGGACGGCGAGACTTGCGTCATGAACACCATGTGCAACTGCTCTACGGGATCGATGAAGAAGGCGGTCGAGAACATCCCGCCCCAATAATATTCGCCGACCGAGCCGGGGATCATCGAGCGCGCGACGTCCACGTTGACCGCGAAGCCGAGCCCGAAGCCGGTGCCTGCGTTGGCGGCCTCGCTGAACAGCGACTTGGACATTTTCGACAGATCCGATCCGCCGGGAAGGTGGTTCATCGTCATCAGGTCGATCGTCTTGCGCCCGAGGATGCGGACGCCTTCGAGCGTGCCGCCGCCCAGCAGCATCGTGCAGAAGCGGTGATAATCGAGCGCGGTCGACACGAGCCCGCCGCCACCGGAGACCAGCTTCGGCGCGCGGCTCCAGGCGCTTGCGGCGCCGCGATCGTAGAGGATGCGGCCCTTGTCGGGGACGAATGTGTAGCAGTCGGTGAGGCGGTCGATCTTGTCGTCGGGGACGTGGAAGAAGGTGTCGTCCATCCCGAGCGGTGCAAAGATGCGGTCGCGGAAGAAGGTTTCGAGCGGCACGCCCGATACGCGCTGCATGACCGCGCCGAGCACGTCGGTCGCGACCGAGTAGTTCCACGCGTCGCCCGGCGAGAATTCTAGCGGCAGTTTCGCCAGCGCGGCGATGAAGCCATCGAGGTCGTGGTTGCCGTGCCAGCTTTCCAGCCGCAGTTCGCGGTGCGCGGCGTCGACATTGGAGCGGTTCTGGAAGCCGTAGGTGAGGCCCGCTGTGTGGCGCAGCAGGTCGATCATCCGCATCGGCTCGGCGGTCGGGCGGGTCTGGAACGGCACGCCGCCACCGCCGCCGGCATAGACGCCGACATGCTTGAACTCGGGGAGGACGTGATGAACCGGCGTGTCGAGCGCGACGCGGCCTTCCTCGACCAGCATCATGAACGCGACCGAGGTGATCGGCTTGGTCATGCTCGCGATGCGAAACAGCGAGCGTTCGTCGATGCTCGCTGCTTCGCCTTCGCGTGCCGGGCCCAGGGAGGAAAAGTGCGCGATCTCGCCGGCTTGGGCGATCAGGATCTGCGCGTGCGGGAGTTTGCCGGTGTCGAGATAGCGTTCCTGCAGGAATGCATCGATCCGGGCGAGGCGGCGCGCGTCGAATCGGCCGGTTACGGGTGTCGCGACATTCATCTCGGCTTCCATACCCCCCATTCGAAACGCTTGCCACCCTATTGCCTTGAGTGGCGCGCAAATCAACACTAACCTGTGCGAAACAGCATCGCGCGGCAAACCCGACCTTCAACTTCCGGGTAGGCGCGCCGTCAGGAGAGAGTCGTCTTGGATATGCAACCGCTTGTCGCGCTCGACCCGGCCTGGCCCCGGATGACGCTTGCCGATGTCACCGCCGCGCTGACCGCTGCAGGGACGAAGTTCGAGATGGAGACGGTCGACGTCGAGGGTGTGCCGACTCGCGTGTGGAAACATGCGCCGCCGTCGCTCGGCTGGCTCGCGGCGGCGTCGCGGGCGCATGGGGCGCGGGTGTTCACGGTCTATGAGGACGAGCGGGTCACCTATGACGCCAATGCGCGCGCGGTGGCGGCGTTGGCGCAGGCGTTGCTCGCGCGCGGGGTGGCGAAGGGGGACCGGATCGGGCTGGCGATGCGCAATCTGCCGGAGTGGCCGGTGATCTTCTTTGCCGCCGCGAGCGTGGGGGCGATCGTCGTGCCGCTCAACGCGTGGTGGACTGCGGGCGAGCTCGCGTATGGGATCACCGATTCGGGGTGCCGGATGTTGTTCGTCGATGACGAGCGCTATCGGCGGCTGGTCGAGCATGCCGCGGATTTCCCCGCGCTGGAGACGATGGTCGTGGCGCGCGCCTCGGCGCCGCTTGGCAGGAAGGCCGAGCGGTTGGAGGATCTGATCGGCACGCCGCACGCTTATGCCGCGCTTCCGGAGCCGGTTTGGCCGGAGGTGGCGGTCGCTCCGGATGATCCCGCGACGATCTTCTACACCAGCGGCACGACCGGCGCGCCCAAGGGGGCGCTGGGGTCGCATCGCAACCTTACGACCAACATTCTGTCGGCGGCGTATTCCTCCGCGCGTGCGAGCCTGCGGCGCGGCGAAACGCCGCCTGAGCCTACGCCGAAGACGCTGCTGATGGTGATCCCGTTGTTCCACGTCACCGCCTGCTCGGCGACGATGATGGGGTCGATCGCGGCGGGGAATACGCTCGTCTTCATGCGCAAATGGGACACCGTCCGCGCGATGGAGCTTATCGAGACCGAGCGGGTGCACATGACCGGCGGCGTGCCGACGATCGCGTGGCAGATCCTCGAACATCCCGATCGCGCGCGCTACGATCTCTCCTCGCTCGAGGCGATCGCTTATGGCGGCGCTCCGTCCGCGCCCGAGCTGGTCAAGCGGATCTACACCGAGTTCGGCGCGCTGCCCGGCAACGGCTGGGGGATGACCGAGACGATGGCGACCGTCACCAGCCATGCGGGCGAGGATTATCTCAACCGCCCGACCAGCGCGGGGCCGCCGGTCGCGGTCGCGGATCTCCGGATCATGGACGAAGCGGGCGAGCAGGAACTGCCCACGGGCGAGGTCGGTGAATTGTGGGCGCGCGGGGCGATGATCGTGAAGGGGTATTGGAACAAGCCCGAAGCGACCGCCGAGACCTTCGTCGACGGTTGGGTGCGCACCGGCGATCTTGCGCGCGTCGACGACGAGGGGTTCGTCTATATCGTCGACCGCGCCAAGGACATGATCATCCGCGGCGGCGAGAACATCTATTCGTCCGAGGTCGAGAACGTCCTCTACGCGCACCCGGCGGTCACCGATTGCGCGCTGATCGGCGTGCCGCACCGCACATTGGGCGAGGAACCCGTCGCGGTGGTCCATCTCGCACCCGGCAAGACCGCAAGCGAGGCGGAGTTGCAGCAATGGGTCAAGGATCGGCTCGCGATCTTCAAGACGCCGGTGGCGATCCGCTTCGTCCCCGAGACGCTGCCGCGCAACGCCAATGGCAAGATCCTCAAGAAGGACCTGAAGACGTTGTTCGCCGACCGGTTCGAGGCGGCGGCCTGACCCTACGGCAGGGGTAGGCGAAGCACGCGCCCCACAGTATCGGGCAGCATGCCGCTGCGTTCCCGTCTCACCCTTCCGCTGGCGCGCCTGCGCCGGGGGATCCGCGCCAGCGAATTCGCGCTGATCGCACTGGCCGTCGTGATCGGCGCGTCGGCGGGGCTCGGGACGGTCATTCTCGGCGCGCTCGCGCGGACGTTGCAGCACTGGATGTTCGCGCTGCCGACCGGGCAACGCCTCAGCGCGACCGATTCGCTCAGTTGGGCGCAGCTCGCGATGCTGCCGGTCGGGGGTGCGGTGCTGTCGATCTTTTCCTGGGGGGTGCGCAGCAAGCGGCGGCGGATGGTCGACGCGGTCGAGGCCAATGCGTTGCACGGCGGGCGGATGGCAGTGCCCGACAGCCTGGTCGTGGCGGGGCAGACGGTGATCTCGAACGGGTTCGGCGCCTCGGTCGGTCTCGAAGCGGCTTATGCCCAAATCGGCAGCGTGGTCGCGTCGGTGGCCGGGGCGGCGCTGCAATTGCGGCGCAGCGACTTGCGCAATCTCGTCGGCGCGGGGGCAGGCGCCTCGATCGCGGCCGCGTTCGGCGCGCCGCTGGCGGGGGCGTTCTATGCGTTCGAGATCGTGATCGGCGCCTACACCCCCTCCGCGATCGCGCCGATCGCGGCGGCGGCGATTTCGGCGGTGTTCGTCTCGCAGCTCTTCGGCGCGCAACCCTATGTCATCGACACGGTCGCGTTGTTTCCGTCCGAATCGCATCATTATCTTTTGTTTGCGGGGCTCGGCGGGCTGTGCGCGATCCTCGGGATCGGGTTGATGCGGCTCGTCGCGATCGTCGAGCAGGGATCGCGGGCGATGCCGCTGCCCGACTGGATGCGCCCGATCCTCGGCGGGGCGTTGCTGATGCCGATCGCTTTCTGGTCGCCGCAGGTGCTGTCGTCGGGGCATGGCGCGCTCCACATGGATATCGCGGTCGGCGCATCGCTTGGTTTCGTGGCGCTGGTGTTTCTCGCCAAGGCATCCGCGTCGGTCGTGTCGCTCGGGTTCGGCTTCCGCGGCGGATTGTTTTTCGCCTCGCTGTTTCTGGGGACGCTGATCGGGCATCTGTTCGCGGGGGTACTCGCGCTGATCGCTGGCTATCAGGTGGTCGAACCCCACGACGCCGCGATGGTCGGGATGGCGGCGCTGGCGGTGGCCGTCGTTGGCGGCCCGATGACGATGGCGATGCTGGTGCTGGAGGCGACGCAGGACTTCGCGCTGACCGGCGCGGTGCTGGCGGCGGCGCTGGTGTCGTCGACGATCGTGCGCGAGACGTTCGGCTATTCCTTCTCGACCTGGCGGCTGCATCTGCGCGGCGAGACGATCAAGAGCGCGCGCGACATCGGCTGGATCCGCGCGCTGACGGTGGGCAAGATGATGCGGCGCGAGACGCGTGCGACCGATTGCGAGATCAGCATCCGCGAATTCCGCCAGCGTTTCCCGCTCGGCGCCGCGAGCCGCGTGGTATTAATCAACGCCACGCAGCATTATGCCGGCATCGTCCAGACGCCGGTGGCCTATGCCGATGGTCTGGACCCCGATGCCGGCGTCGGCACGATTGCGATCAACGCGGAGGCGGCGCTTTCGGTTGATATGGACATCGTCACCGTGATGAAACGCTTCGACGCCTCGGGTGCGGACGAGCTGGCGGTTCTCGATTCGGATCGCCACGTGGTTGGCATCCTGTCCGAATCCTATGTCCGGCGACGCTATGCCGAAGAGCTTGAGAAGGCCCAGAACGACTTGTTCGGCGAACGTTAGGCGTGTGAATTATATTGCTTAACCGGGGCAGTTTGTAGATCCGGGGCACATGATCCTCGTCATCGTCCACCATGTACGGTGGCATGACGGGGAAGACGCTGCGCGGGTGTGTCGCGGAGCTTTGTTGCTGACGTGTATGTCAGAGTGGTGGAGTAAAGCGTGAGTATCGTAGAGCGTATTCGCAAGCTGAGTGAAGCCCACACCCGTCTGATCGCGCTGAGCATCATCGCCATGGGCGTGCTCGAACGGCTCGTCTGGCTGCATCAGCACCCCGACACGAAAAACGGGTTGGCCGAGGCCTATAACGTCGCGGCGTCGTTCGCGCGCGACGGAACCATCGCGGATACATTTCGCAGAGGCAGCGGCCTTTCCACGCATTTCACGCCGGTCCTGCCGACCATAGCCGGATATGTCTATCGGACCTTCGGGCTTCAGACGTTTGCGGCGCAAGCGATCCTGACGACGCTGGCGCTGGGAACGGTGCTGCTGAGCGGATATGTTCTGTTTCTCGTCTTCGAACGCCTGGGGATGCCGGTCGTCTGGCGGCTGATTGCGCTGGGCACCTTCAGCCTCCTTCCGCTCTTCCCGTATCTCGAGACGGTCATGTTCCAGATCTGGGAAGGTGGCCTGGCATGTTTGTTGAGTGCGTGGGTGTTGCTGCGCCTGCTCGACGCCGATCGGTCGCACGACGCGGGAATGCGACCCTGGATCGGCACGAGCTTCATTGCGTCGTTCCTGTTCTTCCTCAACCCCCCGTCGGGATTGGCGTGTTTCGTCATGATGGGGATCTGGCTGTTGCGGCGGCGCCCGTTGCGGACGTGGCCCGGTCATGCGGCGTGGGGCGCGCTTGCGCTGGCACTCGTTCTGGCACCGTGGACGATCCGTAACTATGAGGCGTTCGGACAATTCATCCCGTTGCGCAGCAACATGGGGCTCGAGCTCGCACTCGCCAATCATCCGGCCGCGGTGAGTGGCAAGGATGCGCGGCAGGTGTTCGAGACACGCCTCAATACGATCCACCCGCAGACCAGTCAGGCTGCGTTCGACCGGATGGAGGCGATGGGCGGCGAACGCGTGTATGCCAAACGGTTGGGCGACGAGACGAAGCAGTGGATTGCCCACAACCCGGGCGCGTTTGCGACGCTGTCGTTCCGGCATCTCGTTCAATTCTATTTCCCGCCGCGCTGGCAGTGGGAACTGAACCAGGGTGGCAATAGCGCAACGGGCGTGAAGCAGGCGCTGACCTGGCTGTTCGCCGGGATCGGGCTGTTGGGCGCGGTGTTGGGCGTGCTGGTGTGGCGGGGGCTGTTCTTTTACCCGGCGACGCTGATCATCGTTCCGGCGCTTCCCTACATGGTCGTCCAGCCGATCCTGCGGTACCACTATCTGATCTACGGGATCACGCTGTTCTTGGGGGTCGAGGTGGTTCGGCGTTGTATCGCCGCCATGGTTCCAAGCCGCGCATCCGCCGCTTAGGGCTTCGCGCCGTCAGGCCTGGCGGAGACCAAAAGCCGGACTGGCCGAGGCGGATGGCACCACCGCTTCGACCAGATCATAGAAGGGCGGAGGGTACCCACACCGGCGCGCTCCGTCGCAGCAAATTCAGCGGCGATTGCCCGGTGCCGGATAGGAAAGATACGCCAACCGCCGGACTTCGAGGCGTCCACGAACGACCGTATCGAGGATCAGCCCGGTGAAGACGTTGAGCGCGGCGAGCGTCACCAGTCCGGTGATCATGATGAACGTCGGGAAGCGCGGGACCAGGCCCGTGTTCGCATAGGTGATCGCCAGCGGCACCGACAGGATCGCCGCGAGCAGCAGGAATACCGCCCCGATCGCCCCGAAGAACAGCACGGGACGTTCGATCCGGTACAGCGCGAGAATCGTGCGCAGGATGCGCCAGCCGTCGCGATAGGTCGAAAGCTTCGAGGTCGAGCCTTCCGGACGCGCGTAATAAGGCGTTTCGATTTCGGCGACGGGCATCTTGAGCTCGAGCGCGTGGACACTGATCTCGGTCTCGATCTCGAACCCGGCCGACAGCGACGGGAAGCTCTTGGTGAAGCGGCGCGAGAAGACGCGATACCCGGACAGGATGTCGGTGAACGACCGACCGAACAGCTTGGCCAGCATCCCGGTCAGCAACGCATTGCCGAAGCGATGCCCGCGGCGGTACGATTCCTGGACTTCGCTGATGCGCGATCCGACGATCATGTCGAGTTGTTCCTCGACCAGACGCGCGATCAGCGCGGGGGCGGATGCGGCGTCATACGTCGCGTCGCCGTCGGCCATGATGTAGATGTCCGCGTCGATGTCGGCGAACATCCGGCGGACGACCGCGCCCTTGCCCTGGATCCGCTCGCGCCGAACGATCGCGCCTGCGGCGCGGGCCACCTCGACGGTGCGGTCCTTGCTGTTATTGTCGTAAACGTAGATCGTGGCGTCGGGCAACGCCGCGCGGAAGCCCGCGACGGTCTGCGCAATCGCGGCTTCTTCGTTGTAACATGGCAATAGCACGGCGATCGACGGCGCGGTCATTGATGATTCCCTCAACTCTGTCTGGATACCCCGCGTCAGGGTTTTCCGAGTCGGGCGATAGCTCGTGCCGCCGGATGTTACTACCTTTACGGTAACAAATTACGGCTGGCGCGGCGGAGACGCGCGTATCCTTTTGGCACGGACGGGCCTCAGCGGCCTTTCGCGCCGATATCTTCGGCCAGTTCCTCGGAGCGCCGCTTGAGCTTGATCGCTTCGTCGATCAGCTCGGCGGCGTGGCTGGTGTCGCGTTCGCGAACCGCGAAGGTGACGCAATTCATCGCTTCCTTGTGCAATCGCGAGGCGCGGGACTGGGATCGGTCAGGTTTGGCGGGCATTGGTCTTCAAATACAAAAGGGGAGGCAATGCTTAAAAAAAGCGTCAGCCGGTCAATAGGTTCCAACTCAGCGGGTCGGATCGGGGGGGCGCTGTGACATGGCGCTCACGCCTGTGCCCGTGCAGCTTTATACCTTAACGCCTCAGGGGCATACCGTCGATTGCGCAACGGCGGAATGGCGCTACGGTCTCCGGCATGGCGGACCCTAACGATATCCCGACTGGTGCCTTCGGGCTGGCACCTTCCGGTGGCGACATTGAAGACGAGGCGCGTGTAGCGTTGAGACGCGACCGGCTGTTGGCGGCGTTGACACTGACCGCTGGCGTCGGCCTGGCGATGGCGATGCCGTTCGCGCTCAAGGCTGGCGCGGAGTTCTTCCTGCCGACCACCACCGCGCTGGTGATCGCGGTCGCGCTGGTGCCCGTGCTGGAATGGCTCGAGCGGCGGCGCGTGCCGTCGGCACTGGCGGCGCTGACGTGCGTGTTGCTGTTCCTCGTCGCGGCGAACGTCGCGCTGGCGGCGATCGTCGTGCCCGCGACCGAATTCTTCCGGCGCCTGCCCGAGCGGATCGACCGGATCCAGATGAACATCGCGCCGCTGATCGACCTGTATTCGAGCCTCGAAAAATATCTCAATCGCACGGTGCAGCATCTGGCGGCGTCGGGCCCGGTCAAATCTCCCCAGACCGCCGCCGTGTCTCCGCCGAGCTCGATCCTCGAGCTTGCCGCCACCTCCGCGCCGTCTGTGATCGTCCAGGTGTTCTTCGGGGTGCTGGTGGTGTTCTTCTTCCTCTCGGGCTGGACGCGGATGCGCAAGCGCACGATCACCAGCCGCGCAAGCTTCGGCGGCGCGATGGCGACCGCGCGGGTGATCCAGAGCGTGGTGGACGATACCTCGGCGTATCTCGGCACGATCACGATCATCAACTTCATGCTGGGCGTTGCGATCGCAGGCGTACTGTACGTGATGGGGATGCCCTATCCGCTGATGTGGGGCGGGATCGTCGCGCTGCTCAACTACGTGCCGTATTTCGGGCCGATCGCGGCGGCGGGGTTGCTTGCGCTGGGCGGGTTGATGACGTTCCACGACATTTGGGTCGCGTTGCTGCCCGCGTTCATCATGATCGGCTTCCACGTCGTCGAGGCGAATGCGATCACGCCGCTGATCGTCGGGCATCGGCTGACGATCAACCCGATCCTGATTCTCGTCTCGATCAGTTTCTGGTCGTGGGTGTGGGGGACCGCGGGGACGCTGCTGGCGGTGCCGCTGCTGATTATCCTGCAGACCGTGGTGCGCGCGGCGGGCAAACCGGACATCGCCGGATTCTTGTTTGAACACGGCACGTTGACGCAACAGCGGCGCGGAAGTTTCGCGCCATCGAGCGAGGAAGCAGAAACGGGTGTTGACAGGGTAGGGGGTGTCGCTTAACAGCCGCGCCTCACGCTTCTCAAGCGGGTGTAGCTCAGTTGGTTAGAGCGCCGGCCTGTCACGCCGGAGGTCGCGGGTTCGAGTCCCGTCACTCGCGCCATCCTTTCCCTGCTTGGGGATCGGTATGGTTGCGAAGCGCGTCATGATCCGGTTCATCGGGCCCTCGGGTTCGATCTGCGCGGGTGTAGCTCAGTTGGTTAGAGCGCCGGCCTGTCACGCCGGAGGTCGCGGGTTCGAGTCCCGTCACTCGCGCCATTCCTTCCACCCCAGCGGTGCGGGAATGGCGCTTCGAGGTCCGGCTCGATCAGCCCCAGCGGCCCGTTTCCATCCAGACCAGCATCCGCCTGAGCGGCAGCACCCAGATCCACGCAATCCCGGCGACGAGATAATAGACCGCCTGCAATAGCGGGTGCCATCCGCCGACCACCGCGGACAGGCTTGCGGCGAGCACGCACCAGATTGTCACGGCAGCCAGGATGACGAACATCCCGACCGGTTTGCGCCAGCTGGGGGTCATGGTTTGAAACTCATCGGCAAGGGGATCCACGCGGTTTCGGTGATGACGGCGTGGAGCGGCATGTCCCACGCATCGGTCGGCAGGGTTTCGACCTGCTGGACGCTCCACGCAACCCCGATCCGCTTGGCGTCGGGAAACTGCGCGAAGGCGCGATCGTAATAACCTGCGCCCTGGCCCAGCCGATCGAGCTTGGCGTCGAACGCGAGCAAGGGGGTGAGGATGATGTCGGGCGCGAGGACTTGCGACTCACCGTGCGGCTGACGGAGACCCAGGGGGCCGCGATGGAGCGTCTCGTCGTCGTTCCAGCGCAGGAAGCGCATCGGCTGGTCTCGGCTGGTGACATGGGGCAGGGCGATCGCGCACCCCGCCGCTCGCGCCGCCTGGACGAGCGTGGCGGGGTCTGCCTCGCTGCCGATCGGGACATAGGCGCTGACGGTGAAGCCGGGCTCCAGCAGGGCGCGGAATGGCGCTGGCGCGGCGATGTCGCGGGTGCCGCTGGCGACGAAAGCGTCGCGGGCGGCGCGGATGTGAGCGCGCAGCGCGGGTTTGTCGGTTGGGGGCATGGAGGGTTCGGTCATACGCGCCGCAATACGCCCAAGCGGCGCCGCGCGCACTGCCGCTTTACCGTCACCCGGCGAGGTAGGGTGCGTACCGCTCGCCGAGCGCGCCCGAGATGGCGCGGCGGGGCATGAAAGCGAAACGGAGGCGGGGTGGCGGGACCGCCGTGGCCGTGTGCCGGGTTATCCTCTGACGCACGGTACGTCAGGTGGGGATCATGTGCGTCGGGCCAGGGCCCGGGCAGGGACAACCCCCTTGGATGAAGAATAGCCTCAGGGATAATAAAGGCTCGTACCGGGCAGTGCCCGCCATGGATGGATATAGGCGCTTCCGCCTTATTGCTCAAGGCGGTCCGCGAGCAATTCGAGCTGCTCCGCGACCAGCCCCAACAGGACCACGTCGCTACTGATCACGGGCGCGACCGCGGGGCGGCGATTCGCTTCGTCGAGCGCGTCGGCGAGCATCAGCGCGATGAACAGCATGGTGCGTTCGCCGCTCAACCCGGCGGAGGCGCGCTCGGCCATTTCATATTTGTCCGCCAGCATCGCGCCAAGGCGGCGGAGATGGTCTTCCTGTCCGTCCGGACAAGCGACGGTGTGGCGGCGCGTGCCGATCGTGAGCGTGATCTCGGCCATCAGGCGTCTCCCCCCTCGTCGACGTTGGTATCTGGATCTGTCTCGGCCTCGTCCGCGCTGGCGGCGTCCGCCGCCGCCAGGACCGTATCGAGCGTGGCGACCGTTTGGGTCATCCGGTCGCGCAGCGCATGATGTCGCTGCTCCATCCTGCTCAATGCGTCGGCGCGTTTCTGCGTCGCGATCTCGATCCGCGTAAGCGCGTCCTCGATCCGATCGACCATGATCTTCTGCGCGTCTTCGGGCGAAAGCGCAGCCGACGCCGTCGGCGCTGCCGAGGGCGCAGGGGGGGAAGCGGTACGATCGGACGCGACTGCTGGGGGTGCCTGGGTGGCGGTGGGGTCTGCCATCGTCGCGAGATAGCATGGCTCCGCCGCGCTACAAGGCGCATTTGTGACGGGATTGCGTCATGCCGGGCGGTTGACGCGCCCGCCCGCGCCCCGCAAAGACGCGCACGTCCCATAGGAGTCGGCGCAGCGGACATGCCGCGCCGCGCATAAGCTTGAGGAGCGCATTACGATGACGGTCAAGGTAGCGATCAACGGTTTCGGGCGTATCGGTCGCCTTGTCGCACGCGCCATTCTCGAGCGTGCCGACAGCGGGCTCGAGCTCGTCACGATCAACGATCTCGCCGACGCCAAGTCGAACGCGTGGCTGTTCAGCCGCGATTCGGTCCATGGCCGCTATCCGGGTGAGGTCTCGGCCGAGGGCAACGACCTGGTCGTCGACGGCAAGCGCATCCGCGTCACCGCCGAGCGGGACCCCGCCAACCTACCGCATGCCGAGCAAGGCATCGACATCGTGCTCGAATGCACGGGCTTCTTCACCGATCGCGAGAGCTGCCAGAAGCATCTCGACGCCGGCGCCAAGAAGGTGCTGATCTCGGCGCCGGGCAAGGGCGTCGACCTGACGGTCGTCTACGGCGTCAACCACGACAAGCTCGAAGCCGGGCACACGATCGTCTCGAACGCATCGTGCACGACCAACTGCCTCGCGCCGGTCGCCAAGGTTCTGAACGACGCGATCGGTATCGAGCGCGGCTTGATGACGACGGTCCATGCCTATACCAACGACCAGAAGATCCTCGACCAGATCCACCCCGATCTGCGGCGCGCGCGTGCCGCCGCGATGTCGATGATCCCGACCACCACCGGTGCCGCGCGTGCGGTCGGTGAAGTTTTGCCCGAACTCAAGGGCAAGCTCGACGGATCGGCGATCCGCGTGCCGGTTCCCGATGGCAGCCTGATCGACCTGACCTTCATGCCTTCGCGCGAGACGACCAAGGAAGAGGTCAACGCGATCCTCAAGGCCGCGTCCGAAAGCGGTCCGCTCAAGGGCGTGCTGGTGTTCTCGGACGAGCCGCTCGTTTCGATCGACATCGTCCATACGCCCGCCTCGTCGACGATCGACAGCCTGGAGACCGCGGTGATGGACGGCAAGCTCGTCCGCGTCGTCAGCTGGTACGACAATGAGTGGGGCTTCTCGAACCGCATGGTCGACACCGCGGGGGCGATGGGCAAGTTCCTCTGATGGGAACGCTGGCGGGGATCGCTCGCCACGGCCGGCCCAAGGGACCGATGGAGACCATCGACCACGTCGAAGTGACGTTGGACGGTGGTCTCCACGGCGACTTTCGCGGAACGGTCAAGCCCGGCGGGAAGGGGCGGCGTCAGGTGACGTTGCTCGAACGCAGCGACTGGGACGCCGCGATGGCCGAGGTCGGGCACAGCCTGCCGTGGCAGGAACGGCGCGCCAATCTGCTGGTCGACGGGCTCGACCTGCCGCAGGTTCCCGGTGCGCGCTTGCGCATTGGTGACACGGTCGAACTGATGATCACGCGCGAGACCGATCCGTGCGAGCGGATGGAAGCACTCGCACCCGGTTTGCGCGCGGCGATGATGATCGACTGGCGCGGCGGCGTATGCTCGCGCGTCCTGGTCGGCGGGACGATCCGCGTCGGCGATCCGATTATACTTATCGAGGAGTGACGACATGACACGGGCCTTCAAGACGCTGGACGATATCGGCGATGTTCGGGGCAAGCGCGTGCTGGTGCGCGAGGATCTCAACGTGCCGATGCAGGACGGCGCGGTCAGCGACGACACGCGGCTGCGCTCCACGCTGCCGACCGTTACCGAACTGGCGGACAAGGGCGCGATCGTCCTGATCCTTGCGCATTTCGGGCGACCCAAGGGCAATCCTTCCGCCGAGCTGTCGCTCAAGCAGCTGGTCGAGCCTTATGCCAATGTGCTCGGGCGGCCGGTTACCTATGTCGACTGGGAAGGCGATGCGGCGGCGGTTGCAGCACTCGCGCCGGGTGATGTCGCGATCCTCGAGAATACGCGTTTCTTCAGTGGCGAAGAGAAGAACGATCCGGCGACGGTCGATCGGTTCGCATCGCTTGGCGATCTGTACGTCAACGACGCTTTCTCCGCCGCACACCGCGCGCACGCATCGACCGAGGGTCTGGCGCACAAGCTGCCCGCGTTTGCTGGGCGCGCGATGGAAGCGGAACTCGACGCACTCGACAAGGCGCTCGGCAATCCCGAGCATCCGGTTGCGGCGGTCGTCGGCGGAGCGAAGGTTTCGACCAAGCTCGACGTGCTCAAGCATCTCGTGACCAAGGTCGATCACCTCATCATCGGCGGCGGGATGGCCAACACCTTCCTCGCGGCGCGCGGCGTCAACGTCGGCAAGTCGCTGTGCGAGCATGAGCTGACCGGTACGGCGGACGAGATCTTCGCGGCGGCGGACAGCGCCAACTGCACGATCCATCTGCCGTATGACGTGGTTGTCGCGAAGGAATTCCGCGCCAACCCGCCGATCCGGACGGTCAACGTGCACGAGGTCGCGGCGGACGAGATGATCCTCGACGTCGGTCCGGCGGCGACAGAAGCGCTGGCTGATGTTTTGAAGAACTGCCGGACGCTGGTGTGGAACGGCCCGCTCGGCGCGTTCGAGACGCCGCCGTTCGATACCGCGACGGTTGCGCTGGCGAAGACTGCGGCGGCGTTGACCAAGAGCGGGTCGCTCGTCTCGGTGGCCGGGGGCGGGGATACCGTTGCCGCGCTCAACCAGGCGGGTGTGGCGGACGACTTCACCTTCGTCTCGACTGCGGGCGGTGCGTTTCTGGAATGGATGGAAGGCAAGGACCTTCCCGGCGTCGCGGCGCTCGCGCGCGGCTAAGCTTTCGGACTATTTGAACGATTTCTGTTCTCCCGCGAAAGCGGGAGTCCAGGAGTCTCGAGAACTGTAAGCCGTTGTTCGGCTTGGCTCTGGGTTCCTGCTTTCGCAGGAACACAAGAACGTCAGGCGGGCTTCAGCCTCGCCTGGATCTCCTGAATTCGCGCTGCCTGCTTTTGCAACGCCGCCTGCGCCTTCTGCCGCAAGGTCGCGATCGCGGGATAGTCGGGCTTGCCCGCCGCTGCGCGCGTCAGCGCCAACTCGTCCAGATCGGTAATCGCGGACGACGTCGTCGCGCGCAGCCCGTCGAGCTGCCCCAGCGCGGTTTGGGCGGCGATCCAGCGGTCGCTGCCGACCGCATCCCCCTGCGCGGCCTTGGCGTTGCGGTCGGCGTCGTCGGCGGCGGCATCGAACGTCTTGGCGGCGGTGTCGATCGCCTTCTCCAGATCGACCAGCGTCGCATCGGTCGCGGGTTCGGTTTCGACGATCATGACCGGCGCGACCGGCTCGGCGTCGCTGCGCGATTCGATCGCTCGGGGCAGAAGCGAGGGGAATTCGGCGGACCGCGGTGTGGTGCACCCGCCCGTCACAAGGAGGAACGCCACGACGAGGCGGCTGGGATTTGCACGGTAGGTCATCTGCATTCGCTCTATGCCGATGGCTCCGCCCGCGCAACGTTCGAGGATCGGCACAAAAAATTGCCGCAACGCGGAAAAGGTCTTGCGCCCCCCGAACGGCCCGGCTAACAGCGCGTCTCCAGGCACCCATAGCTCAGCTGGATAGAGCATCAGACTACGAATCTGAGGGTCGGGCGTTCGAATCGCTCTGGGTGCACCATCTATTTCCCTTGATCTGGCAAGGGCTTAGCGGCCTCCACTCCTAACGGAATGGGGGCCGTTTTTGTTTGGCGGAAACGCAGATACCCACGCGGCACCCACGCTCTCAGAATGGGACGGGTTCCTAGCGTGGTCCTAAAAGCCGGCGGCAAATTCGTCCGGTTTTGGCTTCCCGCCGTTCACCGGCACCCAAATTTCATCCTGCCATATCCGGCGCGCCTGTCGGACCGGCATCATGGCGAGCGCGGGATTGCCTGCCGCCATTTCGGGAAAGCCGCCGAACCGCACGCCGGGTTTTGATCCCGCTGCCGTCCTGCTGCCCTTCGACGCATAGAGCTTGCGCAAGTAGCCCCGGCGGACCTGTATTAGATCCGCCTCACCATACTCGCGCATCCAACGCTTGATCGTGCCGATGCCCGCGCAATAGTGATACTCGATTGTCTTATGCCCGAGCAGCACGAACATCTCCGGGAAGTCGGCTGGCATCGAGCGTTTCTGGGGCGTGCAGTGAAGCATGCCGCCGGGTGTTCATGAAACCTGTGAGGCGCTTTACGGCGGCCAGACCAGCGGAAGGCTTACCGATGCTAGCAAACTGTAGCGCCCATTTCCTCTAACCAACTTGACCAACTGTCGTCGCGCAGCCGTCGGTGCATCGATCCGTAACCCGCATCTACGTCCATGCTCAACATCTGGATAGCTGGGAGGGGCGCTTTGTTATTGTGTTTGTGATTTACTGGCAGGCTATAATAGGTTCGCCACTCCTGCATTGTCTGGCGCGTGATATTGCACAGCATCGCCATCGCCACATCATTAAGGCCAATCAAGTGAAACGCGATCCTCCGCTCGCGCTCTTCTTTCGGAAGGGGGCTGAGCCGCTTTTGTAGCGGCGGCAAACCGGCGTTCGTCCGCCATCGCCATATGGACTTGCGATCCTTGCCGAGCTCTCGCGCGATCTGGCGATCTGATTTGCCGGCATCGTAAAGCTCTTGTCGGTTGTCCCGTGGCCGCGTTGCCATGTCGCTTCTCCGAAGGTTCGCCAAAACTATGGTGTTTGCAATGCTGTCCGACCGCGTGTGCGTAGTCGGACAGCATACTTACGCATCGCCTATGGTGCCCGGTAGCCAAGCGGATCGGCGATGAACTCTTCGATATCGCTCTCGTACCAGTAGACGGCACGCACGCTCAGCTTCTTGCATCGCGGGAACGTGCCTTCGTCCATGCGTCGATAGACGGTCGAGCTTGCCAGACTGGTCCGGCGTCGGACTTCCGGGAACCGCAGCAGGCAATCCCGCCTGCGGTCCTTATCTGCTGCGGCGGTCATGCTCATTGCTCCGCTGGTGGCTTATTGCTGCGGTCAGATAGTGCCACGATTGCATCGCGAGACAAGCGGATCCATTCCCACAGGCGCGAGGTTTTTGCCCCGTATCGCCGATCGATCGCGCGCCACCCGCCGGCGACGTAGGTTTCCGCGAAGTCCGCGGGCACCGCTGCGCGCTCAATTACGTGACAGGTCATTGCCCGTTCTCCCGCGCCACAGGATTAAGGATTGCGTCCATTCGTCCGCACAGCTCGTCTAACGTGTCGCCTACGCCGCGGATCGCGTCGGTGATATCCGCAGGCAGATCGTCGTGCATGCCTATGATGCGCGCGATCGCCGCTGTGTGGTCGAAGCGGCTGTTCAGGGTCTCCAGCGCCGCCCGCTCAGCTGTCTTCATACCGTTGTGATCAGACAATCGTCGGACGTCTGCCAAAAGCTTCGACACAAGATTATCGCTCGGGATACTTTGCCCCAAGTCGCACGCGATCTCGAACGCGGTCGCAAATTCGCTCCAGTCAGCGACAGGCGCTTCGTCGACCGCATTTACCGCCGCAATGAACTGGTCATGCTCGCGATCAAAGGTGGCTTTGTCCTCTCGTTCCAGATTTTGGGGCAAGCCTTCAAACCGCTCAACCGCGGTGCGATACTGTCCCTCAGCGATACGAAAGGGGGATACGGTTGATGCTGGCGAGGTTTGATTAAATGGCGCACTTAGGGGTGCGCCCGTGTTAGGGGCGTGAGTAGCCATGATCGTTGTCCTAGAACGGTTGCGGTTAGAAGCGGCGTGAGGGTCCTAAGCCTTGCGCCGCTTCGCCTTTTCTAATATCGTTAATGCATGAGTAACGCAATAGACGATATTGAAAAATCACCCCGTGGCCGTCCGCGGACAGGCGCGACGCCGGTTATGGTTCGTCTGGATCCCGAGCAACTTCGTCGCCTTGACGACTGGATTGAAGAAGACGGGGGGCGGTTCTCGCGTCCTGAAGCGATCCGCCGATTGCTAGAACATGCATGGGGTCGGACAGCCGCGTCCTACGGTATCAAGACGCTTCCGCCGGTGTTGCGCGAGCTTCCAGATTAGAGGACAGTTTGCGTGTGAACCGATAATAGCCAGCGCCTTAACAGGCCAAGTATTTCAGTGAAACATGTCGATATAGAGCCGGACGTCTGCCAGGTTTTCGTTGCGTTCTTCTTTAAATTCAACGTCTGCCTTGCGAAGCGCGGTAGCCAGAATCTTTGAGACGGTTTTGTGCTCATCAGAGGAAGCTTGCGCAAGCGTCAAACCCTTGTTCATCACTCGCGACCCAAAAAGAACCGTGTCCGGCTCAACAGACCATCCTCCGAGAGAAAGGGCCTCTTTAAAATCGTGAGCGTAGATCGCAGACTCCGGAGAGCTTCCTACGTATATAATGTTTAGCAGATCATTAGGTAGCGCATTGCCTGCAACATGGCGGCCAATGCAAGCTTTTTGGTCTTGCGTTAGAGACCTCTGCTTTGGCTGCAGTTCCAATACCTGCCGTTCAAGCTCAGCAATTCGCTCACCTGCTTCTTTCGGCGTAGCTCCTTGAAGCTTCCGCTTATAATCAGCAATCTCATCGTCTCGGAGCTTCAACCTCGCTTCTAGATTTTCAATCTGATGCTTCAGGCCTTCGATTTGGCGCTTACTGAACTCCTTAAGGACGATCCAGATCAGACCCGACATCAAACCAGCCACTATCGCGAACGCCCAGGGGGCTCCCGCGATCACAGACCAATTATCCCGAAGTGTCCGGACCATCTCCCTCATATTGCCTTCATACAAAGCGACTACGGGTTTGTAAGCCACGCAATCAGCTGGTCTTGCAGTCTTAAAATTGCCGGATTGCCAGTCGCGTCCGCCACCGGCCTCCTTTATGCTCAGCGCAGAGGATGGAGAGCCGACATGACAAAGCGTACGAGCAAAAAAGAAGACTTAGCCCTTATTCGAGCGACGCTCCAAAAGGATATGTCTGGCGGCGCTACGGCGGATCAAGCGTTTGCGAAAGTTTGGGAAAAACATCCGGATGCCGTAAAGCGCGTAACAAAGCGCAAGCCCGATGCTTAACGGCCCCAGCGGAAAGAAGCGCCCGCCGAAGAGTCGGGCTGCTAGCAAAATCGAGAAGATTACCATTGGCGACAGGTCATCGTCTAAGCTCGAGGAAATGGGCGCAACGGTTTGGTGCGCGTGCGTTGCGGCTCAGGCGCAGTAACCAAACGTTCTCCGGCGTCGATCGCGGTTGCTGCTGCGGGCGCGGTTGCACATCCAGCTATCCCACCATCAACGACCCACAGGCAATCCAGGAACAAATAAAAACTTCCGGATAGGCTGCTGTTTTAAAATGATTATTCTCAAGCGCTGCATCAATTTAAGCGAACGAAACATATAAAAATTCTACGCGTAGGATGGAATGTAACGAGCATTCCGGTTGCCTTGATCGGGGTCGAGAGGCTTAATGCGCCCCTCGTTGATGGCGTCGCGAATGACGTTTGAAACCTGGGAAATCTGGGTTGTTGGAAGCCCAAATCGTGACCGAAGCGATGCATTGCTGAGTTCTTCGTTGCGTTCGTGCAGCAACTGAGCGTGCTGAAAGCAAGCGCGGATCCGCTCAGCGGATGTCATGTCAGCGAATTTCTTCGGCATGAATACGGTTACGATTGTTGATCCCTCCACTTGGGAAAACAACGGGGGCGGTAAGATTGCGCGCTCAATCTCGCGTATCGCTCGGTCGACGCCGCTGCCTCGCAACTCGCAGAGGCCGGCTTGGTGCATCAAAGTCGCGAGCTGCTCGTTGCGGGACCGGGAAGGGGTGTCAATGAACCGGTCAGGGTCCACCAATGGGCGACCTGGGTTGATAAAACGGACCCGATCCTTGTATATCTCGACCAGTGGGCGCGAACCCCGGCTTGTCAAATCCTGATGCACCAGCGTGTTGGCAAGAAATTCTCGTATTGCTAATTCGGGAATAGCGTACACCTTCGTTCGCACACCATGCAGCATCTGTTCAGCGCTGGGAATTTTCCCCATTATAAATGAAAGCATCGCTTTAAAGGACGTTATGTATCCCCGCTGTCCTTCAGTATCATCGGACGACTCGAGCTTATCAGTCCCTTTGTAGACCGTTACACGAAGGCCCTTAAATTTGGAAAGGGGGAAGTCGTTTAAGTTCTCAGCAGCGCCAAGTCCAAGTAACGCAAAGACGGTGTATCCGCCCTGCATATTAGATTCGATCAATCCGCGCGACTCGAGATTATCAAGCATTAGCGCCTGAGACTTTCCCTCATGGCCAAACAGGGCTAGAAGTTTCTTTATGGCGAAATTGTTAAATATTTCGTCAGGTGTTGCGTGCGCGATAATGACAGACTTTTCGAACGAGTAGCTTGACGTAATCTGCCACAATGACCGTGCTCGTTCGGGATAGTTCTTCAGCGATTGTAGAGCTGAATCAACTCGAACCGTTTCTTTCCCTTGGAAAGCTACCGGTTGGATGTACCCAGGCTCGATGCACAGCATCTCGACATGCTTGCCTGAAACATCGAAGGCGACATGGTGAACATTGATATGAGGCGTAAGATACTTATTTAGCCAAAGCATGAACGGTTCTGCACCAACGGTAGCCGCGGCCAAGTCGACCGTTGTCCCGACGATCTCGTGATCGCCGTCGCGGACACCCCAAACCATGAACGCAGAGTCCTTGTTTTCGAGCATTGCGGCATTGGCGAGCCCGGAGACGTAGCTGCCGACTGTCGCCGCTTCGAACTTATTTTCCTTAAATTCCAGCCAGCCTGTTTCTCGCGGCAGTTCGCACAGCGACGCTAGAAGGCGCGGTGCGTCGTGTACCTCAAAGCCCATAGCAGCCCCCAGCGGTCACAGTTTCCTTACAAGACAGAGAAGCGGTCCTTTAAGCTGCAGAGTCGGAAACGCAGAGCTGCAAGAACGCAAAGTGGTTGATTCGTGGCGAGTGTCAACCGAGCGCTCATCCTGTCCCGGCGTCGCTTGGCGCTCACTCGGGCGGCGGCGGCGGACGAGTGAGCGTCAAACTCCCTTGTACCCTCGCTATTGCAACGAGCCACCGATCAACTGGTCAAGCCGAACAGCGATCTGTTTCCATCGGTCGACGCCGGCTTGGTCACCATCGGTCGCGAGTGTGCCAATACGCTCGGCTACATGGACGTGCGCGCGCTCGCCGTGGGCGCGGTATGCGGCCAGGGCTTCAGCCCAGCGCTCAATGTCCGGCGTCATCGGCATTCCCCCATATGATAGCGGCGCCAGTACCGATCCCACCGCACCGCTGCGCCCGCCGCTAGTATCGCGCAGGATAGTGATCGCCCGTCTTGTAGAGTGCAGCGAGCAACGACGCGCGAATAACTCTTGCCCATGGGTTGGCAGACCATTGTCTGGTGGAAGATTAGGCGCTCGACGACGACGCGGCTGCGCTCCGCGTCGACGTTCGAGCAAGTAGAATTAGCGCGGCGCTTCCGACATGGCGCCGTATCTTCGAAGTCCGGCGCTTGGATGCCCGCGACTCGTATCTTCACACCGTTCGCGCACCAAAGCGGACCATCTCCGTCGTGAACGCGTGTAACGGTGCAAGAGAAGGCAGGCGGGGTGTCAGCGGCGTTCGAAAGCATAATGCCCTCTGACACCCCGTTCCATCGTCGTCATTACCGAAGCCAACGGCAGTTTATTTTCCGGTAGTGGCAGCAGCCTTGATGATCGGGGCAGTGGGAAGCGCGGCGGGAACGACCATCGGTGCTGGCGCCTGGGCGAACGCCAACGGAACGTCCTCGGCAATGAACCCCTTTACCTGCGCGCCGGAGGCAACGCTTGCGCTTGTGCCTGTGGTGAAGAACCCGACGACCGGTACAAAGGCGATCGCGGCAACAACCCCCGCAGTGCCGGTGACGCCCTTGTCGTCGAACGTTCCGGACAACCTGATCTGGCGACCATTGACCCGGACATACAAGATGCTCGCCGTCAGGTGACCTGACTTCCCCCACATTCCCTTATTGCGAACCTCGGTGACTTCGCCAGTCGCAGGACTGCCGGCAGGGATTACGATCTGATTGTTCACAGACACGGCTTCGGCGACTTCCATCTGGAAGTGATAGCCAACGCGTAAGGCCTTGCCCTTCGTGCTCAACGGCTCCGATAGCTTAAGTTGAATTTCTGTCCCGGTGCGAAGCATATTGTCAGGCGCGACGCCTACCTGCATTGCCGGCGCGTTGACTGGCGTTGGAGCGACCTGGGCACCGCAAGGCGAGCAGGCGAAAACCATTGCGCTCGAAAGCGCGTATACAAACCTATTCATTGCATCCCCCCGGTGTAAATCGGCTTTCCCAAACCGATGGGGCATCGTGATGGATTACGGCAGCAAGTCAACGGGGAACGCTGTATCGCGGCACTCGCGGTAGGCGTGGCGCCGTCGTTATTGATCAAGGGGTAATTGGTTTCCCGAGCGGGTCGTCCCAACGCCGCAAAATCTCCTTCTCGACCCGATCGGCAGTCACAGTCGTCAGCTCAGCAAACCCTCCGACCGCGTAGTGGCCGTCCTCGTACGGCTCGGCGCGCTCAGCCTCGAGGAGCGTCAGCCCGTCTCGACGCACGTCAAAGTCTGCGGGATCCGCTTGGTTGACCGGGCGACCGAAGATCACGGTCTGCTGCTGTGGTCCAAGGGCGCCATACTGCTCCACTCGAATCAACGTATATGGAGTGTACACCGGACCGAAGATTTGCGTGCAGCTGTGGATCGCCCACAGTTGTGGTTCGTCTGCGGCGGCGTCCCATAGCGCGACCAAGAGATACAGTGGCGGCGTTGGCACACCATCACGCACGCCGACGGCTACGTTTGCTGTTGCCATTCGCTGGACGATTCCGGGCAAGGCGGACAAGATCTCGCGCTGCGTCGAGCCTGCGGCAGCTACACCCGCCTCGAGATCGTGGATCATCGCGTATCCAGACCAGGCAATCGCCATGTTTTGCCCAGGCAACTCGACAACCTTGCTGCCGATCTGACGGACGTTATGGTCAGCGTCGAAGCTGGCCCCGTCAGTGAGCAGGAACGCGCCGTGAGGCTGCACGAGACCAATCAACGCCGTCATGCAACTTTCCAGTAGTAATACGACCGCGGTGCTCCGTAGCCAGACATTCGGACAGGCGTCGGAGACTTTATGGCAGTCTCTGTGCCTTCAGGACGCGGTGGGCCGGGAGTGAAGAGATTTGTGAGGCCAGACGCGGCGAGCGACAGGCCAATCGATATGCCTGTAACCGTCCCGATGCCAGGAACGAATTGCAGGCCGATCGCGGCGCCTATCTCGAGAATTCCCACAAGGGTTTTCGACATGCTGCACTCCCTATTGTGATGGTGCCGACGCGCCCGCACCTCGCCCGGAAGAACAACGAGAGGCTAGCGCGTCGACCGTTGGGTGAACGACTCCCAACGTCTGAGAAACGAACCGACCAGTATCAGAGGCGGGAAGGGCGCAAGGGGTCGGTTCGTAAAGCATGGTTGGGACTGAAGCGCACAGGCCCGGCCTAAACTACCTCCATCAGTGCAGATGGACACCGAACCAAATATCAGGAACAAGCTGGCGCGGGGTAAATTTACAGCGGTGTTCCTGATCCAATGTCTCGAGGCTATCGGTTCATCGTCCGTGCAACTCTTGGATTGCTGAGCTGCCTACTGGCACAGCATGAGGCCTTGGCAGAAAAGCCCGCTACCGATCAAAATCAGGCCGCTAAGAGTTCGTCATCGAGTACGATAGGGAGGCTGCCAGGCACAAAGAAATACCAGCCCCGTTGTGATAGCCCCCAAGAACGTGACGAATCTGAACTCTGTGCTCAATGGGCGAGCGTGGCGGCTGCCCGTAACGCCAATGCGATCGGGATAGAGGCCAACAACGCCGCTCGGGATGCAAATGCCGTCAGTACAAGCACCCTCTTTTGGACCAGGGCTGGCTTTGCCGCCATCATTGCCACTTTGTTCGCCACTGCTTGGGCAGCTTGGGCGGCCGCCGAGGCCGCTAGAGCCGCTAAAAAGAGCCTCGATCTCTTTCAGCAGGCCGAGAAAGGTTACCTCGTCCCGGTAGTCGACTTGTTAAGTAGAGGAACGTCTGCTCAAGTGTCTTTGGTGAACAGAGGCAGAACACCAGTGATGATCTATCATGCGGACTTGGGTTTGCTCGCGAAAGCGCCCGTTAAGGCCGCACCGATCGAGGCTTTCTTCACACTAGGAAAATTTAAGAAAGACGTGCTCATCGCCGGTGAAGAGCGTTATGAATTTGGTGAATTGGAACTGAGAAGCGATACTAAGATCGTTTACCTTGTCGGAGGGGCGATATACCGCGATTTCTTTGGCCGTAGCCACGTGGCTCGTATCTCGGTTTGCATAGATCTCGCCACTGGAAGAACGTCCGTGCACCATGCTACTAATTTTGACGAGTGGGACAGGATGGCCGGACACACGAACGGCAAAAAACGCGGCTGGTGGCGGCGCAGTTAGAATTTTGGCGACACTCACCCGCACCTTTTGCTTGAAGGGCTGTGTCGAATTTTTGCAAATGGTGACGATTTCGCCTCGCGCCAACAGCACCGCAAAGGAATAGACGCGCTTTAAACCTTGATGATATCTGCTGCGGACTACCAACCGTAACGCGACAGAAGCGGGTGGTTGTGGTGACCAAATCCACCACCTGACAACGGCGGCATAGGGGCATCTCCGACCAATGCCGCCATATCGTACTCATACGGTTGGTCGACCATCAGCTCTGTCAGCGCCCATACCAACGCGTCGGCGCGATCGGGTGAGCCTTTCCCGATGTATCCCGCCGCGGTGAAGCTCGACATCTGGTCTTCTAGATCCGCCAAGCTGCCAACGTGACTGACCTTCCCCTGTTCGTAGAGCGCTGCCACCGGCTCCGCACGCGCGACCTTGCCGCGCGATGCCGTCACCTCCTTGTAAGGCGCGTTCTTGTCCGCGGTTCGAATGACCGCCTCGACCATCGCGCCACCGAAGTTGCGCTCAGCGACGATGCGATCCGCCTTGAAGGTCGCCACCGCTTCGATTGCACGACGAGCCCAGCCGTCAGGCGGCAACTGGCACGTCAGATCGGCGAGGACATAGCCACGGCCATCCTTGCCCCTGCCAGCAACCACCATGCCGATGTCGTCGCCTTTGCCGTCGCCCTTTGTCCCGCTCGGGTCGACCGCGACCACGATCCGCTCGAGGTCAACGGGCGCACCGTTGAAGATTGGTCGACAAGGATCATCGCCAGCGCTTGCCCGGCATCCGTCAAGCATCTCGAGTGTCCACAGAGCGCCAGGCGTGTCGAGCAACAGTTCTGCGTGCAATTCCTGCCGACCGAGGCGCGTGCCTTCATAGCGATCGCGCAGCCCCGCCAGCGCGGACGCGGAAAGATTGGCCGAATTGTCGAACGTGGATCCTCGGGTGATGATCGTTCCGGCGCGCTTGACCAGCGCCTTGACCAGCGGCGTTGCCTTTGGCGTGGTTGTGATGATCGCCTGCGGGTTCTCGCCCAAGCGAAGCCCGAACAGGACTTGATCCCACGTCTCGGGCCTTCCCCAGGCGGCGATCTCATCACACCAGGCGCGATGGTGCTGGGGACCGCGCAGACGCTCGGGTTCTTCCGCGCCGAACAGCTTGAACCGAGTGCCGTTCGTCAGGATCAACTCGCCAAGCGAGCGATTCCAAGTCTGGATGCAGATTTCGGGAATGACGGAAAGCAGGCCGCTTTCGCCCTCGACGCAGGTATCGCGCGCATCCGCGATCGTCGGCGCGACCACCGCTATGCGGGACTTGGCGAAGCGCTGGCCGTACCACCCGACATCTTCGGCGCCGACGCGAGTCTTTCCCCAGCCGCGGCCCGCCAATAGCAGCCAGGTCGTCCAGTCGCCCTCAGGTGCTACCTGATCCGGCCTCGCTTTCGTCAACCACTCGGTACGTGCTGCCAGCGCCGCTTGCGACTGTGGCGGCAGCGCGGTCCATGAATTCTGCAAGGCGTCCAAAGGGATTGCTGGCATCGACGTTCACCTGAATATTGGTTTGAGAATCGACCTTGGCCGGACGCTCGGCGAACGCGTTGGAAAGCTTGCCGAGATACCAGCGCTCGGCGTCGAAGGCTAAGCGACCTAGTTGAGGGTCGGTGGCGGCTTTCGCGGCTTCCACCGCGCGCTCTGCCCGATCGAAGAAACCAGCCTCGCGCGCTTCATAGATGCGTTCGGCCAGTTCTTGATCTCGCCCCTCCCATCGCCGCACCGTCTCACGGTCGGGGATGCCGTCGGTCTTGCAGATCGCGTTGAGGCTCTCGCCTTCACCAAGCCTGCGAAGGATCTCAGGGATTGCGTCGGTCATCGCGTCCGACATGGGTTTGGTTGTCCCCGCGTCCGAACGGGGACGGCGGGCCGGGGGCTTAGCCATCGCTGGCGGCGGGCCGCTCGGAGCGTGCCAATGTCAAGCCTGGCCACCGCCAGCCACCCGTGCCGTCCGCGTCCCAAGCCATATGGCCGGAAGTTGGCATGCCGACTTTCATGTCCCCGATGCGGTGCAACGTGCAGGTGCCACCGACATAGAAGTTCGTTGGAACGCCGCGACCGATTGCCTCAGCGGACTCGGTGATAGAATTGAGCCGGCAAAGCTCGTCGTTTTCGGCAATGCGTTTGGCCAGCGACGTCAGCGCGAATACGATCCTAGGGTATTCCTCCGCGATTTCGGAGGCCAGAGCGTCACGTTCCGCAATTGCTGCGATGCGGGCTGCGTCGCGAGCGGCGGACCGTTCCTCGCCTTCGAGCTCCGATACGCGGGCGCTGAGCGCCGATACCGAGGCTTCCATCCGATCTGCGTCGAACCGGCGATCCTCCGCTTCCCGGCGAAGCGTGCGGGCTTCGGTCGACGTGGCGAGCGGGCTCAGGCTGGCGACATCGGCGGCATCGGCCTGCTTCGTCAGATCGGTCAGCAGACGTTCTGCATCCTCGAGCACGGCAGCGGCGGCGGCAGACGTGCAAGCGCTGGTGAGGGCTGCAACGATCTGTTCGTCGAGGGGAATGGGCTTGGACATGGTGCGGTTTCTCCGGGTCAAATACAAACGAGTGGCAGAGTGGCGACGATGGTTCCCGCCAGAGGTGGCGGTGGTTTCAAGGACAAGAACGTGGCCGTAGCTCCACCGCCGGCGCCGGAGGTTGCCCGCACCGAGATGCTGTAGGTCGTGCCCGCGACAGGAGCCGCCGCGCCCGCGATGATGGCCGTCGCGGCGCCGGGGATGACGCCCGGCCCGACGAGCGCCAACTGTGGGGGCACTGTTCCAACCGTTGACCAAGACGTCGGCGCGTCAAGGTTCTCGAACGTTCCGAGAAAGGGATCTCCGAAGGTTGCAATCACTTGGCCCGGTTTAATCCGCGACGAGAAGTCCCAGCTGTCAGGCATCAACTGGAAAGCCAGCCCCGAGACCGCGATGCGCGTCTCACGCACGCCGACACCGCTAAGACTTTCGCGCAGGGCGACGTTGTTTGCCGGTCTGGACAGTTTCCCAAAGCTGACGCGACCGTTCACAACGTCGAGGCCAGGCGTGCAATCCGGCAGCACTTCAAGCGTCGAACCGGCGGTAAGCCCCACGATGCCAGCCGAAAAAGGGCGACCGATGGTGCCGAGGGTCCCGGTGAGCGACAATGCGTTGAGTGGCATCCCTACCTCCCCTTCCATGCGCTGCGCATCTTGTCCTTGCGAACGATCGTGGTGGCAGCGTGGACGGCTCGGGCGACCTCGAGCTGTGCAGCGCTGGAAGCAGCCGACGCGTCGGCCATCACACGAGCGCGGGCGTTTGCGGTCGTCAGGTTTCGGACAGCGTTCGCCTGCATCGCATCGTTCCACTGGCGGGCGTTCACACCTTTGTGAGCCTCGCGGGTTTCGTGCAAACGCCGGGCTGCGGCGATGTCGCGCAGACCCTCGGGACTGCCGGCGAATGCGCGTTCGTGATCGGTGAGGGTGATTGGCATAGTGTTCCCTTTCATTAGTTGGCGGGCGCGTAACGCAGGACGTCAGTGACGTAGGCGTCGACGCTCAGGCCGGCTTTTGACGCCGCTGTTTCGATTGCGTTGATGTGATCCGGGGTGAGCTTCATTTGCGAGCCGGAGGCAGCGTCGACCAGCGTGACCGGTGCACCGACGGCATCGCGCAGCACGTGCGATCTAGCGGGCGAGGCAGCGCTATCCATGAACGCCATGCTGAAAGACGACCGCTCGCCATCCTGTAGCACCGACGTTGCGGTGTAGCCGGCGCGCAGGCCGCCGAAGTCGTTAAGCGCCGTCTCGGCTGGAACGATGGCATGATCGCTTACGCGAGTGTAAATCTTCCTTGGCATGGTCTGACAGTGGCGGAAGGCGATGTGCAAAAACTACCGCCATCGGACTCGACATCGGCACAATATTCAGCCCATCCCGTGGTCATGACATGGTGGCAGCAACTCTTGGTAACGCTAGTTGGCTCCGGCGTAGGCGGCGCGATTGCGGCGTGGCTTACGATGAGGCTATCGCTTCACCGCTTCTACCGCGAACGCTGGTGGCAGCGTCGTTTCGACGGCTGTGCGATTGTCATCGAAGCTCTTCATGACCGTAAGCGACTACTGGATATGCAGCTGTATGATGAAGAGTCCGACGATAAATACGCTGATTATTTTATGGATGCTGCGAAAGACCGGGGTCGGGAGGCCATGGTAAAGTTACGACGGTACGCTGATCTTGATGTATTGGCACTCCCAGCCGAGGTGTCCGAGATTATCCAAAACTTCTTGAACGCGTCCGACGAAGCGAGTGAGCAGGACACCCTGCTTGAATACATCACCGCCCAACTTGCGTGTACTAATCAGGCGTTATCGGTTGCATCCCCTGCAGCGCTTAAGGGGCTAGGATTGCCGTCAGGCTCTATGAAATAGGGGGCTGCGGGTTCCTGGTGGGTTTACCGTTCTCTTTTGTGGCCGTATCGGTTCGAAGAGTCTCGAGAATCGGCCATTCGTGAAGACCTACCCTCTAATTGATGATTAGCGGGTTGCCTCATTCGCCCTGTCCGGCGATCGGATTGAGCGTCCGACCAAGCACGTAACGCTTGCGACGCGCGCGCCCGGCAACTGCCCGCTGCGCATCGAGATACCGCTTACGCGCCAGGATCATCTCGCTCCGGCCACATTCATCAAGCCAGCGCGAGATGGTGCGAGCGTGTGCGTTCCACTCCGCCTCAGCCCCAGTCACCTTACCCCAGCCAACCTGAGGCCACCTTTCCACGAAATCACGAGGCACGCCCCTGTATGGGCGGCGGACGGGCTCGGCTGAGGGTGCCTCTGCGGCAAAGTCCGACGCTGCCCCAAGCGCGCGCGTAGTTGCCGCGTCGATAGTGCTAATGCGAAAATCTTGGTCCTTCATTGTCCGTTTCCTTGTTCGTGTTTCAAAACAGGTTGCGGGTAGTGGCGGGTAAATGCGGGTACGTTTCCGGCCGCTTCCCCAGATTTAGCAAAGGATAAGACTGCGAAAATTCCACATGTGGCAGAGAAGTTACCCGCTTATACCCGCTTATACCCGCAAGCTGACCCGTCATGCCCGGACCACTCGCCAGTTCTTCTGCTTGGCGTGCGCGTCGTCGCCAGCCATCACTTTCAGCCCGTCAACGATGCGGCCTTGATAGCGTGACAGAAACCGGCCCAACCGTTTGGGGTCGATGCCTCCGCGTTTGTCGTCCGCCACCTCGGTCAGAGCTTCACGCAAAGCGCCGTTGATGCTTCCGTTGAAAGAGTCCCGCAGCTCTGCCGCCTCTCTGATCTCGCCGGTCGTTCGTGGCGACGGACCGACGGCGGCGTGCCATGAAGTGAGCACACCGCTGAGCGTGGCGATCACGGGATCTTCGGCGCGAGCCTTATCCATAGTCTCGACCGGATCCGCGCGACCAAGCCACACCAGCGGGGAGCGAACGAACCGGCTCCAGTCCTCGAATGAGGCAAGCGCAGGCAAAAGCCCGGGATACCCGGCCGCAACGTAAGCTCTCGCGATCGTCAGTGCCGCCGCAACGTATTTCCCGCGGTCGGCGAGCACGAGGTCGAAGGGGCTGGCGTGAAACGTCCGAAGCTCCGGTCGCTCCATGTTCGGATCTAGCGAGCAAAGGAGCGTGCGCCGCGTCATGTCCCCGACAAGTTGGATATTGTTGCCGGTGGCGAATGTCGTGGCGCGGCTCTCGACCTTGACCAGTTTGGAGACGCCAAGCGGGCGGACGGAAACGACGGGGCGCTCGATCATCTGGCACAGCGCATCGCCGCCGAGCTCGCCGTTCACGTTGTCGATCGAGACGATTGCCTGACCGTTGAGTAGGGCGGCGCCTAAGCGCTTCTCCGTTTCCTCCTCGGTCCGGCCCGCCGCAATTACAGGTGCGCGCTCCCCGGTGCTGATCGCGCTGGCGAGATCGATGATGTAGCTTTTACCGGATCCCGCTACCGGGGCGGTCGTTGCGTGAAGCGGCGCCACCGCCATCGCGCCCCGCACCACGGGTGTGATGAGTCCAGAGAGCGCTGCGGAACGGCTCGCGTCGTCGACGAAAGGAAACTCGTCCAGCAACGCGTCAAGGAACGCGAGCGCTGACAGAGCTTGTTTGCGGGATGGCTTGTCGCTGATTGGAGGCATGGGGGGCGGGTTCAGCAACAGCAGTTGCGTTGCCTCGTCATAGCCGGGGTGCGACAGGATTGTGCCATCTGGTCGAAGCGTCGGCGTCGTGATCACACCCGCCAGGCGAGGGAAACGCCATTCGCCGTCACGCGACAATATGACCGCGGCGACGTCGCGCGGGGGATCGGTCGCAACAAGCCCTTTTTTGCGCTCGTTCCACTTCGTCCAATCGGCTGCGCGAGACAAGTGATCGACAAGCATACTGCTATCGACTTGGCAAAGCCGAGCGACTTTCGTGCGACGCCCGTGAGCGGCGGGCATATCGTCGACCGCAGGCCGAACGATGCCCCCACGCACATAGAGCGGCGCTCCTGCGGCTATCAGCGCGGTTTCTGCCTCGGTGGCAATATTGTGCAACTCGCCTGCACGGACCTGGATCATCGGGCGCCGCTCGACATATTCCCACGGTCCGCTCGGTTTGACGTCGCCCTCAAGAGCCGGCGCTTCAAGGTCAGCAAAAGGATCACCAGTTGATCGTGGGGGGATCTCGCTGGTTGGGCGAAATAGGAACGGGGCCGCGTTCATCGGTGGGGACCTTCGCCTTCAACCAGACGGCGCATCATCTCAGCCGCGAGGTGGATCGCGACATCGCGCCGCGCCTTGATGCCGTTCGGAGTTGGGTCTTCCATCTCAGCTATCAGCAGCGGCAATTCAGCTGCCGCGAACGCGAGCAAGTCATACGTTCGCCACAGTGGCAGTTCGTCGAGATCCGCGAGTTCGGTTGCTGCCCGAATTTGGCTATGAAGACGCTGCACGTTCGGAGAGTTATGCGTCATCATGCCGCACCCCCGAACGCCAAGGACGCAAGCGTCCCCGCCAAGCTAGGTGCAATACCGTAGCGCTGCCGCAGATATTGAACCTGGCAGTTGTTGATGCTATCTGCAGTGTTGTCGTGGTTGACGAAGATTCTGGGAGGCCGCCCCGCCACAGGGCGGCCTTTCTGCTTATTGGCTACTGCCGATGTTAGCGGCATAGCTCACGCAGCGCTCTGCTGAGAAGTGCTGGATACTACTCGAGCGGCCATCCACTCATCGAGATCAATGGCGCGATATCGAACTGCCCGACCAAGTTTCATAAACTTTGGGCCGGTACCTGCCAGGCGAAGCTTTTTCATGGTTGAGTAGGCAAGCCCAATGCGAGCTGCCGCATCATCGGTGGTGAGGGCGTGCGACATAATACTTTCCTTCAATTCGGCCACCAAGGGGGACGGTGGGCGAACGAAGGTTTCTCAGGTTCCGCAGAGCGTTCTTACGGAAACGGAAATTTGGAATTATGTGAAGCGATTTCCATCATTTAACCGGTCGTTAGTCAGTAAATAGTGATATTCGGCTTGGAGGAACTGGCGATATCGCTCATCGGTCAATTCCTGCAGTATACCCGGCCTGTCGGGGTAGTGCTGAGAGACCCATTGTCTGAACTTGGTGCCTTTACCCAAGGCCTTGTCGCACGTCGCTTCACTCTCGTGAAACCTCGACGCCGCCTCCTCGAGGGCGCGTTCCCGTGTTGTTCGCGCAGGGCCGGTCATGCGTTCGGTTATGAAGCGGACAATCTCCATGTCACGATGAAATTTATGGCGGGACTCAGCTGATCCTCCGAGCGGTCCGGCGGTTTTCTCTACTACCTTCAAGGTGACGCGGTCTTTCGCGTTCTTACCTTCGATTGCATCCGCTAAGGCGTCTCGAACTATTCGATGAATAGGCACCTCGGACCGAAGTAACTCGGCCAAACGTCGTTCCGCATGTGCGTTGATACGGCTCATTGCTAGGTAAGCACGTAAGTTAAGTGCTTCTTCGTCGTCGCTCATGGCGCAACTCGCCGTTTGATCTGAGTGACGTTGGACTGATCTGCGACGACGATTAGGCCACTAACATGCCTGCCCCAGACGTCGAGCGCAGTCCGCTTTTCCTCTTTCCAGTCGTGCCGCTGGTACACTCCCGCAACGCCACTGCGTGCACCACTGATGTGGTTTAGTACCGCTTCTGTGACCTCGAAACGCACACCAAGACGCTGAAAGCCGGTTGCGGCGGTCCGCCGAAAATCATGAATCCGCCAATCCGGCATAGGGTGGTACTCGGTACTATCATGCTCGGCTTCTGCCTTAAGCAGCAAAGCGACGTCGCGATCAAGCCGCGACTTGCCCCGCGAATGGCCTGATACCGAGGTCTTACCGGTGGTCGTAAATACCAATCCGCGCTGCGGCCATGCAACTTCGCCGCCATCGTTTGCGGTTGCCGGAGCCAAGAGTACTGCCAAGCTATCAAGCTCGGCAATGGCCAAAGCGTTGAGGGGCACAATATGCGCCTTCCCATTTTTTGCGCGAGCGGCAGGAAGGGTCCAAGTCTCCGAATCTCGGTTCAGCTCGCGCCAGTCCAGCCCGGCAATCTCTTCCCTGCGCTGCCCGGTCACGATCAACAGGCGGTACATCGGGCCGAACGGGTATCCCATGCCAAGGGATGCACGCCAGATGGTTGCAAGCTCACTGTCTTCTAGCACCCGGTCGCGTGCTGCCGGCCCGGTCGGCGCATCCATTTCCTCGATAGGAGAGCGTTCGAGGTCGCCGCGACTGACGGCCCACTTAAGCATTTTGCGCAGCGTGGCGTGCATCAGCTTAGCAACTGCCGGCCGATCGGTCAGGCGGTCTAGGACGGCCACCACGTCGGACCGCTTAATAAGGGGCAGGGGCGTCCGCAGAAGGACGGGCACCGCCTCACGCTCCAACAGGCTCTTGCCTTGCTGCCAGTCCTTCCAATGACTTTTAAGATAGCCGTCCACGAACAACCCAACATAAGACGCGAACGCCAGGTCGACCGCTTGTCGTCGCCGCTCCTTATCCACACCCGCGGGGTCGATACCTTGGCCTACTAGCAAGGCCAGACGCTTGGCCTCCGCGCGTGCCAGGTCAGGCGTCCAGGGCGAGCCGTGCTTCCCGATCGTATAGCGCTTCTTAACCGCCTCGCGCCCGCCCATGCGGTATTGATAAACGTAAGATTTGGCGTTGTTGGACGTCATTCGCAGACCGAAGCCGGACAGTTCGTCGTCCCACAGGAACTCAGTCCGTTCACTTTTTGCCATAGCGTCGACGGAACGCTTCGTAATTTTCCCCGTTGCCATTTCGCAAATCCCTGCACCCACTGTGTACCCACAATAGATCAACCCTGAGATACCACAAGGTCCAAAGTTAGGAGGCCGCGTGGCGTGAAACGGGCTATTTGAATGATCTTGGGTACCCACGGACCCCACCAGAACCCAGTTTGTCTCTAACTACGAATCTGAGGGTCGGGCGTTCGAATCGCTCTGGGTGCACCATCTATTTCCGCGGGAGCGGGCAGGGGCCGGAACAGCAATGTTCCGGCCCTTTTTGCGTACAGGCGTAAGGGTTTGCCGTGTTCCTGCGCAGGCAGGAACTCAGAGTGGCGTATGTCATCCAAGCGTTGTTCGGCTGGACCCTGGGCTCCTGCCTTCGCAGAAGCACTGCAACGCTCAACAGCGCCGGAGACGGCCGCTTAGACGCTAGCCTTGGCAACCTCGGCCAGCACGCGCTCGGCATATTCGGGGCGGCAGATCAGCACGTCGGGCAACAGCGGATCGCGGCAGTTATAGACCAGGTCGCTGCCGTCGATGCGCGACGTGTGCAGCCCGGCGGCACGGGCGACCGCGACGGGGGCGCAATTGTCCCATTCATATTGTCCGCCCGCGTGGAGGTAGATTTCGGCGCGACCCTCGACCACCGCCATCGCTTTTGCGCCGGCGGACCCCATCGGGATCAGCTCGGCGCCGATGGCGGCGGCGACCGCGTTGACGATCGGATGTGCGCGGCTACGGCTGACGACCATCCGCGGGCGTGACGGGGCGGCGTTCCATTGCGGCGGTACGTCGTCCGACACGAAGACGCGTTCCGCCGCGGGCAAGGCGACCGCCCCGACGGCAGGAACGCTGTCGATCGACAGCCCGATATGCACCGCCCAATCGTCGCGCCGTTCGCGAAACTCGCGCGTGCCGTCGAGCGGATCGACGACCCATACGCGGCGTTGTGCGCAGCGCAGCCCGTCATCGGCGGATTCTTCGGACAGGATGAAGTCGTCGGGGCGCGCCGCGCGCAACAGATCGAGGATCAGCACATTCGCCTCGGCATCCCCGCGCGGCCCCAGATCCGCGTCCGCGCATGCGCCCGCCTTGCACAGGTCGCGCAACAACACCGCCGCGGCGAGCGCGACGCTGCGCGCAACCTGCGCGTCGGTTTGATCGGTCGGGTTCAAAGATCGGGGCTCCACACACCAAGGATATGTTCGACGATTCGCTCGGCCGCGGCTTCTGGGCTCTCGCGGGTCGTGTCGATCCGGATATTGGGATGCTCCGGCGATTCATACGGGCTGCTGATTCCCGTGAAGTTGGCGATCTCGCCGCTGCGCGCCTTGGCGTACAACCCCTTCACGTCGCGCGCTTCGGCTTCCGCAAGCGGCGTATCGACGAAGATCTCGACGAACTCGCCTGGAAGCATCGCCCGCACCATGTCGCGCTCGGCGCGGAACGGCGAGATGAACGCGGTCAGCACGATCAGCCCGGCGTCGGTCATCAACCGCGCAACCTCGCCGATCCGCCGGATATTCTCGACCCGGTCGGCATCGGTGAAGCCCAGATCCTTGTTGAGCCCGTGGCGTACATTGTCGCCGTCGAGCAGGAAGCTGTGGCGTCCGAGCGCGAACAGTTTCTTCTCGACCAGATTGGCGATCGTCGACTTGCCCGACCCCGACAGGCCGGTGAACCACAGCAGGCGAGGGGTCTGGCCTTTCTGTTGCGCGTGTGCCTCGCGCGTGATGTCGATCGCCTGCCAGTGAACGTTCTGCGCGCGGCGCAGTGAGAAGCTCAGTAGCCCGGCAGCGACGGTCGCGTTGGTGGTGCGGTCGATCAGGATGAACCCGCCGAGGTCCGCGCCCTCCTCGAACGGTTCGAACACCAGCGGGCGATCGGTATAGACTTCGGCGACGCCGATATCGTTGAGGCCGAGCGTCTTGACCGAGAGTTCGGCCATCGTGTTGACGTCGATCGCGTGGCGCGGTTCCTGCACGGTCGCGCCGACGGTCTGCGTGCCGAGCTTGAGCCAGTAGCTGCGCCCGGGCAGCAGCGCGGTTTCGTCGAGCCATACGAGCGTCGCCTGGAACTGGTCGGCGACCTGCGGCGGCGCGTCGGCGGTGGCGAGAACGTCGCCGCGCGAACAATCGACCTCGTCCGCGAGCGTCAGCGTGACCGACTGGCCTGCGACCGCTTCGGGCAGATCCCCCCCCATCGTGACGATCCGTGCGACGCGCGAGGTGCGCCCGCTCGGCAGGACCCGCACCGGATCGCCGGGGCGGACGGTGCCACTGGCGATCAGCCCGGAGAAGCCGCGAAAGTCGAGGCTCGGGCGGTTGACCCATTGCACCGGCAAGCGGAACGCGCGCTGCTGCGCGGCATCGGTGCCGACGTCGACGGTTTCGAGATGGTCGATCAGCGTGGGGCCATCGTACCATGGCATCGCGGTCGATCCGGCCGCGATATTGTCGCCGCCGAGACCCGAGATCGGGATGGCAGTAAAATCCGCGATCCCGATCGAACCGGCGAACGCGCGATAGTCGGCGACGATCTGGTCGAACACCGCCTGATCGTAGCCGACCAGATCCATCTTGTTCACCGCGAGCACGACGTGGCGCAGCTTGAGCAGGTGGACGAGGAAGCTGTGCCGGCGCGTCTGGGTCAGCACGCCCTTGCGCGCGTCGATCAGGATGACGGCGGCGTCGGCGGTCGAGGCCCCCGTGACCATGTTGCGGGTATATTGTTCGTGGCCGGGGGTGTCGGCGACGATGAACTTGCGCCGCGCGGTCGAGAAGAAGCGGTACGCGACATCGATCGTGATGCCCTGCTCGCGCTCGGCGGCGAGGCCGTCGACCAGCAGCGCGAAATCGATGTTCTGCCCCTGCGTACCGACGCGCTTGCTATCCGCTTCGAGCGCGGTGAGTTGATCCGCGAAGATTGCGCGGGTGTCATAGAGCAGGCGTCCGATCAGCGTCGACTTGCCGTCGTCGACCGACCCGCAGGTGATGAAGCGCAGCAGCGACTTGTGTTGGTGCTGCGCGAGATAGGCGTGGATGTCCTCCGCGATGAGCGCGTCGGGCCGATACTCCCTCTCCCCGCTTGCGGGGAGAGGGCCGTGGAGAGGGGCAGTATCGAGCGGTATCGCCTGCGACAGCCCCTCTCCCCGGCCCTCTCCCCGGAGGGGAGAGGGAGAAGTCATGTTCGTCCCCATCAGAAATACCCCTCCGCCTTCTTCTTTTCCATACTCGCGCTCTGGTCGTGGTCGATCGCGCGGCCCTGGCGTTCGCTCGTCGTGGTCAGGAGCATTTCCTGGATCACTTGCGTCAGGTCGGTCGCCTCGCTCTCGACCGCGCCGGTCAGCGGATAGCAACCCAGCGTGCGGAAGCGGATCGAACGATCGACCGGGACTTCGCCCGGCGCGAGCCGGAAGCGATCGTCGTCGACCATCAGCAGCATGCCGTCGCGCTCGACCGTCGGACGCGGCGCCGCGAGGTACAAGGGCACGATCTCGATCTGCTCGGCCAGAATATACTGCCATATGTCGAGCTCGGTCCAGTTGGACAGCGGGAACACGCGCATGCTTTCGCCCCGCGCCTTGCGGGCATTGTAGAGCCGCCACAGTTCGGGGCGCTGTGCCTTCGGGTCCCAGCGTTGATGCGCGTTGCGGAAGCTGAAGATCCGCTCCTTCGCGCGGCTCTTTTCCTCGTCGCGACGCGCACCGCCGAACGCAGCGTCATAGCCGCCCGCGGTCAGCGCCTGTTTCAGCCCCTCTGTCTTCCACAGATCGGTGTGGAGGCTGCCGTGATCGAACGGGTTGATTCCCTGCGCCTCGGCGTCGGAGTTCTTGTGGACGATCAGCTCCATCCCCGCGTCGGCAGCGGCGCGATCGCGCAGCGCGTACATCGCGCGGAACTTCCACGTCGTGTCGACGTGGAGCAGCGGGAAGGGGGGCGTGCCGGGAAAGAACGCCTTTTTGGCGAGATGGAGCATCACCGCCGAATCCTTGCCGACCGAATAGAGCATCACCGGGCGTTCGGCCTCGGCGACGACTTCGCGCAGGATGTGGATGCTCTCGGCTTCGAGGCGCTGCAAGTGAGTAAGCGAAACGGTCATGGCTGGTCTGAATAAGGCACAATCGGCCCAAGGCGACGAACTTCTACTGTTGGGCGCAATAGTTCGCGTCGTCGCCAATCCCCGCCGGGGAGCGCCTGGCGCCAGGGTCAGCCGTGATCCCGCTCGACCGAGTCCAAAATCCGCGCGCCGGCCATGAACACTGCGATCGGGCAGACCGCGAACAGCAACCATCCGCCGAAGCCGGGATATTGCTCAAGATAGTGCGCGCCCCGCTCGACCGCGCCGACCGCCAGGGCGTAGATCACGCCAAAGGCTTCGAACTTGTTCTTGATGATGAACAGGCTGGCGAATTTGGTCCACATACGCCGACAGCCGCAACAACCGGGCCAACCCCGGATTGCCGCGGGTCCGCCTTAACGAACGTGGTGAATCGTAAGTTAACGCGACAGGTGTGGCTTCGTCATGCCAACTCGGTCAGCTCGAGCTCCTCAAGCAGCGCCAACCGGGCCGCGCGAATCGTATCGACCAATGCGAGATCCGGCCGTTCGCCTAGGATCTGCGCCGGTACGATCGTCTCCGGCCAGCGCTGCGCGATCACCCCGGCGATCCGGTCGAGCTTCGCCGCATCGACGAGGAAGCGCGGATCGACCGTCGCGGGATCGGCCACGACCCGCAGCCGCAGGCAGGCCGGGCCGCCGCCATTCGCCATCGACTGCCGCACGTCGACCGTGGTGAACGCGCGGATCGGGCCGTTGCTCGCGGTCATCGCGGTCAGCCAGTTGGCGACCGCGGGGTCGGCGGTCGCCTCGGCGGGGATGATCAACGTGGTTCGTCCGTCCGGTGGCGTCACCAGCTGGGCGTTGAACAGATAGGACTTCACCGCCTGCGCGAGCGAGACACGGTCGGCCGGGACCTCGACGATGTCCACCCACGGTGCCGCCGCCCGGATGGCGGCATAAGCAGCAGCGGGATCGGCGAACGCCTGTTCGTGGACGAACAGCACGCGTTCGTTCGCAACCGCCACGACATCGTTGTGGAACGCGCCAGCGGCGATCGCCGCCGGGGATTGCTCGACGAACACCGTCCGCGCCGGATCGAGACCGTGCGCGCGGGCGATCGCCGCGCTGGCGTCGCGCGATTGGCGCGCGGGGAAGGCGCCACCGGCTACGCCGTAGACGAAGACCTCGACCCCGGCGTCGCCGTGTGCGGGCGCGAGGCGCATGTGGTTGGCCGCGCCTTCATCGCCGAACGGCGCGGGGACGGGCGGGTGATGCGCGAAATGCGCGGGGTCTGCGAACGCCAACGCAAGCTGGCGCGCGGTGTATGCCGCCTCGTGGCTGCGGTGCGGCATGGTGACGAGGTTTGCGGGCGTAAGGTGGCAGCGTCCGTCCGCGGCATCGGCGGCGGGGGACACCGTCGCGGCATTGGCCGCCCACATCGCCGACGCGGACATCGCCTGCGCGCGCAGCAGCGGCGGGGCGTCGGCATAGGTCGTCGCCAACGCCGCAAGCCAGCGATCGTCGGGCCGGTCGTGCGGCAGCAGGATCCCTTGCGACAGCCCGAGCGCGAGACAGGCACGCATCTTGTCGATCCCCTCGAGCGCGGCGCGGCGCGGGTAGGAGGGGGTGCCGGCATTCTGCGTCGCGGCAAGGTTCCCGTGGCTCAGCCCCGCAAAATTGTGGCTCGGGCCGACGATGCCGTCGAAGTTGATCTCGGTCGTCATCACACCCTCGCGACGTGGCAGACGGTGGCATCCTCGGCGATCTCGAGCGCGCGAGCGGATTTCGGCGAAATCACCACGCCGCCCGTGCACGACCGCACGTCGCCATAGACGCAGCGGAAATCCGCAAGCTGGCCGCTGGCGATCAGCGACGCGTCGCCGCCATCGAAATCGAGCGCGACGACAGTCGCGCGCTGCACGTCGCGGATCGTCCGGACGTCGTTCGTCCGCGCGATCATGGTCGGGCCGCCGTCGAAGATGTCGACGTAATTCTCGAACGAAAATCCTTCGTTCTCCAGCATGCGCATCGCGGCGCGGCCCGAGGGATGCGGCAGGCCGATCACCGCGCGCGCGCTCTCCGGGAGCATTGCAGTATAGATCGGGTGTTTGGGGAACAGGTCGGCGATGAACTGGTGTCCCTGGACCGCGTTGAACTGGTCGGCGTCCTGGAAATTCATCCCGAAGAAGCGCCCGGCCAGCCCGTCCCAGAACGGCGAACCGCCCGCTTCGTCGATGATCCCGCGCAGTTCGGCAAGCACCCGGTCGGCAAACCGCGCGCGATGCTGCGCGATGAACAGATAGCGGCTGCGCGCGAGCAACAGGCCGAGCCCGCCCGCGCGTTCGCCGGGATGGAGGAACAGCCCGCCGACTTCGCTGCACCCTTCGAGGTCGGTCGTCAGCCCGAGCATGTCGGCGCGGAAGGTCCGCCCGAGCTCCTTCGAATGCTGCGTCAGCGTGCCTAGGCGGTAGCTGTAGAACGGGTAGCTTTGCCCGACATGCGTAAAGATCTGGCACGTCCCGCGGACTTCGCCGGTATCGGTGTTCTCGAGTACCAGCACAAACAGGTCGTCGGCCTTATCTTCTCCCGCATCGTCCTCCGCGCGCGCGAAGGCGGCGGCGCTGCGTTCGAGTTTCGCGGCGAGCGCGGTCCGGTCGGGGGGCAGGTTGGTGAAGCCCCCGCCGGTGAGCTTGGCCATTTCGTACAGCGGCTTGAGGTCGGAATCGCGCGCGGCGCGGATACGGTAGGTCACAACTGGCCCTTTTCGGCGATACGCAAGAGAGTGAGCGCGGACAGCGCCGCACGTTCCGGGAGGGAGTCGACGATCAGATATTCGTCGGGGGAATGGATCGCGCCGCCGCGCGCGCCCATCGTGTCGACCACGGGAACGCCGCACGCCGCGATCGTGTTGCCATCGCACACCCCGCCGGTCGCGCGCCAGCCGATGTCGAGGCCGAGGTCGGCGCCGCAGGTCTTGACCAGGTCGAACAGCTTGGCCGCGCCGGGGTCGATCGGCTTGGGCGGGCGGTTGAAGCTGCCGTGCAGCGCGATGGTCACGTCATGTTGGGCCGACACCGCAGCGATGGTGGTGTCGAGCAACGCCTGCGCGCGGGCGATCGCAGCGGGGTCGGCGGGGCGGAAGTTGATGCGGAGGACGGCATGATCGGGGACGACGTTGTTGGGCCCACCGCCCTCGATCCGCGCCGGGTTGACCGCGAGGCCATCGCCTCGCGCAGCGTGGAGGCGGACCGCGAGATCCGCGGCTGCGACGATCGCGTTGCGACCGTCCTCGGGGTTGCGCCCGGCGTGCGCGCTGCGCCCGGTGACGACGATCGAGAAGTTGCCCGTGCCCCCGCGTGCGCCCGCCAGCGTGCCGTCGGGGAGCGCGGGTTCGTATGTGAGCGCGGCGATCTTGCCCTGCGCCATCCGGCGTATCAGCGCGGAGGAGGAGAAGGAGCCGGTTTCCTCGTCGGAATTGATGACGACGTCATAGCCGATCTGGTCCGCCAGCGGGCTGGTTTCGACCGCGACCAGCGCGGCGAGCATCACCGCGAGCCCGCCTTTCATGTCCGCGACGCCTGGCCCGTTGAGCGTCCCGTCGTCGCGCATCGTCAGCGCCTGGAACGGGTGATCGATCGGATAGACCGTGTCCATATGGCCGGTCAGCAGCAGTTGCACCGGGGCTTCCGGGCGTACGCTGAGATGCAGGTGACGACCATGATCGAGGACAGCAACGCTTCCGTCGGAGCCTACGCTCTCGGCGGTATCCCCTTCGATCAGCGCAACTTTTCCGGGAAGTGTGTCGAATGCCGTACGGAGCATGTCCGCAACCTCGGCCAATCCGCCAAGATTGCGCGTCCCCGAATTGACCGCCGACCATTGCTCGACCTGCTGCAGCATCGGCTGCGCCCGCGCGACCAAGATCGCCGCGGTTTCGTGTTCGTTCAATCCCCTCATCCAGGCAGCCTAGCGCTTCCTCTCGATCGGCTCCAGCCCGTTGCGAATGAAACCATCCACGGCTGCGGTGCGATGGCGGCTACGGCGTTCCTGCAGCAGCATAGCGTTTCAGCCCAGGTGCTTGGCGAACACGGCAAGGATTTCGCGGTACAGTGGCGCCTTGAACGGGACGATGATGTCGGGAAGGGTCGCGGGGTCGACCCACTGCCATTCCTTGAACTCCTCATGTTCGGTCGCGATATCGATGTCGCTGTCCAAACCCTTGAAGTGGAACAGGAACCAGTGCTGTCGCTGACCCCGCCACTTGCCCTTCCACACGCGCCCGACGAGCTCCTCGGGCAGGTCGTAGAACAGTTCGTCGGGGGATATTGCGATCAGCTCGACCTTGTCGGCGGTGATCCCGGTTTCCTCGCGCAACTCGCGCAAAGCGGCGGTTTCGGCATCCTCGCCGTCGTCGATTCCGCCCTGTGGCATTTGCCACGCTTCGACTTGGGTATCGATTCGCTGGCCAACGAAGACTTTGCCGTCCGCGTTGAGGATCATCAGCCCGGCGCACGGGCGGTAGGGGAGCTTGGTCGGATCGCTCATGCCGCGGCCTGCGCCATCACGCGCTGCGCTTCCGCTTCAGCGATCATTGCCTTTGCAGCGGTCAGCGCGCCGGCGACGTCCCCGACCGAAGACGGGATCGCCTTGCGCAGCGTGACGAAGCCATGAATGGTGCCGACGGCTTCCCGGAACACGACCGCAACGCCGGCCTCCGCCAGCGCAGCGGCATAGGCGCGGCCCTGGTCGCGGATCGGATCGAGGCTTGCCGTCACCACCACCGCGGGCGGCATCCCGGCGAGATCGCCGCGCAATGGCGACGCGCGAACATGCTCCGCCTCGGCTTGGTACGCGGCGTTGAACCAGTCCATCGTCGCGCGGGTCAGCAGATAGCCTTCGGCGAACTGATCGTAGGACGGATAGGGCTTGGTCGTATCGGTCGCGGGATAGAAGGGCAGGTGCGAGATCACCGGGGCCGCGGCAGGCGCGTCACGCAAGGCGGCCGCGACGACGATCGCGAGATTGCCACCCGCGCTGTCGCCGCACGGGACCAACGCGGTAACGCCGCGCCCGAGCTCGGCGGGCCCGCTGGCGGCCCAGCGCGCAGCCGCTTCGCAATCGTCCGGCGCGGCGGGCCAGGGGTCTTCGGGCGCGAGCCGATAATCGACCGCGAGCACGGGGAGATCGAGCGCGCGCGAAATCTCCGCGCAGAAGCTGGCGTGCGTCTCCAGATTGCCGATGACGAACCCGCCACCGTGATAGAAAAGCACGAGCGGCCCCGGCAGGCGATCTGCCTGAACGTCGAACAGCCGCGCGGGGATCGGTCCGGCGGGCCCGGGGATCGCGATGTCCTTGATCAGCCCCAGCGCGCCGACCGGTGGATCGGCGACGTCCTTCATTGCGGCATAAGCAGCGCGCGCGGCAGGGGGCTCCATCTCGTGCGTGCGGGGGCCAGGCAGATTGTTGAGAAACGCCAGGAAGCCCGCGACGTCCGGGCGGACATAGGGGGGAGGGGGCGAGGTCGGGTTCTGGGTTGGCGTGCTGCTGTCGGCCATGCGGCGCTCTCCATTGGTCTCTGCCAGTCTCGTGCCTACCTAGGCACGATGATCCCGGTCGTCCATCACCCTGCCTATGTCGCTTCCGGACAGGCGAACAACCCCAGCCAGCTCAGCAAGAACGCGGCGATCCGCAACCGGCTGGAGGCGGAAGGCGCTGGCGTAGCCTGGCATGTGCCGGAGGCGATGCCGGTGCGCTGGCTCGAGGCGGTCCATGATGCGGAATATGTCGCCGAAGTGCTCAACGCCCGCGTGCCGCGCGAAAAGGAGCGCCGGATCGGGTTTGCGGTGACCGAGTCGGTGGCGGCGCGCGCAGCGGTGGTGCCGGGCGGGACCTGGCTCGCGGGCAAGCTCGCGCTGGAAACCGGGTTTGCGGCGAATACCGCGGGCGGAAGCCATCACGCCTTGGCGGCGACCGGGGCGGGCTATTGTGTCTTCAACGATCTCGCGATCGCCGCAGTCCGCCTGTCGGAGGAGGATGGACTGCGCGTGCTGGTGGTCGACTGCGACGTGCATCAGGGCGATGGCACTGCGGCGCTGACCGCGGGCTATCCGGGGATCGCGACCTACTCGATCCATGCCGAGAAGAATTTCCCCGCGCGCAAGGCGCGCTCCACCCTGGACGTCGCCTTGCCCGACGCGACCGACGATCCGCGCTATCTGGAGACGCTCGAAGCGACGCTGGTACCGCTACTCGACGAGCTGCGCCCGCAGATCATCCTCTATCAGGCGGGGATTGACCCGCTCTTGAACGATCGGCTCGGGCGGTTGGCACTGACCGACGCGGGGCTGGTAGCGCGCGAGACGTTGGTCGCGCGGCTGGCGATCGAACGGCAAATCCCGCTGGCGAGCACGGTCGGTGGCGGCTACGGTGCCGATACGGTCGCGCTTGCCGAACGGCATGTCCGCGCGATCCTGACCTTGGGTGCCGCCTTCGCCGGCGCCGCCTGATCGGAAAGCAACAGTTGTCGCGCCCCTTACTGAAACTACCTTGGCCGTCCGCCGTTCGAGGCATAAGGGCATGACAACGATTACCCGTAGGACAAGACGCTGATGGCGACCGCCGCGCACGAAGTTACTCCCCAAGAAGCCTCCGCCCACCCCACCGCAGAGTCCGTCGTCGTCCGCTTCGCCGGCGACTCGGGCGACGGTATGCAGCTCACCGGGGGACAGTTCACGCTGTCGACCGCGCTGTCGGGCAACGATCTGGCGACCTTCCCGGATTTCCCCGCCGAGATCCGCGCGCCGCAAGGCACGCTGTTCGGTGTGTCGGCGTTCCAGATCAACTTCGGCTCGACCGCAATCGAGACCGCGGGCGACGCGCCCGACGTGCTGATCGCGATGAACCCCGCCGCGCTCAAGGTGAACGCGCCCGCGCTCAAGCCGGGTGGCCTGATCATCGCGGACGAAGGCGAGTTCGGCGAGCGTAACCTTGCGAAGGCGAAATACGCCGCCAACCCGCTGACCGACGGCAGCCTCGCCAAGTGGCAGTTGCTGAGCTTCAACATCTCGCAGCTGACGCTGGACGCGGTCAAGCCGTTCGGGCTTGGCAACAAGGAAGCGCTGCGCTGCAAGAACATGTGGACGCTGGGGCTCGCGCTCTGGATGTTCGATCGCGATCGCGCGCCGATCGTCGACTGGCTCAAGACCAAGTTCGCCAAGGCGCCCGTCCTTGCAGAGGCGAACATCGCTGCGCTCAACGCGGGCCACGCTTACGGCGAGACCGCCGAACTCGCCGGTCCGATGAAGCAGCATCACATCGGCGTCGCGCCGACCGCGCCGGGGCTCTACCGCACGGTCACCGGTGCCGAGTCGATCTCGCTCGGTCTGGTTGCCGGCGTCCAGCTCGCCAACGTGCCGATGTTCTTCGGCGGCTATCCGATCACGCCCGCCTCCGCGATCCTGCACTTCCTGTCGCGGCTCAAGGAATATGGCGTCACCACCTTCCAGGCCGAGGACGAAATCGCCGCGATCGCATCCGCGATCGGTGCGTCGTTCGCGGGCCAGCTTGGCGTGACCTCATCGTCGGGTCCGGGGATCGCGCTCAAGGGCGAGGCGATGGGGCTGGCGATCATGACCGAGCTGCCGCTCGTCATCGTCAACTCGCAGCGCGGCGGGCCCTCGACCGGCCTGCCGACCAAGACCGAGCAGTCGGATCTGTATCAGGCGGTCTATGGCCGTAACGGCGATGCACCGATGCCGGTCCTTGCCGCACGCTCGCCGTCGGACTGTTTCGACGTCGCGATCGAGGCGGTGCGGCTCGCGGTCCAGTACATGACCCCGGTGATGCTGCTGACCGACGGCTATATCGCCAATGCCGCCGAGCCGTGGCTCGTCCCCGACATGTCGAGCTACGCGCCGTTCCCGGTCGAATATCTCGAAGACGTCCCCACCGAGGGCTTCCTGCCGTACGCGCGTGACGAGAATCTCAAGCGTCCGTGGGTCAAGCCCGGGACGCCCGGCCTGCTCCACCGCATCGGCGGGATCGAGAAGGCGATCGGCACCGGCAACATCGATTACGGCGCCGAGAACCACCAGAAGATGACCGAAATCCGCCGCGACAAGGTGGCGAACATCGCGGTGCCCGACCAGACCGTCGAACTCGGCGAGACTTCGGGCAAGCTCGCGATCGTCGGCTGGGGCTCGACCTTCGGGCCGATCCACCAGGCGGTTCGCCGTGCGCGCGCCAAGGGGCGTGACGTGGCGCACATCCACATCCGCCACATCTGGCCGATGCCGGCAAATCTCGGCGATTTGCTGCGGGGTTACGACACCATCCTCGTTCCGGAGATGAACACGGGGCAGCTCAAGACGGTGCTTCGCGACCAGTTCCTGGTCGACGCCAAGCCGCTCAACAAGGTGTCGGGCCAGCCGTTCCTCATCTCCGAGATCGAGGATGCGATCGATGGCCATCTGCCAGCCGAGGGCGACTTCGTGCCGCCGAGCGAAACTCAATTGCCCAGCCCGGAGGCTGTGAACCCATGAACGACATGACCCCCATCGTGAAGACCACGCCGAAGGACTGGGAAACCGACCAGGAAGTCCGCTGGTGCCCCGGCTGCGGCGACTATGCCGTGCTCAAGGCAGTGCAGCGCACCATGCCCGAAATCGGTGCGCGGCCGGAGAACACCGTCTTCGTCAGCGGCATCGGCTGCTCGTCGCGCTTCGTCTATTATATGGAAACCTACGGCTTCCACACGATCCACGGCCGTGCGCCAGCGGTGGCGACCGGCGTCAAGCTCGCCAACCCCGATCTCGACGTGTGGATCATCACCGGCGACGGTGATGCGCTGTCGATCGGCGGCAATCACACGATGCACCTGATCCGGCGCAATCTCGATTGCCAGGTGCTGTTGTTCAACAACGAGATCTACGGCCTGACCAAGGGGCAATATTCCCCGACGTCGCGCGTCGGCACGCGCACGCCGTCGACCCCGTTCGGGTCGGTCGACACCCCCGCCAACCCATGCGCGTTTGCGCTTGGTGCCGGCGGCCGGTTCATCGCGCGCGCGATCGACGTTCACAAGAACCTCGTCGGCGTCCTGAAGGCAGCGCATGCGCATAAGGGCACCGGCTTCGTCGAGATCTTCCAGAACTGCATCGTCTATAACGACGACGTCTTCGCGCCCTTCACCGAGAAGAAGAACGCGGCGGCGAACCAGATGTGGGTCGAGCATGGCAAGCCGTTGGTGTTCGAGAACGGCACTCGCGGCCTGGCGATGGACCTGGAGCGGTTGGTGCTCAAGGTCGTCGACGTCATCGACGGGGATTGGCAGGCGGCGGGCGTGATCGTGCACGACCAGACCAACCGGGGCCTCGCGCACATGCTGGTCGAGATGCCGTTCGGGACGTTCCCGATGGCGCTTGGCGTGCTGTTCGACGATCCCCGGCCGACGTTCGAGAGCGCTGTAGTGACGCAGAATGCCGAAGCGGCGAAGGGCAAGACGCCCGACCTGCAGAAGCTGCTGTCGCAGGGGCAGACGTGGCAGGTGGAGAAAGAGCCGCATTCGATGTGATCGTTCTGCCTTCAGAGGCAGAAGGGTTTGATCACGCAAAGGCGCAAAGACGCTAAAAGAGAAGAGGCGGTTGAGCGAAGCTCTGGAAACCCTGGCGCGGCATGCAGTGGACTGTGGGTTCAAGCTGCATGCGGCGCTTGGGCCTGGGTTGCTTGAGTCCGTTTATGAAGTCTGCCTGTTTGAAAGCCTCGCCAAGCGAGGCTTTTTTGTTGAGCGGCAGAAGCCGATCCCGATCCGGTTTGACGGACTGGTCATCTCCGAAGGGTTCCGGGCCGATCTGCTGATCGAACGCCAACTGCTTCTGGAACTCAAATCCACCGAGAGCTTTGCGCCGGTGCATGCCAAGCAGGTGCTGACCTATTTGCGTCTGATGGACCTGCCGCTCGGCTTGCTGATGAATTTTGGTGCCAGCACCTTCAAAGAGGGCGTCCGGCGCGTTGTAAACAACTATGCCGGTTGATCCGGCGCCTTCGCGCCTTTGCGCCTTTGCGTGAGTAAAGCTTCTTGACCACCCCAACCCTCCTCTGGCTCCGCCGTGACCTCCGCCTGGCCGATCAGCCCGCGCTCCTTGCCGCGATCAACAAGGGCGCGGTGATCCCTGTGTACATCCTCGACGACGACACCCCCCAGAAATACGCGATGGGCGGCGCCTCGCGCTGGTGGCTGCACCATAGCCTCGAGAGCCTCGATGGCGACCTGCGCGAGAAGGGATCGCGTCTGATCCTTCGCCGCGGCTCTTGCGACACTGTGCTGAAGGATCTCGCCGAGGAAACCGGCGCGACGCAAGTTCACTGCATTCGGCATTTCGAACCGTGGTGGCGCAACGCCGAACGTGCGGTCGCCAAGCATCTGGACCTCGTCTGCCACGACGGCAATTACCTTGCGCCGCCCGGATCGATCACGACCGGCAGCGGCGGGCAATATAAGATCTACACCCCGTTCTGGCGTGTATTGAAGCAGCACATGCCGCCCCCTGAACCGATCCACAAACCCGCCAAGATCCCGTCCCCGTCGAAGTGGCCCAAGAGCGACACGCTTGAGGACTGGAAGCTGTTGCCTACCAAACCCGACTGGTCGGCCGGTTTCTCCGACGACTGGACACCGGGCGAGGATGCTGCGCACCACCGGTTGTCGGCCTTCAAGAAGCAGGCGGACGACTATGACGACACGCGGAACTTCCCCTCGCAGGAGGGCAGTTCCCGCCTGTCGCCGCACCTGCATTTCGGCGAGCTGTCGGCGGCGCAGGTATGGCATGCCGTTGCCGACGTCGGCGGATCAGTCGATGTCTTCCTGAGCGAGATCGGCTGGCGCGACTATGCGCAAAACGTCATCCTGCAATATCCCGAATATGGCGCGAAGAACGCCCGCGAGAAGTATGACGCGATGCCGTGGCGTAGCGGCAAGCAGGCCGACGCCGATCTCAAGGCATGGCAGCAGGGCCGCACCGGTTATCCAATCGTCGACGCCGGGATGCGGCAGCTCTGGAAGACCGGCTGGATGCACAACCGCGTCCGCATGATCACCGCGAGCTTCCTGATCAAGCACCTCCTGATCGACTGGCGCGAAGGCGAGCGCTGGTTCTGGGATTGCCTGGTCGATGGCGATTACGGCTCCAACTCGGTCAACTGGCAATGGACCGCGGGCACCGGAATCGATTCGAACATGTTCGTCCGCATCATGGCGCCTCTTACCCAATCCCCCAAGTTCGATGCGGGGGACTATATCCGCGAGTGGGTGCCCGAGCTCGCCGACGTGAAGGGTGACGCGATCCACGACCCCGAGGAGGCCGGCTGCCGTCCCAAGGATTATCCGGCCAAGATCGTCGGCCACCGCGAGGCGCGCGAGCGCGCGTTGCAGGCGGTAAAACAGGTGCGCTGAGCGGCTTGGCAACCACGCCCCGGAATGCGAGGGGGGCGCGATGTTTGGGGTATTTGTAAAACCGTTCGACGCCGTGCTCGACCGTATCGATTCCGGTCTGGTCGAAGGGTCGCTTGCCGCGACCTTGCCGGGGGGACGCAAGCGGCTGCTCGGCGGGCGGGCGCCCGGGCCGGCGGCGGTGGTCGATCTGGTCAGTTGGCGCGCGCTGTTGCGGCTGGTCACGGGGGGCTCGGCGGGCTGGTATGTCGCTTGGTCGAAGGGGGAGTGGGCCAGCCCCGATCCGACCGTGCTGTTCGAGCTGTTCATGCGCAACCGCGTCAGTCTGGGCGGGACGGCGCGGTCTGGCGGGGTGATCCGTACGGTGCGCGGATGGCGCAACGGTCTGCGCCGTAATTCGCGCGCGGGGTCGCGGCGGAATATCCATTTCCACTACGATCTGGGCAACGATTTCTACAGTCTGTGGCTCGATCCAAGCATGATGTATTCGGCCGCTTTGTTCGACGACGCGGCGATGACGACCGAAGATCTGACCGCGGCGCAGGCACGGAAGAATGCGGCGATCCTCGATCGGCTGGAACTGGCACCCGGGCAGACCGTGCTCGAGATCGGCTGCGGCTGGGGTGGCTTTGCCGAGGCGGCGGCGCGGCGTGGGTTGCGGGTCGATGCGATCACGCTGTCGAGCGAACAGGAACGCGCGGTCAACGACCGGATCGCGGATGCCGGCCTGTCGGGTGTGACCGTCGCGCGGACAGACTACCGCGACGTCACCGGCCAGTATGACGGGATCGCGAGCATCGAGATGGTCGAGGCGGTCGGGCAGGATTATTGGGGCACGTATCTCGCCGCCATCTCGCGCACTCTCAAACCCGGCGGGGGAGCGGCGATCCAGTATATCACGATCGATGACGCGATCTTCGAGGCCTATGCCGCGAACGTCGATTTCATTCAGCGGTTCGTCTTTCCGGGCGGGATGCTGTTGTCGGAAAGCCGCTTCCGCGCGCTGGCAGCGGAGCATGGGCTTGAGTGGCGCGACAATCATCGCTTCGGATTGCATTATGCCGAGACGCTGCGGCGCTGGCGCGTTGCGTTCGACGCGGCGGTCGCGGCGGGGCGGTTGCCCGCGAAGTTCGACCGCAAGTTCGTCGAGTTATGGCGCTATTATCTGATGTACTGCGAAGGCGGGTTTCGCGGGCAGGGGATCGATGTGGCGCAGGTGACGCTGGTAAAAGCGGGGGGCTGAGGGCTGTCAGCTTCGCGACCATTTGTCGTCATACCGGCAAGGGAGAGAGGTCTGCAAAACCGCCCGTCATCCTGAACTTGTTTCAGGATCCAGCCCTCCGCGAATCCGGACTATGCCTGTTGCGCGGTGGATGCTGAAACGAGTTCAGCATGACGGCAGCTTTTGGGGGCGGTCGACTAGCAAACCTCCGATTGCCTTTATGCAGAGGCCTTGCCTTCGCGGGAATGACGTACGGGGGGAGGGGATCTATCCCTCCCACTCGAAAACTCTCACCCGACCCGTTCGAAATGTCCCGTAACGAAATCCTCGGTCAGCAGTGCGACAATCCGGTCCGCGACCACGCTCGGTTCCTTGACCGACTTGGGGTCCTCGCCTGGATAGGCGCGGCGGCGCATGTCGGTGCGGGTTGCGCCGGGATCGACGATCGCGGTGCGAATCGCGCTGATCTGCTCCATCTCGTCGCCGTACGCCGAGACGATCGTCTCGAACGCCGCCTTCGACGCCCCGTATAGCCCCCAATACGCCCGCGGCTTGCGCCCGACGCTGGACGTCATGGCGATGACGCGCGCGCGCTTGGACTTGCGCAGCATCGGGTCGAACGCTGCGATCAGCGCGGCTTGCGCGCTGATGTTGAGCGTGAGAACCGCCGCCATTTCCGTGGGGTCGATCGCCGGGACGGGGGCCAGCGTCCCCAACATCGCCGCGTTGAGCACGAGGATATCGAGCGCTGGCCACCGCTCGCCGATCGCGCTGCCGAGCCGTGCAATCGCATCCGCCTGGGTCAGATCGAGTGGGGCGATCGTCGCCGAACCGCCCGCATCGAAGATCGCATTCTCGACCGCCTCGAGCGACGCGGCGGTCCGTGCGGTCAGCACGACATGCGCGCCCGCTGCCGCCAGCGCGATCGCCGTTGCGGCGCCGATCCCCTTGCTGGCGCCGGTAACGAGCGCAACTTGCCCCGACAGCGGACGATCGACCGCGGCTGCGGCAGCGTTGATATCGGTCATCGCAGAGAGTCCTTAACTGACGCGTTCGGCCAATAGCGCGAACTGGTCGACCGACGAGACATCGTCCTGGTCGGTCAACGTCGTCGGGTAATCGCCGGTGAAGCAGGCATCGCAATGGCTCGGCCGGATCGCGTTGCGCTGCGGCTCGCCGAGAGCCTTGTACAGGCCGTCGATCGACACGAACGCGAGGCTGTCGGCCTTGATATACTCGGCCATCTGCTCGAGGTTCTTGGTCGCGGCGAGAAGCTTGGCGCGCTCGGGCGTGTCGACGCCGTAGAAGCAAGAATGCCGCGTCGGCGGGCTTGCGATCCGCATGTGGACCTCGGCCGCGCCCGCTTCGCGCATCATCTCGACGATCTTGAGGCTGGTCGTCCCGCGCACGATCGAATCATCGATCAGCACGATCTTCTTGCCCGCGATCAGCGCGCGATTGGCGTTGTGCTTCAATTTCACGCCAAGGTGACGAACCTTGTCGCCCGGCTGGATGAAGGTGCGGCCCACATAATGCGAGCGGATGATCCCGAGTTCGAACGGGATCCCCGACTCCTGCGCATAGCCCAGCGCCGCCGGGGTGCCCGAATCGGGGACGGGGATGACGAGGTCGGCATCGACCGGGCTCTCGATCGCGAGCTGTGCGCCGATCGCCTTGCGGACGGTGTAGACGCTGCGGTCCTCCGAGATCGAATCGGGGCGCGAGAAATAGACGAATTCGAAGATGCACGGACGCGCCGAGACAGGCGCGAACGGGCGATGCGAGGTGATCTCGCTACCCTTGACCATCACCAGCTCGCCCGGTTCGATCGAGCGGACGAAGGTGGCACCGACCACGTCGAGCGCGACGGTCTCGGACGCGAAGATGACCGCTTCGCTACCATCTGACTGTTCGATCTTGCCCATGACCAGCGGGCGGATGCCGAGCGGGTCGCGACACGCAATCATGCCCTCGGGGGTCATTACGATCAGCGAATAGGCACCTTCGACGCGCTTGAGCGCATCGATGAACTTGTCGACGACGGTGCGGTAGTTGGACGTCGCGACGAGATGGATGATCGTCTCGGTGTCGCTGGTCGACTGGAAGATCGAGCCGCGCCGGACGAGATCACGACGGAGCCGCAATGCGTTGGAAATATTGCCGTTATGCGCAATGGCGAACCCGCCCGAGGCGAGGTCGGCGTAGAGCGGCTGGACGTTGCGGAGTGCCGTCTCGCCGGTGGTGGAATAGCGCACGTGCCCGCAGGCGACGGTGCCGCGCAGCGGGACCATGATGTCTTCGCGGTCGAAATTGCCCGCGACGTGACCCATCGCGCGATGGGTATGGAATTCGGCACCGTCGAAGCTGGTGATCCCAGCCGCTTCCTGCCCGCGATGCTGGAGCGCGTGGAGCCCCAGCGCGACCAGTCGGGCGGCATCGGCCGCACCGGAGATACCAAAGACACCGCATTCTTCATGCAGTTTGTCCCCGTTTTCGGGGGCTTCGAACGGATTGGTTGTGAGCATTGGTGCCCTTCGGGGGAGGGTAGAGCTTCGAGGGGCCATATAGGGACCGACTTCGCGTTTGTCGCGCTTTTGTCACATCCCCTGGAGCGATTGGTCGCATTGGTCGTTTCCGGGGGCGCGCAGGATGGAATATTGCTCACCACGGGAGGATGAGGATGGCGAAGGATCACGGCCCGAGCGTCAAGGACGACAGGCTGTACGAAAAATTGCGGGCAGACGGCGCTTCGCCCCAGAAGGCCGCGCGAATCGCCAACGCCAAGGCAGCGGGCACGATCGACCATCGCGGCGGTGGCAAGCTGGAGGATCGGACCAAGGATGATCTGCTCGACGAAGCGGGCAAGATCGGGATCGATGGCCGGTCGACGATGACCAAGGAAGAGTTGGTGAAGGCGATCCGCAAGGGGTGACGCGCGCTGGCAACCGCGGTAGGTCGGCCGCATGGCAGACCTTCGCGAAACCGGGCTGGAGCTCGACCCAAAATATGACGCCGCCGGGCTGATTACCGCAGTCGCGACCAATCGCACCACCGGCGAGATGCTGATGCTCGCGCATATGAATGCCGAGGCGCTGCGGTTGACGGTCGAGACCGGCGACGCGCACTTCTGGTCGCGCAGCCGCAATTCTTTGTGGCGCAAGGGCGAAACGTCCGGGCACGTGCTGCGCGTCCACGACATTCGGATCGATTGCGATCAGGATGCGGTGTGGCTGATCGTCGACCCGGCGGGCCCCGCCTGCCACACCGGCGCGCGCAGTTGCTTCTACCGCCGGATCGAGGGCAATCGGCTCGTCCGGGTCGCGTGAAGTTCGGGCTGCTCGCGGCGCTGGTGGTGCTTGCGGGATGTCGGCAGGCGCAACCCTTCGGTCAGCCTGCGACACCGGCACCTATCGGGCTCGAGGCGGCCGCGATCCAGGCGGGGATCATCCCCGACCCGGCGAGCACCGACATCACGGGGCTCTATGCTCGCGAAACCGACCGGGTGTGCATTGTCCCCAGCGCGATCGCGTATCGGATCGGCGTGACGGTCGATTATGACGACAGCGAACATTGCAGCGGGAGCGGGGTCGTGACGCGTGTAGGCGAAACGCTCCACGTGACGTTGGACACGGCGCGGACCGCCGCCGGATGCCGCTTCGACGCGCGCTTCGAGGGCGACCGGATCGTCTTCCCCGGGCGTTTGCCCGCCGGGTGCCAAGCCGTCTGTCAGGATCGCGCCTCGATCGCGGGGCTCGCGCTCGATCGACTCAGCGACGCTGCGTCCGAGGCGTCTACGCTGCGCGATCCACGAGGAAAGCTGTTGTGCGGGGATGACGGGCGCTCATGATCGTTCGGCGTATTGACGTTCACGTAAAGGGCAACTAAATCGGTGGCATGAGCACCGGTGCCGCCTACGCCATCATCGATCGCCATCCGACGCGCGATCATTTCTCCATTTCCGACCTGTCGGCGGAATTCGACGTCACCGCGCGTGCGTTGCGCTTCTACGAGGATGAAGGCCTGATCGCGCCCGAGCGGCGGGGTACGACTCGCATCTATTCGCAGCGTGATCGCGCTCGGCTCGCGTGGATCCTGCGCGGCAAGCGCGTCGGCTTCTCGCTCGGCGAGATCCGCGAGATGATCGACCTGTACGACATCGGCGACGGCCGGAAGATCCAGCGCCAGACGACGATCGAGCGCTGCCGCGACCGGATCGCGCTGCTGACCGCGCAGAAACGCGACATCGACGCGGCGATCCACGAACTCGACGATTTCGTCACCCTGCTCGAAACCCATGGCTCATCCGGCCAGATGAAGGACTGAACCCATGCCCCAGTATACGCCCCCCGTCCGCGACACGCGCTTCATCCTCGATCATGTGATCGGCCTGCAAAGCCACGCCAACCTCCCCGGATTCCAGAACGCGACCCCCGACGTGGTCGATGCGGTGCTCGAAGAGGGCGGCAAGTTCGTCGCCGAGGTGCTGTTCCCGCTCAATTATTCGGGCGATCAGGAAGGCTGCGTCCGCCACGACGACGGTTCGGTCACGACGCCCAAGGGCTTCAAGGAAGCCTATCAGGCGTTCGTCGAATCGGGCTGGGGTACGCTCAGCGCGCCGGAGGAATTCGGCGGGCAGGGGATGCCGCATGTCGTCTCGACCGCGTTCCAGGAATATATGATCTCCGCGAACATGGCGTTCGCCATGTATCCCGGCCTCTCGCACGGGGCGATCGCGGCACTGCTGGTCAAGGGCTCGGACGAGCAGAAGGCCAAGTACGTCCCCAAGATGGTCAGCGGCGAATGGGGCGGGACGATGAACCTGACCGAGCCGCAGTGCGGCACCGACCTCGGCCTGATCCGCACCCGCGCCGAGCCGCAGGCCGACGGCTCCTATGCGATCACCGGCACCAAGATCTTCATCTCGTCGGGCGAGCATGACCTGACCAGCAACATCATCCACCTCGTGCTGGCGAAGACGCCGGGTGCGCCCGAAAGTTCGAAGGGCATTTCGCTGTTCGTGGTCCCGAAGTTCATGGTCGGCGATGACGGGGCGATCGGCGCGCGCAACGCGGTCAGCTGCGGCTCGATCGAGCACAAGATGGGGATCCACGCCAATTCGACCTGCGTGATGAACTATGACGGCGCGATCGGCTGGCTTGTCGGCGAGGAAATGAAGGGTCTCGCCGCCATGTTCATCATGATGAACGCCGCGCGCCTGGGCGTCGGCTTGCAGGGCCTTGGCGTTGCCGAAGTCGCGTACCAGAACGCGGTCCAGTACGCGCAGGACCGCCGCCAGGGCCGCTCGCTCACCGGCGCGAAGGAGCCGGGCGAGAAGGCGGACACGCTGTTCGTCCACCCCGACGTCCGCCGCATGCTGATGGAGTCGAAGGCGCTGACCGAAGGCCTTCGCGCCCTCTGCCTCTGGGGCGCGCTCCAGGCCGATCTGGAGCATGCCGCGGTCAGCGACGAAGAGAAGCAGCTCGCGGGCGATCTGCTCGGGCTGCTGACGCCGGTCATCAAGGGCTATGGCACCGACAAGGGCTATGACATCGCGACCAACGCGCAGCAGGTTTACGGCGGCCACGGCTACATCGCCGAATGGGGCATGGAGCAATACGTCCGCGATGCGCGGATCGCGATGATCTACGAAGGCACCAACGGCGTGCAGGCGATGGACCTGGTCGGCCGCAAGCTCGCGCAGAACGGCGGACGCGCGGTGCAGGCGTTGTTCAAGGTCGTCGCCGAGGAAGTCGCTGCCGCCAAGGCCGATCCCGCAACCGCCGTGTTCGCGGGCGCGCTGGAAAAGGCGAATGGCGATCTCCAGCAGGCGACCGTCTGGTTCATGCAAAACGGCATGCAGAACCCCGACAATGTCGGCGCGGGCGCGCACAGCTACATGCACCTGATGGGCATCGTCGCGGTCGGGCTGATGTGGCTGCGGATGGCGGTCGCGGCGACCAAGCTGAAGGCAGCGGGCGAGGGGGACCGGAAGTTTCTCGACGCCAAGCTTGTGACGGCGCGCTACTTCGCGGAGCGCGTGATGCCTGAGGCTGGCGCGCTGCGCCGCAAGATCGAGGGCGGGTCCGAGTCGCTGATGGCGCTTCCGCCGGAGATGTTTGAGGCGGCTTGAGGGTCGCGCTGACCTTGAACTAGGCGTCACCCCGGGCTTGGCCCGGGGAGCACCGAGGTATTGTCTCGCCATGCGCCGAAGCGTACCGCAGTGGATCGCGGCCGTCACGGGGATGACGGTGGGGCGGGGCTGAACAGCGGCCGCGCAGCCGAGGTTTAACGCGCACTATGCAAGATGACGCCCTGTCGATAGGCGAGCTTCGCATCGCCGTGAACGCGCGTTCCGCGCCGCGTAACCTCGATCCCTATGGGACGATCGATTCGCGTCATCAACACCCCGAGGCAGTCATACTTTTCCATGCTGACCTCCCGGTCAGTTTCCACATGAATAGCAATACGTTCAGGGTCTCTGCTGATATTGCGCAGTACAATGTCTTCGCCGAAGAACCGCCGGATCGTCTCGCTGATGAATCTCGCGTCTTCACCGAGCAAAGGAACCGGCGTGGTGGGTAAGGACTGAGGGCGGGCGGCGGGCATGCGAACAGCGTAGTCGGTTTCTCAATGTCCGCAATTGGGAACGTCATCGCGATTTATGAACGTCTACACATGGGTGCTAGCCGAACGGCCGTTTCCGAAAGATAGCTGTCGTCTGCTACAGTAGGATCAATCAATCAGTTCCCAGTCGGATTGGTCGCGGTTCATGCGAGAACGCTTCCTGTTTCCAGGAAACAGCCTCCATGCACTCGCGAAAGACAGCGATTGCGTCACTCTTATTAGCGACAGCGTCGGGGTCTTTCGCCGCGATGTGCTCAAACAGGGCAAAGGCGACGGATGTGTCGCCAGCAGCAGCAGCTTGCAGCCGCATATCGGGATCGAGCATGTTCAGCCTTGTTGTTGTGTATGGCCCACGGTGACTTCGCGCTACGGAATGCGCAAGCTGATCGATAGCGGGGAAACTCGACCGATCGTTGGTTTCCGAAGGCTGGGAGCAGCGCGTGCACTTGCCTTCGACTCCGCTTGCCGAGTCAAGACCGCGTTGATGGGGATGTTCATCCATTATTGCGCGGAACCGGAACCGCTGCATTTTTGGCAGAGACCGGTTATCGTACGATCCCTGCAACGAAAGGCCCCCAATGCCCGCCACTCTCTACGGCATCCCCGCCTGCGACACCGTCAAGAAAGCCCGCACCTGGCTCGACGCCAACGGCATCCCCTACACTTTCCACAACTACAAGACCGCTGGCGTAGACCCCGCGCTGCTGCGCGATTGGATCGACCAGCTCGGCTGGGAAACCGTCCTCAACCGCGCCGGCACCACCTTCCGCAAGCTCCCCGACGCAGACAAGACCGACCTCGACGCCGACAAGGCGCTCGCGCTCCTGCTCGCCAACCCCTCCGCCATCAAACGTCCGATCCTCGTCAAGGACGACGTCCTGCTGGCAGGCTTCAAGCCCGATACCTATGTTGAGGCCCTCAAGCCCTGATCTGAAGGACCAAACCCATGCCGACTGCACGCTGGAACGGAGCCGTGATCGCCCAGTCGGACGAGACCGTGATCGTCGAGGGCAACCATTATTTCCCCGCCGACAGCATCGTCGCTGACCTGTTCGAACCGAGCGCGACGCACTCGCATTGTCCGTGGAAGGGCGACGCGAGCTACAAGACGGTCGTCGTCGACGGCAAGCGCAACGTCGACGCGGCATGGTATTACCCCGACCCCAAGCCCAAGGCCGCCGAGATCAAGGACCGCTTCGCCTTCTGGAAGGGCGTCACGGTCGACTGAACGGGGCCGCCCGCCGCGCCCGACTGGCGCGCGGGCGCACAAGCCGCTATTCGGGCGGGCATGTCCACGACCTTCACGATCGACACCGCGACCAGTCGCGCCAACCCGACGCCCGCGCCGATGAAGCGTCTCACCGTGCCCGCGATCCGCGCGAGTAAGGGTAAGGGCGGCGACCCGCTGGTGATGCTCACCGCTTATACCGTGCGCACCGCGCAACTGCTCGATCCGCATTGCGACATGCTGCTGGTCGGCGACAGTCTGGGGCAGGTTATCTATGGGCTCCCGTCGACCGTCCCCGTCACGCTAGAGATGATGGCGGCGCACGGCGCGGCGGTGGTGCGCGGCAGCTATCATGCGGTGGTCGTCATCGACATGCCGTTTGGCAGCTACGAAGCCTCCCCCGAGAAGGCGTTCGAAAGCGCCGCATACCTCTTGAAGCAAACCGGCGCGGCGGCGGTGAAGCTCGAAGGCGGTACCGCGATGGCGCCAACCGTCCGCTTCCTCAGCGAACGCGGGATTCCGGTGGTGGGGCATGTCGGTCTCACCCCGCAGGCCGTCAACGCCTTGGGCGGCTATGGCGCGCGCGGGCGCAGCGCCGCCGAAGCCGAGAAGATCGTCGCGGATGGCTGCGCGATCGCCAAGGCGGGCGCGTTCGCGCTCGTCATCGAAGGCGTGGTCGAGCCGATCGCGATCGAACTGACCCGGATGGTCGCGTGCCCGACGATCGGGATCGGCGCGTCGGCACAGTGTGATGGACAGGTGCTCGTTACGGAGGACATGCTCGGCCTGTTCGAACGCACCGCGCGGTTCGTGAAGAAATACGACGATCTGGGTGGCCGCATTTCCGCCGCAGCCGCGACCTATGCGGCGGAGGTCCGTTCGCGCGCCTTTCCCGGTGCCGAACAGGTTTACGCGCCGAAGGATTGAGTCCCGACTGTTTCCCTATCGTACCGCAGCGTAACGATTGCCCGCTTTTGTTTGGGCAAGCGGAAGGCTAAGGTCCGCAGCTTCCCGCCCCGATCGATGGAGTTTCCCCAAGTGGCCGTGCCACCCAACACCGATGCCGCATTCCTCCGGGAAGTCGACGAGGAACTCCGCCGCGACCAGATGGCGACCGCCTGGCGCCGTTACGGCATCGCCGCGATCGCGATCGTCGTGCTGATCGTCCTCGGCTTCGGCGGATGGCAGATCTATCGCGCGCACCAGCAATCGGTCGCGGGCGAAGAGGGTGAGGCGCTGAGCAAGGCGTATGAGGACAGCGCCGCGCGCCGTCCGGCTGCAACGACCGAGTTTGCGGCGCTGACGGATTCGAACGTCGAGGGGTATCGCGCGCTGGCGCTGATGAGCCAGGCGGATGCGTTGCTCCAGAAGAACGATCTGCGCGGCGCCGCGGCGAAGTTCGCGACGATCGCCAACGACGGCTCGATCGGGCAGCCGTTCCGCGATCTCGCGCTGATCCGTCAGACCAGTGCGGAACTGGATACGATCAAGCCCGACGTCGTCGTCGCGCGGCTGCGCGGGCTCGCGGTCAAGGGCAATCCGTGGTTCGGCAGCGCGGGCGAGATGGTCGCCGTGTCGTATCTCAAGATGGGCCGTCGCGATCTCGCGGGCACGCTCTACGGCCAGATCGCGCGCGAGCCCGACGTGGCCGAGTCGGTTCGGCAACGTGCCGTTCAGATGGCGGGCGTATTGGGCGTTGATGCTGTGAACCAGCCGAAGGAACAGAAGTCGCAATGAAGATGACCAATCGAGTTCTCCTGGTCGCGGTCTCCGCCATCGCGTTGAGCAGCTGCGCGACGTTCAAGGGGAAGAAGAAGACCCCGGTGCTTGGCAATCGCATCGCGATTCTGCAGGGCGAGAACGACGTGATCGCGGACAAGACGATCGCCGAGGTCCAGATCCTGGTGCCGCCGGCGACGACCAACGACAGCTGGGCGCAGCCTGGCGGGAGCGCGTCGAAGTCGCTCGGGCAGTTGACGTTGGGTACCTCGCTCAATCGTGCGTGGAGCGTGACGATCGACGGGGGCAGCAACCGCCAGCGGCTCGGTGCGGCGCCAGTGATCGCGGGCGGCAAGCTGTACGCGATCGACGTCAACGCGATGGTCCACGCCTATTCGGCGAGCACCGGCGCCTCCGTTTGGGAAGCCAATATCGCGACGGCCGACAAGAAGGCGCGCAGCGCGCGCTTCGGCGGCGGCGTCAGCGTCGACGAGGGCAAAGTCTTCGCGACCGACGGCCTTGGCGACGTGGTCGCGCTCGATGCGGGGACCGGCAAGGAATTGTGGCGCGCCAAGCCCGGTGCGCCGCTGCGCGGTGCGCCCTCGGTCGCCAACGGCCAGGTCTATGTGCTGAGTCAGGACAACCAGTTGTACGTACTGTCGCAGGCCGACGGCACGGTGGTGTGGACCGCCTCGGGCTCGATCGAGACGCAGGGCGTGTTCGGCGTCGCAGCACCCGCGGTCAGCCAGGGTACGGTCGTTGCGGGCTTCTCTTCGGGTGAACTCAACGCCTATCGTTACGAGAACGGCCGCACCTTGTGGCAGGACGCGCTGTCGCGCTCGTCGATCTCGACCTCGGTGTCATCGCTTGCCGACATCGATGCGGATCCGGTGATCGACCGCGGGATCGTCTTCGCGGTCGGGCAGGGCGGCCGCATGGTCGCGCTCGAAATCGTCTCGGGCCAGCGCCTGTGGGAACAGAACTTCGCGGGCATCTCGACCCCATGGGTCGCGGGCGAATGGGTGTTCATCGTCACCGACGATGCGCGTCTCGTCTGTCTAGCACGCGCGACCGGCAAGGTGCGGTGGATCAGCCAGCTGCGTCATTTCGAGAGCGAGAAGATCCAGAAGGACGGCACGATCAAGGACAAGAAGAAGTCGAATGCGATCACCTGGTATGGCCCGGTGCTCGCAGGCGGTCGTCTGATCCTGACCAACTCGCTCGGCGAGATTGTCTCCGCGTCGGTCGAGGACGGCAAACTTGGCACCGTGATCGAAGCGAAGGCGCCTTTCACTCTGCCGCCGGTCGTCGCCAATTCAACGCTCTACGTGCTCGACCAGAAGGGTCGTCTGGCTGCATATAAGTAACCGCACCACGGCGGGGTGACGTGGACGTGCGCTTCCCCTAAGGGGAGCGCATGTCCAGTCTCCCTGTGGTCGCTATTATCGGCCGGCCGAACGTCGGCAAATCGACGCTCTTCAATCGTCTCGTCGGAAAGAAACTCGCGCTCGTCGACGATCGCCCCGGCGTGACTCGCGATCGGCGCGAAGGCGCGGCGACGCTCGTCGGCCTCGATTTCCGCGTCATCGACACCGCCGGTTACGAGGACAAGGACGCCGCGTCCTTGCCCGGCCGGATGCGCGCGCAGACCGAGGCCGCGGTCGCGCAGGCCGACGTCGCGCTGTTCCTGTTCGATTCGCGCGCGGGCATCGTCCCGCTCGACGAAGAAATCGCGCGCTGGCTGCGCGGGTCGACCACCCCGGTCATCCTCGTCGCCAACAAGGCCGAGGGCAAGGCCGGGGCAGACGGAATCCTCGAGTCGCTCTCGCTCGGTTTCGGCGATCCGGTCGAACTGTCGGCGGAGCATGGCGAGGGGCTGGTCGAACTGTTCGACGCGCTGCTCCCCTTCATCGAACCCGAGAAGGACGCCGCGGGCGACGACATTCCCAACGCCGACGTCGATGAGGAATATGCCCCCGACGCGCCGCTCAAGCTCGCGATTATCGGACGCCCGAACGCGGGCAAATCGACGCTGATCAACCGCATTCTGGGCGAAGACCGTCTGATCACCGGTCCGGAAGCGGGCATCACGCGCGATTCGATCGCGGTCGACTGGATCTGGCACGACCCCGAGCGCGAGCCCGGCGAGGATGCGCGCAAGGTCCGGCTGATCGACACGGCGGGTATGCGCAAGCGCGCCAACGTGCAGGACAAGCTCGAGAAGCTGTCAGTCGCCGATGCGCTCCACGCGATCGATTTCGCCGAAGTCGTCGTGCTGTTGCTCGATGCGACACGCGGCCTCGAATCGCAGGATCTCCGCATCGCCGATGCCGCGCTTCAGGAAGGCCGCGCGCTGATCGTCGCGATCAACAAATGGGACGTGGCGGAGAATGCCTCCAGCCTGTTCAACGGCATCCGCACTGCGCTCGAGGACGGCCTTAGCCAGATCAAGGGCATGCCGGTGCTGACTGTCTCGGCGGCGACCGGCAAGGGGCTCGATACGCTGCTCAAGGTCGCGTTCGACACGCGCGATGCGTGGTCGCGCCGTGTCGGCACGGGCGAACTCAACCGCTGGTTCGAGCGCGCGGTCGAGGCCAACCCGCCGCCCGCGCCTGGCGGCAAGCGGATCAAGCTGCGCTATCTGACGCAGGCGAAGACGCGTCCGCCCGGCTTCGTGCTGTTCGGCACGCGAGTCGATCAGTTGCCGACGAGCTATCAGCGGTATCTGATCAACGGCATCCGGCGCGATCTCGGGTTCGGTGCGGTTCCAGTGCGGCTGACGTTGCGGGCGCCGAAGAACCCGTTCGACCGGTAAGCAGGAGCAAAGACGCGCAACGGGTAGCGGTTTCTGATTGCGCGTTCCCTTTAGACGAACGCCGCCATTGCGGCGCGGAGTACCCTGAAATCAGTTCAGGGTGGCGCCGGGTGGGGGCACGCCGGAATTCTCATATCACCCGTCATGCTGAGCTTGTTTCAGCATCCACCGTGCAGCGTGCGTGGACCGTCATGGTGGCGCGGTGGACCATGAAACGAGTTCAAGGTGACGCCGGTGTGGGAACGCCGGAAGGCGCAGACATCACGTTCCCGGTTGCCCGCCCAGCACTTGATACGCCATCACCGCGGTCGCGACGGCGGCGTTGAGGCTGTCCGCCTTGCCGAGCATCGGGATCTTGACCAGTGTGTCGCATTCCGCGGCGTAAGCGTTGGGCATCCCTTGCGCCTCATTACCAGTCAACAGGAAGGTCGGCGCCCGATACGTCGCCGCACGGTAATCGGTCATTGTGTCGAGGCTCAGACCCACCAATTGCCCAGCGCCGCCGCGCAGCCACGGCACGAACGCTTCCCATTCGCACTGCACCACCGGCACGGTGAACAGCGCCCCCATGCTCGCGCGCACCGCCTCGACCGAGAAGGGGTCGACGCACTCCCCGATCAGGATGAGCCCGCCCGCACCGACCGCATCACCGGTGCGCAGGATCGTGCCAAGATTACCCGGGTCACGCATCCGCTCGGCCACCAGCCAGATCGCTGCGGAGTCGCGGTCAAGGCTGTCGAGCGTCCGGGTGAACTCCGCGAACACGCCGACCACCGCCTGCGGATTGTCCTTGCCCGACAGTTTGGAAAGAATGTCGGGAATGGTCTCGATCGCTTCGCCGCCGGCCGCCTCGACCGCGTCGACCAGCGCCAGCACCAACGGGTGCGCCGCGCTGTCGCGCGCGAAAAACAGGAACTGCGGGATGCGTCCGGCCTCGCGCGCTTCGGTCAGGATGCGCAGCCCCTCGGCAAGGAACAGACCTTCCTCGCGCCGGTGTCGCTTTTCGCGCAGCGATCGCATCCGCTTGATCAGCGGGTTGGAATAAGCGGTAATTTCACGGGGCATTGCGGCAATCAATCCTCGCCGAACTTGGCCTCGACCAGCTCGCATAGCGCACTGACGGCGGACTCGGCATGGTCACCCTCGGCGGAAATGACGATCGTGTCGCCCATTGCGGCACCCAGCATCATCAACCCCATGATCGACGTGCCCGTCACCGATCCGGCACCTTCTTTTTCAACGTGGAGTTCGCACGGCTGGGTTGCCGCGAGGGTGACGAACTTGGCACTGGCGCGCGCGTGGAGGCCACGGCGGTTGGTGATGAGAACGCTGCGACTGACCGACATCAGGCGGCGGCCTCGCCCAGAACCTCGGATGCGACCGAGATGTATTTGCGCCCAGCCTCGCGCGCGGCGGCGACCGCATCGACGACCTTCATCGTCTTGCGCGCCGATTCGAGCCGGATCAGCATCGGCAGGTTGATCCCCGCGATCACTTCGATCCGCCCGCGTTCGAGCAGAGAGATTGCAAGGTTGGATGGAGTCCCGCCGAACAGGTCGGTCAACAGAATGACGCCACGTCCGGCGTCGACCTGGCCGATCGCGGTGGCGATGTCGTTGCGGCGTTCTTCCATGTCGTCTTCGGGGCCGATGCAGACCGTCGCCACGCGCTCCTGCTTGCCGACGACATGCTCCATCGCTGTCACGAATTCGTCGGCCAACCGGCCATGCGTCACGAGAACCAGCCCGATCATCGTACCGCCCCAATCATGCAACCGACCATTTCACGCTTCCGCCGTTCCGTCTTGCTGGCGATCATCGGGCACCCCTTCGAGCGAGTCCTGGGGGGCGGCGGCGAGATCGCGGTGTGTAACCGTGGGCGAAAATCCAGCGTCGCGCAACCGCGCCGCAACGCGTTCGGTGACGTGGACCGAGCGGTGTCTCCCTCCGGTACAGCCGAAGGCGATCGTCAGATACGACTTGCCTTCGGCGCGGTAGCGCGGGAGCAAGAGCAGGAGCAGGTCTTCGATCCGGCTGACCGCGGCTTCGTACGCCGGGTCCTGCGCGACATAGGCGGAGACGTCGGCGTCGAGTCCCGTACCGGGACGCAATTCGGGCACCCAGTGCGGATTGCGGAGGAACCGCATGTCGAACATTAGGTCGGCCCCGCGCGGAACGCCGCGCGCGAAACCGAACGACGTCACCGTCAAGGTTGGGCCGGCCTGGTGCTCCCGCGAGAAGGTATCGCGGACCTGTTCCGCAAGCTGGTTGCCGGTCATGTCGGTCGTGTCGATCAGGCGGTTCGCCCAGCGCCGCAATGGCGCGAGCAAGTCGCGTTCACGCGCGATTCCGTCGGCGGCGGGGCGGTCGACCGCAAGCGGATGGCGGCGGCGGGTTTCCGAATACCGCCGCTCGAGTTCGCCGCCTGCGCAATCGAGGAACAAGGTGCCGACGTCATGGCCATAGGTTTCGCGGAGATGCTTGATCCGGTCGACGATCCCGTCCGAGTCGAAATCGCGCGTCCGCACGCCGATGCCGATCGCGAGCGGCTGGCTCGATTGCTCCGCGCCCTGGGGCAAGGGCGAACTGAGAAGGCGGTCTAGCAGCGCTAGAGGGAAATTGTCGACGACCTCCCAGCCGAGATCCTCGAGCGTGCGGAGCACGGTCGACTTGCCCGCGCCGGACAGGCCGGTGACGAGCAGGATTTCCTTGGGGTCTAGCGTCATGACGCCTCTGTAGCGTGGCGGACCGCCATTTCCACCTTGATCGGCGCAGACGCCTCGAAAGGTGCGATCGCAACCTGCGGAATCGCGACCCCGTGATACGTTGCCTGCGTTTCGAGCGGCAGGCGTTCGACCGGCTGGTCCAGCCGCACCGCGAGCCTTATCGGAACGTCATCAATCGTATCGATGAGCATGATCCCGACCCCGCGAACCTCGATCTTCCCGCGGATCGTATCCGGCGCGGTTGCGCGGAGCGCGCCGTCGTGGACAGTTACGACGGTGTAATCGTCCGCGACCAGCACCGCACCGCGGTCGATGAGCCGGAGCGCGAGATCCGATTTCCCCGAACCGGACGGCCCGAGCAACAGCACCGCTACACCATCGATCGCGACCGTGGTGGCGTGGATCGGTGCAGGGCTCACCGCGGTTCCCCGACGGGCAAACACACCATGAACCGCGCACCGGAGACCCCGGTATGGCGGGCCTCGGCGGTGATCCGTCCCTGGTGCGCATCGACGATCGTGCGTGCGATGGCGAGGCCGAGGCCGGAATGCTTGCCGAACGCCTCGTCCGCCGGGCGCAGCGACTGGAACCGCTGGAACACTTTCTCGCGCGCGTCCGCAGGAACGCCGGGGCCCTCATCCTCGACTGCGATGACGACCTCCTCCGGCGTGCGGGACAAAGTGATGTCGATCCGTCCGGCTTCGGGTGAGAAGGACACGGCATTGTCGATCAGATTGTCGATCACACGTTCCAGCCGCCCGCCTTCGCCCAGTACCACGAACCCCGCACCGCCGTCGTCATGCAGGTGTAGCCGAAGACCGATCCCCCGCTCGATCCCACGTTCCTCGCGACCCGCGATCAGCGCGGCGATCATCGCGCCCAGATCGACTTCCTCGAACTTCGCGCGGCTAAGCTGCGCATCCAGCCGCGACGCTTCGGCGATGTCGGTGATGAGTCGGTCGAGCCGATGGACATCGTCGCGGACGATTGCGAGCAGCCGCTCCTGGAGCTCGGCATCCTTGACCAGCGTCAGCCCCTCGACCGCCGAGCGCAGCGATGCGAGCGGGTTCTTCATCTCATGCGTCACGTCCGCCGCGAACGCCTCGATCGCGTCGATCCGCGCGCGCAGCGCAAGGCTCATGTCCGACAGCGCGCGCGCGAGCATCCCGATCTCGTCACGGCGATAGGGCAGGCGGGGGACGACGACTTCGCGCGCGCGCCCCATCCGTACGCGCACCGCGGCATAGGCGAGCCTGCGCAACGGCCGGACGATCGTGCGCGCGAGGAACAGCGACAGCAGGATCGAGACGATCGAGACGATCATCAGCACGATCCCGAGCCGGAACCGCTCGACTCGAACGGTCTGTGTGATGTCGCGGACGTTGTTGGTCGTCATCACGACCCCCCCGTGCGCGAGTTGCGCGGCGGCGGTGATTACCGGGGTACGGTCGGGGGCGCGCCACACCGTCGCGGAGACGGTCGGGGTTGCGCGGACGGTCCGCACGTCCGGCCAGTTGAGCCCCGAGAGATGTTCGCGATACAGCGGCGCGCGCGGCGTGCCGACGACGGTGTCGATGATCGCGTCGAGGACACGCGCGGAGGCCTGGCTCCAGTCCTGCTTGTCCGGGTCCTGCAGCACGAAATTGCGAAGCCCGAGCTTGCGGGTATCGATGATCGGCAGGTCGCGTCCGTCGTAGATCCGCAACCGCACGCCCGTCGCGCGCGCAAGCCTGAGCGCCAGTTCGGGGCGTTGCTGCTCGGGGACCGAGACGATCGACTCGGCGACGAGCCGCGCTTCGCGGATCGACTGCCGCACGCGTTCGTCGACGATCCGGCTACGGTACGAATCGAGGTAGAAGAACCCGCCCGCCAGCATCGCCAGCGCGAAGACGTTAACGAACAGGATCCGCGGCGTGAGCGACACCCGCGCGGACCAGCGGAGCGACAGCGCGCGAGCATCCTCGTCGCGCGCGGGCTCGTCATTCCTCGGAGAATCGATAGCCCGCTCCATAGAGAGTTTCGATCGCGTCGAAGGTCGGGTCGACTTGCCGGAACTTGCGGCGGACGCGCTTGATGTGGCTGTCGATCGTGCGGTCGTCGACATAGATGTCGTCGTGATACGCCGCGTCCATCAACTGGTTGCGGGTCTTCACGATGCCGGGGCGCTGCGCCAGCGTTTCGAGGATCAGGAATTCGGTGACGGTCAGCGTGACCGGCGCACCCGCCCAGGACACGCGGTGGCGCGCGGTATCCATCGCCAGCCGTCCGCGGATCAGGCTGGTTTCGGCGGTGGGTTCCTCGCTGCCCGATCCGCCTTGCGATCCTTCCGCGCGCCGCAGGATCGCGCGGATCCGCGCGATCAGCAGGCGCTGCGAGAAGGGCTTGGAGATGTAATCGTCCGCGCCCATCGCCAGTCCGAGCGCCTCGTCCAGCTCATCGTCCTTCGAGGTCAGGAAGATGACCGGGACCATGCTTTTCTCGCGCAGGCGGCGCAGCAGTTCGAGCCCGTCCATCCGCGGCATCTTGATGTCGAGGATCGCGATGTCGGGCGGATTGTCGATCAACGCCTTGAGCGCGGTTTCTCCATCCGAATACAGCCGGGTCACGAAGCCTTCGGCCTGCAGGGTGATCGACACCGACGTCAGGATATTGCGGTCGTCGTCGACCAGCGCGATCGTTGCCGTCATCGGCGAAGGGCCTCGTGTCGTTAAAGGGCGGACCTAATCCATTACGGCCCGCGCCTCAATGCAAGCTGAACGGACACTGTCCCACCTTGTGATCGCACCGCCAATCGCTTGTTTGACCCTGCCTGTCCTCAGCGATATGCGCCAAGGATCGAAGCATAACGATGCCGACCCTCGATGGTCGGCACGGTAGGAGAGTGATATCGTGAGCGACCGCATCCCGGTTTCCGGGCTGGACACGCAGGGCATCGAGACCCGCGCCAGCCTCCATTGGAACCTCGTAACCGCCCGCCTGATCCAAGCCGCGATCTCTCGCGGCGAGGGCAAATTGTCCGCCGACGGTCCGTTGGTCGTCGAGACCGGCGCGCATACCGGCCGATCCGCGCAGGACAAGTTCATCGTGCGCGACGCCGAGACCGAGTCCACCGTGTGGTGGGGCAAGAGCAACAAAGCGATGAGTCCGGAGCATTTCGCCGCGCTCAAGACCGACTTCCTCGCGGCCTTGCGCCACAAGGAGGATCTGTTCGTCCAGGATCTGTTCGGCGGCTCGCAGCCCGAGCACCGCGTCAAGGTCCGCGTCGTCAACGAACTCGCGTGGCACAACAGCTTCATCCGCACGATGCTGGTCCGCCCGGCGGAGTCCGAACTCCGCGATTTCGTGCCCGATTACACGATCATCGACTTGCCGAGCTTCCGCGCCTCGCCCGAGCGGCACGGCTGCCGCAGCGAGACGGTGATCGCGGTCAACTTCACCGAGAAACTGATCCTGATCGGCGGCACGCGCTATGCCGGCGAGATGAAGAAGTCGGTGTTCAGCCTGCTCAACTATCTCCTTCCCCCGACCGGGGTGATGCCGATGCATTGCTCGGCCAACATGGGGCCGGACGGCGACACAGCGGTGTTCTTCGGCCTGTCGGGCACGGGCAAGACCACTTTGAGCGCAGACGCGAGCCGCACGTTGATCGGCGACGACGAGCATGGCTGGTCCGACACCGCGGTCTTCAATTTCGAGGGTGGCTGCTACGCCAAGATGATCCGCCTCTCCGCGGACGCCGAGCCCGAGATTTTCGCGACGACCAAGCGCTTCGGGACGATCCTCGAGAACGTCGTGATGGACCCGGTGACGCGCCAACTCGACCTCGACGACGCGAGTCTCGCCGAGAACAGCCGGGGCGCCTATCCGATCGACTTCATCCCCAATGCGTCCGAAAACAACATGGGTCCGGTGCCGCGCAACATCGTGATGTTGACCGCGGACGCCTATGGCATCCTCCCGCCGATCGCGAAGCTGACGCCCGAACAGGCGATGTATCACTTCCTCTCGGGCTACACCGCACGCGTCGCGGGGACCGAGATCGGCGTCACCGAGCCCGATGCGACCTTCTCGACCTGCTTCGGCGCGCCGTTCATGGCGCGGCACCCGTCGGTCTACGGCAATCTGCTCAAGGAGCGGATCGCCAAGGGCGGGGTCGACTGCTGGCTGGTCAACACCGGCTGGACCGGCGGCAAGTACGGCGTCGGCAGCCGCATGCCGATCAAGGCGACGCGCGCGCTGCTCAACGCCGCGCTCGACGGTTCCTTGAACGATGCGGAGTTCCGCACTGATCCGAACTTCGGGTTCAAGGTGCCCGTTGCAGTGCCGGGGGTCGACAGCGCGATCCTCGATCCGCGTGCGACCTGGGCCGACAAGGACGCTTATGACGCCACCGCGGCGAAGCTGGTCGATCTGTTCGTTGAAAACTTCGCGCAGTTCGCAGAGCATGTCGACGAAGGCGTGCGCCAATCCGCGCCGAAGGTCCACGCGCCGGCCTGATCCGCCCGGGAACCGGCACCGGGCCTCTTGCGGAGGTTCCGATGCCGATTGCCGACCCAGTGCCAAGACCGTTCCCCGATGACGCCGCGATCCGGCGCGTCGGGGAGGGGGTGTTGGCCTGCACGCTGCCTAAGGACGACTGGACGCACGAAGCGCATATCGCCGCGACGTGCTGGCTGCTGCGCGATCGGCCCGACGTAAACGTCGATGCGGAGATCGCGACCATCATCTGCCGCTACAACGAGTCGGTCGGCGGGGTGAATGACGACACCAGCGGCTATCACGCCACGATCACGCAGAGCTTCGTCTCAGGGATTCGGTCCTATCTTGCGCATGCGGCCCCCGAGGCGTCGCTGGTGGTAACCGTCAATACGCTGCTGCTGCGCGCGGAAGGGCGGCGCGATTGGCCGCTTCGTTTCTACTCCCGCGATCAATTGTTCTCGGTGGCTGCACGACGCGATTTCGTCGCACCCGATCTCGCGCCGTTGCCGGGTGCGTGATAGGCGCGCGGTCGGAGTTAAGCAGCGTAAGAGGGTGGATCGATGGGAATGCTCGACGGCGTGCTGGGACAGGTGCTGCAGAATGTCGACGTGACGACGCTCGCTGCCAAGGTCGGGCTGACCCCGCGACAGGTCGAGGCCGCGTTGCAGGCGCTGGGGCAGGCGCACGCCGCGCCCGGGGATACGGTCGGCACCGCGGCGGCAAACACCGGGCTTTCGCCAGAGACGCTGCAACGGCTCCTCCAAATGATCGGTGGCGAGGAAACGCTCGCCAAGGTCGCGGCGATGCTCGGCGCGCAGGGCGGCGTGCTCGGCCAGCTCGGCACACTCGCTTCGGGGTTCTTCGCCAAGCGGTGAGGCGGAATGCGGGCTACGGTCTGGCGCTTTGCAGGGTCGGCGGTTACATGGACCGCCACGACTCGCTTATTTCTTCCCGCGCAGGACCGGCACCCATGGACATTCGCCTCGGACTCACTTTCGACGATGTCCTCTTGGTGCCCGCTGAATCGGACATCGTCCCGAGCCAGACCAACACCGCGACGCGCGTGACGCGCGGCATCTCGCTCGACATCCCGATCCTGTCGTCCGCGATGGACACCGTGACCGAAGCCGACATGGCGATCGTCATGGCGCAATTGGGCGGGATCGGCGTGCTCCACCGCAACATGGAAGTCGACGAGCAGGTTGCCGCGGTGCGCGCGGTCAAGCGGTTCGAAAGCGGCATGGTCGTCAACCCGATCACGATCGAGCCGCACGCGACGCTCGCCGATGCGCAGGCGTTGATGAAGCATCACCGGATCAGCGGCATTCCGGTCGTCCGCGCGGATGGTGTGCTCGTCGGCATCCTCACCAACCGCGACGTCCGCTTCGCCGAGAACCCGCGCCAGCCGGTCTCCGAGCTGATGACGCACGAGAATCTCGCGACCGTCTCCCCTGGCGTCACGCAGGAGGAAGCGCGTCGCCTGCTCCACCAGCGCCGGATCGAGAAACTGCTGGTGGTGGACGAGGCGTATCGCTGCATCGGCCTGATCACCGTCAAGGATATCGAAAAGGCCGTCACCTACCCGAACGCGACCAAGGACGCCGCCGGGCGGCTCCGCGTCGCGGCGGCGACGACGGTCGGCGACAAGGGGTTCGATCGTACAGCCGCGCTGGTCGATGCCGAACTCGATCTCGTCGTCATCGACACCGCGCACGGCCATAACCGCGACGTCGCGCGCGCGGTCGAGCGGGTCAAGAAGCTCAGCAATTCGGTCCAGGTGATCGCGGGCAACGTCGCGACCGCCGAGGCCACGCGCGCGCTGATCGATGCGGGCGCGGACGGGATCAAGGTCGGGATCGGCCCGGGCTCGATCTGCACCACGCGCGTCGTCGCAGGCGTCGGTGTGCCGCAGCTGACCGCCGTCATGGATTGCGCCGAAGTCGGCCAGAAGCTGGGCGTGCCGGTGATTGCGGACGGTGGCCTGCGCACCTCCGGCGATCTCGCGAAGGCGCTCGCGGCGGGCGCATCGGCGTGCATGATCGGCTCGCTGCTCGCGGGCACCGAGGAAGCCCCGGGCGATACGTTCCTGTTCCAGGGCCGCGCCTACAAGTCGTATCGCGGCATGGGCTCGGTCGGCGCGATGGGGCGCGGCTCGGCGGATCGCTATTTCCAGGGTGATATCAAGGACCAGATGAAGCTCGTTCCCGAAGGGATCGAAGGCCAGGTCGCATTCAAGGGTCCGGCGCGCGACGTGATCCACCAGCTCGTCGGGGGCATTCGCGCGGCGATGGGCTATACCGGATCCTCCAGCATCGCCGCGCTGCAGGAGCGTGCGCGCTTCGTCCAGATCACGGGCGCTGGCCTCAAGGAAAGCCACGTCCACGACGTCGACATCACGCGTGAGGCCCCCAACTACCCGACGCGGTAAACGCTCGGGGATAGCTGCAGATCGGGGGAAGACCGGGCCATTTTCCGGCACCCCCCTCCGCCGCATTTGATCCGTCACCACAAGCCAAGCCAAGGCATGGCAGGAAGCAGAGTGACTGCTTCCTGCCATGCCTTCGTTGCGCTCTGGTCTCGTTCCGGGACATAGGGTAGGGGGTATCCCTATGGGACATCTCAGCGAAAAGAAGGGCGACTTGCTCGCCCGCGTGAAGCGGATCGCCGGACAGGTGGCGGCGGTCGAGCGAAGCCTGGAGCGCGATGCCGAGTGCGCTGACGTCCTTCACCTCGTCGCGGCGGTGCGCGGTGCGGTCAACGGGCTGCTCGACGAGATCGTCGTCGACCATCTGCACGAGCATGTCGCCAAACCAGGCCTGTCGGATGTGGCGCGCTCGAAAGGTGCCGAAGAGCTGGTGACGGTGATCCGTCGGTACGTGAAATAGGACGTTCCATGGCGACCCACTCCGCAGTCGATGCCGTCCCGCACGACCACGTCTTTCTCGGCGCATCGCACGATGAGAACGCCCGGCGCACCCGCTGGGTCGTCGCGCTCACCGCCGTGATGATGGTCGGGGAGATCATCGCCGGCTATATTACGGGATCGATGGCGCTGCTGGCGGACGGGTTCCACATGGCGACGCACGCCGGAGCGCTCAGCGTCGCGGCAGCCGCCTATGCGTACGCGAAACGCAACGCCACGGATCGTCGCTTCAGCTTCGGCACGGGCAAGGTCGGGGACCTCGCCGGTTTCGCCTCTGCGCTCGTGCTCGGGCTGGTCGCCTTCGGGATCGGCGTCGAGTCGCTGTTGCGCCTGTATCGGCCGATCCACGTCGCGTTCGTCGAGGCGACGTGGATCGCGGTGGTCGGGCTGGGGGTCAACATCGTGAGTGCGTTCCTGCTCTCCGGCAGCCATGCGCACGGTCATGGCCACGATCATCATGGTCACGGCCATAGGCACGCGCATGGCGACCAGCATGGGCATGACCACGGACCGGCTGTGAAGAGCCAGGACAACAATCTCCGCTCCGCCTATGTCCACGTCCTCGCCGATGCGCTGACGTCGGTGCTCGCGATCGCCGCGCTTCTGGCCGGCCGCTACCTCGGCTGGATCTGGCTGGATCCCGTGATGGGGATCGTCGGGGCGATCGTCATCGCACGCTGGTCGTGGACGCTGATGCGCGACACGGCCGCCGTCCTGCTGGACGCGACCGACGACCCTGTGGCCGACGAAGTCCGCGACCTTCTGGGCGATGCGGATGGCGCCGACATCCTGGACCTGCACGTCTGGCGGATCGGACCCGAAGCCCATGCCGGTATCGTCAGCGTGGCAGCGGGGCCCGGGATCGACCAGCAGATGATCCGCCAACGTCTGCGTCCGGTCCACGAACTCGCCCATCTGACGGTGGAAATTCGATGAAGTCCCCGTGCGTCGAAATCTGCGCCTTCGACGGACGAACCGGTTGGTGCCGGGCCTGCGGGCGGACCAAGCCGGAGTGCCGCAGCTGGAAGAAGGCACAGCCGCATCAGCAGAGGAAAATTGCCGCCGACCTGCCGCGGCGGCTGTCGAAGCTGGCTGCCGCCAAACCCGAGTAGCGGCGGCGCCCGCTGACGGTCGACAAATGGGTGCTGAGCGACCACGAGCAGCTGTCCTGACCCGCACCATCGTTTCCCGAAGTCGCGAAACTGATCTAGGGGCAACCCTCAGACCCGCCAATACCCCGGAAAGACCGCCAATGACCCCCGCCGCAAGAACCCAGGCCGCGATCGAGCTGCTCGACGAGATCATCGTCGCCGCGCGCGATTCCGGCGCCGCGGCGGATACGCTGGTTGCCCGCTACTTCGCCAACCGGCGCTATGCCGGGAGCAAGGACCGTCGCGCCGTCCGCGAGCTGGTCTACGCCGCGATCCGCACGTTAGGCGAACGCCCGCGCTCTGGCCGGGCGGCAATGCTCGCGCTCGCCGCCGAGGACCCGGATCTCGCCTCGACCTTCGATGGCGTCGGCCATGGCCCTGCCGCGATCGGCGTCAGCGAAAGCAAGGCGTGGCCCGGGGTTGCGCCCAACTGGTTGCTGGAACGCCTCCGCGGGTCCGCGCTCGACGATAGCGAATTCCCCGCGTTGATCGACCGCGCGCCGCTCGACGTGCGCGTCAACCGGGACAAGGCGGCCGACCTCGCGATCGACGGCGCCGAACCGATCGCTGGCCTGCCGGACGGGTTGCGGCTGCCGACCGGCACCGATGTCGACCGGATCGAAGGCGTCCCCGAGGGCGCGCTCGAAGTCCAGGACGCGGGCAGCCAGTTCGTCACGCTCGCCGCACAGGCCAAGCCGGGCCAGCGGATCGTCGATCTCTGCGCGGGCGCGGGCGGCAAGACGCTCGCGCTCGCCGCGGCGATGGGCGGGGAGGGGACGATCCTTGCGACGGATACCGATCGCAACCGGCTGTCGCGGCTAACCCCGCGTGCCGAGCGTGCGGGCGTCACGAACGTCGAAACGCGGTTGCTCAACCCGGGACGCGAAGCGGAGATGCTGGCCGACTGGGGCGGCAGCGCGGATTGCGTGCTGATCGACGCGCCGTGCTCGGGCACCGGCACGTGGCGCCGCAATCCCGAGGCACGCTGGCGGCTGAGCCCCGAGCGGCTCGATCGTCTGGTCGCGACGCAGCAGCATGTCCTGTCGATCGGCGCGGCGCTGGTACGGCCGGGCGGGGCGCTGGTCTACATCGTCTGCTCGCTGCTCGACGAGGAAGGGGCCGCACAGGTCTCGGCGTTTCTCGCGGATCACGCGGGCTGGCATGCCGAGCGGCTGTCCTTGCCCGCTGGTCGCTCGCACGGACCGGGAGTCCGGCTGACGCCTACGCACGATGCGACCGACGGGTTTTTTGTCGCACGATTGACGCGTGGGTGATACCGCTGTGCGCGTGACGAAGCTGGAGTATCTCATGCGCTACACCCCCGTTGCGATCGCCGCCGCGATGACGCTGCTGACGATCGGAACCGCCGTTCAGGGCCAGCGCGCCGAAGATGCGATCGACGCGCGCTCGCTCGCGCTGCTCGCCAAGGGGCGGGCGTTGCAGAGCGCGGGGAATCTCGATGGGGCGACCGACATGCTTGAAAGCGCGGTCACGGTCGATCCGCGCAATCGCGATGCCTTCGTCGCGCTCGGACAGGTCGCGCAATCGAGGGCATTGCCCGGCAAGGCGATCCGACTGTACCGCGAGGCGCTATCGCTCGATCCGAACGACATCGCTGCATTGCGCGGGCAGGGCGAAGCGCTCGTCGCGCGCGGGGCGGTGCAACGGGCGCGCGAGAATCTTGCCAAGATCCGGACGGTCTGCGCCAAGCGCGCCTGCCCGGAGATCGCGGCGCTGACTGCATCGATCGCCAAGGGGCCCCCGATCGTGACGGCGGCTGCGGCGACCGTCGTGCCGCCACCCGCGGGGACGCCGACCGCCAAGGACTGAGGCGGGTCGTCTAGTTTACGGCCTGACCTTCCGGCCAGGGACGCGCGCCTAATCCAGCGCGCGCGCGACCGCGACGAACTCGGCGACGCTGATCGTTTCCGCGCGGCGGGTCGAATCGATGCCCACCGCCTCCAAGGCATCGAGCGCGCCGGGCACGCCCTTGAGACTCTGCCGCAGCATCTTGCGGCGCTGCCCGAACGCGGCGCCGGTCAGCCGTTCGAGCGTCGCGAAGCGAACGGCGTCGGGTGCGGCTTCGGGCACGATATGCACCACCGCAGACATCACCTTGGGCGGCGGCGTAAAGGCCGAGCGGTGGACCGGCATCGCCAGCGTCGCCTTGCTCCGCCACTGCGCCAGCACTGCTAGCCGCCCGTAAGCGTCGTCATCGGTCCTGGCGACGATCCGGTCGGCGACTTCGCGCTGGAACATCAGCGTCAGGCTTTGCCACCACGGTGCCCAGTCTGCCGACAGCCACCGCACCAGCAGGGCGGTGCCGATATTATAGGGAAGGTTGGAGGCGATGTGCGGTTTGCCCTCAAACAAGGGCACCGCGTCGATCTCGAGCGCATCGCCTTCGATCACCCGCAACTGACCCGGAAAGGCTTCGCTCAGTTCGGCCAGCGCCGGGATACAGCGCCGGTCACGCTCGATCGCGGTTACCCGCGCCCCTGCGGCGAGCAGCGCGCGGGTCAGGCCACCCGGACCAGGTCCGATCTCCAACACGTCCGCGCCCTGCAAATCCCCCGGAATGCGCGCGATCCGCGCGAGCAGTTGCGCATCGAGCAGGAAATTCTGTCCCAACGCCTTGCTGGCGGCGAGCCCGTGGCGGGCGATGACGTCGCGCAATGGCGGCAGATCGGGGCGCGCGGGTGCCCCCTCGGGCGAACTCACGCGCCGATCGCGGCGCGACGATCGGCAGCGTCGCCCGCCAGCCGGATCGCCGCGATCATCGCGCCCGGTTCGGCAATGTTCTTGCCCGCGATATCGAACGCGGTCCCGTGATCGGGCGAGGTCCGCACGATCGGCAAACCCAGCGTGATGTTGACGCCTTCGTCGAAATACAGCGTCTTGATCGGGATCAGCGCCTGGTCGTGGTAGCAGCACATCACCGCATCATAGTTCAGCCGAGCGCGCGGGTGGAACAGCGTGTCGGCGGCGAACGGTCCGGTCGCAGCGATGCCCTCGGCGCACAATTGGGCGACCGCCGGGGCGATGATGTCGATTTCCTCGCGCCCGATCGCGCCGCTTTCGCCCGCATGCGGATTGAGCCCCGCGAACGCGATGCGCGGCGCTGCGATACCGAAGTTGCGAGTCAGCCCACGCGCAGTCGCGCGGCCCTTGGACACCAGCAGCTCGACCGACAGCAAGCCGCCGACATCCGCGAGCGCGACGTGCGTCGTCATCGGCACGACGCGCAGGTCAGGACCGGCCAGCATCATCACCGCATTCTCACCCGCAATGCCACAGCGTTCCGCGACGAATTCGGTCTGGCCCGGGTAATTGAACCCGATGTGGTAGAGCTGCGCCTTGGAGACCGGCGCGGTCACCAGCGCGCGCGCGGCGCCCGACCGGACGAGGCCCGCCGCAAGCTCCAACGCGCGCAACGCACAGCGCGCACCCGCGACGTCGGGATGGCCGGGAACGATCTCGCCGCCATCCTCCACCGTCAGCACGGGCAGGGCATGGTCGAACACGCCGCGCGCAGCGTCCGGGTGGAGGATCGCCTCGACCGGGCCATCCCATACCGCCGCGATCGCGCGCACGTCGCCCGTCGCGAAGAACGCCGGCAAACCGGCATCGCGTCGCTTCATCCAGGCCTTCGCCAGGATTTCCGGACCAATCCCGGCCGGGTCGCCCATCGAGACGACAAGCGGCGCGAGCTGCGTCGAGGCGACCGTCTCAACGATATTCGATGATCGCATCACGGCGGAGATCGCGCAGCAACTGGTTGGCGCGCAAATTGGTACGTGCGTTCTCCATCTGGCCGCGCACCTGCTCCACGCCGGGGACCGTGCTGCCCGACGCTTCGTCGCGACCGCACAGCACGAGCGACCGGATGCCGTCCTTGGCCGAACCGAACGGCGGGGTGGACTCGCCGACGCTCAGCTTTGCCATGATGTCGCGCAATGCCGGCGGAAGATCGCGGATCCGGACCGAATCATTGTCGACGACTTCGGCACCGAGCGCCGAGGCGACCTTGGCCACTTCGCCGCAACCCCGGATCGTCTTGGACAGTTTCGCGAATTCTGTGACTCGCGCATCAGCCTGCGCCTGCGAGATCCCTTCGGGGAAGCGCACGCTGAGCTGCTTGAGCGTCAGGCGCGAATCGAGCGGGTCCGCGACGCCGACCTTGCGCGTGTCGACCAGATAGATGATCGAGAAGCCGCCGGGGACTTCGATCGGCCCGGCCAGATGCTCGGGCTGCATCGTCTTGATCGCCTCGACCAGCGACGGCGGAAGCTGTGCCAGCTGGTTCTCGTTGAGCCACCCGAGATCGCCGCCGGTCGAGCGCGTCGACGCCTCCGACATCGCGCCAGCGTAATAGCCGAAGCTGTCGTCGCCTTTCTCGCGCTTCTGGATCGACGCCATGATCTGCTGTTCCTGCGCGAACACTTCCTGCGCGCGGTCACCGCCTGCGGACAGATAGATCTCTCGCACGTGATATTCGGTCGTGCCCTGCTGTTTCTTCAGCTTGTCGATGATTGCCTGGACTTCCTCGTCGCCGACGCTGATGTCGACCTTGCGGCGCAGGTAGCGATTCCACGACAGCTCTGCCTCGACCTGCCGCTTGAACGAACGCTCCGACGAGCCGACGCTGCGCAGATAGGTGCGCATGTCCGCGGCAGACTTGCCGAAGTTGCTGCGGACGATCGAATCGTAGCTCTTGTTGACTTCCTCGAGTGAGATTTTGACGTCCGCGGTCTTGGCTTCCTGGATCTGGAGCGTCTCGTCGATCAGCTGCCGGATCACGAGCAGGCGGTATTGCGCCATTTCCTGTTCGGACAGCTTCATGTCGCGCGCGGCGAGCAGAAAGGCGAGGCGCTGGTCGACGTCGGTCCCGGTGATCACCGTTCCGTTGACGATCGCGGTCGGCTTGCGGACGTTGGGATCCACCTTGCCGAAAATCTCTGGATTGCTCGGCAAATTGAGATTGCCGGTACGATCGACCGATGCCTGCGGCGGGGCACCATCCTGTGGCGCGGCGTCGGGAGCGGTCTGCGCGATCGATCCCCCCGCCATGGCGAGAGAAGCCGCGAGCATCGTACCGAACCCGAAACGGCGCACCGTGCGCGCCGTCTTGCCTGTAGTCGTCGTCACCAAATCTCAATCCCATTCCGCATGGCCGAACCCTGGCCATGCCCCTAATGCGGCCATGTGGCTGAACCGTGGCTTAGCGGCCACAGGTCGTACGCCTATTAGCGTTAGCGCCCCAAATTCTTGAACGCCAGCGTCAACAGATAGCTGTTGCCGCTGCGCGCGTCGCCGGTGTTCTGGTAATCGCGCCGCCACGTGACGCCGAGCCGAAGGCAATCGTCTTCATATTGGACACCCAGGCGGTGGCGAACCGGGTCGAATCCGTCCGCCAGCGACAACGAGTCCTCGCTGCGATTGGTCAGGTCGACCACGGTCGAGCCGAACGCCGACCAGAACCGCGCGAACTGGATACGCCCGCCGAGGCGGATTTCCTCGCGGTCACGCAGATCTTCCAACGTCGGGTCGATGTTGCGGTTGAGCCGGAGATAGCCGACCAGGAAATAGGTGCTGCGCGAACCGACGGTGGCGTCGAGCTCGTTGCGGCGTACCGCGAACCCGTCCTTGTCGAGCCGATAGCGATGGATCACCGACACGAAGTCGCGGAAGCGCAACTCGGTCCGTCCGACGACATCGGACAGGCGGCGCGACAGACCGGTGCCGTCCGGAAAGAACGGCGTTTCGCTGTTGAGGCGGTAGCTCTGCCCGATGTTGGTGCTGAACGACAGCCCGGGCAGGTCCACCTGCCAGTCGGCACCGTAGGTGAGGCGGGTCGAGGCCTCGAAACGATCGTATCCGGGGAAGCGATTGAGCGCGAACAGGTTCGAATCTTCGAGATCGACCGAGCGGGCATCCTCGTTCGGGATCTCGAGCGACCCGGTCTGCGGCGAGGTCACCACCTGGAAACGCGGAATCAGCCGCTGCGTACCGCTCAAAAACGTGCCGATCAGCGGATATTTGATGTCGACCGCGAACGCCCCGATCAGGCGCCCGTGGAACCCGTCCACGCCGCGATAGCTCGCCACCGAGGTCGAGATCGCGTCGTTGGTGTTGTACACGTCGCCGCGTCCGAATGCGGTAAAGGTTACTTCCTGCCCCCAGGGGGTAACCTTGCGCAAATCCCAGCGGGCGCTGGCGAAGGCGCGTTGGGTGTCCTGCCCATCGGTGCGGCTTATGGCGAGGCTGTTGACCTGGAATTCGAACGTGCCGCCCAGCAGGCTGTTGGGCATGCGGCGGCGATAGTCGATCGCGGGCAGTGCGAACGGCTGGGTGCCCTGTGGGTCGGCCGCCCGCAGCGTCTGCACATACCATCCCGCGAGCGAGAAATAGCTGTTCTCGTCGATCCGCTCGAGATTGATCGTCGTGCGCAACCGATCGTCGCGCGAGATGTCGTAGCGGCGCAGGAAGGTTCGGTCGCTGGCAAGCCGGAGCGAGCCGGACACGCTCCAATTGGGGTCGAGCTGGAACCGCCCCGAAGCGTCCAGATAGCCGCGGAACGAGTTGGGCGTGTTGGGCGGGGTCGGTAGCAGCAAATTGTTGCTGCGCGGGCTTTCGGTGACATAGCCCGAAATCCGGTACGCACCGAGCGTGTTGAGCGCCTGATAGTCCGCCTGGAGCATCGGCAACACGCGGCTGAAGATCCGCGGCGTGATGGTCAGGCCGCGGTTGGGCGACAGCGCGATGTGGTAGGGTTGCGCGAATTCAAGCCCGTTCACGCGTCCGTAGCGGAAATCCGGGCTCAGCAGACCGCTGTCGTTCCCGCCACCAATCGGGTTGGAGAAAGCGGGCAGCGGGATCGACGGCAAGCCGAACAGATCGATCCGCGCGCCCTTGTAATAGATCCGGCTGCGCTCGGGCCGATAGATCACGCGGACCGCGGTGATCTTCCACGACGGTTCCTTCGGGCAGTTCGAAGCGTCGGTAACGGCGCAGGGGGTATAGGCCGCGTCCTCCAGCGTGACGGTCTCGTCGAGCGCACGCGTGCCCTTGCGCGCCGCCAGCCTTCCGCCTTTTTCGAGGACCAGCAGCATGTTGTCGACCATGCCGTCCTTCAGCGCATCGGTCAGTTCGATCGAATCGCCATAAGCGGTGTCGCCGCCGGGATTGACGATCGCGATGTTGCCGGTCGCCATGACCTTGCCGGTCTTGCGGTTCCACACGACCTTGTCCGCGCGCAGGCGATCCCCCGCGCGGTACATGCGGACGTCGCCGGTCGCGGTGACGATCTCGTCGTTGATGTCATATTGCAACGTGGCGGCGTTGAACTGGACCTGATCGTCGCTGACGCTCGTCGTCGCGGCCGGGGGCGGCGGGGCGACGGTACGGGTCTGCAGATCCTGCGCGACGGCGGGAAGGGCGATCAGCGCGGCAGGCGCGACGCAAGTGGCGAGGAAAACAGCACGCTTCACGGCGGTAGAACATCCAAATGCGATGGGGCCGGCGGCCGTTGGTCGATCATGCCCTATCGCATCGACGCGGAGCCGCTGCAATCGCGCAAAGCGCGCTTTGCCAGCGACGGCGCACTGGCCTAGAGACTGACGACTCACCGTGACCGACCGATCGAGGCTTGTTTCCATGCATATCGAGTTTTCCAGTGCAGCCCCCGCAGCCGATGCGACGCTTGCCCTCATCGTCGAAAAGGACGGGCTGTCGCGGCTCGCCAGCGGCTTTGTCGGGCAGAGCGCGATCGATCTGCTCAAGGCCGCGGCCAAGGCGAGTCGCTTCGACGGCGAGACCGGCGCGATCGTCGAGACGTTCGTCGATCGGGACGGCAGCGCGCAGCGCGTGCTGTTGATCGGCGCCGGTGCCGGCGGCGAGATGGACTTTGAAAAGGCCGGCGGTGCCCTGACCGGACGCCTGCTCACGTCGGGAGTCACTCAGGTGAGCGTCGATTTCGCCGGTGCGGGCGCAACCGGCAAGGCCGCCGCACGGTTCGCCGGCGCAGCCGCGCAGCGCAGCTGGCGGCATGACATCTATCGCACCAAGCTGCCCGAAAAGTCGAAGCCGACGTTGACCAGCATCGTGCTCCACAACGCGCCCGACGGTACCGATGCCGCCTGGGCACCGCAGAAGGCGCTGACCGAGGGTCTCGAACTGACCCGCACGCTCGTCGCGGAACCGCCGAACGTCATTTACCCCGAGAGCTTCGTCGCCAAGGTGCTGGCCGAGGTCGAGGGGCTCGGTCTCGAAGTCACCGTCCTCGGCGAGGACGAAATGCACGCGCTCGGCATGGGCGCGCTGCTTGGCGTGAGCCAGGGCTCGGTCAAGAACGCGCAGCTGCTCGCGCTCAAGTGGAGCGGTAAGGGTGCTGGCGATCCCGATCTGGCGCTGGTCGGCAAGGGCGTGACGTTCGACACCGGCGGCATCTCGCTCAAGCCCGGCGCGGGCATGGAAGACATGAAGTGGGACATGGGCGGCGCAGGCGCGGTCGTCGGCGCGATGAAGGCGATCGCCGGGCGCAAAGCCAAGGCCAACGTCATCGGCGTGTGCGGCCTGGTCGAGAACATGCCCGATGGTAACGCGATCCGCCCGGGCGACGTGCTGACCTCGATGTCCGGCCAGACGATCGAAGTGCTCAACACCGACGCCGAGGGGCGTCTCGTGCTGTGCGACGCGCTGACCTGGGTCCAGCGGACGCATCGCCCCAAGACGATCGTCGATCTGGCGACGCTGACCGGCGCGATGATCGTCAGCCTCGGCCACGAACATGGTGGCTGCTTCGCGAACGACGATGCTCTGGCCGACCAGTTGCTCGCGGCGGGCAAGGCCTCGGGCGACCTGCTGTGGCGCTTCCCGATGAGCGATGCGTACAACAAGCTGATCGACTCGCCGATCGCCGACATGAAGAACGTCGGCCCGCGCGGCGCCGGATCGATCACCGCGGCGCAGTTCCTGCTGCGCTATATCGAGAATGGCGTGAAGTGGGCGCATCTCGACATCGCCGGGATGGTCTGGTCGGACAAGGCCGGTCCGAACCACGAAAAGGGCGCGACCGGCTATGGCGTGCGCCTGCTCGACCGGTTCGTGGCGGAAAACTTCGAAGGCTGATGTGCCAGCGGCTTCTGTTCTCCTGCGAAAGCAGGAGTCCAGGAGTCCGATAAGCCGCAGGCGTTATCTTGCATGACCTTGGGTTCCTGCCTTCGCAGGAACACGGCGAAGGAAAGCAATGCAGGTCGATTTCTACCACCTGACGCTACAACCGCTCGACCGCGTGCTCCCGCGCATTGCGGAGCGAGTGGTCGGCGGCGGCGGGCGGTTACTCGTCGTGGCGGAAAGCGGCGACCAGCGGGCTGGGCTTGACCGGTTGCTCTGGACGTATGCGCCCGAAAGCTTCCTTCCGCACGCGCAGGTTGCGGGGGACGACACCGATGCTGCCCAACCGGTCCTGATTTCGTCCGCCACCGATGCCATCAACGCCGCGCGCAACATCGCGCTCGCTGACGGCGTGTGGCGGGAAGACGCGCTGAAATTCGACCGCGCGTTCCATTTCTTCGACGACGAGCGGATCGTCGAGGCGCGCGCGGCGTGGCGCGCGCTGGGCGACCGCGACGGGGTCGATCGCCGGTACTGGAAACAGAATGACGAGGGCCGCTGGGAGCAGGCCGCCTGAACCGGCGCTGCGGCTTGCATCGCTCCGGCGCGCCGACTAGGGGTCGCGCACTTCCATCCTTCATCACACAGGAGCTTCACGGTCATGGCCGCGAACCGCACGTTTTCGATCATCAAGCCCGACGCCACGCGTCGCAACCTGACGGGTGCCGTCACCAAGATGCTCGAGGAAGCCGGCCTGCGTGTCGTCGCCTCCAAGCGCATCCAGATGACCCGCGAGCAGGCCGAGGGCTTCTACGCCGTTCACAAGGAACGCCCGTTCTTCGGTGAGCTGGTTTCGTTCATGATTTCCGGCCCGGTCGTCGTTCAGGTTCTCGAAGGCGAGAACGCGATGCAGCGCAACCGCGACATCATGGGCGCAACCAACCCGGCGAACGCCGATGCCGGCACGATCCGCAAGGAGCTCGCCGAGTCGATCGAAGCCAATTCGGTCCACGGGTCGGACAGCGACGAGAATGCCGAGATCGAGATCGCCTATTTCTTCAAGCCCGAAGAAATCGTTGGCTGATTCCAACTGGCGCGTGCGGGCGGCAGGGGCGGCGGATGCCGATGCCCTGTCGCTCGTCGCGTCGGCGACGTTTCTGGATACCTACGCGGGGTCGCTCGACGGCAGCGACATGGTCGCGCACTGCGCCGCCAATAACCGGCCCGAGAAATTCGCGGGCTGGATCGCCGACCGCAGCGATGCGGTAACGATCGCCGAAATCATCCCCGGGTTTGCGCCCGTCGGGTACGCCGTGCTGACCAGCACGGTCGACTTGCCGGTCACACCCGAACCCGGCGACATCGAGCTGCGCCGGATCTACACCTTGTCGCGGATGCGTGGGTCGGGGCTTGGCCCCGCCCTGATGCAGCATGTGCTGGACGACTCCGCCCGTCTGTCCTGCCGCCGGATCCTGCTCGGCGTATGGGGCGAAAACCACCGCGCGCACCGCTTTTACGAGCGCCAGGGCTTCACGGTCGTCGGAACGCGCCAGTTCCGAGTCGGCACCGTCGTTCACGACGATCTCGTCTACGCGCGGACGGTCGTCTGATCGGCTCAGGCCGCGAACTGCTCCATCGTGATCCGGTCATCGAGCGCATGTTCCGGGTCGAACAGCAACGTCAGCTCCCGGTTTCGGTCGATCACGATCTCGACCAAAGCCACGTCTCGAATCTCGCGTTGGTCCGCCACCGCGCTGACCGGACGCTTGCCGGGCTCGAGCACACGCAACCGGATTCGCGCCTTGTCCGGCAGGATCGCCCCGCGCCAGCGCCGTGGGCGGAACGGACTGATCGGCGTCAGCGCCAGCATGTTCGACCCGAGCGGCAGGATCGGCCCCTGTGCCGATAGGTTATAAGCGGTCGACCCCGCCGGAGTCGCGACCAGGATCCCGTCGCAGGCCAGTTCGGGCAGCACGACCCGGTCGTTGACCGTTACTTCCAGCTTGGCGGTCTGGCGCGTTTCGCGCAGCAGCGACACCTCGTTGATCGCCGGCAGCGCATGGACTTCGCCGCTGATCGTCGTCGCGGTCATCGCAAGCGGGACGACCTTGAACGCCTTGGTGCGTTCCAGACGCCCCTCAAGACCATGCGAGCGCCATTCGTTCATCAGGAACCCGATCGTGCCGAGGTTCATCCCGAACACCGGCACCACCGGTTTGCGCCGCTCGAGCATCGCATGCAGCGTCTGCAACATAAACCCGTCGCCACCGAGCGCGACGATCATGTCGGCCTCCTCGGGCGGGACCCAGTCGTGACTTTCGGTCAGCGTCTGGAAAGCCGCTTGCGCCGGGGGGGTAGGCGACGCGACCAGCGCCCGTCGCAACGGCTGGTTCATCCGCCCGTGACGCTCATGTGCCGTGCGACCGCAGGGGCGGCGGCATCGATGTCAAAGTCGTGGCGCGCGGGCTTGGTCAGCATTGCGCCATCCAGCGCAGCATCGAGCCCATCGACGCCCTGTTCGCGCAACACCGCCTTGAGATCGACCTTATCGTCATGCCCTAGACACGTGTAGAGTACACCCTCAGTCGTCAAGCGCACGCGGTTGCACGTATCGCAGAAATTCCCAGTCAGCGGGGAGATCAGGCCAAGCTTGGTGGTCGTCCCGTCGACTCGCCAGTAGCGGGCGGGGCCGCCGCTGCGATGCGAATCCCGGACCAGCGGGAACTTGCCCGACAGATCGTCGAGAACCGCGGTGAGCGGAACGAAGCGGTCAGCGCGATCTTCGTCGATCTGGCCCAGCGGCATCGTTTCGATCAACGTCAGATCCAGCCCTTCGGCAATGCACCAGTCGAGCATCGGAGCGATATGGTCCTCGTTCAGCCCCTTCAAGGCGACCATGTTGATCTTTACGGACAGCCCGGCATCGCGCGCCGCAAGGATGCCGGCCGTTACCCGGGCCACGTCGCCGTGGCGCGTGATGTAGCGGAACGTCTCCGCGTCCAAGCTGTCGAGGCTGACGTTGATCCGCCGCATTCCCGCCGCGACCATCGCTGCGCTATGCTCGACCAGCGCATTGCCGTTGGTCGTCATCGTCAGCTCGTCGAGCCCGGTGCCGACGTGCCGGCCAAGACGCCGGACCAGTTCGCCCACGTCGCGCCGCACGAGCGGCTCGCCGCCGCTAAGCCTGATCTTGTTCACGCCGCGCGCGATAAAGCGTTCCGCGATGATCGCGATCTCTTCCAGGCTCAGCAACGCACTGCGCGGAAGGAACGTCATTTTTTCGGACATGCAATAGCGACAGCGCAAATCGCACCGATCGGTCACCGAAATCCGCAGATAGCTGATCGTCCGCCCGTGGCGATCCTGCAGCGGGCGGTTGAGAGAGGGGGAAAGTATCGCCATCATCCTTGAGCTAAGCCTTGGGATCATGCGGAACAAGTCCGTCACGCACCCTAGGCCATCATGTTGTAATCTTCTAAACCCCGCTCGGGCACATCTGCTCCCGCCGATCGAAGAAAGACGTCCGCCATCGCCCCGCCGTCCGCTCCTTTGTTCGTTTTGTCGTTCCGCCAACGCGACGAACTCGCTTCGATTGCCGCAACCGGCGGATGGCACGTCGTCGCGGCGCGCCGCGCGGGGGGCGCCGAACGGAGGTTCCTGTCGAGCGGCGCCGCGGTTGCGGTCGTCGATGCGCGGGGAGCAACCGCAGAGGGAATTTCGGCCACGGCAGCGCTGGGCAGCGCGGTCGAAGCCAATGGCGGCGCCCTGCTGACGCTCGTTTCGCGCGGCGAAAATGCCTCGATCACCGCGCTTTATGGCGCCGGGGCAACGCATTTCCTCGCAAGCCCCTTCAGCGATGCCGAATTCCTCCAGGCTTTGCGATTCGCCGCGCGGCATGCCGAGCGAATCGCTCGCGAATGGCACACCGGCGCGGTGTTTACGCCGCTCGGGTGGCGGTACACGCTCGCTGATCGTTCGCTCGTCCTCACGCCAGGACTTGCCGCATTGCTCGATTGCGCAGAGACGCTGACGGTTCGGGAGATGCTGCGCCTTTTGGATCGAAACGACCGGCTGGCGGCGACGTCGGCATTCCGGCGGATGTCGCCGCAACGATCCGCGACGGCATTTGCGCATGACATTGCGGGGGTCGGTCGGATCGTCCAGCACCTCCAGTTCGATGCCGCCGCTGGCCAGATCGACACGGTGGTCGAGCCGCTCGGCACGACGCCCGAACCCGCCGCCGAAGTCCGCGAGGCGCTTTCCGGCGCGCGCGACGCCGGAAGTGCGCGCCGCTGGATCACCCGTCATCTTGGGGAGGCGGCCGGCCCGCCGCTCCACCTCCTGCTCATCGCGCTCAATCGGTTCGAAACCGTCAACACCGCTTACGGGCGCGTGGCGGGGGACGCGCTGTTGCGATCCGCGCAAACCCGGATCAACGACGCGGTCGTCGAGATGCTCGGGCGGGATGCGCTGGTCGCGCGGATGGGTGGTTCGACCTTCATGGTTGCGACGCAAGCGCCGCGATCGCGCGTGGACCTGGTCGCGGAGCGAATCGTCGGGGCGCTGACTCGGCCGTTCGTCAGTGGCGATACGATTGCCCTGCTCGGATGCCGGATCGGGCTGGCGGAGGCGGGGCCGGAGGACGATGCCGCCCGGCTGCTGCGGCGCGCCAGCGAAGCGTTGGCTGAGGCGCGCGAATCAGACAGCGCCACGTTGCGCGTCGCCGACGCGGAGAATGGCGGGGCGACGATCGGACGACTGGCGGTCGAGCTGCACCATGCGATCGAACACGGTGACATCGGCATCCTGTTCCAGCCGCAGGTCTCGATCGCGACCGGAAAGATCGTCGGCGTGGAAGCACTTGCGCGTTGGCAGCATGCGACGTTCGGCACGATCGGGGCGGAAACGCTGTTTGCCGCCGCGCAGCGCGCCGACCTCGAAATCGGACTGTCGGATCATATCCAGCAGCTCGCGCTCGCCAAGGCGGCGAAGTGGCCAGCGTTGCTTGCCGACGTACGCCTGTCGCTCAATCTCACCGCCGCCGATATCGCACGGCCCGGATTCGCCGACCTGTTCCTGGCACGGGTCGATGCCAGCGGGTTCTCCCGCAAATGCCTCACGCTCGAAATTACCGAAAGCGGGCTGATCGAGGATCTCGGCATCGCGTCGGCGTTGCTGTCGCTGCTGCGCGGGGCAGGGTGCCGGACCGCGATCGACGATTTCGGGACGGGCTATTCCAGCCTCGCGTATCTCAAGGCGCTTCCGCTCGATTATCTCAAGATCGACAAGAAGCTGGCGCAGGACATCACCGGCTCGCCGCGCGACCGGATCGTCGTGCGCGGCGTGATCGACATGGCGCGCTCGCTGGGGCTGACCGTCATCGCGGAGGGCGTCGAGACACAGGAGCAACTCGACGGGCTGGCGACCGAAGGCTGCCAAATCTACCAGGGCTTCCTCTGCGCCGAGCCGCTGACCGAACCCGCGCTGATCGCCCTGCTCGACCGGTCGTAACGAGCGGCGCTTAGCCCGCCGCCCGTGCCAGTCCCTTCGACAATTGCAGCGCACCATGCAGCCGCGCCTTGGGATCCCCCCAGCTGCGCGTCACCACCAGCTTCGAGTCGGGCCGCAACCGCGCTACGCCATCGAGTTTAGCGACCCACGCCAGCAAGCCATCGATATTGGGCGGCTTGTCGTCGAAGAACGACACGAGTGCGCCCTTCGGGCCGACATCGATCTTGGACACGCACGCCTTCTTGGCGTTGAGCTTGATCTCGATGAGGCGGACGAGGTTTTCGGTCGGCCCCGGCAGCGCGCCGAACCGATCGATCAGTTCCGCCGCGAACCCTTCCAGCGCATTCTGGTCCTCGACGTCGTTGAGGCGGCGATACAGGCCCATGCGCAGATCGAGGTCGGGGACATACGTCTCGGGAATGAGGATCGGCGCGTCGACGGTGATCTGCGGCGAGAAATCCTTCGGCCGCAGCCGCTGCCCGCCTGCCTTGGCGTCCATGATCGCCTCTTCCAGCATAGACTGGTAGAGTTCGTAGCCAACCTCCTTGATATGCCCCGACTGTTCGTCGCCGAGCAGATTGCCCGCACCCCGCTGGTCGAGGTCATGGCTGGCGAGCTGGAACCCGCCGCCGAGGCTATCGAGATCGGACAGGATCTTGAGCCGCTTCTCCGCGGTCTCGGTCAGGATCCGGTCGGCAGGCGTGGTGAGATAGGCATAAGCGCGCGTCTTGGCGCGTCCGACACGACCACGAAGCTGATACAGCTGCGCTAGCCCGAAGCGATCCGCGCGGTGGATGATCATCGTGTTCGCGCTCGGGATATCGAGCCCGCTTTCGACGATCGTGGTCGAGACGAGCACCTCGAACTTCTTGTCGTAGAACGCCGACATCCGCTCCTCGACCTCGGTCGGCGACATCTGCCCGTGTGCGACGACGAAGCGGATCTCGGGGACGGATTCCCGCAGGAATTGCTCGATCTCCGGCAGATCCTTGATCCGCGGTGTCACGAAGAAGCTTTGCCCGCCGCGATAATGTTCGCGCAGCAACGCCTCGCGCAGGACGATCGGGTCCCACGGCATGACATAGGTCCGTACCGCGAGCCGATCGACCGGCGGGGTCTGGATCACCGACAATTCGCGCAAGCCCGACATCGCCATCTGGAGCGTCCGCGGGATCGGGGTCGCGGTCAGCGTCAGGACGTGGACGTTGGCCTTGAGCGACTTCAGGCGCTCCTTGTGCGTGACGCCGAAGCGTTGCTCCTCATCGACGATGACGAGCCCCAGGCGCTTGAAATCGATGCCCTTCGCCAGGATCGCATGCGTGCCCACGACGACGTCGAGCGTGCCGTCGGCAAGCCCCTCCTTGGTCGTCTTCGCTTCACCCGCGGGCACGAGCCGCGACAATCGCCCGACGTTGAGCGGAAAGCCTTCGAGCCGCGCCTTGAAGTTGTTGAAATGCTGCCGGGCGAGCAAAGTCGTCGGACAGACGATCGCCACCTGCAACCCCGCCATCGCCGCGGCGAAGGCGGCGCGGAGCGCAACCTCGGTCTTGCCGAAGCCGACGTCGCCGACGACGAGGCGGTCCATCGGCGTGCCCTTTTCGAGATCGCCCATGACGTCCTCGATCGCGCGATCCTGATCCTCGGTTTCCTCATACGGAAAGCGGTCTACGAACGCGGCATAGCCACTGTCGCGTTCGATCGTGTCCGCCGGACGCAACGCGCGTTCGGCGGCGGTCGCGATCAGTTCACCCGCGATTTCGCGGATGCGTTCCTTCATCCGGCTCTTGCGGCGCTGCCACGCCTCGCCCCCGAGCTTGTCGAGGCTGGCACCGTCGGAATCGGCGCCATAGCGCGTCAAAACCTCGAGATTCTCGACCGGAACGAACAATTTGTCGCCACCAGCGTACGTCAAAGCGACGCAATCGTGCGGTGCCTGGCCGACCGGAATCGAGGTCAGCCCTTCATACCGACCGATGCCGTGGTCCGCATGCACGACCAGATCGCCCGGCGTGAGCATCGCCAGCTCGGCGAGAAACGCATCTGCCGACTTCTTGCGCTTGGTCCGCCGGACGAGCCGGTCGCCCAGCATGTCTTGCTCGGTCAGCAGCGCGACTTCGGGCCCGGAAAAGCCATGGTCGAGCGGCAGCACGAGCAAGGCGACCGATTTGGCACCGACGCCGAGCGCCGCCTGCCAGCTGTCGACCTTGACCGTGTTGGTCAGTTCGTGATCGGCAAGCAACCCAGCGAGGCGATCGCGCGACCCGGTCGAGTAACTGGCGAGGATCGCTTTCTTGCCGGATTTCCGAATCTTGTTGAGGTGCTCTACGACGGCTTCGTAGATGTTGACGCCATTCGCCCGCTCCGCGCCGAAGTCGCGCGGGCCATCCACGCCGAAGTCGAGCACGCTCGCGCTCTCCGGTTCATGGAACGCGGTGATGCGGTGTGCGGGGGCGCCATCGAGCCGCTCGGCAAGGTCCGTGGCGGTCAGGTACAAGGCGTCTGGCGGCAGCGGGCGATAACTGCCCGGGTCGCTCGACTGCGCCTTGACGCGATTGCCGTGGTAATCGGTGATCGCTTCGAACCGCGCCTCCGCCGCCGCAACCGCCCCGGCATCGCGGACCATGACCGCGTCGTCGCCGAGATGGTCGAACAGCGTCGCCATCTTCTCCTCGAACAGCGGAAGCCAATGCTCCATCCCCGCGAGGCGCCGCCCGTCGCTGATCGCCTGATACAGCGGGTCGCCCGTCGCGGTCGCGCCGAAACGTTCGCGGTAGCGCGCGCGGAACCGCTTGATGCTGTCCTCGTCGAGCAGCGTCTCCGAGGCGGGGAGCAGGACGAACCCGTCGATCCGCCCGGTGGTGCGCTGGTCCGCCGGGTCGAACGTGCGCACGCTTTCGATTTCATCACCGAAGAAATCGAGCCGAAGTGCTTGCGATTCCCCTGACGGATACAGATCGACCAATCCGCCGCGCACGGCGAATTCCCCAGCATCGGCAACGGTTTCCACGCGAACGTAGCCATTGGCTTGCAACAGTGTAGCAAGCCGATCACGCCCGATCCGTTCCTTCGGCGCAAGCCGCGCGACGAGCTGGCGAATACGGAACGGTGTCAACGTGCGCTGCGCGATCGCATTGACCGTCGTCACCAGCAGTTGCGGGCCGTTCGGCTTCTGCTGGAGCCGGTGCAGCGTCGCCATCCGCTCCGCCATTACGCGCAACGTGGGTGACGCACGGTCGTAGGGGAGGCAGTCCCACGCCGGGAAGGTCAGCACCTCCAGTTCCGGCGCGAACGTCTGCGCGGTCGAGGCGATCGCGCGCATCGCGGCTTCGTCCGGCGCGACGAACACTGCGCGGGCTTTGGCGGCGCGCGACAGGTCGGCGAGCAGCCACGGCTCGAACCCGGTCGGGACGCCCGCCAGCGTCAGCGGGGTCTTGGCAGTGAGGATCGTCTGAAGGTTGGGCATTCTTTTCTTTCTCCCTCTCCCCGCTTGCGGGGAGAGGGGGGTATTACTTGGCGACCGGCACGTAATTGAGCTGTTTCAACGCCTCGACGATCGACCCGGCATAGCGTTCCGGCGCGGGTTCGATTCCGATCGCCCAGGCCATGATATCGACGTCCTGTTCCTCGATCAGTTCCTCGAACAGCGCGATCTCGGCATCGCTCCAGCGTGCGTGCGCGGAATCGAAAAACCCGCCGATCAGCAGGTCGGCTTCCTTGGTGCCGCGATGATGGCTGCGGAAATGCAAGCGCTTGAGGCGGATATCTCGGTCCATGCGGATCCCAACGACAATTGCCCGATACCCGCGCGCGGGTGCTGGCGGCGGGGATCGGGGAGGGGTAAGAGCGCTTCAGATAGACATGCGACCCGACATCCTCAATCCATTGTTCGCCGAAGTTACGGCATTGAAGGGCATCGGCCCCGCGCTCGCCAAGCCGCTCGAGCGGCTCGGGCTCGCACGCGTGGTCGACGTGGCGTTCCACCTGCCGACCGGCTGGGTCGATCGGCTGCCCCGCGAAGAGCTCGACATGGCCGATTCCGGGCGGGTGATCGTCATCACGCTGACCGCCGTTTCGTATCGCAGCAGCAACGGGCGTGGACCGACCCGTGTTCAGGCGACCGACGCCAAGGGCAATTACGTCAGCCTCGTGTACTTCGGCGGACACCCCGGCTGGGCGAAGAAACTGGCGCCGCTGGGGGAACCGCGCCGCGTGTCGGGCAAGCTCGAGCATTACGGGCAGGACTTGCAGATGGTCCACCCGGACTATGTCTTGCCGCTCGACGAGGCGGGCGAGATGGTCGAGCGCGAGGCGATCTATCCGTTGTCGGAAGGCATGTCGTCGCGGCGGATGGGGCAGCTGACGGCGCAATCGGTAGAACGCGCGCCCGATTTGCCCGAATGGATCGAACCCGGCTTGCTCGCGAAACAGGAATGGCCCGCCTGGCGCGAGGCGCTCGCGCGGATCCATGCCGATCCCGCCGATGCGAAGGCGCGCGAACGGCTCGCCTATGATGAGCTGTTCGCGAATCAACTGGCGTTGATGCTCGTTCGCCAGTCCTCACGGGCGCGCAAGGGGCGGGCGCTGGCGGGGGATGGGCGGCTGCGCGACGCGCTGAAACTTCCGTATGAACTGACCGGCGCGCAGGCGCGCACCGTGCGCGAGATCGAAGGCGATCTGGCGCAGGCGCAACCGATGCTACGTCTGCTGCAAGGCGATGTCGGTTCGGGCAAGACGCTGGTCGCCGCGCTCGCGATGCTGGTCGCGGTCGAAGGGGGCGCGCAGGCCGCGTTGCTCGCCCCGACCGAAATCCTCGCACGGCAACATTATGAATCGCTGCGGCGACTGCTCGGCGGCTTGCCGATCGAGATCGCGGTGCTGACTGGACGCGACAAGGGGCGGGTCCGCGAGGGCGTCCTCATGGGGCTCGCCGCAGGGCAGATCCATATCCTGATCGGGACGCACGCGATCTTTCAGGAAACAGTCGCCTATAAGGATCTTGGCCTGGTGGTGGTCGATGAGCAGCACCGCTTCGGGGTCGCCCAGCGGATGCTGCTGCAAGCGAAGGGACGCAGCCCGCATTTGCTCGCGATGACCGCGACGCCGATCCCGCGGACGCTGACGCTCGCCAATTACGGCGAGATGGATGTCAGCCAGCTCGACGAAATGCCCCCTGGGCGCCAGCCGATCGAAACGCGCGTGATCTCGGAGGATCGGCTCCCCGAAGTGGTCGAGGCGCTGGCGCGGCATCTCGCGGATGGCGGGCAGGCCTATTGGGTGTGCCCGCTGGTCGAGGAAAGCGAAAAGAGCGACATGGCGGCGGCGGAAGCGCGCGCGGAGACGTTGCGCGCGCGCTTTGGTGACGCGGTCGGGCTGGTCCACGGCCGGATGAAGCCTGCGGACAAGGACGCCACGATGCAGGCGTTCGCCGAGGCGCGGCACGGCGTGCTGGTCGCGACCACGGTGATCGAAGTCGGGGTCGACGTGCCCAATGCGACGCTGATCGTGATCGAGCATGCCGATCGCTTCGGATTGGCGCAGTTGCACCAGTTGCGGGGGCGGGTCGGCCGCGGCGGCGGGAAATCGAACTGCCTGCTCATCCGCGGCGGCAGCCTCAGCGAAACCTCGCGCGCTCGGCTCGCGCTGATGCGCGAGACGACCGACGGCTTTCGCATCGCCGAAGAGGATCTTCGGTTGCGCGGGGCGGGGGAGTTGCTCGGGACGCGGCAATCGGGCGAGGCCGGGTTCCGGCTCGCGACCCCGGAGATGCTTGGCGCGCTGCTCCCGGTGGCGACCGACGATGCCCGCTTGCTGATCGACCGCGACGGCGGGCTGGAGGGCGTGCGCGGACAGGCGGCGCGGACGGCGCTGTACCTGTTCGAGCGGGACGCCGGAGTCGCGCTGCTCCGCTCCGGCTGAGGTCAGCGCCGCATCGCCTCAAGGACACGGGGATAGTCCGCCGTGTCGATCGGGGTCGGGAAGGCGAAGCCCATCCGGCCGCCGAGCACCCAGCGGATTTCCGCATCCCAGGCGCCAACGATCGGCAAGCTGATTTTCACGAGATCACCGACGCCGCCGGGCATGTCGCCACGCGCCATCAGGCCCATCGCGGTGATGTTAACGATCAACAGGGTCATCCCGCTGCCGTTCGGCGCGATGAACCGCGCGCGAACTTCAACCTCGTCACGCTCCAGGGCGCGCGTGTGTGCCGTCGTCAGCGCCAATGCCTTTTCCATCACCGGGTCCCTCGTGCGGAGCCGCCATGGCTACCCGTCCCGCATGAAGCAGCACCCAACGATCTTGGTTAAGAGTGCAATGTCCTCGCCGTGCGTACCCTCGAAACGGCGGCGTAAATGGCTGCAATCATGCGCAGAAACGGCGATTATGCGCGGATAAGGATGCCGTGATGCTTCTTTCCGGCGGCAATCCGCACGGGATCGTCGCCGACTGTGACGACCAACGTCTCGTCAATGACCTTGTCGGCGCCGACACGCGCGCCACCGCCCTTTATCAGGCGGCGCGCCTCACCCTTGGACGCAGCGAGACCCAAGCCAACGAGAGCGTCGATGATCCCAATGCCGCCAGTGACCGCAAAGGTCGGCAACGATCCGCCAGCACTGCCTTCCTCGAATGTTTTTCTTGCAGTTTCAGCGGCTTCTGCGGCGGCGTCTGTTCCGCGACACAAGGCCGTCGCGGCGTCCGCCAGTATCTTCTTCGCCTCGTTGATCTCGGCACCCTCGAGCGCCTCCAGACGCGCGATCTCATCGAGCGGAAGATCGGTAAACAATCGGAGGAACCGCCCGACATCCCGGTCATCGGTATTCCGCCAAAATTGCCAATAATCGAAATGCGGTAGCTGGTCCTCATGGAGCCACACCGCGCCCGCCATCGTCTTGCCCATCTTGGCGCCGTCGGCGGTCGTGATGAGCGGCGTCGTCACGCCGAACACTTCGGTCCCGTCCATCCGGCGCGCAAGCTCGATCCCGTTGACGATGTTCCCCCATTGGTCCGATCCGCCCATCTGCAGCCGGCACTCGGCGCGCCGCGATAGTTCAAGAAAATCATAGGCTTGCAGGATCATGTAGTTGAATTCGAGGAAGCTGAGCGATTGTTCGCGGTCGAGCCGGAGCTTGACCGAATCGAAGCTCAGCATCCGGTTGATCGAGAAATGCTGCCCGACGTCGCGCAGGAACGGGATGTATTCGAGCGCATCGAGCCACTGTGCATTGTCGAGCATCACCGCATCGGTGGGACCATCGCCAAAGGTCAGGAATCGCTCGAAAATCCGCCGGATCGAGGCGACGTTGGTCGCGAGCGTATCCTCGGTCAGCATCTTGCGCGCTTCGTCCTTGAAGCTCGGGTCACCGATCTTGCCGGTGCCGCCGCCCATCAGCACGATCGGCTTGTGCCCGCTCTGCTGAAGCCGCCGGAGCAACATGATCTGGACCAGGCTGCCGACATGGAGGGAGGGCGCGGTCGGGTCAAAACCGATATATCCTGGAATGACTTGCTTGCTTGCCATCGCATCGAGGGCGGCGGCGTCGGTCACTTGGTGGATGTAGCCGCGCGTCGACAGGAGGCGGAGCAGGTCGGAAGAGAAGCTGGTCATGCGCGCTGCTCTACAAAAGTCCGATCGCCACGTCACCCTGCAAGCGCCGGGTCAGATTGCGGGCAATTGCCGTTGCGGGTCGATCGGCGTGCGGCCCTTGCGCATCTCGAAATGTACCTCGGGTCGCGGGGCGCCGCCGGAATCGCCCGACAGCGCAATCGTCTGGCCGCGGCGGACCGATTGTCCACGCTGAACGAGCAACTTGCTGGCGTGTCCGTAAACCGTCGCCCAGCCTTCGCCATGCCGGATGATGATCACGTCGCCCAATTGCGGAATTCCGCCACCCGCATAAGCGACGACGCCGTCCGCGGCGGCGAGCACGGGTGTGCCGCGCGGGACCGCGATCTTGACACCGTTGTAGCGCTCGCCACTCGCACCCGGCCCGAACCGCGTGACGATCCGGCCATGGACCGGCCAGTCGAAGCCGCTGCTCAACCGCGTCGGTGCCGCGATCGCCTGGGTCGGCGCCAGAACGCGCGCGGAGGATGTGGTCGGCCGCGCCGGGCGCTGGTTCGCGGCGAGCGCAGGCTCGCTGCCGGTCACGAGATCGTCGATGTCGAGCGTGAAGGCGGCGGCGCGTTCGGCGGCGGTACTGCGCGACGCGGATCCCGGGATCAGGACGCGCATGCCGACGCGCAGCGTATAGGGTTCACGCAAATCGTTGGCGCTTACGATCCTCGACCAGTCGACGCCGTAAGCGCGCGATATCGCGATTCCGGTCTGCCCCGCCGCAACCCGGTGGTATCGTCCCCCCGGAATGGAAAGCCGCTGACCCGTGCGGACGGTAAACGGAGCGGCCAGCCCGTTGGCACGCGCGATCGCCTCCGATCCTGCGCCGGTGCGGTCACCGATTGCCCCGAGCGTATCGCCAGGGCGCACGACATAGGTCGAGGGGGCGACCTGCTGCGCGGACGGTGCGACCGGGCGGGCTTGCCAGGGGGATAGCGAGACTGGAGAGGAGCGGACCGTGCCGTGATCGTCGGGGTCAAGTCTTTCCGAATATCGCGGGCGATAGCCGCCTCGAGGCTCGTACGGCTGTTGATCGTCGCGGGGTTCGTATCGGCGTTCGGGGGCAGCACGCACCGGACGCTGCGGGCGGCTTCGCGGCGGTGGTGGTTGTCGGTAGGCGTCGTCTCGCCAGTTTCTCGGCGTCTCGTTCGGTGCCGATCGCGGGACGGGGCGGGCTGGGGCGGGGCGCGGCGCGGCGTTCGGGCGCGGGTACTCCCCGACAGGTCGATCATCCTGCGGAATGCAGGCGGGCAAGGCGAGAACCATCGCCGCAACCGGAAAGACCATCATCCCGAAAGGTCCCTTCCGCATCCCTTTAGCCGTACCGCTCCGCGAGCATGGCCATCGACGAACGATGCGTCAGGTCGAGATGCAGCGGCGTTATCGCGATGTACCCGTCTGCAATTGCTTCCAGATCGGTCGAGTGTGCAGGCGTGTCCACCGCCTGGCCCAGCGCAAACCAGTGATACTCATACCCACGCGGATCGTGGTTGGTGACGATGTTGAGCCGACCGTAATCGCGCAGTCCTTGCTGGACGACCTTGATGCCCTTGACGGCGTCCGCGGCGACCGCCGGGAAGTTTACGTTGACGAGGCTGCGCGGTTCGAGCGGCGCATCGAGCAGCGGACGCAGCACGCGTTCTCCCCAAGCCGCCGCCGCGTCGAACGGAACCGCGTCGCCGGCGCCTTCGCGGCTGTAGACCTGACTGAGCGCAATCGAGCGGACGCCCGCGAGCGCGCCTTCCATCGCCGCCGACACCGTCCCCGAATAGGTCACGTCCTCGGCCAGGTTCGCACCGCGGTTGACGCCGGACAGGATCAGGTCGGGTTTGTGATCCTGCATGATCCGCGCGAGCGCCATCATCACCGCATCGGTCGGCGTCCCGGCGACGGCAAATCGCTTGTCGCCATGGTGGCGAACCCGGATCGGACGGGTCAGGGTGAGCGAATGCCCGGCACCCGACTGTTCCTCCGCTGGCGCTACGACCCAGACGTCATCCGACAGGCGCGCGGCGATCGCTTCGAGAACCTTCAACCCGGGTGCGTGATAACCATCGTCGTTGGTCAGCAGGATCCGCATCAGCGCGCGGGCTCGAGCAGCGTCATCCCGCCGAGATACGGCACCAGCACGTCCGGAACGGTGACCGTGCCATTCTCCTGCTGATAATTTTCCAGCACCGCGACCAGCGTCCGACCGACGGCGAGGCCCGACCCGTTCAACGTGTGGACGAACCGCGTGCCCTTTTCGCCCTCAGGGCGATAGCGCGCGTTCATGCGCCGTGCCTGGAAATCGGCGCAGGTCGAACAACTGGAAATCTCCCGATAGCGATCCTGCCCGGGGAGCCACACTTCGAGGTCATAGGTTCGCGCACCGGTGAACCCCATGTCGCCGGTGCACAGCTTCATCCGGCGGAACGCAAGACCGAGCGCGATCAGGATCGACTCGGCGCAGGCAGTCATCCGCTCATGCTCGGCTTCGGAATCCTGCGGGGGAACGATCGAGACCATCTCGACCTTCTCGAACTGATGCTGTCGAATGAACCCGCGCGTATCGCGTCCCGCAGCGCCGGCTTCGGACCGGAAGCAGGCCGTGAGCGCGGCAAAGCGCAGTGGCAATTCGGTCTCGCTCAGAATGCGGCCCGCGACGATATTGGTCAGGCTGACCTCGGCGGTCGGGATCAGCCAGCGCCCATCGGTGGTGTGGAACAGATCCTCGGCAAACTTGGGCAATTGCCCCGTGCCGAACAGCGCTTCGTCACGCACGAGCAGCGGCGGGACGACCTGCTCATAGCCGTGCCGGTCCGAAAGCGTATCGAGCATGAACTGACCAAGCGCACGGTGCAGCTTTGCGGCGGCACCGCGAACCAACGTGAATCGAGCGCCGGACATCGCTGCACCCGTCTCAAAGTCCAGCCCGAGCGGCGGGCCCAACACGTCGTGCTCGATCGGTTTGAACGCGAAGGTCGGACGCGTCCCATGTTCGGCGACAACGACATTGTCGTCCTCATCGGCGCCTTCGGGGACATCGGCCAGGGGAAGGTTGGGCAATACCGCAAGGCATTCCTGCAGCGATTCGCCGAGCGCCTTGGCTTCGGCTTCGATCGTTGGAAGACGTTGCTTCAACAGCGCGACTTCTTCCATAAGGGCGGCAGAGGCGGTTTCGTCCTTTGCAGCCTTGGCGGCGCCGATCGCCTTGGAAGCCTCGTTGCGTCGTGCCAGCGCAGTTTGTGCTTCAGTGGTCAGCGCGCGGTGGCGCTCGTCGAGCGCCACCAGATCACTGGCAACCGGGGCTACGCCGCGCCGGGCAAGCGCGGCATCGAAAGCGGCGGGATCGTCGCGGATAAGGCGTATATCGTGCATGGTCCGGCTATGACGCGGCCCTGACGGCTAGGCAAGCCGCCGCACGGCCTTCCGGGGTATCAGGACGTCGCGGCGGTGCGTCGACCCCAGCGATTGCGGATGACGAGTGCCGCTGCCGCCGCGCCGAACAGCCATACCATCGGAGGCGCCGGAACCGGGGCCGGAGGTCCCCCCGGGGACCCTGGGACGCCGGTTCCCCCGGCGCCGGGGAGGTCCGATGGCACCGTGCTGCTTCCGCCGGAAGAGGGACGTTCCGCTGGGGAACCGTTTTCCGCATCGCCATTCGTCGGCGACCCAACCATCGGCATGCTCGTTGCACTACCTGATCCGCTTCCGGTTGATGAAGGGTTTGTCAGGAAAGTGGAACCACCCCCGGTTGATCCCGGACGGTTGGTACCGTCCCCCGGCAAGGAGACGGAGACAGTACCCGGGGTGTTGGAACCAATCATCGTGGCCCTGCCTGGAGCGCCGGCACCCGGCCCGCCCGTAAATCCGGCGGACAAAAATCCATTGCCGCCGAAACCACCCGCTCCACCGAGGATCGTCGGCCCGCCATATCCCCCACCGGTAAAGCTGGCTGGACCCGAACTTCCGCCAAGGTAGGTCGACGGATCGTTCTGCGCAGCGAGCAGGGCGTTTTGCGGCACGCCGCTGGTGCAGGGGGCAACGGGCGCGGCACGAACGCTGCGGTGCGCAGCCACCGGACGTGCCGCGTGCGCTGCCGGCCTGATCTTTCGAGGGGCATGATATGCGCGCGGTGGCGCACGGTCGACCAGATGAACCGCGCCGCCGCCCATGACCGCCCCACCGCATACGCACGCACAGAGTTTGGCCGCAGCCATCCGAACTGACATCACGCTTCTCGCTACTTGTCCGCGAATACAAACGCGGTCTTCCGCCCCGAAGATTGCCAGAAGACAGGTGGAGATTGCGTTAAGTCGGCCGCCGTGCGCGCAGGGGTCTGGTACTCCGCGGCTGATTTGTCTCGGTATGAAACGACTTCCAGCAATGGGGTTGTCTTTCCCGTCTCAGGAAACCGTTTCCGTCAAAATTGAAGGCTGTCTCGCAATCATTCGGCAAGAAAGACCAGCCGCTTGGTAACAGTGCTGCTTGTGGAGTGGCGGCGTCATGCTATAGGCGCGCTCACTAGGGAGTTGGCCCGGGGGGGTCCGGAGATGCACAACGCATCCGGTGACCGAGCGGAGAGATTGGGATGGCGACGGTCTTGAATCGATTGGACGAATCCGAGCAGTTCGCGGTACCGGAAGGTACTGACGACGGTTACCGACCGAGCGCCGATGAGGCGTTCATGAATCCGCGGCAGCTTGCCTATTTCCGAAACAAATTACAGGCTTGGAAAGAAGCGATCCTGCGGGAGGCGGCGGGGACGTTGTCACAACTGCAAGTGGACACGCTTCGCGAAGCGGACTTGACCGATCGCGCTTCGAGCGAGACCGATTGGTCGATTGAACTCCGCACACGCGATCGCCAGCGCAAGTTGATTTCCAAGATCGAAGCGGCGCTGCGGCGGATCGACGAGGGCGAATATGGATATTGCGACGTGACCGGAGAGCCGATTTCGCTCGCTCGCCTCGAGGCACGCCCGATCGCGACGATGACTGTCGAAGCGCAGGAGCGCCACGAACGACACGAGAAGGTTTCTCGCGAGGAATAGCCGGAGCGCCCCGGCCACCCCGATTTTAATCCGTTCTAAACCAGTTTTTGTGTATAGAAGCACTTTGAACGGGATCGGCACGACCTTCTGCAATGGACCAGTATTCGTCAGAGCATCCATCCGTTTCCGCTGATGACGCGGAATCGAATCGGCAGGACCCGCGCGACAGCCTGTTCCTGATGGCACTGTTACGATTGGCGAAGACCGACGAGGGGACCCCGGTCCGGGTGCGGAACCTCTCCGCGGGGGGCATGATGGCCGACTACCCTGAGGGGCTCGATCGCGATGTCACCCTTGAAGTCGAGATTCGCGGGATAGGTTGGGTTCCGGGGCACGTTGCCTGGTCGACCTCCGGACGAATCGGGATTGCGTTCAACCGTCCGATCGATCCGATGCTCGCGCGCAAACCTGTCGGGCAGGGGGCGCACACCCCGGTGTTCGTAAAACCAATCCTGCCGCGCGGTAACTTGCGTTAGATCGTCTGAAACGATCCGGGCGCATCGCGCCCGGACCAAGCGCCTTATTGAAGTTGTTCGATTTCCTGTTTGATCTGCAGCTTCTGCTTCTTCAATGCCGCGATCGTCGCCGTGTCGGGCAAGGGCCGTTGCGCCTCTGCGGCGATCTGACGGTCGAGCACTGCATGTTTGGCTGCCAGGGCCGAATGATGTGCGGTCTGCATACTCTGCGTACCTCCTTCATGTGCTGCTTGGGGAGGTGAGTAAACCATCACCGGTTGCTCTTGTCTCCCTATGATTTCAGGATCGCGAGATACATTCACCGATTTGTGCGACCGATTGCATTTTATCCGGACCAAGCGGCTTCGATTTGCTAAGCGAGAAGGATCGAATGGGGACCCGATGGACGATAGCCTGATCGCAAAGCGCTTGGAGATTCTACGAGTCGAACATCGCGATCTGGATTCCGCAATCGCGGCGTTGCTGGACGGATCGTCGACCGATCAGCTTCAGCTTGCCCGCTTCAAGAAGCGCAAGCTGCGGTTGCGCGATGAAATAGTGCTGCTCGAGGACCAGCTGGTACCCGATATCATCGCCTGATTGCGGGAGTGTTCCGTTTTGGGACGATCGGCGGTTCGTCGCACGGGCCGGGCGAAACCGTACCGCGCGCGATGCATTTGTGCGAGATGGACGCAATGACCGCAGCTTTAAACGAATCGCGAATGCACCGCCGCGTGATCGACACGCTCTACATGGACGCGATGATCCTCGCAGACGAAGCGCGGAGTTACTTCGACGACGGTGGACGCTGCGACCGCGAAGCGTTGGAGCCGATGGCTCGCGTCTCGTTCAGTTGCGAATCGCTGAAGGTGACGACGCGGTTGATGCACGTGATCGCCTGGCTCCTGACGCAACGTGCGGTCGACTCCGGGGAGATGGAGTTGCGTGAGGCACTGGATCCGTCGCGCCGGCTCGCGGACGCGCCGGCCAGTGACGGCGTGGCGCTTTTCGCGCTGCCGGCGGGAGCGCGCCGTCTCATCGCCGCCAGTTGCCAGTTGCACGACCGCGTCGCCCGGTTGGACTCGGCGCAGGGAAGCACGCCGCCGGTGGTGTCCAGCCCGGTCCATTCGCTACAGGGGCGTCTGGCGCTCGCCTTCTAGCGCAGCTCAGACGTTCAGCCGCGCTTTCGCCGCTCGGTACTGCCGCTCGAACCGATCGACCATGTCGGCAACCGACTCGACCCGGTCGATCACGCCGATGCCCTGACCCGATCCCCAAATGTCCTTCCATGCCTTGGGCTTCGACCCGTTGCCGGTGCCGAAATCCATCGTCTTCAGGTCCCCCTCGGGCAGATTGTCCGGATCCATTCCGGCGCGTTCGATCGAACCGCGCAGGTAGTTGCCGTGTACGCCGGTGAACAGGTTGGAATAGATGATGTCGGACGCTTTGCCGTCGACGATCCCCTGTTTGTACGCCGCGTCGGCATTGGCCTCGATGCTGGCGATGAACGGCGACCCGATATAGCCGAAGTCCGCGCCCATCGCTTGCGCGGCAAGCACCGCATCCCCCGTCGCGATCGACCCGGACAGCGCGAGCGGTCCATCGAACCACTGGCGGATTTCCTGAATGATGGCGAACGGCGAAAGCCGTCCCGCGTGGCCGCCAGCGCCAGCCGCCACCGCAATCAGGCCGTCCGCCCCTTTCTCTATCGCCTTGTGCGCAAACCGGTCGTCGATCACGTCATGCAGCGTGATCCCGCCCCAGCCGTGCACGGCGGTATTCAGGTCCTCGCGTGCGCCGAGCGAGGTGATCACGATCGGGACTTGCCATTTGGCGCAGGTCGCGAGGTCCGCTTCGAGCCGCTCGTTCGAGCGGTGCACGATTTGGTTGACCGCGAAGGGAGCAGCCGGGCGATCCGGGTGCGCGCGATTGTGCGCGGCCAGTTCCTCGGTGATGTGGTGAAGCCATTCGTCGAGCATCGCCTGCGGACGCGCGTTGAGCGCCGGGAAGGATCCGACGATCCCCGCCTTGCACTGCGCGATGACCAGTTCCGGTCCCGAGATGATGAACAGCGGCGAGCCGATGATGGGAAGCCGCAAGCGATCGAACAGCGGAGGAATGCTCATATGCGTTTCATAGCGCAACCGAAACGCCTGTCCAGCGAGCCTATAGTTGCAGCGGTAACTGAAACGCGTAAGGACCGTGAAAATCCTGCGATTCCGGAGTTCTGTGCGTGAAGATGTCCCTTGCCGCCGTTTTGCTGTCTGCCGTCGCGACTCCGGCGTTCGCCGTCGGGCAATTGCCGACCGGCGTTACCCCGTTGACCTATGACATCACGGTCCGTCCAAATGCCAAGGCGATGACCTTCGCCGGCGAAGAAACCGTGGCGATCGACGTAACCAAGCCGATGTCGACGATCGTCCTCAACGCCGCCGACCTGAAGATCTCGCGCGCGACGCTCGACGGCAAGACGGTGTCGTTCCGGCTCGACGAAGCCAAGCAGCAGCTCATCCTGACCCCCGGATCGACGGTAGCGGCGGGCAAACATGCACTCGCCTTTGCGTGGACCGGCACGATCAATACGTCCGCGGCCGGCCTGTTCGCGATCGATTATACCAACACTGACGGGTCCGCCTCGCGCATGCTCGTGACGCAGTTCGAAGCCCCCGACGCCCGCCGCTTCGCACCGCTGTGGGACGAACCCGCCTTCAAGGCGCGCTTCACGATCAGCACCGTTGCCCCCGCCGGGCAGACCGCTTTCTCGAACATGCCCGCCAGCAGCGTGACCAAGCAGAACGACGGCAGCACCCTGTATCGCTTCGCCGAAACGCCAAAGATGTCGAGCTACCTGATGTTCCTCGGCATGGGCGACGTCGAACGCAAGACGGTGATGGCGGGCAAGACCGAAATCGGCGTGATCACGCGGCGCGGCGTGGTCGATCAGGGGGACTATGCGCTGGCGCAGGGCAAGCGGCTACTGGCCTATTACAACGACTATTTCGGCCAGCCCTATCCGCTCCCCAAGCTCGACATGATCGCGGGGCCGGGGTCGAGCCAGTTCTTCGGCGCAATGGAGAATTGGGGCGCGATTTTCTACTTCGAGCCGGAACTGCTCTACGACGCGAAGCGCGCAACCCAGAGCGGCAAGCAGCGCATCTTCACCGTGGTCTCGCACGAAATGGCGCACCAGTGGTTCGGCGATATGGTGACGATGAGTTGGTGGGATGACCTGTGGCTCAACGAGGGCTTCGCCTCGTGGATGGAAAACAAGTCGAGCGTGGATCTTAACCCCGAATGGTATGCCGCCGCCACCGCGGTCGCGCAGGACCGCGAGGGGGCATTGCAGGTCGACTCGACCAGCGGCACGCACCCGATCATCCGCCACGTCGAAACGGTCGATCAGATTGGTCAGGCGTTTGACGGCATCACCTACATGAAGGGTCAGGCGGTCATCGGCATGCTCGAATCGACGCTAGGAGCGGATACGTTCCGCGCGGGCATCCGAAGCTACATGGCGAAGTACAAATACGGCAACACCGCCACGGATCAACTCTGGCAGGAATTGTCCGCCGCCGCCGGAACGCCGGTTGCGCCGATCGCGCATGATTTCACGCTGCAGCCCGGCGTGCCGCTGGTGACGATGGCGGGGTCGCGCTGTGTCGCCGGAAAGACCCAGGTCACCCTGTCGCAGAGCCGCTTCGCCTATGACGATTCCGCCAAGAAGGCCCAGACATGGCGCGTCCCGATGACGCTTGGCGTCCTTGGACAACCGGACAGTCGGGCGATCGTGCGGGGGCCAACGAACCAGGTCGTCACCGCACCGGGATGCGGCACGGTCGTGCTCAACCGCGAAAAAGCGAGTTACGCCCGGGTCCAGTATAGCGCGCCCGCGCACGCCGCAATCGTGCGCGATTTTGCCAAGCTCAAGCTGACTGACCAACTTGGTACGCTGGGCGACGATTTTGCCCTAGCCAAGGGCGGCAATCAACAGCTCGACCGCTATTTCGCGGACGTCGGCGCGATCGGGATCGAAGCGAACCCATTGCTGTGGCAGACCGTTGCAAGTCAGCTGTCGGACCTCGATGGCCGGGTGGCGAAGGGGCCAACGCGCGACGCAGTCAGCGCCAAGATCGTGCGCACGTTGCAACCCGTCATGGCGCGTGTGGGTTTCGATGCTGGAAGCGACGAAGGCGCGTTGACCGCCACGCTGCGCGAGACGCTGATCTCCGTGCTGGGCAATCATGGCGACCCCGCTGTTGTGGCGAAATCACGCGCGTTGTTTGCAGCATTGCAGCAGAACCCCGATGCGATCCCCGCGGCAATCCGAGCGCCGATTCTCGGAGTCTTCGCACACAATGCGACATCGGCGGATTGGGACGCCTTGCTTGCACTGACCGTCGCCGAAAAGAATCCCGTGACCAAGAACAGCTACGTCCGCCTGCTCGGCGCAGCGAACGACGATGCACTAGCGCAGCGGGCGCTCGACTTGCTCGCAACGGACCGCTTTACGGCGCCACAGAAGGCCAGCTTGTTACGCACGGTCGCAAACGAGCATCCCGACATGGCGTTTGATTATGCTGTCGCGCACATCGCGCTGGTCAATACACTCGTGGAGACGAGCACGCGCGCGGGCTTCGTCGCGGGACTTGGGGCAGGGTCGGACGATCCGGCAATGCCAGCCAAGATCAACGCCTTCGCTTCCGCCAATCTGCCCGCCGAGGCACGCGGGGCCGCGACACGCATCGTCTCGACGATGGCAGCGCGCCGTCAGGTCGATGCGCGGATCCGTGACGACGTTGCGGCATGGGGGCGGACTGCTTCCTGATCATCTGGGACCGGCCCCGCCGCTGACGTTCGGCGCGGGGCCGACCGGTTGCGATCAAGGAAGTCGAGGCGGCGTAAGGCGGCCGTTCCGTTTTCCGACCCGTTTGCTAGAATCAACCCTCTGCATCGGTCGCCCACATTCGTTGGTCGACCGCTAAGAGCAGACGTAGCCAAGAACAGAATACCCCTCAAGGTGAGTATGGTCCTGCCTGCTGAGGCATGGTAATCGAATAGGTAACATAGAAAATAGCGATAGGCCGGGCCGGCACTATGCAGGATAAAATGGTGTATTTGTCCGGTGGAGGCTGCGCCGGAAATCACGGTATGCTTCCTTATAGCCTTTTCATTATGCCGCCTTCTGGAAAGAAGCGCTATCTGTATTCACTGGACCTCGCGCGCGGCGCAGGCGCAATTGCAATTCTGTTCTGGCACTATCAGCACTTCTTCTATCATGGAGCCGATCATCGGCGATCCGTTCCGATCGAACAGCAGCCGCTCTATTCCGTCTTCGGCTTGCTCTACCGCCACGGGGATTGGGCGGTTCAGTTCTTCTGGCTGATTTCCGGCTTCGTTTTCGCGGCCACATACGCGGGTCAGCGCGTTCCGGCGGCGGCGGCGTTCGTTCGGGTGCGGGCGTCGCGCTTGTATCCGTTACACTTTCTTACGCTGATCGTCGTTGCTGTCCTCCAATACGGCAGCGTCGCCATGCTCGGGCACTCGCAGATTTACGGTAACAACGACGCGTATCATTTTGGCCTCAACCTGTTCTTTGCCGCCTCCTGGGGGTTCGAACGCGGGAGCTCGTTTAACGGACCAGTCTGGTCAGTGTCGGTCGAAGTTCTGGTCTATGCCGTTTTCTGGCTGTGCATGGGACGCATTTTCAAGCGGGGCGTCGTCTTTCCGCTGGGCGTTGCGGCGTCGGCGCTTTTCCTAAGGTTCATTGCCCCGCCCGGCGACCTGAAACAGATCAGCACGTGCTTGGCGTATTTCTTCATCGGAACCGCGGTGTATGTTGCCTATCGCGCGGTGGAAGCGAAACCGATCGTTCTCCTTGTCGCGGCGGTTCCGCTGGGCGTTCTGGGGATCGTTGCGAGCCAAATGTCCGGACCGGTAGGCACTGCGGGATCGGTCCTGTTCTTGAGCGGCATCCTCGTCGCGGTCTGCGCGGTGGAGGCGTCGACGCAGGGGAGGCATCTGGAACGACTGCGCTGGATCGGCGACAACAGTTACGGAACGTATCTCTGGCACGTGCCGATCCAGATAGCGACGTTGGTGCTGCTCGACCGGTTCCGGATCGACCACGACATTGCTCGCAGTCCGCTGTTTTTGGCGGGGTTCATCTCGCTTGTGATGATCGTCGCCAGGATCTCGTACCTCTGGTTCGAGCGGCCACTTCGCAACTGGCTTCGTACTTCGTCCTGAGCACGACGAAGCCGCTCTACCGTTGCAGGGTCAGGCGCGGTCGCGCTCCGCCATATTGCTCCATGCGGAACGCATGGCGCGGTGTAACATCCGGCCCCGCGCCATCGACGCTCTGCGCAGCCGCCCGCTGGCAGCGACGAAGTCAAGTCCGGGCTGCGACGCCTGATCCAGTCCCTCGACCTGCATCAGCCAAAGCTGGCGGAACGCTCCATCCTTCTGGCGCAACAGTTGCTGCGGTGGTCCATCCTCGATCACGCGGCCACGCTCGACGACGATCACCCGGTCGAACCCGACGATTGTGGACAGGCGGTGCGCGACGGCAATCACGGTACGGTTGCGAACGAGGGCGTCCAATCCGTTCTGCACTTCCAGTTCGCTTTCCGAGTCGAGCGCGCTGGTTGCCTCGTCGAGCAGGACGATGCGGGCGTTCTTCAGGAAGGCGCGCGCGATCCCGATGCGCTGGCGTTGGCCCCCGGAGAGGTTCGAGCCGCGCTCCCCTACGACGCTGTCATATCCGTGGGGCAGGCGTCGGATGAAATCGTCGCATCCGGCCGCCTCGGCTGCCCCGTAGACGTCCTCGTCGCTGGCGTCGGGTCGCGCAATCCTGATGTTGTCGATCACTGAGCGGTGGAATAGCAACACTTCCTGCGGCACCACTGCGATCGCATCGCGCAGCGATTCTTGCGTCACGTGGTCGATCCGATTCCCGTCGATCATAATATGGCCGATCTGCGGGTCGTGGAACCGCTGGATCAACTGCAGCAGCGAAGACTTGCCGCCCCCCGACGCCCCGACGATGCCGACCTTCTGGCCGGCGGGAACGGTCAGCGACAAGTCGTGGATGATCGGATCGCTGGCATCGTAGCCGAAGGTGACGTTGGCGAGTTCGACGTGGCCCTCGCCGACGCGCAAGCGCGGCGCATGGGGCACGTCGCTCAGCGTTTGCGGGACGCCGATGATATCGAGCGTTTCGCGCAAATAGCTGAATTGCTGGCTGGTATCGATCACCGCCATCGCCAGATCGCGCGAGCCGTGCAGGATCCGGAAGGTCATCGTACTGATGATGACGACATCCCCGGTCGAGATCGCGCCAGTCGACCAGCGCCCGATCGCCCAGATCAGCGTCCCCCCGACGAGCACCGCCAGGGCGAGGTCGTGCAGGCCGCGCATCTGTTCGACGAAGAACCAGCCGCGCCGCTGTGCGCTTGCTTCCTCGTCGAGGAACCCTTCGAGCCGACTGAGTTCGCGGTCGCGCGCGGCGAAGGCCTTCACCACCCAGATGTTGCCGATGAGATCGATCAGCTCGCCCCCGGCGGTCCCGGCGTGTTGCGCGAAGGCGGTATGGTGGACGTGCCCCCGCAGCCCAAGCAGGATGAGCACGGCGGTGACGCCGAGAAAAACGGCGCCCAAAATCGCCGCCATTGCGGCGTCAATCGTCACGAAAATCAACATGGCGCCGGCAAAAGTGATGAGAGGTGGCGTCACTTCGCGCAGCAATCGATGCACAATTGCACCAAAAATCCCGGCCAGCCCGGAGATGCGGTGCCCAAGCGATCCCGCCCGCTGGTTCTGGAAGAAGGGCATCTGGTGCCCGGTCAGGTAGTTGACCATGTCGAGGCGAATGCCGACCCCGGAACTAACGGTCGCTTGCCCGAGGGTTAGTGCAGACGCTCGTTGCAGGACGCTCTCCAGAACCACCAGGCCAAGGAATCCGGCGAGCGCACCATACACCGCACCGCGTGCGCGAACCCCGCCGGTCATGGCGTCGATCAGCATCTTCATCGCATATTGCACGCCGATCGAACTGATCGATGCGGCGGCGACCAGAAGCCCCAGCACCATGAAAATACCCGGACGGGCGGCGACATAATGTGCGAGGAACCGTGTCGGGCTCTGCAGGAAGGGCAAGGAAGCGGCTCTGTCCATAGTCCGCATTTGCTGCAACGCAGCACCCCTGGATGCAACCCGAAGTTTCAGGATCAATCCGTATCCGGGGCAGTTGGTGCGTCAGACCGCATGAAATGAGCAGGTGGCCCATGCGGGCAACCCGGGCTGCGTCGCGATTTTCTGATGCAATTGTGAGGATGCGTCAGTCAATCCGCTTCAGACCCGTCGCATAGCGCTCCGCGTTCGACACGTAATGTCGAGCGGATACCAACAACATGGCCTTCGCCGCCGCGTCGAGTTCCCGAACCGCTCGGGCCGGACTGCCGACGATCAGGCTACCCGGCGGAAAGATCTTGCCCTCGGTGACAAGCGCGCCGGCGCCGACCAGCGAATCTTCCCCGATCACGGCATGATTGAGGATAGTCGCCCCCATGCCGACAAGCACACGATCGCCGATCGTGCAGCCATGCAGGATCGCGTGGTGGCCAATCGTGCAGTCTTCGCCGATCGAGAGGGGCGCGCCAGGATCGGAATGCCCCATCGCGCCCTCTTGCACGTTGCTGCGCGCGCCGATTGTGATCCGGGTGTTGTCGGCGCGGATTACGCTTCCAAACCACACACTTGCGTCTTCGCCGAGAACCACGTCACCGATCAGTTCGGCGCTTGGCGCGACCCAACTGTTGCTTCCCAGGGTGGGGGCTTTTCCGTCGATTTCGTACAGCGGCATGGGCCTGATCCTTAATGGTGGATCCTCTTGTTGCCATACCGGCATGGAAAGTCAGCAAGGCTTTGGGTAACGTCCCCGAATGATGTCGCAATTTCCCGTAGTTCCGTGACGTCGCCGTTGCACATTTACGTCGATGCCGACGCCTGTCCGGTGAAGGACGAAATCTACAAGGTCGCGCTGCGGCGGTCGGTGCCGGTGACCATTGTCAGTAACAGTTTGATTCGTATCCCGATTCATCCGCTCCTCGGGCGGATCGTCGTTGGGGCGGGGTTCGATGCGGCGGATGACTGGATCGCCGAGCGCGCCGGCAGCGGGTCTGTCGTCGTGACCGGTGATATCCTGCTGGCCGACCGTTGCCTCAAAGCCGGGGCTATGGTGCTGGCACCGAACGGAAAACCGTTCACCACGGCGTCGATCGGGAACGCCATCGCGGTGCGCGCGATCATGGCGGATTTGCGGGCGGGGGGCGATGCGATCGGAGGGCCGGCACCCTTTGCGAAGACCGATCGGTCGCGCTTTTTGTCAGCGTTAGACGACGTTCTGGTGCGGCTTTCGCGCCGTTAGACACACGTTTGGGAACGAAAAAGGTTCCTTCCTGTCCGGAATGTGTGCGGTTTACGCCGGGCCACGTCGTCATTGCAGCAGGGAGACCTGCCTTGCCGATCGCGACGCTTAACCTGAATCACTTGTACACCATTTCGAACGATTCGTCGAGTTCCGAGACCGAGACGCACTGGACCGTCGTCATACCGTTCTTCAACGAACGTGCGTTCATCGCGACCACGTTGGAGAGCCTCGCCACGCAGGACGTGCCGTTCGTGCTGATCCTGATCGACAACGGCTCGACCGATGGAAGCGGCTCCGCCGCCGCGGCGGCATGCCGCCGATTGGGACTTCGCTACACGCTGCTCGTCGAGCGGCAGCCGGGCAAGGTCAACGCGCTAACGACCGGGATCGCGCAGGTCGGAACCCGCTACGTCGCGACGTGCGATGCCGACACGGCGTACCCGAGCGATTATCTGCGGCAGGCGGGACGCTTGCTGGATGGTGGTGCCGTGGCGGCGGGGGCGTGCTTTGTCAGCCCCGGCGCCGACCCGCAGGAACAGGCGCGGGCCGGGCGCCGGATCGAACGCGCGGCCACCGTCTTTCCGCGCCAGTGCCACACCGGCGGTGCGGGGCAGGTCTTCCGCACCGCCGCCTTGCGGCGCGCGGGGCAGTTCGATTCGCGACGGTGGGGCTATGTGCTCGAGGATCACGAGATCATGCACCGGATCGCGCGACTGGGGGCGATTGCCTATAGCGGCGCGTTCCGGTGCACCCCGTCGCCGCGCGACCGCGACCGGGAATCGATCCGCTGGACGCTCGGCGAACGTCTCGCTTATCATCTGACTCCGGGGATCGCGCGCGACTGGTTCTTCTACTCGTTCCTGGCGCGGCGACTCGCGAGCCGCCGGCTGACCAGCGATCGAATTCGCGAACGGGCGTTCCAGACGCAGGACGGCGCGCCGCAGCAATCCGCCCACACCATCCTGCAAGAGGGGCGTCTGGCTGCCTGAACGTGCTTCGGTCGTGGCATACAAGCTTGCGAAGCGCGGAGATCACGGCTCTAGAATGGCGATAATGTCATGTGATTCTTCCATACTGTGACCGAAACCGGGTTGAAGGCGGTGTTCCTGCAGGAGCGACCGATGCTGCTGCGCTTGCTGGCAGCGCGGTTGGGCACGATGGAGGATGCCGAGGACGCGTTGCAGGACATCTGGCTCAAGCTCGATTCGCTCGATGGGAGCGAGCCGATCGGACGTCCCGTCTCGTATCTCTGTCGGATGGCATCGAACCTTGCGACCGACAGGCGCATTGCCGCGGCGCGGTCCGGCTCGCGGGAAACATCATGGCATGACGTCCAACCGGCGGCTGATGAACATCCGGATGCGGAACGCACGCTGATCGGGCGAGAGCGGTTGCGCGAGATCGAAGCGGAAATCGCGACGATGCCCGAGCGCATGAGGGTGGCGCTGCGCCTGTACCGGATTGAGGAACACCCCCAGAAGGAAATCGCCGCGCGGCTCGGAATGACGGTGAGCGGTGTCGAAAAACTGCTCCGCCGGGCGGTCAAGCAGATTTGCGATGGCCGTCGCGATGCAACGTCCGATGATAATCCGCCTTTGGAAAAGGAAACCAAGGCGGAATTGAGGCCGCTGAGTCGTCTGCAAGACGAAGGGAGTGGCCGTGAGTAGTGATGGCGCCGACAAGACCGATCAGGCGATCGACTGGCATTTGCGTCAGAACGACATGGACGACGCCGCGTGGCGGCGCTTCGTGGACTGGCTCGACGCGGATCCTGCAAACGCGGCGGCATATGATGCGGTCGCGCTCGATCTGGGCCTGATCGCCGATCATCCCGAACTGTTCCCGGTCGACGCCGCCGAAAGTGTGCCGCCCGCCGAGCGTCGCCGTGCGCGATCCTGGCTGCGGTGGGGCGTTGGCGGAGTCACGCTTGCGCTCGCTGCGAGCCTGTCGCTGGTCGTCCTCCCATCGCTTCCGAATACGGGCGCGGAACCCTATGTCGTAGCGACCAAACCCGGTGAGAAACGCGCGATCGCACTGGCCGATGGGACGCGGATTGACCTCAACGGCGCCACCCGGATCGAGCTTGATCGATCGAACCCGCGGATCGCGACGCTGGCGGCGGGGGAGGCGACCTTCCACGTCCGCCATGACGAAGACACGCCGTTCCTGCTGCGCTCGGGCCGCTTGAGCGTTCAGGACGTGGGTACGGTCTTCAACGCCGAACGCGAGGGCTACCGGCTCGATGTCCAGGTCGCCGAGGGTGCGGTGATGTTCCAGCCGCGAAAGGACAAGGTCCTGCTGCAAGCGGGGGCCGCCGTAACCGCGCGGGACGATACGGGGCATGTTGCGGTCTCGCGCGTCGATCCATCCCGCGTTGGGGGTTGGCGGACCGGAGACATCGTCTTCACCGGGGAACCGCTGTCGCGAGTGGTCAGCGTCCTGCGCCGTCTCGATGGCGTTGAAGTGGCGATCGAGCCGGTCTTGTCGCAGCGCCCCTTTACCGGCATGGTTCATCTGACGGGGGTAGCAGCGCAAGACGTGCCGCACATTGCCGCATTGATTGAGGCTGATTCGAATCACGATGGCAAGCGGTGGGTCATCTCACCCCGGTAGATTTCGGCTGTTTCGAGCATTCGCTCTTTACGGCATCGCCATGGGTATGGCCGCGCCCGCTGGAGCGCAGACCGTCCAGATCAAGCTGGGTTCAGGATCGCTTCAACAGGCATTGACCGAACTGGCCCGGCAGACCGGGGCCGATATCGTCAGTACCGAAACCGGTTTGTGGTCGTATGCTTCACGCGGCGTCTCGGGGAACATGACGACGCGTGCAGCGCTTGAGCGATTGTTGCGGGGGACGGGGTTTCACGCAGTCCCGATCGGTCGTCATGGGTTTCGGATCGTACGAAACCCCGTTTCCGCGCCCAAACCGATCGCGCCGATACGACATCAGCCTGCAAAACATCCTCCCGTGGCGAAAGCGGAGCCTGGACCGTCGTCCAGCGGCAAGGACATCATCGTAACGGCGACAAAGCAGCAGTCCCCCTTCCTGCGCTTTCCCGGCAGCGCGATCCTGATCGAGGGTTTCGCGCCAGAGAAACGGGGGCTGCGACCGATCGACATGGACGATCTCACGCGCGCGACCCCCGTGCTGCAGAACACCGAGCTTGGCGCCGGCCGAAACAAGATCTTCATTCGAGGGATTGCCGACAGCAGCTTCAACGGCGCGACCCAGTCCACCGCCAGCCAATATTTCGACGAGGTCCCGCTCGGTTTCGCGGGGCCGGAACCCGCGCTGAACCTGTACGACATGCGCAGTGTGCAAGTGCTCGAGGGACCACAAGGCACGCTGTACGGGTCGGGGGCGATCGGCGGGATCATTCGCCTGACGCCCAACCCGGTCGATCTCGACAAACCTTCTGCGGCGCTGACGGCTGGGGTTACGACGACGGACGACGGTGCCCCTGGGTTCGATCTGGCTGGAATGGTCAACATGCCCATCGCAAAGGGCCGTGGCGGCGTGCGCGTGGTCGGATATCGCCAACGGGCAGGGGGCTATATCGACGATCCAAGTCGGAATCTCTTCTCGATCAACCGGACCGATACGGTTGGTGGGCGTGTGACGGCACTTGCGGATGCTGGCGATGGCTGGATGGTGGAGTTCGGCGGGCTGTTCCAGGCGATCAACGCGGCAGATGCGCAATATGCCGAAGCCGGGGCGGGGGCACTCCAGCGCAAATCGCGCTTTGCGCAGCCGTATTCCAGCAGGATCAAGCTCGTGCGCAACGTTCTCCGCAAGCATTGGGACAACGGCCTCAATCTTGTGTCTGCTACGGGATATGTCGATGCGCAGACGGACGATACGTTCGATGCGACGCGCGCGCTCGGGAGTGTCGGGCCAGTGCTGTACCGCAATGTTCAGACCGACAAACTGTTCGTCCAGGAAACGCGGCTGACGCGCGCGCCGACGACGCGGATCGGCTGGTTGCTGGGCGTGTCCTATCTGAACGACCGCGACGTTCAGTCCCGCTCGCTCGGTCCACCAGGGCAGACCGCGACGATCATCGGGGTCACCAACCGCACGCAAAGCTATTCCGGTTTCGGTGAGGCGACGTGGCCGATCAGTCCTTCTTTCTCCTTGACGGCGGGAACGCGTTTGACCGCCGGGCGTACCGATGGCGAACCCACCGTCAGCCCGCGGAACAAGGGGTTCATCCGCGGGCGGGGGACGTTCCGAGTCGACCCTACGCTTGCACTGTCGTGGCTGGTGGCGCCGCATACCGCGGTGTTCGCGAAGGTGCAGTCCGGGTATCGGACCGGGGGGCTCGCGGTGGCGAACGGAGTCGGTCGGGTGACCGACTATCGTTCCGATTCCATCGTCGTCGGCGAAGCGGGGATAAGGCGACAACGCAGCGGAGAGACCGGCCTCGAGCTATCGAGTGCGGTTTCCTATGCACGCTGGCGTTCGATCCAGGCCGACCTCTACAGCCGGCGTGGGCAACCCTACACCGCCAATATCGGCGATGCCGACATTCTGGCGATCGAGGCGCAGGGGGACTGGGCACCGGTGCGGGCGCTGCACGCCCACTTTTCCCTGCTGTACACCTATAATCTGGTCGACGGGGCGTTGGCGCAACTGGCGCGGAGCCGGAACCGCCGGTTGCCCGAGACGCCGCCGTTCGCGGGCAATACCGGGCTATCCTATCAGTGGGCCGGTCATGGCACGCAGCGGTTCGACGTCGGGGTGGATGCGCGATACGTCGGGCGTTCCGTGCTCGGCACGGGCGACTTTCTCGAGCTGAGTCAGGGGCAGTATGCGACGGTTGGCGCGCATCTCGGCTGGCGCTGGCGTAACGTCGACATGACGCTGACCGGCGACAACCTCACGAACGTCCGCGGGAACCGGTTCGCCTTGGGCAATCCGCTCATCCTCGCCACCCGCTCGCAGACGACCCCGTTGCGACCGCGTAACCTGAGGATTGGCGCATCGATCGCGTGGTGACAGCGCCTCGGGGATGGGCCTCAGGGGGCGGATTTGGGGTCTGCGGCTTTCAGGACGGGTGCGGCCACGGTCGGGCGCGTGGCCGCAGCGGATTTGTCCTTGGGCGCCGCGTCTTTCCGACGGACGCCCGTCAACCCGTCCGATAGCATCGGGACGTGCGGCGGCAGTGCCGCCGCAGGGCTGGCCTCCTCGTCGGCCTTCAACGACTCGCTGACGATCTGCGCCGTCGTGAGGAAGGTTTGTGCCTTCATGCACTGGTTGGCCGCCGGGCGACGGAATTCGCGGCAATTCCACAAGGCCTTGTCATAGCCGCGCGAGCGATCGCGCAGGTAGCTGAAGGCCATGGACGCGATCTGGGACGGCTGAAGCGGCAGCGTTGCCGGGGTCTTGGTCGGATCAATCCAGCCCATGACCTTGCAATAGGCGCGGTCCCCGCAGGTACGGGTCGCATATTGCGCGAACCCGTCGGGCGACATCGTGTCGGGATCCAGCGTCACGAGGAAGCTTCCCGATGCGCCACTGACGGCGGGCGGGAGCGGCGTTTCCGCGGCGGTCTGATCGTACAGCGGCCCGGCGGCGCCCAGGAACGGCACACTCCCGTCGGCCGCGCCGCGATGCGCCTCCGAATAGGGCGCGAGCGCCGCGATGACGGGTTCGTCGCTCGATACGTGTCGGTTGAATGCCGGTGCGGTGCCCCACCATCCGGTCCAGCGGAAGAACAGGTGCGTATCGACCGCGGCGATCTTGTCGAGGCTGGCTTGCCAGTATGGGACGACCCAGTTGGTGTGGTAATGCGTCGCGTAGCCGACCTTGCCGAACACCGTTCCGTTCAACGCCGCCGCGGCCACGGTCCGCGCGCGGTTCCATTGCGTCTCGCTCCAGCGGTTGCGGATCAGCGCGCCGTCGCAGGCGAAGGTGAACTGGCAGCCGGTGCTGCGCTCCGAACCCTGGAAGACGACGCCGCAGATCGTCTTGGGGAACGCCGGGTGGCGGACCCGGTTGACGACCACCTGTGCGACCGCGCGCTGCCCGACGGTATCGTCGCCGGCTTCATAGAGGACCGCCGCCGCCATGCAGTCGGTCGCGCGCGCGCGTGCGGCCAGGTCGCCTGCGAGCCGGAACGGACGGGCCGCCGGGTTCGGGCCGTCGACAAAGGGAATGTCGGCATTGTAGGAGCGCGCATCCTGCGGATCGAGATCCTGGAACGCGACCGGTTCCACCGGCGGCAGCTCGGCCTTCGGGACGACGCGTTGCGGCACCGGGCGAATATGGTGGCGCCGCGGAACGGTCGGTGCGGTGCGGACGAGCAGGAGCGGAACCAGGATCGCCAGGAGAGCGATCGCGATCAGGACTGCGCGCAAGGCGAGGCTTGGCGGCGGGGAAGGACGCACGAGTTTCAGCGGATCAACAGGGGGCGCAGAGACGGGTTCACGGAAGGCTCCTGACCGAGATGGTCGGCGCCCTTAGCGCATTTATGCGGCGATGCGAAATACACGTCGCGCGCGGCCCGATCGACCGGCGCGACGTGCGTCCCGAAACGGATCAGCTCTCGGGCAGGAAGTCCGGCACCGACAGATACCGCTCGCCCGTATCGTAATTGAAGCCGAGCACCCGGACGTTATCCGGCAAGTCCGGCAGTTTCTGGAGGATCGCCGCGAGCGTCGCGCCGGAACTGATCCCGACGAGCATGCCTTCCTCGGCGGCGGCGCGGCGTGCCATGTCCTTGGCCACCGCAGCGTCGACCTTGATCGCGCCGTCGATCACCTGGGTGTGCAGGTTCGCGGGAACGAACCCGGCGCCGATGCCCTGAATCGGATGCGGGCCGGGCGTACCGCCCGAGATGACCGGCGATGCATCCGGCTCGACCGCATAGACCTTGAGGTCGGGCCATTCCTTCTTGAGCGCCTCGGCCACGCCGGTGATGTGACCGCCGGTGCCGACCCCGGTGATGATCACGTCGATCGGCGAGTCGCGGAAGTCGTTGAGGATCTCGATCGCGGTGGTGCGGACGTGGACGTCGATGTTGGCGGGGTTCTCGAACTGCTGGGGCATCCATGCGCCCGGCGTCTGCTCGACGAGCTCGAGCGCACGCTCGATCGCGCCCTTCATGCCCTTCTCGCGCGGCGTCAGGTCGAAGGTCGCACCGTAAGCGAGCATCAGGCGGCGCCGTTCGAGCGACATGCTCTCGGGCATGACGAGGACGAGTTTGTACCCCTTGACCGCCGCGACCATCGCGAGGCCGACGCCGGTGTTGCCGCTGGTCGGCTCGATGATCGTCCCGCCCGGCTGGAGATGGCCGTCGCGTTCGGCCGCTTCGACCATCGCAAGCGCGATGCGGTCCTTGATCGACCCGCCGGGGTTCGAGCGCTCGGACTTGATCCACACCTCGGCGCCGGGAAAAAGCTTCTGGATCCGGATATGCGGCGTGTTGCCGATCGTATCCAGGATTGTGTTCGCCTTCATGACTGCGCAACTCCTGCGGGGGTCTTGGTTAAAGCTATGTCGGGCTGGTCGAACGTCTTGGCAAGCCTGAGTTCGGGAAACAGCCGGACCCAGAGGATCGTCACGACGATCGCGCCGATCCCGCCGAACATCACCGCGCCGACGGGGCCAAGCAGCGCGGCGAGCAGCCCACTCTCGGCTTCGCCGAGTTCGTTCGAGGCGGAAATCGTCAGCTGCGATACCGCGCTGACGCGCCCGCGCATCGCATCCGGCGTGTGCAACTGGATCAGCGACTGGCGGACATAGACCGACACCATGTCGCCACATCCGGCCACCGCGAGCGCGGCGGCGCTGAGCCACAGGTTCCGCGAAAGCCCGAAGACGAGCACCGCTGCGCCGAAGACCATCACCGCGGCCAGCATCTTGACCCCGACGTTGCTCTTCATCGGGCGGACCGAGAAGACCAGCGCGGTGACGGTCGCGCCGGCGCCCATGCTCGCGGCCAGGATACCGAGTCCCTGCGGCCCGACATGGAGGATGTCGCGCGCAAAGACCGGCAACAGCGCGGTCGACCCCGCCAGCAGCACCGCGAACAGGTCGAGCGTGATCGTCGCCAGAACCAGCCGGTTGTGGCGGACGTAGGCGAACCCCTCGATGATTCGGTTAAGCGGGCGCTGGTCGGGTTGCGAGGGCGGCTGCGGGACCGGACCGATCAGGAACATCGCCACCAACGCTACGGTGAGCAGCGCGACGACGACCCCATAGGCGAAATCCGGATGCACCGCGAACATCAGCCCGCCAAGGCTGGGCCCGGCGATCGACCCGACTTGCCACGCGATCGAACTCACCGCGATCGCAGTCGGCAAGCTCGCGCGTGGGACGAGATTGGGCGCGAGTGCGGAATAGGCCGGTCCGGAAAAGGCGCGGACGATGCCGAACACGACTGCCGCGGTGAACAGCGCGGTCAGCGTGAGCGTATGCGTCGCGGTCAGCACGCCGAGCGTGGCGGCGGTCAGCAACATCACCGTGGTCGTCACCCGCACGATCCAGCGGCGGTCGACCGAATCGGCGACGAGACCGACCACCGGGGTGAGCAGGAACAGCGGCAGGAACTGCGCCGCGCCAATCATCCCGAGCAGGAACGCGGCTTCGCGAATCCCCATGGTGGCGCGCGCCAGACCGTACACTTGCCATCCGACGATCAGCGCCATGGCGGTGATCGCGACCGTCCCTGCGAGGCGTGACGCCCAATATGCGCGAAAATTGGGAATGCGGAACGGGTGGAGAGTCTCTGCCATTACCGCACGCCTTAGGCGCAGCCGCGCGGGGGCCGCAATCATCGACTTTCTTGCCCCGCTGAAACTTGCGTTCGTTCGGTCTGTCATCAGTGATTTGACGCCAGACATTGATATGCGCGGCGCAACGGGCCTATAGGCTCGCGACATTCCCCAGGATACGAGGTTGATCGTCCGTGGCCAAAGCCCCCGCCCTTCGTAAAGCTGAACCCCCGGTGCCGAACCGGGAGCGTCCCGATGAACCGAAGCCCTACGAGGCTTCGAAGGACGAGCTGATCGAGTTCTACAAGCAGATGTTGCTGATCCGCCGTTTCGAGGAAAAGGCGGGCCAGCTTTACGGTCTCGGTCTGATCGGCGGGTTCTGCCACCTGTACATCGGCCAGGAAGCCGTCGCGGTCGGCCTGCAATCCGCGCTGACCGAAAAGGACAGCGTCATCACCGGCTATCGCGACCACGGCCATATGCTGCTCTGCGGTATCCCGCCGCAGGACGTGATGGCGGAGCTCACCGGGCGCGCTGCCGGCATTTCGAAGGGCAAGGGCGGCTCGATGCACATGTTCTCCGTCGAACATAAGTTCTACGGCGGGCACGGCATCGTCGGCGCGCAGGTGTCGCTCGGCACCGGTCTCGGCTTCAGCCACAAGTACAAGGGCGACGGTGGCGTTTGCCTCGCGTATTTCGGCGACGGCGCGGCGAACCAGGGCCAGGTCTACGAGAGCTTCAACATGGCCGAGCTGTGGAAGCTTCCGGTCATCTACGTGATCGAAAACAACCAGTATGCGATGGGGACGAGCGTCAACCGCGCATCGGCCGAAGACCAGCTGTATCGTCGTGGCGAAAGCTTCCGCATCCCGGGTATCCAGGTCGACGGCATGGACGTGCTGGCGTGCCGTGGCGCCGCCGAGGAAGCGCTGGCCTGGGTTCGTGCCGGCAAGGGGCCGATCATCCTCGAGATGAAGACCTACCGCTATCGTGGCCACTCGATGTCCGACCCTGCGAAATATCGCAGCCGTGAGGAAGTCCAGGCGGTCCGCGACAAGTCCGATCCGATCGAGCACGTCAAGAAACTGCTCGAGGAAAAGGGCGTCACCGAAAGCGATCTCAAGGTCGTCGAGCAGCAGATCCGCAAGATCGTCAACGAGGCGGCCGATTTCGCTGAACAGACGCCCGAGCCCGATGCGGCCGAGCTCTATACCGACGTTCTGGTGGAAAAATACTGATGCCGATTGAGATCAAGATGCCCGCACTTTCCCCCACCATGGAGGAAGGCACGCTCGCCAAGTGGCTGGTCAAGGAAGGCGACGTCGTGAAGTCCGGCGACATCATGGCCGAGATCGAAACCGACAAGGCGACGATGGAATTCGAAGCGGTCGATGAAGGCACGATCGGCAAGATCCTCGTCGCCGAAGGCACCGACAACGTGAAGGTCGGCACCGTCATCGCGACGCTCGACGGCGAGGGCGAAGAGCCGTCGTCGGGCGAGCGTGCGGGCGATTCCGCCAATGCACAGCCCAAGGAAGCGCAGCCCGCCGACAAGGCGCCGCCAGCCCCCGAGAGCAACGTGCCGATGGCCGCCGAGAGCGGCACGCAGCAGCTCCACGCCGCTGCCGAGCAGAAGGCCAAGGTCAGCGACCCCGCGATCCCCGAGGGGACCGAGATGGTCAAGATCACGCTGCGCGAAGCGCTGCGCGATGCGATGGCCGAGGAAATGCGCGCTGACGAGCGCGTCTTCGTGATCGGCGAGGAAGTCGCGCAATACCAGGGCGCGTACAAGGTCACGCAGGGCTTGCTCGCCGAGTTCGGCGACAAGCGCGTGATCGATACGCCGATCACCGAATACGGCTTTGCCGGCGTCGGGGCGGGCGCGGCGATGGGCGGGCTTCGCCCGATCGTCGAGTTCATGACCTTCAACTTCGCGTTGCAGGCGATCGACCACATCATCAACTCCGCCGCCAAGACCAACTACATGTCGGGTGGCCAGATGCGCTGCCCGATCGTGTTCCGTGGGCCCAACGGTGCGGCGTCGCGCGTCGGCGCGCAGCATTCGCACAACTTCGCGGCGTGGTACGCCAGTGTTCCGGGCCTGATCGTGATCGCGCCGTATGACGCGGCGGACGCCAAGGGGCTGATGAAGGCGGCGATCCGGACCGATGACCCGGTCGTCTTCCTCGAGAACGAGCTGCTGTATGGCCGCACGTTCGAGGTGCCCAAGCTCGATGACTACGTCCTGCCGATCGGCAAGGCGCGGATCATGCGCGAGGGCAAGGACGTGACGATCGTCAGCTATTCGATCGGCGTCGGGCTCGCGCTCGAAGCGGCCGAGAAGCTGGCTGGCGAGGGTATCGATGCCGAAGTGATCGATCTGCGCACGCTGCGCCCGCTCGATACCGAGACGGTGCTGGCGAGCCTCAAGAAGACCAATCGCCTGGTCATCGCCGAGGAAAATTGGGCGACCTGCTCGATCGCTTCGGAAATCCAGGCGGTCTGTATGGAGCAGGGCTTCGACGATCTCGACGCCCCGGTGCTGCGCGTGACCAACGAAGACGTGCCGATGCCGTATGCGGCGAACCTGGAAAAGCTGATGCTCGTTACCGCCGACAAGATCGTCGCCGCGGTGAAGAAGGTGACCTACCGCGGCTGAGGCCTTGGTATAGCGGTGTGAGAAAAGGAACGGCGCGGGGGGATCTTCCTACCGCGCCGTTGCTGTGTTCCCGCGTGGGGCGTCAGCTCGTGTACAGATCACAGGTGGAGCGTTTGGCGGCGGGCGAAGGGTTGGACACGAGCGCGAACGTCCGCCGGTCCCGCACGATGAACGACGCGACCGAATGCAGCCGCTGGTTCCCGAGCAACCACGTTCCCGTGACGGGTACGTATTTGTAATTGACCTCGACGAACATCACGCCCGAGTCCTTGGGCGCGAACACCTTGCTGTCGGGATCGCCCATTCCGCCCTTGATGACGCTGCCGGGATGGCTCGCCGAATCGTCGGTTCCGTCGGTCTTGGTATTGGTCCCGGCGGTCGGATCATACGCCGCGCCGGTATCGTCCGCGGTCGAGGGCGTGGTGCCCTTGATCGTCGTCCGCCCATAGCTCGAGTCGTAGTCGGCGCCTTTCTGCAACCCCAGGCAGCGCTGCCAGTGGATCCGCTGAACGCCCCCCGATTCCTCCAGGCTCGAAACCGTGATGCGACCGTTGGTCGTCAGCTTGAGATCGTTGCTTTGCAGGCGAGTCGCCTGCAGCACGTCGTTGATATCGAATTCCCGCAGTTGCTGTTGCGCGAGCCCGTTATCGACTCCCACCCGGGACGCGTTGTCGGCAAGCGCGAGCGCGATCTGGCTGACCTTCATGTTCGCCAGCGCGAGGTTCGAAATCTCGATCCCGTACAGGCCAATGGCGAGGACGATCGGCAAGGACAGCGCGAACTCGAGCATCGCGACGCCGCGGCGATCCCCGCCCAGATGCCGCATGGTCTTGGGGCGCGCCATCAGGAGCACACCGGCGCCAATGCGGTCGCCGTTCCGGTCTGCGTCTGGTAGGGCTGGTTCTTGAGAAGCGTGCTCGCGACGATCGTTTGCGTCGTCGGCCAGCCGAACAGCCCCGAGACCGGGAAGACGCGCATGTAGGTGACCCGCATCGTGTAGACGGTCACGTCGCTCGCGCCACCCTGACCGCTGTTCCCGGATCCCGGGCTTGCGTCCCATTTACCGTTGCCGTTGATGTCGGAAAAGCATTCGGTCGATTGCCGGATACCGTCGTTATTGTCGTCGTTGAACGGTTCGGGACCCGCTTGCGCGAAACTGGTGAAGCTGGTGCGGGTCGAGCACCAGGTTCCGGCGGCCGGCGTGTCCGCACAGGATTGCGCCGTCGTGCCGATCAGTCCCGACATGACGCTCATGACGCGCTGGTCGAGCGTGCCGGTCTGATCCGCGCCACCCTGGATCGTGCCGTCGCGCGCCGCCTTCTGGACCGCGCCGTTGAGGACCGAGCGGCAATAGGTCTGGTACAACAGATCGCACAGACCCATCATCAGCATGATCATCACCGGCGCGACGAAGGTGAATTCCACCAACGTCGCGCCGCGGCGGTCGCGGATCAGCGCGCGCGGCTTCACTTGGAGACCCGCAGCATCGCGACTTGCTTCGCGATCGTCTGAAAAGCGTCATCCAGCCCCTTGTTGTTGCTGGCATAATAGGCCTGACCATCGGACGCGCAGGCGGTGAGCTGCGGGGTCAATGTCTGGCCGAACCCGATTACGAACACCTTGATGTTGCGGGCCTTCGCAGCGGCGCATTCGGCCAGGAAGCGCTGGTTGTGGTAGTTGGTATAGGTCGTCGCATTGGACGAATTGCCGTCCGTGACGCGCTTGTCGTAATATTCGATGCCGTACATGCCGTAGATCTGCTCGTTCGGCGCCATGTCGCCGTCCGTCATGAAAACGATGTACCGGTTGGGGGCGTTGCGACCCGGCCATGCCGAGGTATCCGCCTTGAAGATGCCGTTCGGGGAAATCATCCGCGTTCCCCAGATCATCCCGGTGTCGTGATACGTACCACCCTGCGGAACGAAGTCGGATGCGTTGACATAGTCGCTGATCTGCGTGCGCGAGAGCGTGTCGAGCCGCTGGACTGGCTTGCCGCAGGACACAAAGCCCGACGAGATGTTGGCGTACATGTTCAGCGCGGTGAATGGGCCAAGCTGGTTCGTGCCCGTATAGTCCCCATACGGACTGGTCGAGTTGCTGTAGCTTGGGTACGACGCCGAATCGAGGCTTGTGAACGAAGACCGGTAATAGATCACGTCCGACCACATTGGGCGCCACTTGGTGTCAGGATCGGAATTCGGAATGAAGTCCGGGTCGAGATCCTTGGGGAGGTTCTTCTGGTCGAAGGTCAGCGCGCCTGCCGTAGTGTCCCGTTCCTCCAGGCAACCCTGCCATTTGCTGGTCGCGCTCGTGATCTTGGTGGGATCGTCGGTCGTTTGACCCATGACGAGCGGTGCGACGTCCCACACTGCGTTTTCGTAGCGCCAGTTCGGTTTCTTGGGCGTGCCGGTAACGGTGCACGTGCCCAGACCATTCGATCCGCTTTGCCCGTTATTGTACGCGAAACTCGTGGTGTAGAGGGTCGCCTGGCCGTTGGTCGTGAAGCCCGTTGCGGGGCTTCGCCCGGCGTAGCCGTTGCACGTCGCGGTGGTCACGTTGTTATACGTCGCCGTCGAGTTTGAAATCGCGGTGTTATTCATGTCCCCGATCACGCGACGCGTATCGTAATTCCAGCTGTTCACCATATAGAGCGGATAGTTCGCGATCTTGGTGTACGTCGGGTCGGTCGGCGATACCGCCGAGACGGCGAAACCGGCGTTGACCGTCGACGTGTAGGTGACGAAGCCGTAGCGGATATGGGTCGTCGGATCGGCAGTTTTTGCGACGGTATCGTAGAAGTTCAGCACGGCGGTCCGCACGCCGGACAGCTTCGAGCCGGAGACTTCCTGCGCATAATATCCCGTGGTCCCGTCGGGCCGCGTGTAGGTTTTCGTCGCGGGACTGCAACCCGACGTCTGCGATGCCAGGCAGGCCATCGATCCGGTCGTGTCGAGCACGAACATCACGTCGGTGTCGGCGACGTCGTAGCGCGCTTCGCACGTGACGTTGATGGTCACCGCGCTGGTGCCGATGATCTTGGAGACGGTCATTGGAACGGTCGCGGAGGCGGTGCCGGCGACTTGATTGTCCGACGTCTTGGTCGGCGTGAAGCTCACCTTGGTGCTGCCGAAATAGCCGGGGGCGGCCGGCGAGGTCGTATCCTTCTTGAAGTTGTTTCCGAAGAACGCCTGCGCCTGCGCGACGGCTTCCGCGTTGAGCGTCGCGCTGTCGCTGTCGATCAGACCCTTTCGGCCAGCCAGCGCCCCCGCGTCACACGCTTGCTGCAAGCGGGTCTTGACGACATAGAGGCGGCTCATGTCGACGGCGGACCCCACCAACCCGGTCAGCGGGATCAGAAACATCGCCATCATGGCGAGCGTGTTGCCGCGAACGTCGCGCGCGAGCGACGACATCAGGCCACGCGCGGGCGTTTTCATCCTGGGTGCTTGCCCCGCCATGCTGCCTTCGTCCCTTGTACCTGATCACGCGTCTTGGCCTGCGGCTATGCCGCAGGAGGGGATAATCGTGGGTGAGCGAGCATGGTTAAGCCTCGGTAACCCCGTGGCATTGCAGGGGTTGGCATGAGCGTGCCCGACGATCCCGAACGTGCGCTGGCGCTCTCCTATGCGCCGGTGGGGATGCGGGGTGCGATCGAGGCGCTGCTGGCGCTGGATGCAAGGCTTGGCGGAATTCTGCGGACGACTCGCGAACCGATGGTTGGCCAGATGCGGCTGACCTGGTGGCACGAAGCCCTGTCCGCGCTCGATACCGCGCCGCCACCCGCGCAGCCGGTTCTGCAGGCGCTATCCGCCGACGTCGTCGCGCGCGGGATCAGTGGGACGGTGCTGGCCGGGATGATCGACGGCTGGGAAATGTTGCTCGAACCCGAGCTGCTCGACCGGGATATGCTCGAAAGCTATGCGAAGCACCGCGGCGGGAAGCTGTTCCTGATCGCGGGCGAACTCCTCGGGGCAGCTCCGCGGGATCCGCTCGAGCGGGCCGGGGAAGGGTGGGCACTCGCCGATCTCGCGCGGCATTCGCGCGATCCGGTCGCGGCCTCGCGAACGCGCGATCTCGCGATGACGGTCTTGTCCGATGCGATGCAGCATCGTTGGAGCCGCAATGCCCGAAGTCTCGGTGCCATGGCGTTGAGCGCGCGGTTTGATCTGGCCGGCGACGGCGTCTCGGCGCCGGTCACCTCACCCGCGCGGATCGCGCGACTGGCGTGGCATCGGCTTTCGGGGCACTAGGCTTTTCCGGCACCGCCAAACCGGATATCTCTCGGGTCGGGGACTTGGGGGGATGAACGATGTGGCGGTATATCGCAGGATGTTTGGCGACGCTTGCCTTGGTCACCGCGGGCGTGTTGCTTTACAATCGCAACGCGCGCTCGGTTGCCGCTTTGCCGCTCGCAGCGTTTCAGCAAGGCGCACCGGGAAGCGAAGACGCAAGCCTGCCGGATTCTGCCCCAGCCGCAACCGAAGAGACGCGGGCGGCGAAGCGTTTCGCGCGGTATGACCAGGACGATAACGGCGCCGTTGCGCGGGAAGAGTATCTTGCGCCCCGCCGCAAGGCGTTCGCCAAGCTGGATGCCAACCATGACGGCGCGCTGTCGTTCGACGAGTGGGCCGCGAAGACCGAGGCCAAGTTCGCCCAGGCGGACGCGGACAAGTCCGGCAGCATGACCCCCGCCGAATTCGCCACGACCGCGCCGAAGCGCAAACCGCCGCGCATCCGGCGGGACTGTCTGCCAGCAAGTGCCGCCGCCGCGCCCGCCGACGACGGCTGAACGATCAGGCCACCGCCAGCCAGTCGCCGAGCGCGGTACGGGCGCGATCGGTGTACATTTTCTTCCGGTCGGCCTTCTTGGTCCGGCCGGGGATTGGCGGGAACAGGCCGAAGTTGACGTTCATCGGCTGGTAGGTATCCGCGATTGCTGCGCCGGTAATATGGTGAAGGAGCGCGCCGAGCGCGGTCGTTACCGGGGGCGGCGTCATCGCGCGTCCGCCGAGTTCGGCCACCGCGAACCGCCCCGCCATCAGCCCGACCGCAGCGCTTTCGACATAGCCTTCGCAGCCGGTAATCTGCCCGGCGAAGCGGACGTTGGGGCGCGACTTCAGCCGCAACGTCGGGTCGAGCAATTCGGGCGAGCGGATGAAGGTGTTGCGGTGCAGGCCACCCAGCCGCGCGAACTCGGCATTCTCGAGTCCCGGGATCGTGCGGAACAGGCGGACCTGTTCGGAATGCTTGAGCTTGGTCTGGAAGCCGACGATGTTCCACAGCGTCCCGCTGGCATTGTCCTGCCGCAACTGCACGACCGCATAGGGCCAGCGCCCGGTGCGCGGATCATCGAGCCCGACCGGCTTCATCGGCCCGTAGCGCAGTGTATCGACCCCACGCGATGCGGCGACTTCGATCGGCATGCAGCCTTCGAAATAGGGCGTGTTCTGCTCCCACTCCTTGAACTCGGTCTTCTCGCCTTCGATCAGACCGGTGTGGAAGGCGATGTACTGCTCTTGGTTGAGGGCGCAGTTGATGTAGTCCTTGCCTTCGCCCTTGTTCCAGCGCGACTGGAACCACGCGGTGTCCATGTCGATGCTGTCGAAATGGACGATCGGCGCGATCGCATCGAAGAACGCCAGCGAGTCGGCACCCGTCGCGGACCCGATGCTCGAGGCTAGCCCGGCTGCGGTCAGCGGGCCGGTCGCGACGATCACGGGGGTGTCCGGCAGGGTGTCGACGCGTTCCCGCACGACCGTGATGTTGGGATGCCCCTCCAGCGCGGCGGTCACGCCCGCCGAGAAACCGTCGCGATCGACCGCGAGCGCGGACCCGGCGGGGACCTTGTGAATGTCGGCTTCGCGCAAGATCAGCGACCCCAGCGTCCGCATCTCCTGATGGATCAACCCGACCGCATTGCTGTCCGCATCGTCCGAGCGGAAGCTGTTCGAGCAGACCAGTTCGGCCAGCCCGTCGGTCTGATGCGCGGGGGTCATCTCGCCGCCACGGTCCGCGGGTGCGCCGCGCATTTCCGAGAGACGGACCTTGAAGCCCGCCTCGGCGAGCTGCCATGCGGCCTCCGACCCGGCGAGGCCACCGCCGATGATGTGAATGTCCTGTGTCATGCGTGTCTCTTTGGCGATCGTGGCACACCGGTCAACCATTCCTCCGCAGGTCGGGGTGGTTGCGACCGGGTAACCCACGATACCATATGGCTATTGGCGGCACGGTTCGTCGCTCGACCGGGAACGCTTCGCATGAAAATCTTCACGATCGGCTATGAGGCTGCGACGATGGACGGGTTCCTGTCCGCGCTCACCAGGGCGGGCGTTGCGAGCGTCATCGACGTTCGCGCGTTGCCGTTGTCGCGGCGGCCCGGGTTCTCGAAAACGTCGCTGGCGGCGTCGCTTGCGACGGTCGGGATCGACTATATTCATCTGAAGGCGCTCGGCACGCCCAAGGCGGGGCGCGATGCTGCCAAGAAGGGCGACGTGGCGACGCTCGAAGCGGTTTACGCCGATCAGCTCGAACTTCCCGAGGCGCAGGTGCAGGCGGCCCGGATGCTCGAACTGGCGGCGGAGCGCCCTAGCGCGCTTCTATGCTACGAACGCGACCCCCGGCATTGCCACCGCACGCTGTTGCTGGAGGCGGAGGTAAAGGGGGCCGAGGTCGTCGACCTGTACGTCGATTAGGCGGGTAGTGGTCGGCGGTCAGCCCGCGACGGGCAGCGCCACCTTGCCATCATCGCCGCGCGTCAGCGGACCGTAGGCAATCACCGTCTCGAGCAGTAACGGCCCGCCGTACAGATGCGGGAACAGCTGACCGCCGCGCGACTCCTCCCACTTCAGCCCCGGTCCGAACGATCCAAGATCGACCGCGGCGACATGCAGATCGCTTTGTCCGGCGAAATGCTTGTCGACGGTTTCGGTCAACTGCGCGGCGGTCGACAGATGGATGTAGCCATCCGCCAGATCGACCGGCGCGCCCTCGAACGATCCGTCCGCTTCCAGCGTCGCCATCTGCTCGGCGGTCAGCACCTTGTACGCGGTGAGGGGCAGCTCGCTCATTCGCCATCCTCCGGGCCAGCCGCGCTGTCGTCGCTGGTGTTCGCGCCGTCGTCGGGTGCGAGTTCGACCTGGGTCAGGTCGCGGACGTCCGCCTCGGCGTCGCCTTCGGCTTCCTCGATCCGTGCCGCCGAGACGACATGCTCGTTCTTGCCGACATCGAACAGCCGCACGCCCGCCGAGTTCCGCCCGATCACGCGCATCGAGCCGAGCGTGGTGCGGATCACCTTCGCCTGATCGGTGACGAGCATCAGCTGGTGCCCCTTGGTCGCGGCGAAGCTGGCGACGACCGGACCGTTGCGCGGGATGTTGTCGATGTTGGTGATGCCTTGGCCGCCACGACCCGTGCGGCGATAGTCGTAGGCGGAGGACAGCTTGCCGTAACCGTTGGCGCAGACCGTCAGGATGAACTGCTCGCGCTCCATCAATTCCTGATAGCGGCCGGTGTCCATCGTCGGCTCGCCGTCGCGCTCGCCCTTCCACGGCGCGAAGCGGAGGTAATCCTCGCGCTCTTCCGGCGTCGCGCCGACGCGGTGGAGGATCGAGAGCGAGATGACCTTGTCGTCGCCCTTGAGCAGCATCCCGCGCACGCCGGTCGAGTTGCGGCTCTGGAATTCGCGCACTTCGTCGGCGGCAAAGCGGATCGCCTTGCCCGCGCGCGTAGCGAGCAGGACGTCGTCATCCCCGCTGAGCAGCGCGACGCCGATCAGCCGGTCGTCGGCATCCACGCCTTCGAACTTCATCGCGATCTTGCCCGCGGTGGGCACGTTGGTGAACGCATCCATCGAGTTGCGCCGCACGCTGCCGCCCGCAGTCGCGAACATCACGTGGAGCTTGGCCCATTCGGCCTCGTCCTCGGGCAATGCCAACACGGTCGAGATCGTCTCACCTTCGGCGAGCGGGAGCAGGTTGATCATCGGACGACCACGCGTGGCCGCGCCACCTTCCGGCAGCTTCCAGACCTTCATCCGGTAGACCTTGCCGAGCGTCGAGAAGAACAGGACCGGGGTGTGGGTGCTCGTCACGAACAGGTTCGTGATCGCGTCCTCATCCTTGGTCGCCATGCCCGCGCGGCCCTTGCCGCCGCGGGCTTGTGCACGGAACGTGTCGAGCGTGGTGCGCTTGATGTAACCCTGCATCGTCACGGTGACGACCATGTCCTCGCGCTCGATCAGATCCTCATCGTCGATGCCGTCAGCGGCAGCGGCGATTTCGGTCTTGCGTGGCGTCGCGAATTCGGCGCGGACCGCGACGAGTTCCTCGCGCATCACCGCGTACAGCTTCGCGCGGTTGCCGAGGATCTCGAGCAGTTCGGAAATCGAATCGGCGAGGCCCTGGAGCTCGTTCCCGATCTCGTCGCGGCCCAGCGCGGTGAGGCGGTGAAGGCGCAGATCGAGGATCGCGCGGACCTGCGCTTCGGACAGGCGATAGGTGTCGCCGGTGACCTCGGCTTCGACCGCCTCGACCAGCTTGATGTAGGGCGCGATCTCGGCGACCGGCCAGTCACGGCTGAGCAACGCTTCGCGCGCGGCGGCGGGGCTGGACGATCCGCGGATGATCTTGACGACTTCGTCGAGGTTGGTGACCGCGATGACGAGGCCGAGCAACAGATGTGCGCGCTCACGGGCCTTCGCCAGTTCGAACTTCGAACGCCGCGTGATCACTTCCTCGCGGAAGGTGATGAACGACGTCAGGATGTCGCGCAGGTTGAGCAGCTCGGGGCGTCCGCCGCGGATCGCAAGCATGTTGGCGGGGAAGCTCGATTGCGCAGGCGTGTGCCGCCACAATTGGTTGAGCACCACGTCCGGGGTCGCATCGCGCTTGAGATCGATGACGATGCGGACGCCTTCGCGGTTCGATTCGTCGCGAATGTCGCTGACGCCTTCGATCCGCTTTTCCTTCGCGGCATCGGCGATTTTCTCGACCAGGCCGTTCTTGCCGGTCTGGAACGGGATTGCGGTCAGGACGATCGAGCGACGGTCGCCGCGGCCTTCCTCGATGACGTAGCGCGAGCGCACGATCACCGAGCCACGCCCGGTCTCGTAGGCCGAGCGCGCACCCGCACGGCCGAGGATGATCGCGCCGGTCGGGAAATCGGGGCCGGGGACGATCTCGATCAGTTCGTCGGTGGTGACTTCGTCGCGTGCGCCGGTCGAGGCGTCGATCAGCGCGAGCGTCGCGTCGACGACTTCGCCGAGATTGTGCGGCGGGATGTTGGTCGCCATGCCGACCGCGATGCCGCCGGCGCCGTTGACGAGCAGGTTGGGGAAACGCGCCGGAAGGACTGCAGGCTCGCGCTCGGAGCCGTCATAGTTGGGGACGAAGTCGACCGTGTCCTTGTCGATGTCCTCGAGTAGCGAATTCGCGACCTTGGCGAGACGCGCCTCGGTATAGCGCATTGCCGCGGGCGGATCGGGATCCATCGAGCCGAAGTTGCCCTGACCGTCCATCAACGGCACGCGCATCGACCAGTCCTGCGTCATGCGCGCCAGGGCATCGTAGATCGAGCTGTCGCCGTGGGGGTGATATTTACCCATCGCGTCACCGACGATGCGCGCACACTTGCGATACGGCCGGTTGTAGACGAACCCGCTTTCCGACGCGGACCACAGGATGCGGCGGTGAACCGGCTTCAGGCCGTCACGAACGTCGGGTAATGCACGCGCGACGATCACGCTCATCGCATAGTCGAGATAGCTCGACTTCATCTCGTCGACGATCGAGATCGGAGCAATATCGGAAGGGTCGGCGAGTACGGTCTCGTCGGTCAATTTCTGGCGCCTTCGGCTGTGTTACGGGATTGCGACAACCCTAGCCGGTCGCGGGCGCGAACGCCACCCCCGCGCGCCATCCGAAACGATCAGAAGGGAACCTCGGCGCCTTCATAATCGAAGAGTTTTCCGGAGTCCGGCACCTTCAACCCCTCGATCGTGTCGAGCAATTGCAACGCGGCGCGCTCGGCATCGAACAGACGACCCGGCTGGACGTTGCCCTGGAACGGTTTGGACAAAGCGGTGTCTACGGTGCCGGGGTGCAGGCCGACGACGATCGCGCGGTCGTTGCGGCGCTTCTCCTCGATCGCAAGCGTGCGGATCAGCTGGTTGAGCGCCGCCTTGGACGCGCGATAGCCATACCAGCCGCCGAGCTTGTTGTCCGAGATGCTGCCGACGCGCGCCGATAGCGCCGCGAACACGCATCGTCCGCTGCGCGGCATCAGCGGCAGAAAGTGTTTCGCGACGATGGCGGGACCGATCGCGTTGATCGCGAAGGTCTTGGCAAGCCACTCGGGATCGAGCTCGCGGAGTGACTTTTCCGGGCCACGGTCGCCATCGTGCAGCACGCCGGTTGCGATGACGATCAGCGTGGGCGCCGGCCCCTTCGACACGGTCGCTGCCGCCGCTGCGATCGTCGCGTCGTCGAGCAGGTCGATATGCCGGTCGCCGTCATACGACCGTGCGAAACCGTACACCTTGTCGAACGTCGCCTCTTCCACCAGCGCGGCCTCCAGTGCCGCACCGATCCCGCCGGATGCCCCGATGATGACCGCCGAACTCATGCGCGGGTGAACCGCCAGCGATCGGGCGTGCTTTCGTCCGGATCGAACCGATAGCCGTCGCTGTCGAATCCCTGCATCGCGTCGATGTCCGTGATGCGATGTTCGCACATCCAGCGCGCCACCATGCCGCGCGCCTTCTTGGCGTGGAAGCTGACGAACCTGGGACCGTCCGGGCCGGGTTCGCGAAAATCGACGTCGATGACCCGGATGTCACCGAGCTTGCCGGACACCGCGTGGAAATACTCCTGGCTCGCGAGGTTGAGAACGACCCCGGATCCTTCGTCGGCCACCGTCTGGCGGACCGCATGTGCGATCCGGTCGTCCCACCAGTCATAGAGCGTCTTGCGCCGGGGTGCCCAGCGCGTGCCCATTTCGAGCCGGTATGGTCGCATCGCATCGAACGGGCGGAGCAGGCCGTACAGTCCGGAAAGAAGGCGAAGATGATCCTGCGCGAAATCGAGCGCGGGAGCATCGAGCGTCGCGGCCTCCAGCCCGGTGTAGACGTCGCCTGCAAACGCGAACAGCGCCGGGCGTTCGGGCGATTCGGGAAAGCTCGCAAAGCGATCGGCGTTGAGTTTCGCGAGCTTGGGCGAGATGCTCATCAATTCGGCCAGCCGTTTCTGCGACAGATGCGATGCCGCTTTCGCAAGCGTCGTGGCTTCGGCTTCGAACTGGGGACGGGTCGGATCGATCGGCGGCAGCGCGCTGTCGTAATCGAGCGTCTTGGCGGGGGAGAGCAGGGCAATCATGGTCCGCCGCGGTAGCCGTGCGGCGCTTGCGCGTCAAAGTGTTGCCACGGCCGGAAGACGGGAACTCGCGGCGGTTCAAGCGTTGTTCAGCACGGTCGCGACAATCGGTGTCGCTTGACGGTGTTACCCGTGACGCTAGAGCGGCTTGGCATTTCCCCCGCAAGGTCGCCCGTTCGAGGCATGAGGAGAGTTCGGCAATGAAGAAGATTTCGAAAATGGCACTGGCCGGGGCGCTTGTCGTCTCGATCAACGGTGCTGCGTTGGTCTCCCCGGCGTTCGCGAAGAAGAAGGAAGAAGCTTCCAACGCGCCCACGATCTCCAAGGAAGTTCGCGACAACTTCATCGCGGCAAAGGCTGCGCTGGACGCAACCCCCAAGGATCTTCCCAAGGCTGAAGCCAGCATCACCGCGCTGGATGCCGCAGCAAAGTCGGATTACGAAAAGTACATCGCAACCAGCCTGCGTCTTGCCCTGGTCAGCGCGCAGAGCGCCAGCCAGACCGACGCACAGCGCGCCGCTGCGCTTGCCCCGCTGCTCGACGCGCTGATCGCCAACCCGGCGACCCCGAAGAACGAAGTCGCGATCCGCACCAACGAGCGCGCCGGCTTGTACTTCACGCAGAAGCAGTATGCCCAGGCCGCCGCCGGGTATCAGAAGGCAAAGGACCTCGGGTACACCGATTCCGATCTGCTGCTGAACATGGCGCGTTCCAAGGTCGAAGCCGGCGACGTCGAGGGTGGCGTTGCGGCGCTCGATCAGGCGGTCAAGGTTGAGGAAGCCGCTGGTCGCGTGCCGCCTGAGGCGTGGTACAAGTACGCGTTCACGCGCCTGTACAAGGCTGGCAAGGATGAGGCTGGCGACGCATGGACCGCTGGTTGGCTGTCGCATTACGGCACCAAGCAGAACTGGCGCGCAGCAATCTACACGTTCGGCTTCCAGGGTCCGAACGCTGCCAAGTACAGCAAGAACCGCGTCGATCTGTTCCGCCTGATGTGGGCGACGAAGAGCCAAGCTGGCCAGACCGAATATCTGCAATATGCCGATTCGGCGCTGAAGGTCGGTTTGCCGAACGAAGCCAAGGTCGTTCTCGACGAAGGCATGGCGTCGAACGCCGTTCCGGCCACGAACGTCCTCGGCAAGGAACTGGCCGGTCTTGCAAAGACCGGTATCGCGGGCAGCACGCCGGCAGCGACCAAGGAAAAGAACGCACAGGCCGCCGCAAAGGGTGATCTGGCCGGGCAGGCGGGCGACGCCTATTTCGGCTCGCGCAACTATACCAAGGCCGTCGAGATGTACCGTCTCGCCGAGAGCAAGGGCCCGACCGACGCGGACCGCAACAGCCTGCACCTCGGTATGGCGCTGGCGCTGTCTGGCGACAAGGAAGGCGCGAAGGCCGCGCTCGCCAAGGTTGCGAGCGAGCCGAACAAGTCGATCGCGCGTCTGTGGCAGACCTATGTCGCGGCACCGCCCGCCGCGTAACGTATCCAGCAGGCATAAAAAAAGGGCGGTCCGATCGGGCCGCCCTTTTTGTTTGTGGCGCTCAGGCGCTGCGGATCGGGATCCCGGGGAGCGACTTTGCGGTCCTGATCGTCAGCGATGTCTTGACGCTGGCGACGTTCGGCGCGGGGGTCAGCTGCGTCATCAGGATGTCCTGGAACCCCTTGAGATCGCTGGCGACGATCTTCAGAATGAAATCGATCTCGCCGTTCAGCATGTGGCATTCCCGGACTTCCGGGATGGTGGCGACGTGCTGTTCGAACGCGGCGAGATCCTGCTCGGCCTGGCTGCGCAAGCTGACCATGGCGAAAACCGTGATCGGATATCCGAGAGTTGCGGGGTCGATTTCCGCGTGATAGCCGAGGATGGCACCGGCTTCCTCGAGCGCACGGACACGCCGCAGGCAGGGCGGGGCGGTCAACCCGACCTTTTCCGCCAGATCGACGTTGGTCATGCGCCCGTCATCCTGGAGCAATTCCAGGATACGCCGGTCGATGGAATCAAAGGACATTACGTAAAGCTCCTGAGCAAAGCGCCGATCGCGTCGCATGGATGGCGCGCGATATAATATAATTGCGGCAGAACGCAATTGTCCCACATTGCTACGACGCAAAATCTTCGGTTCCGAAAGCGTTTGCGTCCGGGTAGAACCCAGGCGACGCTCGACCGTACTGACACCCCTGAGGATTGCCGCTTTTGCGTTTCGACGACAGCCTTGAAACCGTTCTGTCCGGCGACATGTCGTCCCCGATCGGAGCGCAGCTCGCCTGGCGGCAATTGGTCGATCTGGTCGGGCGGGGCCGGGTCGAGGCCAGCGACCGCGTGATCGAGCGGTTGCGGTCTATCCGCGCCGCCGTCCCGCCTCCGGTACGGACCGCGAGTGCGCGGGCGGTGGCAGACGCTTCTCCGCCGCTGTCCCTCGTCATTCTGTTTGCGGAGGACGAAATCGCGGTCGCCGCGCCGGTGTTACGGGTCGTGCAGTTGATCCCCGCTGACTGGGCCGAACTGCTGCCGCTGCTGTCCCCGACGGGCCGTTCGATCGTCCGGCATCGGCGCGATTTGCCGTGCGAAGTGATTGCGATGCTAGCAAGCTTCGGTAGCGTCGATTTCGTGCTGGCGTCCCCGGAGTCCGCGCCCGGTTCCTACGTCGATTCTGCTATTGCGACCCCGCGCGATCCGGACCCGCAGGCGTCCGAGCTCGACGATCCTGCGCCGGTCGAAGCGGAGGTTGCGGCGGAGGTTGCGGCGGAGGAGCGTGCACCGAGTGCCGCCCCCAACGGCGCCTCCGAAATTGCGGATATGCTCAAGCGGATCGCCGCGTTCCAGCGCGCCCGTGCGTCGTCTTCGCGGGATTCCGCCCCCGCGAACGACCCTGCCGTCGATTCCAGCGAGGAACGCTTCACCTTCGAAACCGATTCGGCGGGCGTGATCCGCTGGGTCGAAGGCGTATCGCGCACGACGATGATCGGCTTCACGCTTGCACAGGTCGCGAGCGAAGGACTGTCCGGTGTCGATGCTGCGGTTGCAGAGGCGTTCAAGGAGCGGTCGGCATTTGCCGATCTCGGTCTCTTCGTCGCGGGACAGTCCGATGCTGCGGGCGCCTGGCGGCTCAGCGCGGTCCCGCTGTTCGATCGCGCGACGGGGCGGTTCAACGGTTACCGGGGGAATGCCTGTCGCCCGCACCCCGCGCGGGTTGCCGATGGCAACCCCGCGCGGGTTGCCGATGGCACCATGCCCAATGCCGCCGCCATCGCGGATGCCCTGCGCCAGCTCGTGCACGAATTGCGGACGCCGACCAATGCGATCGCCGGTTTCGCCGAGATGATCGAGACCGAAATGCTCGGTCCGGTGCCCGATGTGTACCGCGGGGAGGCGACAGAGATTCGCAACCAGACCGCGGATCTGCTCGTCGCGATCGAGGATATGGACGCCGCCGCGCGGATCGAAGCCGACGCTGCGCAGCCACGGTCGGATGGATTGTCGATCGCCGATATGCTCGATCGGATCGCGACCGACCTTGCACCGCTCGCGACGCTGCGCGGCGCGACGATCGCGCTTCATGGTCTGGACGAAACCCTGCGCATCCATGGCGACGGCCGTGCGATCGAGCGGTTGATTGCGCGGTTGCTCGCGACCCTGGTCGCCGCGACGAATGCGCGCGAGCAGATCGGCGTGGTCGTGTCGCGCAAGACCCCGTCGCGGATCTGCCTGGTGTTCGATCGTCCGCGCGATCTGGCAAGTCCTGCCGACGAACCCGATTGGGACAACGATACACGCTCGCTTGGGACTGGCTTTGCGCTGCGACTGACCGGAAAGCTCGCGTCCGAGCTGGGCGGCACGCTCGACATCGACCGGACCGTCTTGACTTTGGAGCTGCCCATCGGAGACTTTGGACGGATGGAGCAGGTTCTCAGCAACTGACCGTGGTCGATCCGGCTTCATCGCACGGCTATCGGCCATCTCCACCAGCGCAAGCGGACCGGATTGTCTGGCCTCCGTCTTTCGGGACACGCTTCATCGTCTTCGTCGACACCGAAGAGGAGTTCGACTGGAACGCGCCCTTGCGGCGGACCGGCTATGGTGTTTCGGCGATCGATGCGCTGCCGGCGTCGCATCGCCGTTTTGCAGAGCGCGATGTGCCGCTGACGCTGCTGGTCGACTATCCGATCGCGACCGATCCCCGGGCGATCGCCTGCGTCCAGGAGGTTCTCGCAGACCCCCGCTGCACGGTCGGCGCGCATCTCCATCCGTGGGTCAATCCGCCGTCCGATGAAATGGTCTCGGCGTATACCAGCTACGCCGGCAATCTCCCGCAGGAGACCGAGGCGGCGAAGCTGGACGTGTTGACCGACGCGATCGAAGCCGCCTTTGCAATCCGCCCGCGGTCGTATCGGGCGGGCCGCTATGGGATCGGGCCTGCGACGCTCGGACTGCTCGCATCGCGTGGGTATCTGGTCGATAGCTCGATGCGGTCGCGCTACTGTTATGCCGCCGACGGGGGGCCCGATTTCGGGGCGATCGACAATAATGCTTTTTGTACGGGTCCTGGCGGCGCGGTGATCGAGCTTCCGCTGACGACGACGCATATCGGTCTGTTTCGTCGTGGCGGGGAAGGACTGTATCGGGGGCTCCAGCGTGTCCCGCGCGGGCGCGGGATTTTTTCCCGGTTGGGCCTGCTCTCGCGAATCGCGCTGACGCCGGAAGACATGCCGGTCGAAGCGGCGCTCGAGGCGATTGCGGTCGTGCTGGGCGAGGGGCTCCGCTTGCTCAGCTTTGCCTTTCATTCTCCGTCGCTCAAGCCGGGGCATACGCCCTACGTCCGCGACGCGGAGGATTTGGCGCGATTTCACCACTGGTGGGACCGGATCCTCGAAGACTTGCAGCGGCGCGGCGTGGCGGCGGCATCGCTCGACGAGGTGATTGCGGCAGCGGGCTTGCCAGCGGCGCCCGGTGGACGCTAACGAACGGTTCGGGGGGCCTGTAGCTCAACTGGTTAGAGCTGGCCGCTCATAACGGCTAGGTTGCGGGTTCAAGTCCTGCCGGGCCCACCATTCTTTACTTGCCAACCGCCACCGCGCACGGCAAAGGCACCGGCACGCGACGCCCTGGTGTCGCAGTCCGGGAATGCCGGGCCAAGCGAACCCTTTTCGCTTCGCCCGAACGGGATCGGGGAGTGGCGCAGTCCGGTAGCGCGCCTGCTTTGGGAGCAGGATGTCGCAGGTTCGAATCCTGTCTCCCCGACCATCCTTTTCACCATCTATCCGCGGCTTCTGGACGGTTTTCCGCCGTTGCGGTTGCTCAGCTGTTGGCGACGATCTGCGCCGTGGGCGTCGGTGCAAGCAGGCGCCATGGTGCCGGTCGGCCGAAGCGATAACCCTGGACGAAGCGACAGCCCAGTTCGATCAGGATGTTCATCTGCGCCTCGTTCTCGACGCCCTCTGCGACGACCGTCTTTCCCAAACCGTGCGCAAGCCCGATGATCGCGCGAACAATCTCCTCGGCATTGTCGGATTCGTGCTCCAGCGCGGCGATGAACGACCGGTCGATCTTGAGCGTATCCACCGGGACTTGTCGCAAATGGCTGAGCGAGGCGTAGCCCGTTCCGAAGTCGTCCAGCGCGATCCGGACACCGGCATCGTGCAGCGTGTGCAGCGTACCGATCACCCCGTCGGCCGCGCGGCCCAGCATCACGCCTTCGGTCACTTCGACACACAAAGCGGCCGGCGAAACCTGGAAATGCTCGAGCCGGGCCAGAACGCGTTTCGCCGCAACCGGACCGGACAATTGCGCCGACGTGAAGTTGACGCACAGATACGGGATCTCCATCGGATTGTCGCGAAGGAGCCCGAGTGCGATGTCGAGGACATGGTCCTGTACGCGCGGGCCGATCCGTTCCTCGACCAGGATATCGCCGAACTGGCTCGGGATGAGCAAACCATGTTTGGGGTGCTGCCAGCGTAACAGGCCTTCATATCCAACGACGCGATCTTCCTGCAGGTCGACCAGCGGCTGAAGATACAGGCGGAACTCATCGCGTTGCATGGCGAGTTCGGCTTCCTGCGCAAACGCCGTGCTGACTTCGAGCAACGTGCGCAGCGCGGCGTCGTAGCGGTGGTGGCGGCTTCGGCCCAAGCGCTTGGCCTGGTACAGCGCAAGGTCGGCGTTGCGATACAGCAGGTCGGGCTCGCGCCCGTCGACCGGACAGCGTGCCGAGCCGATGCTGAGCGACAGCGCCCGCTGCTCGGTGCCATGATGCCAGATCGCGCCCTGCAACTGCATCAGGTCCGCCTCGACGAGCGCCGACCGGTCGTCGGCATCCGCGGCGACGATTGCGAATTCGTCCCCGCCGAGCCTGACCGGGATGGCGCCATGCGTTTCCGTAAGCGCAGCGAGGCGCGATGCGATGTGGCACAGCATCGCGTCGCCGACCGCATGACCGTGTCGGTCGTTCACGTCCTTCAAATGATCGATATCGATCAGGAACAGCGTGAACGGTGCGTCGCGCCGGGTGGCCACGTGGGTTTGCAACGCACTCTGGAACGCCGCTCGGTTGCCAAGGCCGGTCAATGGATCGGTCAGCGCGGCACTTCGCAGTTTCTCGGCCTCGATCAGCCCCCATTCGCGGCTTTGTCGCGCGAGCTCGAGCTCGTTGCACAAGGCGCGGAAGCGGTCCGACGTCGCAAGCGACAGGATGATGGCCTCGAACGCCAGCGCGGCGAACATCGCGATGTCGAGCGTATCGCCCTGCGGGAACATGCCGAGGTTGCGCAACACGCGCGCGGCAAAAATCGCGATGACCGGGCCCCAGCCGATGACATAGAACCAGACGACGCGGCTACCGCGCCGGATGGCGTACGCGATGCCCAGGAATGCCATGATCGCGCTGGCCATGACCGACAGGTTGAGCAAGCGATCCATCAGGATCGGGTGAAACACCGCGCCGTCGGTCGCAGCGAGCAATCCGAAAAGCAGCCCGATCCCGGCGAGCCCCCGGCCTGATCGATGCAACCACCGCGGTAGCAACCGGTCTTCGACGAGCGAAAGGAAGAACATGCCGCCGGCGGCGACGAGCAACCCGACCAGAATATAGTCGAGCGTGACCGCGCTCGGGCCGACCAGCCCGGGAATGAGGAGTCCCGCAACGTTCGACCAGGTCAAGCCATACGCCAGCGCGATCGCGATCCACGCAAGATACCATCGCTGGAACGGAAAGCGCCGACCCCGGTCGATCATCACGTTGTACGCGAATGCAGACAGCAATGTGCCGGAAAACAGTCCCATCAGGATCAACCAGCGATCGTGCGACTGCGCTGCTTCTTCGCGTGTCGCGGCGGTTACGGACCGGACCAGCGCCAGATCGTCGATTTTCTCAAACCCCAGGTAGACGGCACGGATCTCGTTCCCCCGGGGTTCGACCGGGAACCTCAGCACGCCACCCGGCGCACCGATACCGTGCATCTCGGTCCACCGTCGGTCCAGGCGGGTCACCGTTCCGTCGTGCTTGATCGTGATGAGGGCGACGCGTTCGAACCGCGTCTGGTCGACGATCAGGCGCCATTCCCGCGGCAGACGGCCGATCGCGGGTGCATCGAGCCGAAGCCACGTCCACCGACGGGTGTCGGGGCGAACGCTCCTATCGCAGGTGTAGCGAAGACGCTCCACCTCCGCAGTGGAGGGGAGGGCTGTGTCGGTAACGGCGAAACACGTGCTCTGCAGCAACGGAACGGCCGCAAGAGCAGGGCATTCCGGCGTCAGTATCGCAACGCATAGCGCGAAAATGCGAATAACCTTGCCGAACACTTCGCCCCCCTACGAACAATCCATCGACCGCTGCCATATCGGAGTGTGCGTCTGGTTAACGGCACCCCTTTTGCAAATTTGGTTTTAGCGAATTTCCCACGAAACCTGACGATGCCACCCACCGTCAGGATGAGCAACTCGTCCCCAGAAGACAAGCGTTCATGATCAATGACATGTTTCGCAAAGTTGGAACAGTTGGCGGCGCGTTCGCAATCGGCGAGCGTGGATGTTACCCGACCGACCTACAATCCCGATGCGCGTTTTAACGGCGTTGCTCTACACCAGTACGCACAAAAGTCGTGGCCCGCTCAAGGAAGCGCGCTGGAACCGGACCGATCGTTGGACCGAGATGATGAGGTCACTGGGGCCGGCAACGGGGATCGAAGGATCGTCCATCCGTCCGGAAGATAGTCGGCGGACATGTAGAAATAGAAAGCGCATGATCCGTCAGGACGGTAGCTTGCGCCTTTGAGGATCCCGAGCGCGGTCGTGCCGGTGAACACCGGGGCGCCGCTATCGCCACCCTTGCAGGTCGGTCCGGAAACGGCGACCCACGTTGGCAAGCACGCACCGCCGCACAGGTCGCCCGCGGGGGCGAAATCCGTAAACTGGACGACCGCGCAACTATACCCGGTCCGCTCGCCGCGATGGCACACGAAATCCCCTGCGCGCGTGCCGGCGCGGCTGCGCTGGCCGGTGACCGGACGGACGCGCGTCTTGGCGGTGTCGGCAAAGAAGGTCGGTGCCAGGGGTTCGGGGGACAGGTTGATCTGGACGTCGCGGTACCCCCAGCCCCATTGTGCGACGAACGGCAGAGGCACCAGCGCACCGGCGCGGTCGCGGTAGCTCAATTCGTCGACACAATGCGCCGCCGTCGCGATTGCCGAGCGTGTACCGTCGGTCACCGCAAACCCTGTGGTGCAGAGATACCGTTTGCCGTCCCCCGGATTGACGCCCTCGACCCGGGCGCCGCCTTCGACCGCGAGATTGACGTCGACATGGTCGACCGCACGAACCTGGACCGGGACACCCGCGATTGCTTCGATCCTCTGCCGGATCGCTTCGGTTCCGTCGCGCGCGTCGCGGTTGCCGATCGTCAGGACCAGTTCGCCGGTGCGCGGGTCGAGCCCCATTCCGGGCGGGGTGCGCAACGCCGCGCGGATCGCGGCCTGGTGATTGGTCATCGCCCAGATCACTTGGTCACGCGTCACGGGTGCGCCGGTGCGGAAGATGATCGGAACCGAAGAAACGCCGACGGTGACGCGGCGTTCGGCGACCGGTTCTGTCCCGGTGAGATAGACGGAGATCCGATACGTCGGGCTATGGTCTATCGCGATCCCGGCGAGCCGGTCTCGATACCGGTCGGCAATCGCGTCGGTCGCTGCGACGCTCGCTTCCTGCAGGATCAGACGCCGACGCGCTTCCTCGATCGAGACCGCAAAGTGCCGGGCATATTCCCGCGCATCGTCGGTGAGGGCCTGGTCGGTCGTTTCGAGGATCGGCGCGGGGAGAGCCGTTGCGTCGACGGGCGCGGTCCGCACCGGATCGACCGGGAGGATCCGGACGATCGGTGGTGGTGCGGGGGGTGCCAGCGTTTGCGCCATCGCGGGCGAAACCTGGAGAAGAAGTAACGCTCCGACGAGCTGGACGATACGCACGAGACGATCGTACCAGCTTCGCCGGAGCAGCGCGAGGCCGCTTAGTGCGTCCAGGCATCGAACGGGAGGTCGAGCGCCTCGGCGACGGCCTCATGCCGGATCTTGCCGTTGGACACGTTCAGTCCGTTGGCGAGGTGGGGATCCGCCGCCATCGCCGCTTCCGCGCCAAGCCCCGCGAGCTTCAGGACGAAGGGCAGCGTCGCATTGTTGAGCGCGAATGCCGACGTGCGGGCCACTGCGCCCGGCATGTTGGCGACGCAGTAATGGATCACGCCGTCGACTTCGAACACCGGATCCTCGTGCGTGGTGGCATGGCTCGTCTCGAAGCAGCCGCCCTGATCGATCGCGATGTCGACCAGGACCGAGCCGCGCTTCATCGTCTTGAGCATGTCGCGCGTGACGAGCTTGGGCGCTGCGGCGCCGGGCACGAGCACCGCGCCGATGACCAGATGTGCGTTCTTCACCGCCGCTGCGATCGCGGCTTTGCTGGCGTAGGCCGTCTTGATCTGGCTGCCGAAGAACATGTCGAGCTCGGCAAGACGCGCGTTCGAGATGTCGTAGATCGTAACGTCGGCGCGCATGCCGACCGCCATCTGCGCCGCGTTGACGCCGGACACGCCCCCGCCGAGGATCGCGACGCGCGCCGGGGCAACGCCGGGAACGCCGCCGAGCAGGACGCCGCGACCGCCCTGTTCCTTCTCGAGATAATGCGCGCCGACCTGGATCGACATGCGGCCGGCGACTTCGCTCATCGGCTTGAGCAGCGGAAGCGAGCGGTCGTGCGCGGTCACCGTTTCGTACGCGATGCAGGTCGCGCCCGACGCCATCAGCCCTTCGGCCTGCGGTTTGTCGGCGGCGAGGTGCAGGTAGGTGAACAGCAGATGGCGGCTTTCGAGCAACGCGATCTCGCTGGCTTGGGGCTCCTTGACCTTCACGATCATGTCGCTCTGCGCGAACACGCTGGCGGCATCCGGCAGGATCGACGCACCCGCCGCGACATAGTCCGCATCCTCGAAATCGATGCCGAGGCCAGCGCCGGTCTGGACCGCGACGCTATGACCCGCGGCAACGAGCTCGGCCACCGACGGCGGCGTGAGGCCAACGCGGTATTCGTGGTTCTTGATTTCCTTGGGGACACCGACGCGCATGAAACTCTCCATTTTCGTTGGCGGCAGAATACACCAGCCGAGCCGGAAAGTGCTTGCAAAGTCCGCGCGCGTCGGCCCTCCAACAGGACGATATTGCGTTGGATGCCGGTTTCGCGCACGGAATAGCCGTATGGATGCTATCGACGTCAAGATCATCGCGGAACTGGGGTCGGAGTCGGGCTTGACCAGCGAAGATCTCGGCGCCCGCGTCGGCCTGTCGCCGTCCGCCGCGCATCGCAGGGTCAAGGCGCTCGAACAGCAAGGCATGATTCTGGGCTATCGTGCCCGTTTGTCCCCTGCGGCGCGGGGCAACCCGTCGACCGTTTTCGTATCGGTCACGCTGACCGATCAGCGGCAGGCGACGATGCTGGCGTTCGAGCAAGCGCTTTCCCGCACCGCACAGGTCAGCGAGGCGCATCTGATGAGTGGTGAATCGGATTATCTGCTCAAGGTTCTGGTGCGCGAGGACGACAGCTACGAACGCATCCATCGCGAGGTGCTTTCGGTGCTTCCCGGCGTCCACCGTCTGGTGACTCAGTTCACGATCCGCACGCTTGCGACCGAGGCGTAAGGGTGGTCCCGCTTGCGGACATCCTGGCGGGGCGGCGCGTTGCGGGGGGACGGGGCGCGTGCTATTGCGCCGCACCATCGAGGCGCTGGCAACCTGCGGTCGATCCGACCTACTTGTTTGAAATCGGCTTGAGATCCAGAATATTGTGAGAACTGTGGACGCATCCGCAACTGACCTGACGACCGTAGGCGACCCCGCCACGATCGAGCCGGAACATCGCAAGAATGGGCTGCTTCGCCTGGCCGTCGGCGCGGTCGGAGTCGTGTTCGGCGACATCGGCACGAGCCCGATCTACGCGTTTCGAGAAACCTTCGCCGGGCATCACCGCCTTGCCGTCGATGCGCTGCACATCATGGGCGTGGTCAGCCTGATCTTCTGGTCGATGATGATCGTGGTGACGTTCAAATACGTCGCGATCCTGATGCGGGCGGACAATAAGGGCGAGGGCGGCAGTCTTGCCTTGCTCGCGCTGGTCAACGGACGGACGACGACGCGGCGCTGGTCGCGCGGGATCATCCTGCTCGGCGTGTTCGCGACCGCCTTATTCTACGGCGACAGCATGATCACGCCGGCGGTGTCGGTACTGTCTGCGGTCGAGGGGCTCAAGGTCGCTGCGCCGGGCTTGTCGCAATTCGTGCTGCCGATCGCGATGGCGATCGTGATCGCACTGTTTTCGATCCAGCGGAGTGGCACTGCGCGCGTCAGCCTGTTCTTTGGACCCGTGATGATCGTGTATTTTGCGGTCATCGCCGCGCTCGGCGTGTTGAGCATCGTCGAGACGCCCCAAATCCTGTGGGCACTCTCGCCGCATTACGCGTTCGAGTTCTTCGCATCGGACCCGCTTCCGGCGTTTCTCGCACTGGGATCGGTCGTCTTGGCCGTGACGGGCGCAGAGGCGCTGTATTCCGACATGGGGCATTTCGGGCGCAACCCGATCCGCGTGTCGTGGCTGTGCATCGTCCTGCCCGCGCTGATGCTCAACTACATGGGGCAGGGCGCGTTGCTCTCGCGGATCGGCATGCCTGCACTCGAGAGTCCGTTCTACATGCTCGCGACCGAGCATTTCCGCCTCCCCCTGGTGTTGCTGTCGATCGCGGCCGCGGTGATCGCGTCGCAGGCGGTGATCTCCGGCGCGTTCTCGGTGACGCATCAGGCGATCCAGCTCGGCTTCATCCCGCGGCTCCGGATTGAGCACACCAGTGCCGCGACGGTCGGCCAGATCTATCTGCCGTTGATCAACTGGATCCTCGGCACGATGGTGCTGCTGCTGCTGGTGTTCTTCCGGACGTCGTCGAACCTGACGTCCGCGTACGGGATCGCCGTCACCGGTGCGATGCTGATCGATACGTGTCTGCTGTCGATCGTCTTGTTCCGCTTGTGGAACTGGTCCCGTCTGCTCGCCATCCCGCTGCTGGGGATCTTCTTCCTGGTCGACGGGGCCTATTTCACAGCGAACCTCACCAAGGTTTCCTCGGGCGGCTGGTTCCCGCTGCTCGTGGGGTTCTTCATCTTCGTGGTGCTGACGACCTGGTCGAAGGGGCGGCAGTTGATGATCGACCGGATGCGCGAATCGGCCATGCCGATCAAGGTGTTCATCCAGTCCGCAGCGACGTCGGCAACGCGCGTGCCGGGTACCGCGGTGTTCATGACCTCATCGCCCGAAGGCGTTCCGCATGCGCTGCTCCACAACCTCAAGCACAATAAGGTGCTGCACGAGCGGATCATCCTGCTCACGGTCAAGATCGCGGACGAACCGTACATTCCCGAAGGGCAGCGCTGCTCGATCGACGACCTGGGTCTCGGCTTCCACCGGATGATCCTGCGGTACGGCTTCGTCGAGGAGCCTGACGTGCCGAATGCGCTCGCCAACGTGCACCGCTGTGGCGCGGAGTTCCGCATGATCGACACCAGCTTCTTCCTGGCCCGCCAGACGTTGTTGCCGTCGTCGCGTCCGGGGATGATGATCTGGCGCGAGAAGCTGTTCGCGTGGATGCTGCGCAATGCGGAAAGCGCGATGGAGTTCTTCCGCTTGCCGACCAATCGCGTGGTCGAACTCGGCAGTCAGCTGGAGATTTGACCGTCGACGCCCCCCCTGGCGCCCCGATCATCGTGACGGCGCTGTTCGGCCCTGCGGACACCGCGTTCTTCGACGATCTGCGCCGCACGCACTTTCCGCCCGAGCGGAACCAGCTCGCCGCGCACCTCACCATGTTCCACCACCTCGCACCGAGCCTGGAGCGGGAGTTGAAGCAGCGCCTGACCGCCGAGACGCGCGGTGTCCCAGCGCCGGTCGCGCGGATCTCCGGGCTGCTGTCGCTGGGGCGCGGTGTGGCGTTCCGAATCGCCTGTCCTGAACTGGAAGAGATTCGGGCCAGCTTGGCCGAAGCGTTCGAGACGGTCCTGACGCCGCAGGATCGGGCGGGCTGGCGTCCGCACGTCACCATCCAGAACAAGGTCGAACCGGCTGTCGCGAAGACGCTAAAGACGACATTGGAGGCCGATTTCCGCCCGCGCGACGTCCGGATCGTCGGTCTGGCGAGCTGGTGGTATCGCGGCGGACCGTGGGAACCGCTGTCTCGTCACATATTTGCGTAAAAGGCGGTTGACCGCGCAACGGTCCCGCACCTATAGCGCCGCTTCTTCGATACGGCTTGGCGGAGTAGCTCAGCTGGTTAGAGCACGGGAATCATAATCCTGGGGTCGGGGGTTCAAGTCCCTCCTCCGCTACCAAATCGGTAGCGTCGCCGTATCGAAGTGCTAAGCGTGCGCTCCCAAACAGACATAGGGAGCTGGAACGTGTTCAGTCATATCATGGTCGGGTCGAACGATACCGACGCATCGCGCGCTTTCTACGACGCGACTTTGCAAGCGCTGGGCGGCAAGGCCGGGATGGTCGATCCGTCGGGTCGTGTCGTGTACATGCACGACGGCAGCCTGTTCATCGTTACCAAGCCGATCGACGGCGCTCCGGCGTGCCATGCCAATGGCGGGACGATCGGTTTCGCAGCCAATTCGCCAGAGGCGGCGGACGCCTGGCATGCCGCCGGGCTCGCCAGCGGCGGGACGGCGTGCGAAAATCCTCCCGGGGTCCGTGAAGGCTCGTTCGGCAAGCTGTATCTCGCATATCTGCGCGATCCTGCCGGCAACAAGCTGTGCGCGCTGTACCGGATGCCCGCCTGAACCCCGTAGCGCGCCGCTCAAGCCCTTGCTTGACGGCGCGCGCCACCCATGTTGTCAGCCGGCCCGCTACGCCCCTGAAGGCGGCGGGCCGACAGGACGAAAGTGATCATGACCACCTATACCACGCGCATGTTGATCCTCGGTTCGGGCCCGGCTGGGCTGTCCGCTGCCATTTATGGCGCGCGCGCCGGGATGAAGCCGATTCTCGTCCAAGGCATCCAGCCCGGCGGGCAGTTGATGACGACGACCGACGTCGAGAATTATCCCGGCTTTGCGGACGTCATCCAAGGCCCGTGGTTGATGGAGCAGATGCAGAAGCAGGCCGAGCATGTCGGTACGCAGTTGATGTACGATACCGTGGTCGAGGTCGACCTGACCCAGCGTCCGTTCCGCCTGATCGGTGACGGCGGCGACGTGTACGAGGGCGACGTGCTCGTCATCGCGACCGGCGCGCAAGCGAAGTGGCTCGGGCTCGACAGCGAGGACGCGCTGAAGGGCAAGGGCGTCAGCGCGTGCGCGACCTGTGACGGCTTCTTCTATCGCGGCAAGAAGGTCGCGGTGATCGGCGGCGGCAACACCGCGGTCGAGGAAGCGCTGTACCTGACCAATCATTCCCCCGACGTGACGTTGATCCATCGTCGCGATTCGCTTCGGGCCGAACGCATTCTCCAGGAGCGCCTGTTCGCGCACAAGGGCGTGACGGTCCTGTGGAACAAGGAAGTCGACCAGTTCGTCGACGGCGGCGGGACGGCCGGGCTCGTCGCGATCGACCTGATCGACACGGTCACTGGCGAGAAATCGCGGCTCGATACCGAAGGTGGCTTCGTGGCGATCGGTCATCACCCGGCGACCGAGCTGTTCCGCGGGCATCTCAAGCTGGACGAAGACCATTATATCTGGACCGAGACGGGGTCGACGCGAACGAACGTGCCCGGCGTGTTCGCGTGCGGCGACGTGATGGACAAGGTCTATCGGCAGGCGGTCACGGCGGCGGGGACGGGCTGCATGGCCGCGCTGGATGCCGAGCGGTTCCTGGCCGAGATGGAATTCGAACTGGCCGAGGCTGCCGAATAGCACCGCAACCGGTGGCTGGAACGCCGGTCAGTCGCGCAGGATCGCGGCGAGGATCTGGCGTTCCAGCCACGCCGCGTCCGCCCCGCCGGCAAAGCTGTGGCTGGCGGTGTCGCAGACGTGCACTGGCACATGATCCCGCGTGGCATGGTCGCATGCGTCCCAAGCGTCTTGAAATGCGATGGCCGTGGCATCGTGCCGGGCGAGCAGGATCGTGGTTGCCGCCGCATTTCTGTTGATCGCCTCGATGCATTGGACGCCAAGGCTGTCGGGTAGGTGTGGGCGCGTTTGAACCAGCTTTCGCAAGCCGCGAGAAAGCTTGACGAGATTCACGCCACCGCGGGCGAGGCGGAGCCATTCGCGTGAGTCGCGCAGTTTGGTGCGGTACCGTGCCCGGATCGCGGCTGCGGGCGGTAACGTATCGGTTTGTTCGATGACCCATGGATTGGCGAGGATCAGGCGATCCACGCCGGCGTCGGCGCCATACAGCGCCAGCGCCGTTGCGGCATCGCAATTCCCGAACGCGATCAGTCGATCGATCCGGGCGACCTCGCGAAACCATGTCGCCGCAGCCGCAATGTCCGGTCCGGAGGAACGAGAGCCGCGATTCTCTCCGGTCGAATCACCAATCCCGCGCCGATCGAACCGGAACACCGGGATCCCCTGAAGCGCCAGCCGCTGGGCAAGGAGCGCCATGCCGCGATGGGCGCCGATCCGTATTTCGTTTCCGCCGGAGACGATCAGCAGGCCGGTCGTGCCGTGCGAACCGTCCAGCGTTCCGAACAGTGTTTCCCCCGCACAAGGAAATGCGGTTACCGTTCGCATGCGGCGATCCACGCGACGATGTCGCTGGCGAGCAGCGCTGCGAGTGTCGGGTCGTTGCCGGGTTCGGCGCGCCGCCATAGCGCTGATCCTTCGACCATTTGGTCAGCCGGTTGGAAAGCGTGGCTCAACCGGACGATACGCTGCGGAAGGTCACCGTCGCCGTCTGCACGCTCCGCCCGAAGGCTTTCGAGAAGACGCGCCGGAATCCGGTTCCCCGCGATCTCGACCAGCGGCGGCGTGCCGACATCCTGTTTGCCGGACGCTCCGGGACCGAGCCGATCCGACGTGCGCCTGATCCGATCGAGCACCTGAACGAGGTTGTCACCGCTCTGCGGCGCAAACAGCCAGCGTCCGGCTTTTGCAAGGTCCTGATCGAGCAATGCCCCGCTTCGCAGCGCAACCGAATAGGGCAGGTTGCGGTCCGACCTGCCGAGCGCTGCGCCCGCCGCCGCCATAGCCGAGCGCATATTCGCGAGTGTACACGACCGCAGATCCGTCAGGCTTTCGCCTTGCCCGGGTACGTCGGGCAGAACGCTCGCGACGCCGGCGTCGGCCAGCGCGCGGCAGAGCGTGACGGCAAACGCGCGTAGGCGGTTGGCTTCCTCGAACAAGGGCAGGGTGACGATCGCCAATGGTCCTTCGGAAGGACCGAAACGCAGCATCAGCTCTTTGCCGCCGCGCCAGACGTACTGGTCGATCACCCCGCCGTCATCGCGGCGCGTGCGCCGATGCGAAGCGGACGAGCGCGCCGAAACTCTCGAGCATTTCCCCGTCGACTTCGTCGTCTTCGATCAGAATGCCGAGCCGTTCCTCGATTTCGGTCAGCAACCCTGCCACCGCCATCGAATCGAGTTCGGGAAGCGCGCCGAAGAGCGGCGTATCGTCCTGAAACGCCGCGACCCGTGCCTCGCTGAGGCCGAGCACGTCGCGCAGGCAGGCGCGGATGGTTGTGTCGATCTCGCCATGGTTTTCAGGGAGCACGGAACGCCTCGATTGGATCTGGTTACGGAGGGTTGCGATAGAGAATGCGCGGCGCGCTGCCAAGGGCACTGCGCGCAGGGCCTTCACAGCCGAGCACGGCGGGCTATCAGAGGGCATGATCCCGCTCGATCCCACGCCGCATCCGATCGATACGTTACCGTCGCGCGGAAACGCATCGGATATCGCCCTGCTCGATCAGGACGGATCGGTGACCTTCGCGGATCTGGAGCGGATGACCGGTCAGATTGCGGCTCGGCTTGCCGCATTGGGCCTGCCGCCCGGCTCGCGGATCACAAGCTGGTTGCCCAAGACGCGGCTTGCGTGTGTGCTGCCCCTCGCCGTTCCGCGCGCAGGGTTGGTGCACGTCCCGATCAATCCCATGCTCAAACGCGCGCAGGTTGCGCATATCGTCGCGGACAGCGGTGCGGGGATGCTCGTGACCCAACCCGGACGACGCGAAACGCTCGAAGCGGGAGATATTGGCGGATCTTGCACGCTTGTCCTCGAAGCAGATCTGAGCTTCGAGGGGGCAGTTTTGCCACCCTCGACCGCCGATACCGACACCCTGGCCGCGATCCTGTACACGTCCGGATCGACCGGGCGGCCCAAGGGGGTCATGGTGACCCACGCCAATCTGTGGCTCGGCGCGATCAGTGTCGCGCGATATCTCGCGATCGAACCGAGCGACCGGGTGCTGGGCGTATTGCCGTTGAGCTTCGATTACGGCCAGAACCAACTGTTTTCGACCTGGGCAGCCGGCGCGCGTTATGCCCCGCTCGAGTATCTGACGGCGCGCGATGTGGTGAAGGGGGTCGCCAGGACCGGGGCGACCACCTTGGCCGGCGTGCCGCCGCTGTGGGTTCAGCTGCTTGAGACCGCGTGGCCGGAAGATGTTGCAAGGCAATTGAAACGCTTGACGAATTCTGGCGGTGCCTTGACCTTGCCGATGATTGCGGGGCTCCGCGATCGGTTTCCCGAGGCGCAGATCTTTCCGATGTATGGCCTGACGGAAGCGTTCCGCTCCACCTATCTGCCGCCGGATCTCGTCGCGGATCATCCGGAGTCGATCGGCCGGGCCATTCCCTTCGCCGAAGTGCTCGTCGTGCGCGCGGACGGATCGCGGGCGGATGCGGGGGAGGCCGGGGAACTGGTGCATGCCGGTCCGTTGGTCGCGAAAGGGTATTGGCAGGATGCCGAGCGGACCGCGCAACGCTTCCGCCCCGCACCGGCATGGGCGCGCGAAAGCGGGATGGCGGTGTGGTCGGGCGACACCGTGGTGGCGGACGCCGAGGGCCTGTTGCGGTTCGTCGGCCGCGACGACGAGATGATCAAGAGCGCCGGGAACCGCATCAGCCCGACCGAGATCGAGGACGCGGTCCTTTCCGGTGGAGAAACGCGCGAGGCGGTCGCGATCGGCGTGGCCGATCCCCGGCTGGGGCAAGCGATCGTCGTGGTCGCGCGCGGGGACGGCACGCGCGAAGCCGAATTGCGCGCGCGATTGCGCCGCGAACTGCCGAGTTTCCAGCAACCGCAACGCTATGTCTGGCGGGCGGACTTGCCGCGCAACGCGAACGGAAAGCTCGATCGGTCAGCGTTGAAAGCGGAGATCACGGCATGAAACCGATGGGCGCCATTCCGGCAGATTTCGGGATGACCACGCCGCTGCAAATTGCGGGGCAGACCGCCGCCGAATGGGTCGCAAACGCCGGCGATACGCCGCTGTTCGTCTACGATTTCACGGTGATTGCCGCCCGAATAGCGCGTTTTCGCAGCGCAATGCCGACAGGTGTCGATCTGCATTATGCGATCAAGGCGAACCCGTTCGCGCCGCTGCTGGCGGCCATCGCACCGCTCGTCAATGGCTTCGACATCGCCTCGGCCGGGGAGATGGATATGGCGTTGCCGCACAAGCTGGCGACGGCGATCAGTTTCGCGGGGCCCGGGAAACGCGACGACGCGCTGACGGCGGCAATCTCCGCCGGTGTCACGATCAACGTTGAGTCGGCAAACGAAGCCGCGCGCGCGCTCGACATTGCGGAGCGGGTCGGCGTGACCCCGCGGCTCGCGGTCCGGGTCAACCCGGATATCGAATTGCGCGGGTCGGGGATGCGGATGGGCGGGCGCGCCTCGCCGTTCGGGATCGATGCGGACGAAGCGGCGGCGGTTGCGCGTACGATCCTCGCCGCCGGGGCGGACTGGCGCGGGTGGCATATCTTTGCGGGATCGCAAGCGCTCGATCCCGCGGCGATCATCGAGACGCAGGCAGCAACGCTGGAACTCGCGGATCGGCTCAGCGAGGCGGCGGGCGCGCAGCCGCCGCTCGTCAACCTCGGCGGGGGTTTCGGCATTCCGTACTTTCCGGGCGAGCAGCCGGTCGACATCGAGGCGATCGGCGCGGCGCTCGGCGACCGGTTGAGCGAGCGTGACCGGACCGGCACCCGCCATGCGATCGAGCTCGGGCGCTGGCTGGTCGGAGAGGCGGGGGTGTATCTGACGCGGATCATCGATCGCAAGCACAGCCGGGGGGAAACCTTCCTCGTGGTCGATGGCGGCCTGCACCACCAACTCGCCGCTACCGGGAACCTCGGCACGGTGGTTCGGCGCAACTATCCCGTGGCGATCGCTTCGGGGGCGGGCGGTGCGACGGAAACGGTCAGCGTCGTCGGACCGCTGTGCACGCCGTTGGACCGCTTGGCCGACCGGGTTTTGCTGCCGGAGGGACGGGTCGGCGACCTGGTCGCGGTGTTCATGGCCGGGGCGTATGGGCTCACTGCCAGTCCGACGGCGTTCCTTGGCCATGCGCCGCCGCGGGAACTGCTCGTGGGGGCTCCTGTCGAGCCCTAACGCTATCTTCACCCCTTCCGGGTCATAGCGACACCATCACCGCGCGCGCGCCGCAGGACGTCAGACAAGACGCCACGGTCGCTGTGCCCGGCAGGAGGTGTTTATGGTGCGCGTTTCCCGGAGTATCGCAGGTATCGTGCTGGCGAGCGTCGTGGCGACGACGATGGGGGGGTGCGCGGGCGCGGATCGCCCGGTGCTGCCGCAAGCTGCGTTCGTCGCCGCGCAGGACAAGCCGAGCGAAGAATATATCATCGGTCCGCTCGACCAGCTCAATATCTTCGTCTGGCGCAATCCCGAGCTGTCGACGAAAGTCCAGGTCCGCCCCGACGGCCGGATCACCACGCCGCTGATCAGCGACATGCCCGCAGTCGGCAAGACGCCGCGGATGCTTGCGGACGACATGAAGATCTCGCTCGGCGAATACATCAAGGACCCGATCGTATCGGTGATCGTCGAGAATTTCTCGGGGACGTTCAGCCAGCAGATCCGGATCGTGGGGGCGACCGAGAAGCCCGCGTCGATCCCGTATCGCGCCAACATGACGCTGCTCGACGCGATGATCGCGGTCGGCGGGCTCAACCAATATGCCGCGGGCAATCGCGCCCGGCTGGTCCGCTACGATCGGACGAGCGGCAAGCAGGCGGAATATGCGCTGAAACTGTCGAGCTTGCTTAAGGACGGTGACAGCCGGGCCAACGTTCGGCTCGAACCCGGCGACGTCATCATCATCCCCGAAAGCATGTTCTGAGGGCGCGGCGGCAATGAGCGGGTTGTTTAACGAATTGCGCCTCGTGGCGTATGCGATCTGGATGCGGCGGTGGATCGCGCTGGCGATCGCCTGGGGTGTCGCGCTGCTGGGGTGGCTGGTGGTTGCGCAAATCCCCAACGTCTACGAATCCCGCGCACGCGTGTTCGTCCAGCTTCAGACGGTGCTCCCGTCCGCGGTCGGGATTACGGTCGCCGACCAGCAGAAGGACGTTGATACGATCCGCCAGACGCTGACGTCCGCGACGAGCCTCGAAAAAGTCGTACGAGGAACCGATCTCGCGGCGACGGTGCGAACCGATCGGGATCTCGCCGAGCGCGTCGCCGGTCTGCAGAAGGCGATCAGAATCACCGCGCAACAGGACAATCTGTTCGAGATCGTCGCGAGCGGGTCACGCCCGAAGGTGACGCAGCAGGTCGTGCAGAAGCTGATCGACCTGTTCGTCGAACAGAATCTGTCGGGCGACCGCGACGAGACCAGCCAGAGCCTGACCTTCCTCGACGCGCAACTGGCCGAGCGGCAGAAGCAGTTGGCGGACGCGGACGCCAAGCGCACCGACTTCCAGAACCGCTACCTGGGGAGCTTGCCGGGAACGGGGACGCTGACCGACCGGATGGCCTCCGCGCGATCGTCGATGGCGCAGGTCGAGAGCGACCTCGCCGCGGCGCAATCGGGGCTGGCAGCGGTCAACGGGCAGATGGCGGGGACGCCGTCCAATATCGCGGGCGCTGCGGGTGCCGTCAGCATGGGACCGGCCCGCGCCCGGTTGAACGCGATCCAGGGGCAATTGGCGGACGCCCGCGCGCGCGGCTATACCGAGGCGCATCCCGATGTCGTCGCGCTGCGCAATCAGCTTGCGGCCGCGCAGGCTGCGGCGAAGGCCGAGCCGCTGATCGTCGGGGGCGGGGCAGGGTCTTCGTCCAATCCGGCCTATCTGTCGATGCGTTCGATCCAGGCCGAGAAACAGGCGCAAGTTGCGTCGCTCAACGCACGCCGGGCGCAATTGCAGGCAGATCTGGACCGGATCACCGCGAAACTGTCGGGCGATCCGGCGGTCGCGGCGGAGCAGTCGCAGATCGAGAACGATTATCAGGTCCTGAAGGACTCCTACTCCAAGCTGCTTTCCGACCGCGAGACCATCAACCTGCGCGGGCAAGCGCAGACGCAGACCGACTCGATCAAGTTCAGCGTGATCGATCCCCCGTCGGCGCCGCGCGTTCCCGCGACCCCCAACCGGCCATTGCTGCTGACTGGGGTTCTGGTCCTCGCGATTGGCGCAGGCGTCGCGGGAGCGTTTGCGCTGGCGCAGCTCAAGACGACCTTTCCCACGGTCGCGCGGTTGGAAAAGGCGACCGGCATGCCCGTCATCGGCGGGATCGGGGAAATGCGCGGGCCCGCGCAAACGGCGACGCGGCGGCGCATGCTGCTCTATTACGGCGGCGCATTCGCCGGATTGGGCGTGGCGTATGTCGGGCTGCTCGGTGTCGAAATGATCCAGCGAGGATTGGCAGCATGAGTGACCCCTTCGCGCGCACATCGCCCGCGTCGCTGCTCGAGCGCGCAGCGGCGGTCTATGACTTCGAGGCGCATCTGCGGAGACGGGACGAAGCGACCGACCCGGTCGTTCGGGGGGTGCCGGACGAAGCGCCGGAGGGTGACCCCATCGTCGCTCCGGTACCGGAGACTCCCGCGCCACCGGCACCGCACGCCCTCGTTTCAGGCGTCTGCGCGCACGTCGATCGGGCGTTGCTCGCCGAGCGGCACATGCTGGTGCCCGGCGCGGCGGTCGGTGCGCTGGCCGAGGAATTCCGGCTGGTGAAGCGGCACCTGTTGATGACGGCGCGGTCGCTGCGGCCGCACGACGACGTTGCCGCGCGCACCTTCCTGGTCACGTCGGCCAATCCGGATGACGGCAAGACCTATTGCGCGCTGAACCTCGCCATCTCGCTGGCGGCCGAACGCGATGTCGAGGTTCTTCTCATCGACGCGGATTTTGCGAAGCCGGACGTGATGTCCCGGATCGGGCTGCGCGAGGGACCGGGGTTGCTGGATGCGCTGGCGGATCCGTCGATCGCGCTGGAATCCTGCGTCATCCGGACGGATATCCCGCAGTTGAGCGTGCTGCCGTGCGGAACCAAGACGACCATGGATACCGAACTGGTCGCCAGCGCGCGGACCGGAGAGGTCATCGCGCAATTGCTCGCGGCGGATCCACGCCGGATCCTGCTGTTCGATTCACCGCCGGTGCTCGCCGCTTCTCCAGGCGCGGTGCTTGCGAGCCATGTCGGTCAGGCGATCGTCGTGGTGCGGGCGGATCGCACCGGCGAAAGCGATCTGCGCGAAGCCGTCGCGCTGCTCGACGGATGCGAGCACCTGCAGCTTCTGCTCAACGCGGTCGCTTATGCGCCGGGCGGACGGCGGTACGGCAGCTATTACGAACGGCAGGATGGCACGCAGTGACGCCCTGCCGCCGTTTGTGGGTTCTCGGGGTGTCGGCGCTCGTCGCTTCCCCCGGGGAGTCCGCGGAGCGCCAGAAATCGATCGCGCCGTATATCGAGATCGGTCAGGTCGTGACGGCGGATCTGACCAACGATGACGTACTGACCTATTCGACTCTCGCCGCCGGCGTCGAGGCATCGTTGCAGACACGACGGACGCAGGCGCAGGTCAGCTATCGGTATGAGCGGCGGATCTCGTACAGCAAGCGCGTTGGCGACACCGACGTGCATAGCGGCCTCGCGCGCGCAGCGATCGGCGTTGCGCCGGGAGTCCGGATCGAAGGCGGGGCGATCGCCACGCGCGCGCGTTCCGACATAAGGGGGGGCGCGCCGGTCAATCTCGTCGGAAATGTCGACAATATCGCGCAGGTCTATTCGGCCTATGTCGGCCCGAGCCTGACCAAGACCGTCGGTCCGGTCGGGATCGCCGCGCGCTATCAATACGGCTACACCAAGACGGAAGCCCCAGGTCGGGTCGCGCTTCCTGCCGGAAGCCAGCCGCTGGACGTGTTCGATAGCGCGCAAAGCCATGTCGTCACCGCCAGCGCCGGGGTTCGGCCGGGGCGGGTGCTTCCGGTCGGCGTCACCGTTTCCGGCGCGTATGAGAACGACACCGCGTCGCAGCTCGACCAGCGGTACGAATCCGGGGTCGTCCGCGCGGAGGCGATCCTGCCGGTGGCGTCGACCCTCGCGGTCACCGCCGGGGCGGGGTATGAGAAGATCACCGTCATGCAGAAGGACCCGCTGCGCGATGCGGCTGGCGCACCGGTGGTGGATGCGCGGGGCAGGTTCGCGACCGATCCCGCAACCCCGCCGCGGATCGCCTATCAAACCGACGGGCTGATCTATGACGGGGGGATCATCTGGCGGCCAGGGCCGCGCACGTCGCTGCAGGCGCGGATCGGGCAGCGCTATGGCGGGATGACCTATAGCGGAACGCTGACCTACGCCGCGTCGCGCGCGATCGGCATGCAGATCGTGGTCTACGACAGTGTCGATACCTTTGCGCGGCAGTTGCGGCAGAGCTTGTCCGGCTTGCCGACGAGCTTCGTCGATCAGCGCGATGCCTTC
>NZ_JAPYKK010000030.1 GCF_029623395.1 Sphingomonas echinoides
GGGCGGGTCTCGGTGGCGACTGGCGGGGCCGCGGACCGCTGCGACGCGGAGGGGGATGCCGCCGGGTCGGACGCGCACGCGCAGGCCGCGCGGCAGGATACGCTCGCGGCGACGCTCGACGCGTTCGACGGGGTGACGCTCGATGCTACCGCCGCCGCTGCGATCACCGCGGCGGTCGAGGCGTGCGCGGCGCGGCGGCGCGCGGCGGATGCGGTGATCGCGGCGGGGGGCGACGATGCGATCGCGCAGAAGCTCGCGGACGGGCGGGGCGGGCTGGTCAAGATCGGCTGGCTCGACGAGCAGCATTGGGGGCAGCTCGAACCGACCTATGAGCGCGACCCGGCGGACGCGTTCGGCGATGCCGCGCAGTTCGACGAGACGCTGTGGCCCGACGGGACGCTCAACGACGGGACGGGGATGGACCCGCGCTTCGTGCACGAACTGCCGTGGTCGTGCGCGGGGGTGGACTTGCCCGACGCTCCGTCGCCGCCGCGCGAGGACGACGCCTCCGACCCTGCGTGACGGGCGTTCCTGCGGGGGCGTGGGGGCTCGTCCTTTCGGACAGTGTTACTTCCGGACCACAGTCCACCGTCAAAAAACGTTCATATGTCATTAACCCTTGTTCCGCGTCGCAACATCGTTTCAAAATTGCCCATGACATTGGGGGATGATGTCTCGGAAGCGTGAACAGGGGAAACATGTCATGCACGAGCTTACGGTGAAACACCTTCTCGGGACGAGTGCGCTCGTCCTGCTCGCGGCGATTGCCGCTGCACCTGCACAGGCGCAGGTTGCCACACCCGACGAAACCGCAGCGCCCGCCGACGACATCGTCGTCACCGGGTCGCGCATCCGCCGCAGCCCGCTCGATTCGGACAAGCCCGTCGTCACGGTCGACCAGACGTCGATCGCGCGGACCGGGCTGACCTCGGTCGCGGACGTGCTCCAGCGGTTGCCGAGCGCGGCGGGCGGGCTCAACACCAAGGTCAACAACGCGGGCAACGTCGGCGGGCCGCCCGACGGCACCGGGGTGAGCTCGGGTTCGGCGGAAGTCGACCTGCGCTATCTCGCCGCCAAGCGGACGCTGATCCTGGTCGATGGCCTGCGCTTCGTGAACGGGTCGGCGGCGGGGGGCATTCCCGCCTCGGTCGATCTCAACACGCTGCCGACCAACATGATCGAGCGGATCGAAGTGCTCCAGTCGGGTGCGTCGCCGCTCTACGGGTCGGATGCGGTGGCGGGTGTCGTCAACATCATCACCAAACAATCGCAGGTCGGGCTCAAGGCATCGGCGCAATATGGCACCTATCGCCAGGGCGACGGGCACACGCAGAATTACGAGGCGAGCTACGGCGTCCAGAACAAGGCAAGCGGGACCTCGGTCGTGTTCGGCGGGAATTACACCAAGCAGGACGGGGTGAGCACCGCCGACCGCAAGATCTCGCAATGGCCGACCCCGGGCGCGACGAGCTGCGCGGCGGGCGGCTGCTCCAGCGCGACGCCGGGCGGGCGGTATGACGTGCTGGGCGGGAGCTATACGCTCAACGCCCCCGTGATCGGTCGCAATAGCGTGTTCCCGAGCGACTTCCGCCGCTACTCCTCGGCGACCGACAGCTGGAACTTCGCGCCGTTCAACTATCTGCTGACGCCGTCCGAACGCTATGGCGCGTTCCTCAACTTCAAGCAGGCTTTGTCGGATACCGTCAATTTCCGCACCAAGCTGATCTACACGCATCGCCATTCGCAGACGCAGGCGGCGTTCCTGCCGCTGTTCGTCGGGCCGGATGCGGGGAACGGCAATCTGCTCGACACGATCTCGATCGACCGGACCAACCCGTTCAATCCGTTCGGGGTGACGCTGTCCTCGGGCGCGGACGGGACGCCGGCCAATTATTCGACGATCCGCCGCCGCTTCGTCGAGGGCGGGCAGCGCGTGTTCACGCAGGATGTCGATACCTTCTCGGCGACCATGGGGTTCGACGGGTCGTTCCATGTCGGCGAGCACAAGTGGTTCTGGGACGTCAACGGCGTCTATGGCCTCAACGATGCGCACCAGTTGTTCACCGGGAACGTCAATGCGGCGAACCTTGCACGCGCGCTCGGCCCGGTCGCGAATTGCACCGGGGCGTGCGTGCCGTTCAACATCTTCGGCGGCGCGACGATCGGCGGGGCGGGGTCGATCACGCCTGAAATGCTGCGCTACGTGACCTTCGACCAGCGCGACAAGAGCCTTCAACAGCTGTGGGACTTCACCGCCAACCTGTCGGGCGAGCTGATCGACCTGCCCGCGGGACCGATCGGCGTCGCGATCGGCTATGAGCATCGCGACCAATATGCGAGCTATGATCCCGATCCGCTGATCGTCGCCGGGCTCGGCGCGGACGTGCCGACCAGCCCGGCGCGGGGCGGGTTCAACGTCGACGAAATCTACGGCGAATTGCGCGTACCGATCCTGAAGGACGTACCTTTCTTCAACCGGCTCGAACTGGACGGTGCCGTCCGGCATTCGAACTATTCGTCGTTCGGGAGCAACACCACCTTCACCGCCTCCGGGCTGTGGAAGCCGGTCCCCGACCTGCTGCTGCGCGGCGGGTTCGCGGAGAGCCTGCGCGCGCCGAGCATCGGCGAACTCTACGCCGGACCATCGCGCTTCGACGCGACGATCGACGATCCGTGCACCAGCGCGCCCGGCGGATCGTTCCAGACCAACGCCACTGTCCGCGCGAACTGCATCGCCAACGGGGTGCCCGCGAACGGCAGCTATATCGAGCCCAATGGCGGGCAGCTCGGCGTGTTCTCGCAGGGGAACGCGGCGCTGCGCCCTGAAACCGCAAAGACCTGGACCGCGGGCGGGGTCTATAGCCCGTCCTGGGGACGTGGCTTCTCGCGCGGGCTGAGCCTCGAGGTCAATTACTACAAGATCGACCTGACCAACGCGATCGACTCGGTGCCCGCGTCGCTGACGCTGTCGCGTTGCGCCTTCAACGCCGATCCGGTCAGCTGCGCCGCAGTGCGCCGCACGCCGGCCGGGCAAGTCGGGGGGATCAACGGGCGGTTGCTCAACCTCAACGCGATCCAGACCGAAGGGCTCGACGGGACGTTCCTGTTCCGCTCGAAGGACGTCCGCGGTGGGACGGTCGGCCTGATGGTCAACGCCGCGTATCTGCTCAAGTACAACATCGTGCCGCCCGCAGATCTCAACGCGCCGGTCCAGGAATATGCCGGAACCGAGCGCGGCAGCCCGGACCAGGCGTATCCGCGCTTCAAGTTCAATGCGACGCTCGACTGGTCGACCCGCGGCTATGGCGCATCGTTTACCGGGCGCTACATCAGCAAGGTCGACGAACGCGACGGCATCCACACGATGGGTGCGACCTTCTACGGCGATGCGCAGGTCTATCTGTCGCCGGCGTGGATGGATTACCGGTGGCGGCTGACGCTGGGGGTCAACAACATCTTCAACAAGGCACCGCCGCCGTGCTTCACCTGCCAGAGCGCGAACTTCGACCCGACGACCTACGATCTGCCGGGGCAGTTCGGGTATGCGCGTCTGTCGTTCGGGTTCTGAGCGCAGGGGGTCTGATCCGTCACCCGGGGGGCAGCCCCCGGGTGACGGAGAAGCATCCGGCGCTCACCCGGTCAGGTGATAGTGTCTGGCACGGTCGGCCACGTCGGGCTCGATCGCCAGCGCGGCGGTGCGATCGGCGTTGGCTTTGGCGGTCTGCCCGGTGCGCTGGAACACCAGCCCGCGCATGAAGCGGGACCAGGCGTTGCGCGGTTGCGCGGCGAGGACGCGGTCATAGTCGGCGATCGCCTTGTCGGTTTCGCCGCGACGGAAATAGACCAGCGCGCGGCTGTCGAGATAGGACGGGTCGCCGCTGCGGATCCGCAAGGCGGCGTTGCAATCCGCGAGCGCGCGATCGAGATCCTGATTGCCGAGCGCGCTGGCCCAGCATCGACCGTTGAGCGCACGCGCGCGGCCGCTGTCCTCGGGGTGGAACTTGAGCCACGCGTCGAAGCTTGGCACCGCACGATCCGCGGCACCGACTTCGGTGTACAGCCCGGCAAGCTGCAAGCGGGCGTCCGAGGCGGGGGCGAGCGCGGCGTCGGCTGCTTCCAGATCCTCGCGTGCGCCCTTGGGATCGCGGGATTCCATCCGCAACCGCGCGCGCGCCAGACGCGCGTCGGCATTGCCGGGCGCGAGCAGGATCGCGGCGTCCAGGTCGCTCGCGCCGAGCAGCATCTGACTGTTGTTCAAATGCGCGATCCCGCGCTGGATCCGATACTCGGCCTGCTTCGGCGCGAGCGCGACCGCCTTGTCGAAATCGGCGAGCGCGCCGGTGAAATCGCGACGGCTGGCGAGCAGGGCGCCGCGCCGGCTGAATTCGGCGGCGTCGGTCGGCACGGGTGCGGTGTCGCTCAGGTCCAACGGCTTGCCGGTATTGTCGAACGCCCCTTTCGGATTGATCCCGAACAACGGGCCGCCTTCGTAGGTGATGTACATGCGGTGGTTGGTGTTATCGACATAGAGATGATGGGTCAGGAAGAAGTCGACCCCGATCAGCATGTCGACACCGAACAGATCCTCATCGATGATATCGATCGACGGTTTGGCGATCGCCTCGCCGCCGAAATCGATCGTCGCCAGGCGGGCGGTCCACGCCCGCCTTCGCCCGGTGCCGAGACCGTAAGCGAAGTTCGACTCGACGACGCCGGGAGTCTGCGGGGTAAGGCCGATCCGCCGCGCCGCGGACAGAGCGAGGTAGGACCTCTGGGCTCCGGTATCGAACATCGCCTTCATCTTGACGCCGTTGACGGTGATCGTCCCGATCGTATGGCGCTGCGTCACGCTGGTCGGCATCAGCGGTACGATCGTGAAGGGTTTGCTGCCGACCCAATAGGTCACGCCGCCGTTGCGGCACCCGCTCGCCTTGGTCAGGTGGACGATCCCGTGGGGGAGATCATAGTCCGCATCGGCGAGGCCAAGGATGTTCTGTCCGATCAGCCCGGTCCGCCCGGTATCGGTTCCGCCGACCGCGAACACCAATTGCGGCAAGGTCTGTCCGCCGATCGAGAAGGTACGGGCGGTCGTCTGCCGTAGCGCGGTCGTCCCGCCGATCCCGGTCATTTGCGCGCCGGGCGCGACATCGCGGATGGTGAGGCCGAATTCGGCGGCGTTGGCCGGGGCGATCGTGCTGAAGAACGCGCCGCTATCCAGGATGAACCGCGCGTCGCGCCCCGCGATCTGCGCGGTGACCATCGGGCGGCGGCCCTCCATCGTCACCGGGATCGTGAGAAAGCGGGCGAGGCGGCATTCGCCTTGCGCCGCCTGCGCCGCCCCGGGTGACAGCACTGCGCCCGCCAGGATGGCCTTGATAAAACTCCAACGATTCATGGCTTTCCCCTTGATCCCGCCGCTGCGCGTCGATCGTTCCCCTGACGCGCTCGCTGTGCAACATCACCATGAAACAGCGCGCCGGGGAAGGGGGCACGATCGCAAGCGTGCGAGGTCGTTACCGCGTTTCGGTCGGGACGAAGGTCCGCCGGCCGGCCGGGCATTTGTCGAAGGCGTGGCATGCGACCGCAGGCATGCTAAGGGCACCGTCATGTCTAACATCCGCAGCAATGCTGGGACCGTCACCGTCGATGGTACCCTTTATGATTGGCGCCTCGAGCGGGAGCCGCAATGGTCGGATGCCGACGGCTGGAAGGGAATGACGATTTCCTTGCTGGAGCAAGACTGTCGGCGCGAGGCGCTGATGGAATTCCCCGCCCCCAAGCGGCTGCTCAAGGGGCTGCCGCGCGGGCGACTCCAGATCGACGACCCGACCGTCTCGCGCTGCGTGCGCGCGGCGCTGGTCGCGGGGTGGGAGCCGACGTCACGCGGCAAGCCGATGGTCTTTACGGTGGACGCCGAGGGCAACTGAGGCCCTATCCGTCGTATCATCCGGCGGGTTTCACCCGTGCCAGAACACCCGCACCGCATCGAACAGCGTCGCGCCCGCCAGCGGGCCGATCAGCAGCATCAGCAGGTTGAACCCGATGATCCAGGTGGTGAGCTTCTCCGCCCGCTTGGTCATGCGCCGGGGCGGGGGTTTGGGAGTCCACGGCTCCGGCGGGGGCCAGCCATTCTGGAAATCGACGAACATCCGGGACTCCACTTCTTGGACGACTGTACCCGAAACGCGGGGTTGCGGACAGGGCTCCGCCAGCATCCCGGTCCGATGGATCGCTTGTACGATCGCACCGCGTTGCAGGGCGCTTTGCGGAGAAAGGTGAACACGCGCTAAACACCGTATTCCGCGTCAGTTCAGGCGGTAGGCGGCATATCCTGCAACACGCTAGCCCCCCATGCGTTTGACGACCCACAGGGCCTGCTGGATTGAGGAGATTGGACATGAACAGCTTGTTGAAGAAAGTCGGTCTCGGCTTCGCGCTTGCCGCGACGGCACTGACCGCAGCGGCCCCCGCGGATGCGCAGCGTTGGCGCGGCGGCTATGGACGCGGCTATGGCTATGGGTATGGCGGCGGCTACCACGGTGGCTATCGCGGGTATAACAACGGCGCGGGCACCGCCGTCGTTGCCGGGATCGCCGGGCTGGCGATCGGTGCGGCGCTGACCGCGAACCGCAACGACCGCTACCGCGACGATTATTACCGCCAGCGCGGGTACCAGCCTTATTATGACGACGGCTATTACCGCAGCCACGGCTATTACCCGAACGACGGCTATTACGCCTATCGGTCGCAGCGCGACTGGGGCCGGTGCTGGGTCGAGCGGCGTTACGACCGCTATTACGACGATTATGTCCGGGTGCGCGTCTGCGATTGATCGCAGCGCACTCCGGCTCGAATGCGCGAACGGCGCGGTCTGTGGACCGCGCCGTTTTCGTGTCTGGCATGTTGCGCCGTTTTGCGTCATGAGCGCGGTCATCATGACCGATACCGATCTTCCCCCAGACCGCCTCTCCTCCAACCCGCGCAGCCCGTTCTTCGACGAAGACACGCTGTCGCGCGGGATCGGGATCCGCTTCAAGGGTGCCGAGCGCACCGACGTCGAGGAATATTGCCGGTCGGAAGGCTGGATCCGCGTTGCGCTCGGCAAGAAGGTCGACCGGCACGGACAACCGCTGACGCTGAAGCTGTCGGGCGAGGTCGAAGCCTGGTTCGAACGCCCCGCCGAGGGCACCGGCGATGCGCCTTCCCAGGATGCGTCCGAAGCGGGCTGACGCGCGCCCGCGTCCGACCCGTCCGGCTCAGGCCGCCAGGCGGGTTCGGGGTGCTGCCGTCCCGCCGACGACGATGAACTTTGCCGCCTGCTGCGCGAGTGCGGCGACTTCCGACGTCAGGCTGCGCGCCGCGGCGGAGGTTTGTTCGACCATTGCGGCATTCTGCTGCGTTGCCTTGTCCATCGCGTTGACCGCAGCGGACACCTCGGTGATCGCGGTCGACTGTGCCTGATTGTCGACGGCGATGTTGGCGAGCAGCGTGTGCACTTCCCCGACGTCCTTCGCGATGTTGAGCAGCGCGCCGTCGACGCGCTGGACCCGTTCGACCGCGGTGCCGATGTCGGTTTGGGTGGCGGTGAGTTGCTCCCGCGCGCGACCGGCCTCTTCCTCGGCGCGCTTGGCCAGCGCGGAGACGAGATCGGCGACGACCGCGAAGCCGTTGCCTGCCTGTCCGGCGCGCCCCGCCTCGACCGCGGCGTTCATCGCCAGGACGCGGGTCTGGAACGCGATCTTGTCGAGCCCTTCGATCACGGTGTCGATGCCTTTTGCGCTTTCGCTGACTCGCGTCATCGCCTGAACGGCTTCGTCGGCGATCCCGCGGCCGCCCGCGACCGTCGTCATCGCGCCGTCCGCGCGTTCGACCGTGCGCCCCGCTGCAATCGCGGTCGCCTGCAAGCGCTGGTCCATCTGCGTGATTGCGGCGGAGGTCTGTTCCAGGCTGGCGGCGTTGCTTTCGGTACGCCGCGCCAGATCCTCGCTGGCGTGCGCGATCTCGTTCGATCCGGTGCGGATCGTGGCGGTGCTGCTGCTGACCGACCCGATCAAACCACGCAGGCTTTGCACCGCGGTGTTGAAGCTGAGCTTGAGCGCGGTGAACGGCGCCTGCAGGTCGGCGGTGACTTCGGCGGTCAGGTCGCCCGCGGCGAGCGCAGTGAGCCCGGTGCCGATGCTCTCGACGATCAGCGCGGCTTGCGCCTGCTTCGATGCTTCGGCTGCCTGTAGCTGGTTGCGAAAGGCGAGCATTGCCTTGGCCATGTCGCCGAGTTCGTCGCCGCGCTCCGCCCCGGTCACTTCTGCCGCCAAATTCCCCGACCCCAATTCCCGCATGGTTGCGGCAAGGCCCTCGATCGGGCGAACGACCTTCCGAACCGAGAGCTTCACGAAGCCGATCATCCCGGCAATCCCAAGCGCGAGCGCCACGAAAAGCGAAACGATCGCGATCAGCCCGATCCGCTCGCCATTTTGCGCCGATATCTTGCTGTTGCTGTCGATCGCGTCGGAGGCGGCCCCCATCGACCCTTCGAGGGTACGGAACTGCTCGAAAAAGCCCGGCAACATGCGTTTTGCGGTTGCGGGGTCCTCCTTTATTTTTCCAATAATTTCGAGTGCAGCATCGACATAGGCCGTCATCGGAACGGCCAGTTTGGACGTGACCGCGACGACATCCGGTGAGCCGTCGTAGGCCGCATCAGCGGCGATGCCGCTTTGCAGATCGGTGACATGCGCGCGCACGTCCTTCAGGATGTCATCATATTTGATGTCGCTGCCGGCTTCGACCGATTGGAAGGCGGCGAGCACGTCGCTTCGGATCGCGTCGTGCATCATGTCTGCGCGCTCGTGGTTGGCGAACAGCGCCGACGCTTCCGTCTGCTGCCGAAGGGCGGCGGACTGCATCCACGCTGCACCGATCCCGGTACCCCCGGAAAATGTCATCAGGCCGACGAGTGCAAACCCTGCGAAGCGGAGGGCGCGGCTGAGCGACATGTCTGGGCGCGAGGCGGTACTTGTTGATTCTGACATTTACGACCTCGTTCGAACGCTGGCTCATCTCCTTCCTATAATATTGGAAAAAGCCCGAGGCGGAGGACGGTCGATGAATTTAATGGTCAGGTCCCGGTCTCGCGGCGTTGCGGCGGTGCTCGCATTGGGGGCAGCGTGGTCCGGTCCCGCTTTTGCGCAGACGGTAATCGCGGACATACCGGCGCCCGCGGTTGCCGCGGTGGAGCGAACGATCACGCTGGAGGGCAAATACATCCTCGACATGATTGGCGTGGCCGATGGTGGCGAACGGCGCGGGGTCGGGGTGCTCGGCAATGCCGAACTGACCGCCGAGGCTGATCTGGACCGACTGATCGGGTGGGGCGGCGCCCGTGCGCACGTCCACCTGCTGAGCAACCACGGGCGCGCGATCAACACGCTGGCAGGAACCCTGCAGGGGATCGACAATATCGAAGTGACCGAGGGCCGGACCAAGCTGTACGAAGCCTGGATCGAGCAGACGTTCGCGGGTGGCCGGGTCGGGCTGCTGGTAGGCCTGTCGGACCTCAATGCCGAATTCTACCAGAACGATGCGGCCGGGCTGTTGATCGCCCCGGCGTTCGGGGTCGGGTCCGAACTCGCCGCGACCGGACCCAATGGACCGTCGATCTTCCCCTCGACCGCATTGACCGTACGGCTCAACGTCGCAGTGGGCGCCACCGGCTATGTCCGCGCCGCGGTCGTCGATGCGCGTGCAGGGGTGATCGGCGATGCGGCGGGGATCGATCTTTCGATGCGCGATGGCGCGTTGCTGATCGCGGAGGCCGGGACGACTCGTGGCGGGAAGCTGGCGGTGGGGGCGTGGCGCTATACGCGGCGACAGGACGACCTGTTCGCGCTGGACGCCGCCGGTGTCCCGCTCCGCCGCATTGCGACGGGGGCGTATCTGCTGATCGACCAGCGTGTTGCGGGCGACGATGCGCGCGGGGTCGACGTGTTCCTGCGGGCAGGCATTTCGGAAGGGCGGACGACGCCGTTCCAGGGCGGCTTCCAGACGGGCGTTTTGCTGCGGGGGTATGTCGCGGGGCGGCCCGCGGGGCAGTTCGCCTTCGGCATTGCGCAAGGCGTGCTGTCGTCGTGTTTTCGCGCGACCCTGCAGGCGGCGGGAAGCGACCCGTCGCGTGCGGAGACGGGGCTGGAGATTAGCTATCAGGACCGCATCGCCCCGTGGCTGTCGGTGCAGCCCGACCTGCAATTCATCCGCCGTGCCTATGCAGAGACGGGGCAGCGCGGGACGCTGGTGCTGGGGTTGCGGTTGATTGCTGGGTTTTAAAAAGGGGGGGCAGCTTGCTGGACTGCCCCACCCCAACCCCTCCCCCGAGGGGGAGGGGCTTTCTGGTTAGTGGACGAAGCGAGCGACGACGTCGCGGTAGCTGCGGGAGACTTTCACCTGCGCGTTCGACTGGAGCACCAGGAAGCATTCGCCATTGGTGTGCGGCTTCACTTCCTTGACGAGGTCGAGGTTGACGATCGTCGAGCGATGCACGCGCTGGAACCGGCGCGGATCGAGGCGCTTTTCGAGATCCTTCATCGTCTCGCGCAGGATCAGCGTGTTGTCGCCGGTATAGATGCACATGTAGTCGCCCGCGGCATCGATCCGCTCGATCGTGTCGACATCGACCCGGAAGATCTGCCCGCGATCCTTGATGTTGATGAGCTTCTCGAAGCGGTTCGAGGAAACCTGCTCGCCGCCGTCGGTAAGGTTTTCGACCGAGTCGGGGGCGATTTCGGCGATCACTTCCTTGAGCCGGTCGACCTCGACCGCGCCACGCTTTTCGGAAAGCCGCTGGCGGACACGGTCGAGCGTGTCGGCGAGGCGGCTCTCCTCGACCGGCTTCATCAGATAATCCACGGCATCCGTTTCGAACGCCTTGAGCGCATGGTCAGAATAAGCGGTGACGAAGACGAACAACGGAGGCTCGACCTCCATCAGCCCCTGGACGACCGAGAAGCCGTCGAACCCCGGCATCTGGATATCCAGGAAAACGAGGTCGGGCTTGTGGGTCTTGATGCTGCGGATCGCCTCGCGGCCGTTCTGGCAGGTGTCGATGATCTCGATGTCTTCATGCGCCGCCAGCCGGAGCTGAAGCCCCTGGGTGGCAAGTTTCTCGTCGTCGACGAGGATGGTTCGGATCGTCATGCGGCCTCTTTCTTCGGTTCCTCGAGCTGGAACGGGATTTCAATTTCGACCCCGAATCCGCCCCCCGGGATCGATCGTGTCTCGAACTTGTGATCCGGCCCAAACGCCTGGGCCAGTCTCTCCCTGATATTGGCAAGCCCGACCCCAGTGGAAAGGGGATGGCTCTGAGAAACGCTTGTCCGCGATTTCGCTTCGTTCAAGCCGGGACCGGTGTCGGATACGACGATCTGCACCCGATCCCCGTTGAGCCGCGCGCTGACCGAGATGTCGGCGCCGTCTTCCTGCGGCGTCACCGCATATTTGATCGCATTCTCGACGAGCGGTTGCAACAGCAGCGACGGCAACCGGGCGTGCGCCGCCCGCGGATCGACCTCGAATTCGGTACGGAGTCGTTCCTCGAAGCGCATCTTCTCGATTTCGAGATACAGCTTCAGCGTCTCGAACTCCTGATGCACCGTGACGTGCGCGGTCGGCTCGTTGGCGAGTGTGTAGCGCAGGAACGACGACAGCCGCCCAAGCATCGCGTTCGCGCGCTCGGTTTCCTTGAGCAGCACCAGCGTCGAGATCGAGTTGAGCGTGTTGAACAGGAAATGCGGGTTGAGCTGATACCGCAGCATCGCGAGCTGCGCCGACGACGCGGTGTTCTCGAGCGTGGCGAGCTGGTCGATCTGTTCCTCGACGATCAGGTAGAAGTTGATCCCGAAATACAGCGCGGTCCAGCCGGCGAGCACGGTGAAATTGAGGAAGATCGTGCCGAGCACGAGGCTGACCGTCAGCCCCGGCGTCGACAGCTTGATGAACGAGAAGGAGAAGGCGTCGAGCACCGAATAGAGCAACGTCGCGACCGCGAGCGTGACGATCGTCAGCAGCGCCATCGCGAGCCGCGGCTGGCGGCGGTACATCTGGTACAGCGTCGAGAGCAGCAGCGTGATGCTGTAGCCGACGATCGATTCGATCACGACCGGGATGAGGACCGACAGCTCGCTCGCGTTCGAGATGCTCGAGACGCCGCGGAGGATGAGGTAGCCGGTCCAGCCGGCTGCCTGCAGCGTCCAGAAGGCGCGGCTCTTGTCCTCGAAGAACGGCCGCGAGAAGAGGGTGGGCTTGGTGGTCAGCGGCATGGCGCGCGTTCTAGCCCGCACTGGCCGGAAGCGCAAAGCGCGCTATGATCGCGGCTTGCCGAGCCGCACGTCACGATGCGACCGGGCCGAGTGGAGAGGTTGCCATGAACGACATGCCCGACCGTGCGCAGTTCACCGCGATGGAGCACGGCACCCAGGCCGACTGGCGCATCATCGGTGCGCATTTCGGCGATTTCGCGAAGACCTTGCCGGGGCGCGTGCTGACGCATCTCAAACTGCTCGACGGCGATTATGGCGGGTTTCCGGTCGATCGGCTCGAGCATTCGCTGCAAACCGCGACGCGCGCGCATCGCGACGGGCGCGACGAGGCGTATGTGGTGATGGCGCTGTTGCACGATATTGGCGACACGCTTGGGACGTATAATCACCCGGAGATCGCGGCGGCGATGCTGCGGCCGTTCGTGTCGGAAGAGCTGCACTGGATCGCCAATACGCATGGCGTTTTCCAGGGCTATTATTTCTTCCACTACATCGGCGCGGATCGCGATTTGCGCGATGCGTATCGCGGGCATCCGCATTTCGAGGCATGCGCCGAGTTTTGCGAGAAATACGACCAGGCGGCGTTCGACCCGGCGTTCGAGAGTGCGCCGCTGGCGTTCTTCGAGCCGATGGTGGGGCGGGTGTTCTCGCGGCCGATCAACTCGATCTATGCGAAGGCTGCGGCTGCGGCGGCTGGAGCATAGCGGGCTTGGCCAACCTCCCGTTCGGGCTGAGCGTAGTCGAAGGCCTTGCGCAGCGCCGGCCCTTCGACTTCGCTCAGGGCGAACGGGGTTGGTGCGGCGGGAATGGCGTAGGCGGGTAGCAAAAAAATGGCCGCCACTCCCGAGGGAGCGACGGCCAGGTGTCTAGGAAGATTTCCGCAGCGCTTAGAAGGTGAAACGCGCGCCGATGCGGATCGAGTAGAGCGACTGGTTCGCATAAACCTGATCGGTTGGCGTCGTGAAGTTCGCAGCGCCGCTGGTCGGTGAGTAGCGATACTGTGCGCAAGCCTGACCGGCATTTGCCGCGACTGTACCAGCGCCATCGGCATTGCCGGTCGTGGTCAGGCACTGCACGCGAACGACGGCCGCGTTGTACGGGAAGATGTACTCGCGGGTCTGGCCCCACTTCGGGTTGAGGAAGTTGGTGAAGTTCTCAATGTCGGCGAACACCGTCACGCGCGAGCGACCGACATAGGTCGGCAGTTCCTGCGCGAGGTGAAGATCGAGACGCGTGAACCACTTGGAGTGGAAGGCGTTACGCGGTGCGACCTGGCCACGATACTTGCCCAGACCCGATGCGTCGATGAACGCGTTGACCGCGTTGCGGGTCGCCGCATTGCTGTACGATACCAGCGGATCGTTCACGGTCGGGACGTACATCAGGTAGCGGTTTCCGCCGGTGCCGGTGCCCGAGCTGACGCCGGTAGTGCCGAAGACCGACGAGCGCCCGTTGCCGAAGTCCTGGAACGTATAGCTGAACGGATGGCCGATCCGCGATTCACCGAACAGTGCGAAGGTCGTCTTGTAATCGCCGAAGAAGGCATGGTCGTAGGTCAGGCTATACTTGAAGAAGTACTTAACCTGATCGTTCGAGATGCCGTAGGCGACGTTGTTCGGATCGACGAACGCACCGTTGCTGTAGTTCGAACCGGCGGTCGACGAGGTTGCCGGGGCGGCGTCCTTGACGTCCTGGTAGGTGAAGCTGCCGTTGACATTGAGACCGAAGTCGAACGTCTTGTCGAGGCGCGCGACCGCGATGTACGACCGGCCCTTCGTCGTGTTGGTCAGCAGGATGTCGGTGTTGGTATCGGTGAACGCGTTCGCGCCGCCGATGATGTTGCGATAGCGCTGGCGGCCGTCCGGGGTCAGCGATCCGGCGATCGGCTGCGAGCGGATGTCGGTGAAGTACACCTGATTACGGACCTTCGAATACAGGAAGTCCGCGCCAAACGTCCAGTTGTCGCCGAGCGGGCCGAGGTTGGCGGTGTATTCGGTGCTCAGCGTTGCACGCCACTGCGACGGGATCTTGAAGTTCGGATCGAGTGCGTTGGTGGTCGACGCCGGTGCCGCGGTCGTTCCGGCGAGGTAGCCGTTGACCGCGCCCGGGATGCTCGTGCCCGTCACGCCGTTCAGCGCGGCCTGGCACTGCGCAGCGGTGGTGAGGACGTTGCAGCCGATGCCGGTGCCGATGCGGTTGGTCGTGAAGTTATTGGTGATCGCCCCCGTGTTGGAGAAGCTGTTCGACACATAGACGTCGGGCGTGCCGCCGCCGAAGATGCCGCCGCCGCCACGAATGCTCAGGCGGTCCAACGGCTTCCAGTCGAAGCCGACGCGCGGCTGGAAGAGACCGAAGCCCGAGATGTTGGTGGTGTTTGCACCGATCGTCTTGAGCTCGCCGTTGACGATCGCGCCATTGGCATAACGGGCGATGTAGTTGTTGTTGCGCGCAGGCGTGCTGTGCATCGAGTACAGGTCGTAGCGCATGCCGTAGCTGAGGTTCAGCGTCGGGGTGATCTTCCAAGCATCCATGATGCCGAAGTTCATGCTTTGGTAGCGGAACTTGGCGGCCGCATCATCCGGCACCAGTGACGGGACGGCGTTGCCGTACCCGAACGAGTTCGCCTGGCGGTTGGTGAAGTCCGCGACCGAGTCGAAGTAGTAGTTGCCCGCGCTGCTAGGCAGGAACGAGTTGAACACCGAGACGTCCTGGACTTCAGTGTACAGGCGCAAATCGTGGTCGTTGAGTGTCAGTCGGGTCTGGACGAGACCACCCCAGGTCTCGGTACGGAGTTCGTTTGTCTGGCGGTTAGTGTCCGGGCCAAACGACACGACCGGCGCGTTGTTGGCGCAACCCGTGTAGGTTGCGGGCGTTGCAGCGACCGCGTCCGAGGTCGGCTGGGTGCAGACGCGGAACTGGGCGAAACCGCGACCGAGCAGCGGCTGCTGGATGCGCGTGTAGTTCTTGTAGAACGCGCGGACTTCGGTCGAGAAGCTGTCCGACCAGGTCGAGTTCAACTGCGCGACGCCGGTGTGGAGGCGGTTGCCCTGGATATAGGCGTTCGACGCGAGGCCGAGGCCCGGGCTACCCGTCGCTGAGTTGACGAAGGTGTTGTTGAGCAGATTGATCGCGTCGTTCGCGTACGTGTACGTGAGCGACAGACGCTGCTCGTCGGAGATGTTCGCGTCGATCTTGGCAACGACGCGGTCGTCCTTGTCGCCCAGGTTCCGCTGCACGCCGCCGGTGTCGTAATTGTAGACGCTCTTGGCGATCGCCGAGATATTGTCGACCTGTGCCTGGGTCAGGCCCTGGACGGGGTTGCCGGCGTTATTGTCGGTCGGGCCTTCGGTGATCGGACGACCACCGCGCAGACGCTCGCCGGCGACCATGAAGAACAGCTTGTCCTTGATGATCGGGCCGCTCAGCTCGGCGCCATAGTTCTCGACCTTGAAGCTCGGGATCGCGACCTTGATGTCCTTGGTGCGGTTGCCGACGAAATCGTCGCCCGACAGCGCGTAGAAACCGGTGCCGTGGAAATTGTTGGTGCCGCTTTTGAGCACGATGTTGATCGCGCCGCCCTGGAAGTTGCCCTGGCGGACATCGTAGGGAGCGACCTGCGCCTGGAACTGGCCGATCGCGTCGAGCGGGATCGGCGAACGGCGGCTGGGAAGACCATCGGTGTTGAGGCCGAAGTTGTCGGTGATCGCGACGCCGTCGACCGAGAAGCGGTTGAAGCGTGCGTTCTGGCCGGCGAACGAAACGGCGCGGCCGCCCGAGGGGGTGTCGTCGAGGCGCGCGAACGGATCGCGACGCATCAGGTCGCGGATGTCGCGGTTGACGGTAGCGATGTTGGCGATCTGACGCGCGTTGAGGACGGTTGCCGGACCCTGCGAGATGGTGCGCGCGCGGGGCAGGCTGGACGCGGTGACGACGATGTCGGGGCCCCCTGCCGAGGTTGCAGCGGCGAGTTCGATCGGCAGGTCATATGCCTGGGCGACGATCGTGTTGACGTCGGTGACCTGGGCGGTCGAATAGCCGGCTGCGGTGACCGAAACCGTGAACGGGCCACCGGCGCGCAGGCCGCTCGCATTGTAGCCGCCATCGACGCCAGTCGTGGTGGTCGAGCGCGTGCCCGACGCAACGTCGACAATTTCGACGCTTGCGTTCGGCACTGGAACGCCGGCGGCGGTTACGACACCGCGAATGGTCGACGTGGTTTCCTGCGCGCTTGCGGCAGCAGGAATGATCAGCGCCGCTACGGCCGCGCCAAGGAGCAGATTGTGTCGCATTGGGGTCCCCCTACAGGATCTCGAAAACAGCGATCCCGGTAGGCCTGTGACCCTGTCCGCATCGTCTTGCCCGAGCCACTGCACGTGAAATATTTCGGTTGGATGACACTCGCAATGGAACTTATCGCGTATCTGACAATCCGTTCATGGTGCGTTGCAAAATAGCATCACATCGCCTGCGCAACGATCTCCGCCCAAGCCGCTTCGTCGATGACCGAAATGCCGAGATCCGCCGCTTTCTTGAGCTTGGATCCTGCGCCCGGGCCCGCAACCACCAGATTCGTCTTCGCCGAAACCGACCCCGCCACACGCGCGCCGAGTGCCTCGGCCTGCGCCTTGGCTTCGTCGCGACTCATCGTTTCGAGGCTGCCGGTGAACACGACGGTTTTGCCCGATACCGGGGATTCGCGCGTCTCGTGGACGACGTCGAGCGGCTTTACCTCGCGCAGCAATGCCGCGACGACCGCGCGATTGTGCTGTTCGGCGAAGAATTCGAGCAACGCGTCGGCGACTTCGGGGCCGATCCCCGCGGTCTCGATCGCGGCGGCGAGCGTCTTGCCGCGACGGAGCACGAATTTGGCGTCGGTCTCGCCGAGGACAGGCTTTGTCGCGCGGCGGACGCGGAGCGCGCTGCGCACCATCGCCGCGAATCCGCGCGCCGACACATAGCGCCGCGCGAGGTCACGCGCGGTGATTTCGCCGACGTGGCGGATGCCGAGCGCGAAGAGGAACCGGTCGAGCCCGATCTCGCGGCGCAGGTCGATCGCGGCGATCAGCTTGTCGACGACGAGCTCAGACATCCGCTCGCGCGTGACCAGTGCCGCGCGGTGGGTGTGGAGGCGGAAGATGTCGGCGGGCGACGCGATCAAGCCGTCGCGGAAGAACTCCTCGATCCGGACGAGCCCGAGGCCGCTGATGTCGAAGGCGTGGCGCGAGACGAAGTGGATCAAGCGTTCGACGCGCTGCGCGGGGCAGATCAGGCCGCCGGTGCAGCGCACGACGACTTCGCCTTCGCCGCGTTCGGCAAGCGAGCCGCATTCGGGACAGGTGGTCGGGAACGCGAAGGCGGGGCGATCCTCGTCGCAGGTCAGGACCTCGACGATCTGCGGGATGACGTCGCCGGCGCGTTGCAGCACTACGCGGTCGCCGACTCGCGCGCCGAGCCGCTCGATTTCGTCGGCATTGTGGAGCGTCGCGTTGGTGACGACGACTCCGCCGACGGTGACGGGCGCGAGCCGTGCCACCGGGGTGAGCGCGCCGGTGCGCCCGACCTGAATGTCGATCGCGGTCAGCGTGGTCTCGGCGCGCTCGGCGGGGAATTTGTGCGCGATCGCCCAGCGCGGTGTGCGGCCGACGGTGCCGAGGCGGGCCTGCCAGTCGAGCCGGTCGAGCTTGTAGACGACGCCGTCGATGTCGAACGGCAAGTCGGCGCGGGCGTGTTCGATGCCGCGATAGACCGCGAGCGCGGCGTCGGTCGTCGTCGCGTGGGCAAAGCCTTCCGCGATGGGGAAGCCCCAGCCGCCGATCGCCGCGACGATGTCCGCCTGCGTGTCTCCGGGGAGGGCGCTGGTTTCGCCCCAGCCCCAGGCGAAGAAGCGCAACGGGCGAGTCGCGGTGACGGCGGCGTCCTTCTGGCGGAGCGATCCGGCGGCGGCGTTGCGGGGATTGGCGAACTGGCGGGCTTCCTTGCCCGTGGCCTCCGCCTCGGTGAGCAAACGGGCGTTGAGTGCGGCAAAATCGGCCTTTGCCATATACACTTCGCCGCGCACCTCGAACACGTCCGGCGCGCCTTTGGGCAGGGTATCGGGGATGTCCAGGATGTGGCGGACGTTGGCGGTAACGTCCTCGCCGACCTGCCCATCGCCGCGCGTCAGCGCCTGGACGAGCTGGCCTTTCTCATAGCGGAGCGAGCAGGACAGGCCGTCGATCTTGGGTTCGGCGGTGAGATCGACCGGCGTATCGGCCGGAAGCGCAAGGAAGCGGCGGACGCGCCCGACAAAGTCGGCGACGTCCTCATCGGTGAACGCATTGTCGAGACTGGTCATCGCGCGCGCATGCGCGACCTTGGCGAGATGCGCGGCGGGGGCGGCGCCGACTTGCGTATTGGGCGAGTCGCTGCGGATCAGCTGCGGAAAGGCGGCTTCGAGCGCGGTGTTGCGGCGGACCAGCGCATCATAGTCGGCATCCGAAAGTTCGGGCGCGTCCTGCGTATGATAGAGGGTGTTGTGACGGGCGATCTCAGCGGCGAGGTGCGCGAGTTCGGCAGCGGCGTCGGTTTCGGTCTGGGGAAGTGCGGGGAGGGGAGGCGTGGCGGGCATGGCCCTGCGCTAGCGGAGGGCCGTGCCGTACATCAAGCTAATCGTCTTCGCTGGCGTCCATTTCGGCGAGGTGCTTGGCCTCTTCGTTGGTCGAACGGCGTTCCGCGGTCTTTTCGGCGCGGGTGGCCATTTCGTGCCATGCCTTGGCTGCGCGAAGCCAGCGGCTGCGGACATTGTCCAGCGTCGCGGACGCTGCATCGGTTTCGGCCTGAACGGCGCGATCACGATAGAACATTGCGGTCGTGTTCGTAGGGGGTCTCCACGCATGAAAGAAACGCGCTCGCCGGGGGAGACGAGCAAGGGTGCCGCCATCACGGCGACACCCCCGGATCGTAAACCGATCAGGCCTGGGCGAGCTTTACAGCCGAGACCTTGCCGCGACGATCTTCTTCCAGCTCGTACGAAACGCGCTGGTCGCGATCGAGCGTCGCCATACCGGCGGCTTCAACCGCGCTGATGTGGACGAACGCATCACCACCGCCGCCCTCAGGCGCGATAAAACCATAACCCTTGTCGGCGTTGAAGAACTTAACTGTGCCGATAGCCATAACGTATTCCTTAAGCCCGGACGGTGCCCCGATTGGGCAGCTTCCGGATGGGGCCGAGATCGAAGACGAATGCGACGTCCGGCCCCGGCCGGCGCATCCGATGGCGTTTGATCAGCCGTGCGCGGAAAAACCGCAGCGAACAGGCTGACCTGAAAGGGAAAGAGAGAAGAACAGAGACCACGTCCGGTGTGACAAGCGGGAGCGCGGGACGTCTCTCAGCCGCGCGATGCTTGGGAGCGGTGTCGCGCGATTTGGGCGGTGTAGCAGGTTATTACGGGGTTGTCGCGGTATTTGCTCGATCGATGATGGTGGAGGCGCGCGATCCACCGAGGCATTTGCACAATTGGCCGCCGGGAGAACGGCTTATGCTCGTTCCGATCCCCCGGGGGAGCGCAACTGAAAGACGTCGTTGCGGCTGCGCTAGACGCTTTCCAGCAACCGGTCCGCCTGCGCACGCGCTTCGGGGGTGATCTCCGCACCCGAGAGCATGCGCGCGATTTCCTCGCGGCGGTCGGTGTCGTCGAGCGGGGTCACGCCGGTGCGCGTCACCACGCCGTCATGCCGCTTGGCAATCAGCAGATGCTGCGCGCCGCGCGCGGCGACTTGCGGGCTGTGCGTGACGACGAGCACCTGCGTGCCGCCCGCGAGCCGCGCCAGCCGGTCGCCGATCGCGCTCGCCACCGCGCCGCCGACGCCGCGGTCGATCTCGTCGAAGATCATCGTCGCGGCGCTGCCCTGTTCGGCCAGCGCGACCTTGAGCGCGAGGATGAAGCGCGACAATTCGCCGCCGCTGGCGATCTTGACCAGCGGCGCGAACGGCGCGCCGGGGTTGGTCGAAATCTCGAACTCAACTCGGTCCTTGCCCGCCGACGACCACGCATCGGCGGTCGCGGGGGCGACCACGGTGCGGAATCGCGCAGCGTCGAGCTTGAGCGGCGCAAGCTCGCCGCGCACCGCCGCATCGAGCCGTTCGGCGGCGGCGGTCCGCGCCTCGGTGAGGGTGGTGGCGGCGCGATCGAACTCGGCGCGCGCGGTTGCGAGCTTGCGTTCGAGCGCGGCGATGCCTTCCTCGCCCGCGTCGAGCGCGGCCAGCTTCGCCTCGAGCTCGGCGGCGAGCTCGGCCAGATCGTCGGGCTGGACGCGGTGTTTGCGCGCCATTCCGCGCAGTTCGAACAGGCGAGTCTCGTCATCCTCCAGCGCGGACGGATCGAACCAGAGGTCTGTCTTGGCGATGCGCAATTGATCCTCGGCGACCGCGCCCTCGATCACCGCGCGGTCGATTGCGGCGAGTGCCTCGGCCAGCGCCTCATGATCCTCCGCGACGCGCTCGAGCACACGCGCGGCCTGGCGGAGCTGGGCGAGACCGCCGTCGGAGCCTTCGAGCCATTGCTCGATCGCGGAAAGGTCGGCGGCGATCTTTTCCGAGCGCTGCATCGACCGGCGGCGCTCGGCGAGGGTTTCCTCTTCGCCCGGTTCTGGCGACAGCGCGCGCAGTTCGGCGACGCTGTGTTCGAGCCACTCGCGGTCGCGCGCGGCGCTTTCGATCGTCGCATGCGCGGTCGCCAGCGCGCCCTCGGCGGCGCGCCACGCCTTGTACGCGCCTGCCGCCGGACTGGTATCGACTCGCCCGAACGCGTCGAGCAAGGCGCGGTGCCCGCGCGCGTTGAGCAGGCCGCGGTCGTCATGCTGGCCGTGGATCTCGACCAGATGCTGCGCCATCTCGCGCAGCAGCCCCGCCGAGGCGGGCTGATCGTTGACGAAGGCACGGCTGCCGCCGTCCGCCTTGACGATACGGCGGATCATCAGCGGTTCGCCGGGTTCGGTATCGAAGCCGTTCTCGGCGAGCAATGTGGCGATCGGCCCTTCGGGGGCGGGCGTATCGAAGGTCGCGGTGACGACCGCCTGCGTTGCGCCTTGGCGCACGAGCCCCGCCTCGCCACGACCGCCGAGCGCGAGGCCTAGCGCGTCGAGCAGGATCGACTTGCCCGCGCCGGTCTCCCCCGTGAGCACACCCAGCCCCGCGACGAAGTGCAAGTCGAGCGCTTCGATCAGGACGACGTCGCGAATGGCCAGCGAAATCAGCATCGTGCCGTCGCCTCTAGACTATCCTGCGCCGTTCCGGAATTGTTCTTTGCATCCGGCGCCGGCGGAACCGGGGACACGCGGCTTATTGGACCGGATTGGGGTTGTTCGGGTTGGTCGACGATCCGCCCACCGGCGCCGCGCGCGTGTCGCGGTTGATCTCCTTCGACTTGGTCGGGATGCTCAGCGCGCTCGTCAACGGTACGATCTGCTGGCCGGGCGGGATCGCGGCGACCGCGACCGGCGGATATTCCTGCGACAGCTTGTAGGCGCGCGCATACCAAGGCGTGCCGGGATAGTTGGCGCCAAGCACTGCGGCCGCCTTGCGCGCTTCGTCGGGCACGCCGAGCGCGAGCGATGTTTCGGTCAAGCGCATCAGCGCTTCGGGGACATGGGTGGTCGTCTGATAGTCGTCGACGACGCGGCGGAACCGTCCGCTCGCCGCGAGCCAGAGACCGCGCCGTTCGTAGAACCGGCCAATCTCCATTTCCTTGCCCGCCAAGTGATCGCGCACGAGATCGACCTTGAGCCGCGCATCGGCGGCATATTTGCTGTTCGGATAGCGCCGCATCAGTTCGCCGAGCGAATCGAGCGCTTGCTGCGTGATCTTCTGGTCGCGCGTGACGTCGCTGATCTGCTCGTAATAGCCGAGCGAGACGAGGTAATAGGCGTAGGGCGCGTCGCGGTTGCCCGGATGCACCGACAGGAAGCGCTGCGCCGACTGGATCGATGCGGTGTAATCATGCGCGAGATAATAGCTGAACGCGCTCATCAACTGCGCGCGGCGCGCCCAGACCGAATAAGGGTGCTGCCGCTCGACCTCGTCGAACAGCGCGGCCGCGATCTTATAGTCGCCCTGGTCGAGCCGCAGGCGTGCGGTCGTGTACAAGGTGCCCACGTCGCGCGCGACATACGGAATGTCGGACTTGCCACGCTTCGCGCAGCCAGCGGTGGTGAAAGCGGTGGCGGCGATCAGCGCGAGCGCTGTGGCACGAAACAGGGGCGAGCGGGCATGGGGGGTACGCATCGGGGGTCGTCTTAGCCGAACCGTCGAGGCGCGAACAATCCTTTTCACCGTGCTTTCCCGTACGCACCCTTCCGGCTAGCGCTTTTCCCTTGAACGTTGCAGTGCTGGCGCGGATCACATCGCGCCAGTGCCGCGTTTGCGCCATTGGACCCTCCAGGAGAAACACCCCCGTGACCGCTACTTTGCTCGCCACCAAACGCGTTGAAAAGCCATGGGGTCGCCATACCTTGTGGCCCGGTTTTGCCAATCCGCCCGCGGATGGCGAGAAGGTCGGCGAGGTGTGGTTCCAGACCCCGCACGCAGGCGAACCCGATCTCCTGGTGAAATATCTTTTCACGAGCGAGAAATTGTCGGTGCAAGTCCACCCCGACGATGCGGCCGCGCAGGCGGCGGGCTATCCGCGCGGCAAGGACGAGGCGTGGATCATCCTTGCGGCGGAACCCGATTCGACGATCGCGCTCGGGACGCTCGAGCCGATGACCAAGGACGCGCTGCGCGCTTCGTCGCTCGACGGATCGATCGAGCATCTGCTCGACTGGAAGCCGGTCAAGGCGGGCGACTTCTTCTATTCCGAAGCGGGCACGGTCCATGCGATCGGCGCGGGCGTCACGCTGGTCGAGATCCAGCAGAACGTCGACCTGACGTATCGGCTGTATGATTACGGCAGCGACCGCGAACTGCATCTGGATGCGGGCGTCAAGGTTTCGGACCCCGTGCCGTTCGTACCGCTGCCGACTCCGCCGCAGGACGGCACCGACCGTATCGTATTGGCGGAAGGGCCCAAGTTCGTGATCGAACGCCTTGCTGGCGGCACGCACACGATCGATTTGCCCGCTGGGCTGACCGGCTGGCTGGTTCCGCTGACGGGCGCGGGCGTCGTCGACGGCGTCGCGTTCAAGGCGGGCGAATGCCTGACGCTGGAAGGCCGGTGCGACCTTACCGCGGATGCGGGCAGCGATCTGGCGTTGGCCTATCCGGGCGCGAAGCGGATCTGATCTGGAGCCCGCCGCTTCGGGGACTCCCCGAAGCGGCGGATCTCAGACCTGCAAGCCGACCGCGCGCTGCGCGGCGGCGAGGGTCGGTGCCGCCAGCGTCGTGGCGCGCGCCGCACCGTCCGCCAGCACGGCGGCGACCGCGGCGCGATCCTCGAGCAGCGCCGTCAATCGATCGCGGATCGGCGCGAGCGTCGCCACCGCGAGGTCCGCCAGCGCGGGCTTGAAGACGCCGAACCCCTGACCGGCATATTGCGCCAGCACCGCATCGGGTGTGCTGCCTTCCAGCGCCGCGTAGATCGTCACGAGATTGCGCGCCTCGGCCCGCTCCGCCAGATCCGCCACCGCTTCGGGGAGCGCGTCCGCGTCGCTCTTGGCCTTGCGGATCTTGCTCGAAATCAGATCGTCGCTGTCGACCAGGTTGATCCGCGATGCGTCCGACGGATCGGACTTTGACATCTTGGCGCTCGCGTCGCGCAGGCTCATGATGCGCGGCGCCGCCTTGGAGATCAGCGGTTCGGGGAGCGCGAAGGTGTCGCCGTAATCGGTGTTGAACTTGACCGCGATGTCACGCGCGAGTTCGAGATGCTGCTTCTGGTCCTCGCCGACGGGGACGTGCGTTGCCTGATACAGCAGGACGTCGGCGGCCTGCAGCACCGGATAGGTGAACAGCCCGACGCTCTGCGTCTCGCCCTTCTTGCCCGCCTTGTCCTTCCACTGCGTCATCCGGCTGAGCCAGCCCATCCGCGCGGTGCCGCCGAGGATCCAGTGGAGTGCGCTGTGCGCGGGCACGCGCGCCTGGTTGAACAGGATCGACCGCTTCGGATCGATCCCGCACGCCAGCAGCGTCGCCGCCATCTCGGTCGTGTTCGCGTCGAGCTCCGCGGGGATCACGGGCTGCGACAAGGCGTGGAGGTCGGCGAGGAAGAACAGGCAATCGTCGCCCGCGGGGATCGCATCCTGCATCGCGACCCATTGCCGGATCGCGCCGAGATAATTGCCGAGGTGGAGATTGCCGGTTGGCTGGATGCCGGAAACGACGCGCATGGTCAGTTCTCTTACGTCAGGCGCGTTTGCGCTTCAGGAAGGAAAGATCGTCCCGGGTAAACGCCCCGAGCACGAAGGTCATGATTGCATAGACCAGCCCGCCCGCGGCGACCAGTACGACCATCGCGCCGGTCCGGATCATCCAGGTGCCGTGCGTGTAGGGGGCGAACAGCCCTTGCAGCAGCCACAGGATCAGCCCCATCGCCAGCGCCGCAAGCGCCAGCCGCCACGCGCGGCGCTTGAGCCGGGCGTCGGGTTCGAAATGCCCGCGCTGGCGCAGGGTGCGATAGAGCAGCACGACGTTGAAGGTTGACGCCAGCGCGGTCGCGAGCGGCGGCCCCATATGTTTGAGCGGGACGATCAGCGCGAGGTTGAGCAGCAGATTGACCCCCATCGACATCGTCGCGAAGCGGACCGGCGTCCTGGTGTCCGACCTTGCGTAGAAGCCCGGAGTCAGGACCTTGACCAGAATGTAGCTCGGCAGGCCGATCGAGAAAGCGGCGAGCGCTTGTGCCGTATAGAGGGTGTCGAGCGTGCCGTATTTGCCATGCTCGAACAGCGCGGCGACAATCGGCGCGCCGCACAGCACCAGCGCGACCGTCGCGGGCAGGGTGAGCAGCAACGCGAGTTCGAGCCCGCGGTTCTGCGTCGTCATCGCGGTCGCCTCTTCGCCCGCGGCGAGTTGGCGCGAGATCAGCGGGAGCAGCACCGTGCCCAGCCCGATCCCGATCAGGCCCAGCGGAAGCTGGTTCACGCGGTCCGCCAAATAGATATAGGTGACCGACCCGTGCGGCAGCAGCGAGGCGGCCAGCGCGGTCGAGACGACGAGGTTGATCTGGACCGCGCCCGCGCCCGCCGCGGCAGGGAGGATCAGCGACAGCATCTTGCGGACGTCGGGGGTCAATCGCGGCATGCTGAACCCGAGCCGGACGCCGTTGGCACGGCACGCCCAGACCAGCCAGCCGAGTTGCAGTACCCCGGACACGCTCACCGCGACCGCCTGATTGCGCGCGGTGCCCGCCGGATCGGCGGCGTGGAACACCAGCAGCGCGGCGATCAACGTCAGGTTGAGCAGGATCGGCGCGGCGGCGTTGACCCAGAATTGCTGGAGCGAGTTAAGGATGCCGCCGAGCAGCGACACCAGGCTGATGAGCATGAGATAGGGAATCGTCAGCCGCGACAGCGTCACCGCGAAATCGAACTGGTCCGAACGGACGTCGTTGAAGCCACCGGAGAGCAGATACGTCACCGGCCAGGCGGCGAGTTCGAGGATGACGGTCATGACGATCAGGATCGGCAGCAGCACCGACAGTACGTCGCGCGCGAAGGCGAGGCCGGTGGGGAGGCCGTCTCCGGTCTTGTCGCCGACCTTCTGGTTGAACATCGGGATGAACGCTGCCGAAAACGCACCCTCCGCGAACAAGGCGCGGAACAGGTTGGGCAGGCGGAACGCGACGAGGAACGCGTCCGACGCGAAGCCGGCGCCGACATAGCGCGCGAACAGCGAATCGCGGACGAGCCCCAGGATGCGGCTGGCGAGCGTAAGGCTGCCGATCGATCCGAGCGCGCGGGTAAGGTTCATCGAGTCGGGCCGCTTTCCAAGATCAAATGTGCGGGCGGCCCGGTATCCCCCCGGCGCAGCGCCGGGGGGACGTCATCGGATCAGGCCGAGCCGAGCGGGTTGGCCGTCGCGCCGGATTCCTGCTGCGCGAGGAAGATGCCGCCGAAGTCGATCGGCTCGAGCAGCAGCGGCGGGAAGCCACCGTCGCGAATCGCATCGGCAAGGACGCGGCGCGCAAACGGGAACATGAGGCGCGGCGCCTCCGCCAGCAGGAACGGCTGGAGATGTTCGGCGGGGAAATTACGCAGGCCGAACAGCCCCGCGTAAGAAAGATCGACGAGGAACGCGACCTGTCCGTCGGCGTCCGCCTTCACTTCGATCCGCAGCACGATCTCGTACACATCGTCCCCGACTTGTGCCGATGCGATGTTGAACTGCACGTCGATCGCGGGTGCGGTCTGGTTCTGGAAGATTGCCGGGGCATTCGGGTTCTCGAAGGAGAAGTCCTTGATATACTGCGAGATCATCCCGGCTGCGGGGGCGGTGTCCGCCCCGTTGGCGAGAGGCTCACCGGCAATCCCGGTCGAAGTGATGAAGCCGTCGTCCTGCTCGCTCATGCAACGCGTCCTTAATGTCCGTACTATAGATAGCGCCACGGGTGGCGCAGTCGAAGCCGCGCGCGTAGCAGGGGGGCGAGCCGAGTTCAACGGGCGCCGAGTGTCACGCACGTGGCGCATCATTTGAAACCTTCGTGCGTTGCGCCTATGTATCCCTGTCTGCCAACCCGCCGGAGGCCGCGTGTTCCTATTAGTTATTCTCGCGATGATCGCCGGTTTCATGGCGCTCCAACTGTATCGAGTCCTGGGCAAGCGCACCGGGCACGAACAGCCCTTGCCCAAGCCGGCGGAGGACAGGGCGCCCCTGACCCTCGTCCCGCGCCCTGTCGAAGCGATTGCTGAATCACGGGAGCCTGCAAGTCGACTGGTCGAACCCAAGGCCGAGTCGGGCATTCGCTCGATCATTTCGGCGGATTCGTCGTTCGACGTCGCACGGTTCCTGCAGGGCGCACAGGCGGCGTACCGGATGATTCTGGAATCATACTGGCAGGGTGACACCGAACAACTGGACTGGCTCACCGAAGCCGGCGTTCGCGATGCGTTCGTCGCCGCGATCGACGAGCGCAAGGAAGCCGGTCACACGCTCGAAAATCGTGTCGTCTCGATCGAAAAAGCGATCGTCTCTGATGCGGTGCTCGACGGCAAGGTCGCGCGCATCACGGTTCGCTTCGATGCCGACATCGTTGCGATTACGCGAGACGCCGAGTCGGTGGTGATCGCCGGGTCGATGACCGACGCGGTGGAAACGCATGACGTGTGGACCTTTACGCGGACGCTGAAGAGCAGCGATCCGAACTGGAAGCTCGCCGACACCGACGAGGCGTGATGACCGTGCAACGGGGGGAAGTGGCACGTTTGCTGCCGCAGCGGTTGCTGTGCGTCGGCGTGGCGACGCTGCTGTCGGCGTGCGGTGGGCAGGTTGAACGGCCCGCAACCGTATCGCGTCCGGCGACGGTCGCCCGGCCCGTTCCCGCGACGCCGATCAAAGCCGTACCGACGGTTGCCGTTCCCGGGAGCGTCAACGCCGTCGCCTCGGGTTTCGTCGCTGGTCCACCGGTTGCCGACTTGCCGCTGCGCGAGGAGGATGCGGTGCGCGCGGTCGCTGCATTCCGTACGTCGTGCGCATCGCTCCAGCGGCGGACGGATTCGTCCGGTCTGACGCGGGGCAGCGACTGGCAGGCGGCCTGCGCCGCAGCGCCGACGGTTGCCCCTGGCGGTGCACGCGCCTTCTTTGCCCAATATTTCGAGGCGGTGCAGGTCGGCGACGGCAAGGCTTTCGCCACCGGATATTACGAACCCGAGATCGCCGCGTCGCGCCAGCCGGTGCCGGGCTATGCGGTGCCGATCTACGGTCGCCCGAACGACCTGATCGACGTCGACCTCGGGCTGTTCAGCGATTCGCTTAAAGGCCGCAAGATTCGCGGTCGCGTGTCTGGGTCCAATTTCGTCCCCTATGACGATCGCACCGCGATCGAGCAGGGGACGCTTGGCGGGCGGGCGCCGATCATCGCTTATGCGGCGGATCCGGTCGCGTTGTTCTTCCTGCAGGTGCAGGGTTCCGGGCGGCTGCGCATGCCCGACGGATCGATCGTGCGGATCGGCTACACGTCGCAAAACGGGCGCGACTACACCGGTATCGGTGCGCTGATGAAGCGGCGCGGGCTGCTCGGGCCGGGGCAGACCTCGATGCAGGGGATCGTCGCGTGGCTGCACGCGCATCCCGACGAGGCAACCGCGATCATGCGCGAGAACAAGAGCTACGTCTTCTTCCGCGAGCAGGCGAGCGCGCCACAGGGCGCGCTGGGCGTCGCGGTGACGGGCGGCGTGAGCGCTGCAGCGGACCCGAAGTTCGTGCCGCTGGGCGCGCCGGTCCTGCTGTCGATGGACCGCGCGGACGCGAGCCGGCTGTGGATCGCGCAAGATACCGGCGGGGCGATCAAGGGGCCCAACCGGATCGACACTTTCTGGGGTGCCGGGCCCGACGCGGAGGCGACCGCTGGTGGCATGTCGGCGCGCGGCACGGCATTCCTGCTCGTGCCGACCGGGACGATCGCACGCCTGACGCAGGAGAGGGCCAATGGGGCACCGATCCCTCAGCCCTGACGAGGCCGCCTTATGGGTCCGCGTCATGTCCGGCGTGCGTCCCATTGCGCGCCGACCGGCGGAACCCGTTTCGAAGAAACCGGTCAGTCCATCCGCCGCCGCTCCCAAACCGGCCCAAGCGATCAAGCCCAAGGCAGGATCGCTGCCGCCGACGTTGACGATGGTGGTGAAGCCGTCCCGGTCTCCGGCGTCCGTCGCCGCGGGAACCGGCCCGACGATGCCGCCGCGTGCCGTGCGCGCGCAACCGCCGGTCGTTGCCAATACGCTCGACGGGAGCTGGGACCGCAAGCTCTCGCGCGGTCTGGTGTCGCCGGACCGGACGGTCGATCTTCACGGGCATACGCTCGCCAGCGCGTATGATCTGCTCGACGCGGCCCTGGCGCAGGCGATTCGCGCGGGGGACCGCACCGTCCTGCTGGTGACGGGAAAGCCGCCGCGCCCGGCAAGCGAGCGCCCGCATGCGCGGGGCGCGATCCGGGCGGCGACGGGGGATTGGCTGGCAGGCTCCCGGCACAGCTCGGCGATCGCCGCCGTCCGCGCTGCACATCCAAGGCATGGCGGCGCAGGCGCGCTGTACATCGTGCTCAAGCGACCCCGGGGTCTTTAAAGCAATAGCAACCCCGCGTGTGGGAACAGGCTTGGCGGTCGCGGCTGGCCGTGCAAAGTGATGGTCTCCCCGGGCCGGTCGGTCGAATGACGAAAAGGATCGCTGGAATGGCTCCGTGCGCGTAATATTGGTCACCGGATCGGCTGGTTTCATCGGCTATCATCTTTGCAAGATCTTGCTGGCCGAAGGTTTCCGGGTCGTCGGCGTCGACTCGATGTCCGATTATTACGACGTTGGCCTGAAACGCGCCCGGCACGCCGACTTGCAACGCAGCAATGCCTTCTCCGCGGAGGAATTCGACATTCTCGAGGCCGACCGGTTGATGGACTATACTACGCGGGCGCGCCCCGACGTGATCGTCCATCTCGCGGCGCAGGCCGGAGTTCGCTACAGCCTTGAAAACCCGCGCGCTTATATCGACACCAACGTGACGGGGACGTTCAACGTGATGGAAGTCGCGCGGGCGTTGAAGGTTGCGCATCTGCTGATGGCGTCGACGTCGTCGGTGTACGGGGCGAACGAAGCGATGCCGTTTGCGGAGACCGACAAGAGCGACACGCCGCTGACCATCTACGCCGCCACCAAGAAGGCGAACGAAGCGATGGCGCATAGTTATGCGCACGTCTGGGACATTCCGACGACGATGTTCCGCTTCTTCACGGTGTATGGGCCGTGGGGGCGGCCGGACATGGCGCTGTTCAAGTTTACCAAGGGGATCCTCGAGGGGACGCCGATCGAGATCTTCAACCACGGCGACATGTGGCGCGATTTCACCTATGTGGAAGATCTGGTGCGCGGCATCCGGTTGCTGATCGATGTCGTGCCGGAGCGTCCCGCGTCTGCAAAGGACATCGTGGCCGGCGATAGTCTCTCGCCGGTCGCGCCCTACCGGATCGTCAACATCGGCAATTCGGACAAGGTCCGGCTCGAGGATTTCATCGAGGCGATCGAGGCGGAAGTCGGCAAGCCGGCAGTGCGCCAATATCTGCCGATGCAGCCCGGCGACGTGCCCGCCACCTGGGCGAACGCCGATCTGTTGCGCCGCCTGACCGGTTACGCCCCTGCGACGGACGTTCGCACCGGGGTCAAACACTTCGTCGCATGGTATCGCGGCTATTACGCCACGCCTGAACAATAACGCCTAGGAACCGACGCAGAACTTAAGTAGGCGAAAAACGGCACGCCTATGGTTCGAATGATGCGGTCCAGGGCAAGGATAAGAGACAGAGCATGACAGTTGAAAGATGCGGAATCATCCTGGCAGGCGGATCCGGGACGCGGTTGCACCCCCTGACTCAGGCGGCGTCCAAGCAGTTGATGCCGGTCTACGACAAGCCGATGATCTATTATCCGCTGTCGACGCTGATGCTCGCGGGGATCAAGCGGGTGCTGATCATCACGACCCCGCATGAGCAAAGCGCGTTCCAGCGGTTGCTGGGTGATGGCAGCCGGCTCGGAATCTCGATCACCTACGCAGTGCAGCCGGAGCCCAACGGGCTGGCGCAAGCCTATCTGATCGGCGCCGAGTTCGTCGACGGAAAGCCGTCGGCGCTCGTGCTTGGCGACAACATCTTCTACGGTCACGGCTTGGCGGATCTGGTCGATACGGCGAATGCTCGCACGGCTGGTGCGACGGTTTTCGCTTATTATGTCCGCGACCCGTCGGCGTACGGTGTGGTTGCGTTCGACCCCAAGACGCGGGCGGCGATCGATCTCGAGGAGAAGCCGAAGAACCCGAAGTCCAACTATGCGGTCACCGGCCTGTACTTCTACGATGAGCGCGCGGTGGATTTCGCGCATCAGCTCAAACCGTCGCCGCGAGGCGAGCTCGAGATTACCGATCTCAACCGGATGTATCTCGACGCGGGCCAACTCAACGTCGAGATCATGGGACGTGGCTATGCCTGGCTCGATACCGGTACGCATAATTCGCTGATCGACGCGGGCAATTACGTCCGCATTATCGAGGAGCGGCAGGGCCTCAAGATCTGCTGCCCCGAGGAAATCGCGTGGCGCAAGGGCTTCATCGATTCGCCGCAGCTGGAGCGGCTCGGCGGTGAATTGCGCAAGAGTGGCTATGGCGATTACCTGCTCGGCCTGCTCGAAGAGGGGCATCCGCAATGGTGAACGTCATCAAGACGCCGATTGCGGACGTCCTGATCCTCGAACCCAAGGTGTTCGGTGACGATCGCGGCTTCTTCCTCGAAAGCTGGAACGACACGACCTTCAAGGACCTCGGGCTCGACTGGACGTTCGTTCAGGACAATCACAGCCGCTCGGCCAAGGGCGTGTTGCGCGGGCTGCATTACCAGCAACCCAACCCGCAGGGGAAACTGGTGCGCGTGGTGTCGGGCGCGGTGTTCGACGTCGCCGTCGATATCCGTAAGGGATCGCCGACGTTCGGCCAGTGGACCGGCGTGCACCTGAGCGCGGCGAACAAGCGGATGTTCTGGGTCGGCCCGGGGTTGGCGCATGGATTCCTCAGCCTCGAGGACGACACCGACTTCCTCTACAAGTGCACCAGCACCTATTCGCCCAAGGATGAGCGCGCCTTGCTGTGGAATGACCCGCAGGTCGGGATCGACTGGCCGCTCGACGGGATCGAACCGACCTTGTCCGCGAAGGACCAGGTCGCGCAGACCCTCGACCAGATCGCAGCGTCATGAAGGCGCTGATCGTTGGCTCCGGCGGCCAGCTTGGCCATGCCCTGATCGCCACGGCCCCGGCAGGGGTCGAGATCGTCTCGGGCGACCAGGACGTGCTCGACATCACCGATGCCGCGCGGGTTGCGGCCTATGTCCAGGAGGTTGCGCCCGACGTGATCTTCAACGCCGCCGCGTACACCGCGGTCGACAAGGCGGAGAGCGATGCGGCACTCGCGCAGGCCGTGAACGGCGATGCGGTCGGGCATCTCGCCGCCGCAGCGCGCTCGGTCGGCGCGAAGCTGGTTCACGTCTCGACCGACTTCGTCTTCGACGGCAGCGGGACCACGCCGTATGCCCCCGATGCCACGCCGGCGCCGCTCGGCGTCTATGGCAGCACCAAGCTTGCCGGTGAACGGGCGGCTGGCCCGGACGCACTGGTGGTGCGGACCGCGTGGCTGTACGGCCCGGTCGGCGCGAACTTCGTCCGCACGATGCTGCGGTTGATGCAGGCGCATCCGCAAGTCCGGGTCGTCGGCGATCAGGTGGGTTGCCCGACCTACGCTCCCGCGTTGGCAGCGGCGCTCTGGGGACTGGCCAAGCAAGGTGCGACGGGTGTGTATCACTTCAGCGACGGTGGTCAGGCGAGCTGGTACGATTTCGCGGTGGCAATCCAGGAGGAGGCGCTCGCCGCAGGCCTGCTCGAGAAGGCCGTCCCGATCGTGCCGATTACCACCGCAGACTATCCGACGCCCGCTCGGCGCCCGGCCTATTCGGTGCTCGACTGTTCGGCGACCTATGCCGCGCTCGACCGTGCGCCGACGCCGTGGCGCGACAATCTCCACATCATGATCGAAGAGATCCAGAACCATGGCTAATCTGCTCGTTACCGGTGGCGCCGGCTTCATCGGCGCGAACTTCGTGCATTACTGGCGCGCCAACCATGCCGACGACGCGATCGTCGTGCTCGATGCGCTGACCTATGCCGGCAATCGCGCCAACCTCGACGGGGTCGAGGCGGTCGACTTCGTGCACGCCAACATCCTCGACACGGATCTGGTCACCACGTTGCTGCGCGACCATGCGATCGACACCATCGTGCACTTCGCGGCGGAAAGCCACGTCGACCGTTCGATCCTCGATCCCGACGCGTTCGTCACGACCAACGTGCTCGGCACGCACAGCCTGCTGCGCGCCGCGCGGACGGTGTGGCTCGACGGCGGCAGCGGCACGCCGCATCGCTTCCACAACGTCTCGACCGACGAAGTCTATGGGTCGCTCGGCCCGACGGATCCGGCCTTCAGCGAAACCACGCCCTATGCGCCCAATTCGCCTTATTCGGCATCGAAGGCCGGGGCCGATCATCTGGTGCGTGCCTATCATCACACCTTCGGGCTGGACGTGACGACGACGAATTGCTCGAACAATTACGGGCCGTTCCAATTCCCGGAAAAGCTGATCCCGCTGTTCCTCATCAACGCGCTCAACGGGCGTAACCTGCCGATCTATGGCGACGGGATGAACGTGCGCGACTGGCTCCACACGTCGGACCATTGCCGCGGGATCGAGGCAGCGCTCCAGCGTGGCACGTCGGGCGAAGTCTATAACATCGGTGGCGGGGAAGAAGTCCCCAACCTGACCGTGATCGACGAGATCTGCCGCAGCGTCGACGCGGCGTTTGCCGCCGATCCGTCGCTGGCCGAGCGCTATCCCAATTCGCCCGCCGCGCGCGGCGAAGCGACTGCGACGCTCAAGACCTTCGTCGAGGACCGCAAGGGCCACGACCGCCGCTACGCGATCGACGAGCGCAAGGCGCGGGCGGAGATCAATTACATGCCAGCGCGCGACTTTGCGGGTGGTCTCGCCGACACGCTCGCCTGGTATCTCGCGAACGAAGCGTGGTGGCAGCCGATGCTGGAGCGCGCAAAGCTGACCAGCAAGTAAAAGCGGGTCTGCGGTTTCGGGCTGACGTTCTTCTTCCCCGGCGGGCGCCGGGGAAGGGTGGCGTTCGCTAGTTCTTCGCCATGCCGTAGGTGTTGAGCAGGTCGTAGAGCATCGGCCGCGAGATGTTGAGATCGCGCGCCGCCGCCGACAGATTTCCGTCATTGAGCGCAATCGCCGCCGCGATCGCCGAACGATCCGCGCGCTCGCGGGCGACGCGCAATTCGGTGCGTTCCATTCCCTGGGTGGTCTGCTCGAAATCGAGATCCTGCGCGGTGATCATCGACCCTTCCGCCATGATAGTCGCGCGACGGATCCGGTTCTCGAGCTCGCGGACGTTGCCGGTCCACGGCCAGTTGTTGATCGCGGTCAGCGCATCCGGCGCGAAGCCCTTGATCCGCGCCTGTTTCCCGGTGTTCATCTTGCGCAGGAAGAACCGCGCGAGCAGCACTGCGTCCCCAGGGCGCTCGGCGAGCGACGGAATGCGGATCACCATTTCGGCGAGCCGGAAGTAGAGATCCTCGCGGAACTTGCCTTCCTGCATGAGCGTGGTGAGGTCCTGATGCGTCGCGGTCACCACGCGCGCGTCGATCGGGATCGGCTTGCGCCCGCCGACGCGCTCGATCACGCGCTCCTGCAGGAAGCGGAGCAGCTTGACCTGCATCGCGAAGGGGACGTCGCCGATTTCGTCGAGGAACAGCGTGCCGCCGTTCGCCATCTCGATCTTGCCCACCGTCGCCTTGACCGCGCCGGTGAACGCGCCCTTTTCGTGGCCAAACAGCTCGGATTCGAGCAGCGTTTCGGGGATTGCCGCGCAATTGATCGCGACGAAGTTTCCACGCGCGCGCGCGCTCTTGGTGTGGATCGCCTTGGCGAGCAGCTCCTTGCCCGTGCCGGACGCGCCCAGCAGCATCACCGACGCATCGACGTCGGCGACCTTCTCGATCGTGCGCAGCACCGTCAGCATCTGCGGGGCGCCGGTGATGATCCCCTCTGCGCTGGCAAGCTGATCGGCCTGTTCGGCGAGGCGGCGGTTCTCGGCTTCGATCTCCGCCAGATGGAAGGCGCGCCCGACGATCAGGCTGAGATCGGTGATGTTGATCGGCTTCGAATAGAAATCATAGGCGCCGAGCGCGATCGCCTTTTGCGCGCTTTCGCGGGCTTCATGCCCGGACGCGACGATCACCTTCACCGTCGGATTCTGCGCGATCAGTTCACGGAGCGTGGCGAACCCTTCGGACGTCCCGTCCGGGTCGGGCGGCAGCCCCAGGTCGAGCGTGATGACCGCGGGGTTCTCGGTGCGCTGCGCGGTGAGCGCGGCTGCACGGTCGCCCGCGGTCACGACCTCATAATCGGTGAACGCCCACTCGAGCTGCGCTTGGAGATCGAGATCGTCCTCGACGATCAAAAGTTTTGGTTTTTGGATGTTGTCGACCATGTCCGCCATTACCTAATCACGCACGTCGCTTAGCGGAAGTTCGATGGTGAAGACGCTGCCATGCCCCTCGGTGCTGGTCACGCGGAGCGATCCGCCCATTCCCGTCACCAACGCCTTCGCTTCCGCAGCGCCGATTCCGAAGCCACCGCCCTTTGTAGAGACAAAAGGCTTAAACAAGCCCTTCCGGATGAAGTCGGCGGACATGCCGATTCCCTTGTCGGCGACGGTAATCAGGCATTGCCGATTCTCGGCTGTTGCAGACACCACCACGGGCTGGTCGGCAGGACTGGCCTCGATCGCATTCTGGACGAGATGGTCGAGCGCAAGTTTGAGCTTCTCGAGATCGCCGCGCGCCTGCGCGCCCGAGCGTAGCCCGATCGAAAGCGAGCGTTGATCGACTCGCCCGGTCACCACGGTATCGATCAACCGGTCGATGTCGATGCTCTCGGGCGTCGCGGATTGCAGGACCCGGTCCGGCGACAGGCGAGCAAGGAGCACGTTCATCTTCTGAACCGCGCTCGTCAGGCTACGGCTCATTTCGGCCTGGAACTTCGGGTTGGAGCCGTGTTGCTGCGCGTTGCTGGCGAGCAGCGACAATTGGCTCACGACGTTTTTGATGTCATGGATGATATAGGCGAAGCGGCGGTTAAATTCCTCGAACCGACGCGCTTCCTCGAGTTCGAGCTGCTTGTGCGCATCCGACAGATGGACCGCCGCTTGCTGGCCGATGACCTTGAGGAGGTCGAAATCCTCCCAGTCGAGCGCGCGTGCCAGGCGTGGCTTTGCGAGGATGACGACACCGATCATCGTCGACAACCAGATCAAGGGGACCGCAACCCAGGCGTCTCCGATCGCTTCGCTGTCGTCCGTCTGGTCTGACGCCGCGAACGTGTTGCGCGTTTCGGGATCCAGCGTGGTAATCAAGCCCTGCTGGAGTTGCGCCCGTTCTACCTCGGGGAAGCGGACCACGCCATTTCCCGGCATTGCGCGATGCCCCCAGCTCCACGCTGCCGCCACATCGAAAGCGTGCTGGTCGCTCGTCATCAGGAGCAGACCGGCGGGAGACTCGGTGACATCGGCCACCGCCTTGACCACGCGTTCCTCGAGCGACAGGGCAGACCCCTTGGAATCGGAAATCGTCGCGCTGAACCGCAGCCATTCGGCACGGTAATCATAGCGGTGACGGAACAGGTTCTTGACGATGATGACCTTGAGCCAAGCGCGCGTTCGGCTGGAGAACAGCACGATCGCCCCCAGTGCGGACAACGCCAGCACCGCCCCGATCGCAATCGCCGGGCCGGCCGCGGTTTCGAGCGTGGTGCCGGACCGCGCGACGATCGACATGCTGACAAAATACAGCCCGATCGCCACCAGCGAGAGCGACTGGAACGTCGCTTTGCGGGACAGCGCGATCTTCCAATGTTCGCGGCGGCGCGCGGCGACGAGGAAGAGGGGGACGAGCAGCAGCGCGAGGACCGGACGTCCGATGCTCAACGGTTCGGCGACGTGATATCCGAGCAGCCCGACCGTGTAGAGGTTGAGATCATAAGCGTTGAGCATGCCGAGCGCGAACAGGATCAGCCGGAAGCCGGTGCCGCTGTTGCTGGTCAACCCGTTGTACAAATTGTGCAGATAGATGATGAAGCCGATCGCCAGGAGCAGACGGCATGCGATCGTGACGAGGGCCCAGGTCATCGCGCCGGGGGTCTCGGGAGCTTGGATCAACCCCATCACCGCTGCAACCGCGCCAAAGACCGAGAGCGCTCCGAGCACGGTCGCGCTGTGCGTCCTCCGTCCGGAAGAATCGGCGAACGGATGGGTCGCGTTCGCGAGATAGACGAGCCAGGCCAGATTGCGGAACAATTGCGCGCCGACGATCAGAAGAAGGTCTTGCGATAGTCCCGACACGGCCCAGGCGGCCATGCCGACAAAGGCCAGCACCAGGGTCGGTGCGCGATCCCGTCCGGTTCCGAGGGAAACACGCCATGCCGCCAACATGGCATAAGCGACGCCGGTAGCGACGAGGATCCAGAACAACACCACCACCACCGTCTACACCGTCGCCATCGCTTTGGCGTAAAAAATTGTGACGATCGATTGCCTATTAATGGGTCATTTGCGTCTGCCCAATTCGGGCCCACGGTCCACACAGTGAGCGACCGGAAAAAGAGGATCGGGATGTCGAATGGTTCGACATCCCGATCCTTACAGATGTCAGGCGGTGAGGCGCGCGGCGCGTGGCTGGCGACGTATGGCCAGACCAAGCATTGCGAAACCGGTAACCATCATGACCCAGGTCACCGGCTCAGGAACGACGTTGAGGACGAGCGGCGCAGGATCAGACGAGAACTGTCCGCCAGCGGTCGCGCGGAACGACTTGAGCGACTTGTTGGTGTCGATTCCCAGGCCCGCGGTGAGGGCGCTGAACGACGTGGTCAGATCGCTGTTGTTTACGTTCGAGAAGTCGAGAAAGTCCGACGTAAAGACGATGTTGTTTCCGCCTTCGGTCGATCCACCCATGTTCACGTTGCTGCCGTTCTTCGTCCCGGACATGGCACCGTCGAACGTCACCGTGAGCAAGTTTGCGCCGGCAGCAAAGGTCTTGGTCGCGAAGAACGGACTGGTCAGCGTGATGGCTTGCGTAGACGTAAAGGTCATGAACCCCGAAATCGTGGGCTGAACCAGAGTCGACCCTGCGGCGATGGCCTGCTCGTTTGCGGTCGCTGCTGCCGAGAGCGTGAAGTTGGCAACGGCATTGGAGATGACGGCGCTCAGCCCCTTCTGCAGGAAGCTGAAATTAACTTGGGTCGCGCCGACCGACGTGCTGGTAGCTGTCGACGTGGTATAGATGTCAAAGTCCGACGTGCGGCTAGCGCCGGTTCCGGAATTTACCAAGCGAATGTTTTTGGTAGGGCTGATGGAGGAGAAGGTTGCAAACGTCTGGACGTCAGCGGACGCCTGCGTAGCGCCAACCGCTAAAGCGGCGACTGCTGCAAGACGATATCCTGAACGGAAAAGGGATTTAAACTGCATTATGAGGAATCCTTGCACGAGAACAGTTGTACACTCTACTCGCGCCAAGGCACTATACCGGTACCGTTAGCGTATTTCATGCTATGCAATATCAATGCCGGTTTTAGATTTTCGGTATTTCAAGGGGATAGAGCTACCTAGAAGTTGAAGGTGTAATAAGTTCTTACACCGTAACGATCTTAATCACGTCCACTTGTTTGCAAACCGCAGGCCTTCGCCAAGATGTAGCCTGCGATAGAACAATCTTCGCGGGCTGTAGCCGAAAGGGGAGTAAGAAAGAGCCGTTCATCGTTGCCTGAGAGCTGTCCAGGCTCCCGTTTGCGCCAAGGACTTTGGAGTTGATGATCCCACGCAAGAGGCGGTGTTTGCGAACAGGCGTCCGCTTAGCGGAACGGTATTTGTGCTCAGGAACCGCGCCGTCCTCGAGAGGATCGGTTGATCCTATACCGATGCAGCTTGCGAGGCTGCGGATATCAATCGTGGAAGACGAGACCAGCTATGCGCGCAAACCGCGAGCCTGGCGGTAAACAGCGGCATGGACATATGGATAAACCACAGCACTTCGAATGCCTGCGATGGATAGTCGCTCCAAGCACACGGGTTCCGCCTATGCGGCGTTGTAAACTATAGCGACAGTTCGCTGCTGTTACCGTGCTTCGATCACAGAATGGCGTGGATACTCACGCCGATGGCAGACCACAGCAGGATATTGAGCGATACCATGATGCCGATCTGTCCGAGCCTGGAGACATGTCCTTGTCGATCACGCCGCGAGGTTGCGTCGTCATTCGCCGTGAACTGACCGTTGAGGACGATCCCCGCGTCGAGCGCCAAGCTCAGATCGCGCGGGTCGAGCGGCGTGACGAATTCGCAGCCGTAGCTCAGCCCGAGCCGTCGCACCACACGCGCCTCCCGGGGTTCGATCCCCGCGAGCTGCAAGCTGACGCGCTCTCCGCGCGACAAGCTGGTCGTCGTCGACATGCCGAACCCGTCGACCGAAAGGTTCTCGATGAAGATATCGATCGGTTGCCGCTGCGCGTCGCGGAGCGTCGCCGGTCGTGCCGTCGGGATGCGGGTGGTGGAGCGTCCAGCGTTCGATAGCGTGGCGGCGAACATCATGGTCTTGCTCACTCTCCTAAAGGGCACTCACTCACGCATCGTTCAACGTGCGTCGTGTCATGTTTGTGCCATAGTGCGAACGATTGCGGAAGGGCTTTGGTGATCCGGTACGACTTTTTCGTCTAACGGGTATGCTGATGGCGTTGCGCCCGCCCGCTACAACCGTCTGGATGACCGCGTTTTTATCTAGCGGCCTGAAAACGGCCGGGTGTGTCGTTACCCTAATCTTTACCAATCCGCGGCAAATAGACGGTATCCCAAGGCTGTCAGGTCCGCATTCATGAAATTGCACGAGAGCGTCGAGCGCAGATTGTCCGAGGCGTTTGGCCCGGAAGAGGCACGCAAGATCGATCCGGAAACGGGTCCACGCGCGCTGGCGCTATTGTTCGCGATCCAGAACGTTTCGGTCGATCCCGCGCAGATGCGGCACGAACTGGGGCATGCCGAACCGCTGACAGCGCGCGATATCGTGCGGTTGGCGCGTCGGCAGGACGGGGCCAAGGCCAAGTCCGTCACCGTCGAACCTGGCCGGCTGTCGCGGCAACCGCTTCCGGCGCTCGCCAGTGGACCCGCGGGATGGTTCGTGATCGGGCGGCTCGTCGAGGACGGCGTGTTGATCCAACGTCCTGGAAATGCAGTCGAAAAGGTCGATCGCGCGACGCTCGATGCGCTGTGGGACGGCGAGCTGATCCTGCTGACTACACGCGAAGCGCGCGGGGCGGGGAACGGTCGATTCGACCTCAGCTGGTTCGTGCCGCAGATCGTCCGATACCGCCGACTGATCGGCGAAGTGCTGCTGATCACCTTCGCGCTCAACTTGCTCGGGCTGGCGGCGCCGCTGCTTTTTCAAAACGTTATCGACAAGGTGCTGGCTCATAATGCGCAGACGACGCTCAATGTCCTGGCGATCGGCTTTGTCGCGGTTTCGGTATGGGAGACGATGTTCGGGTGGATCCGCAGCCGCGTCTATGCCGAGACGAGCCAGAAGATCGACGTCGAGCTCGGTGCGCGGTTGTTCCGCCATCTGCTTGCGTTGCCGCTGAGTTATTTCGAGAAGCGCCGTGTCGGCGATACGGTCACGCGGGTCCGGCAGCTCGAGACGATCCGCGAATTCCTGACGACCGCGTCGCTCAGCGTGCTGGTCGATCCGCTGTTCGTTTGCGTCTTTTTGGCGGCGATGTTGGTCTATTCGCCGCCGCTTTTCGGCATCGTGGTCGTCAGTTTGGTCGGTTATGTCGCCGTTTCGGTCATGGTCACCGGCACATTGCGCCAGCGCATCGAGGAAAAGTTCGAACGCGGCGCGGCGAGCAACGCGCTGCTCGTCGAAAGCGTCAGCGGGATCCAGACGGTCAAGGCCGCCGCGGTCGAACCCCAGTGGCAGGATAGATGGGAACGCCAGCTCGCCGCGACAAGCGCCGCGTCGCTCCGCGTCACCAACGTCGGCAGCACCGGCAGCCAGGCGGTCGAACTCATCTCCAAGCTGACCTTTGCCGCGATCCTGTTCTTCGGCGCCAAATCGGTGATGGGGGGGACGCTGACGCTCGGCGGGCTCGTCGCGTTCAACATGTTCGCGCAGCGTGTGTCGGGGCCGGTGATCCGTCTCGCGCAGCTCTGGCAGGATTTCCAGCAGGTGCGGATCTCGGTCGCGCGGTTGGGCGACATCCTCAACCATCCGGTCGAGCCGCAGGCGACCTCGCGGGTGACGTTGCCCGCGATGAAGGGCGGGATTACGTTCGAGGCGGTGCGCTTCCGCTATGCGGTGGACAGCCAGCCTGCGCTCGACGGGGTGACGCTCGACATCGCGCCGGGCGAGTCGATCGGGATCGTCGGCTCCTCGGGGTCGGGCAAGTCGACGCTGACCAAGTTGCTCCAGCGGCTGTATCTCGCCGAAAGCGGTCGCGTGCTGATCGACGGGATGGACATCGCGCAGGTCGATCCGACCTGGCTCCGCCGCCAGATCGGCGTGGTGCTGCAGGAGAACATCCTGTTCAACCGCTCGATCCGCGAGAACATCGCTTTGGTCAATCCGGCGATGCCGCTCGACCGCGTGATGCGCGCGGCGAACCTGGCGGGGGCACACGGCTTCATCCTGCAACAGCCGCAGGGGTATGACACGCCGATCGTCGAGCGCGGGGTCAACCTCTCGGGCGGGCAGCGCCAGCGGATCGCGATCGCGCGCGCGCTGGTCACCGATCCGCGGATCCTGATCCTCGACGAAGCCACCTCCGCACTCGATGCCGAGAGCGAGGAGATCATCCGCAACAATCTGAGCGCGATCGCCAAGGGGCGTACCGTCGTGGTCATCGCGCATCGCCTGTCCGCCGTGCGCGACTGCAACCGCATCGTCGCGCTGGAGAAGGGCAGGATCGTCGAGGTCGGCACGCATGACGAACTGATCAAGAAGGGTGGTCGCTACGCCGAGCTCCACCGCCGCCAATCGGGCCTGAAGGATATCGCCGCATGAACGCGCTGACGACCAACTGGCGGATGATCTCCGCCACGCTCGCCGAGGAAAAGGCCCGGAACGTCGGGCGGTTGCGGATCGACGATGCCGCGTTCCTGCCCGCCGCGCTCGAAGTGATCGAGCGTCCGGTGTCACCGACCGCGCGGATCACCGCCAAGGTGCTGCTCGCCGGCGTCGCCGCGTTGGGCTTGTGGCTGACGCTGGGGCGGACCGACATCATCGCCTCCGCGCAGGGGCGGATCGTGCCGACCGGCGCGGTCCAGCTGGTCCAGCCGGCGGAAGCGGGCGTGGTCCGGCGGATCCTGGTGCACGACGGCGACCATGTGAAGAAGGGGCAGGTGCTCGTGCTGCTCGATCCGACCGTTTCGGCGACCGATGCGGCGCAGGCGCGCAAGGCGCTGGAGACCGTTTCGTTCGAGGTCGCGCGGACCCGGGCGGTGGTCGATGCGCTCGACGGCAAGGGCTTCCGCTTCGTCGCCCCGGCGGGGACCGATCCTTCGGCCGCGGCTTTGCAGGAATCGCTCGCACGCGCGAAGCTGGCTGAAGTGAACGCGTCGATTCAGGCGCAGCAGGCGGGCAATGCCGTGGCGAGCGCGGAGATCGGATCGGCACGCGCCGAAGTTGCCAAGCTGACCGAGACGCTCCCGCTGCTCGACGAACAGATAGCCGCCAACGAGCAATTGCTCGCCAAGGGGTTCGTGTCGAAGATGAAGGTGCTCGAGATGCGGCGCCAGCGGATCGCGCAGGTGCGCGACCGCGATGCCGCGCTGCAATCGATCCACCGCGCGACCGCGCAGGCGGGCGGGGCGGCGAGCAATTCGAGCAAGGCGCGCGCCGATGCGCGGTCCGCGTTGCTCGACGAGCTGGTCAAGTCCACCGCCGAGATGCGGCTGCGCCAGGACGAACTGGTCAAGACGACCCAGCGGACCACGCTCCAGGCGCTGCGCGCGCCGGTCACCGGGACGGTCGGGCAGCTGTCGGTCCATACCGAGGGCGGGGTGGTCGAAGCCGCCAAGCCGATCATGACCGTGGTGCCGGGCGACGGGAAGCTCGTTGCCGAGGTCAAGCTGCTCAACCGCGATGCCGGGTTCGTCAGCATCGGGCAGAAGGTCGGCGTCAAGCTCGATGCGTTTCCGTTCACGCGCTATGGGTTGATTCCCGGGCACGTGCTCGGGATCAGCCCGGATGCGATCGACGACGAGAAGCTCGGCCCGGTCTATGTGCTGCGCGTCGCGCTCGACCGGACGCGGATGGCGCGGGGCGACCGCGACGTGCCGGTGACCTCGGGGATGATGGTCACCGCCGACATCGTGACGGGGGATCGCAGCTTCTTCAGCTATCTGACGAGCCCGATCGACGAGGCGCGCAAGACCGCGTTGCGCGAACGGTAGCGTTAATTATCTTTTCAGAGTACGGGGCCCCATACAATTTGAGTACGAAATGACGCCGAAAATAGCATCCATGCCGGATTGTGCTATTAATTGAGGGGGATCCGGTGAATATTACGTTCGTTTGCCCAGAGCTGAGCCCTGCTGGCGGAGTGCGGGTCATTGCGATCTTCGCAAAGAACCTCAAAAAACGCGGGCATTCCGTATCGATCGTCCACTGGCCGAAGGGGCGCCGATCGCTACCGTCGATCGTAAAAACGCTCGCGAAGAAGCGTCGGCTGCCGCCGCCGTACCGGGAAGGCAGCTATTTCAACGATTCGGGTCTCACCATGATTCCGTTGGAGTCCAGGCGTGCGGTGAAAGATTCGGATGTTCCGGATGCCGACCTGGTCGTTGCAACCTGGTGGGAAACGGCCGCGCCCGTCGCAGCCTTGTCTGCTTCCAAGGGGAGCAAAGTCTATTTCATGCAGGATTACGGTGCGGCTGGTCAGGAATTCCCCAAGCTCGTCCCGACGTGGCATATGCCGTTTTTCTTCATCACCATTGCGCAATGGTTGAAAGACGCGATCCTCCGCGAGAATCCGGCCGCCAGCGTGAGCGTGGTCACGAACGCGGTGGATGCGGTCAAATTCGACGCTCCGCCGCGTTCGAAGCAGGCTGTGCCGACCGTTGGATTCATTCACCGGGAAATGCATAGCAAAGGCTGCGATATCGCGGTTTCGGCGATCCTCGCGGCGAAGACGAAAGTCCCCGCGCTGGCGGTCCATGTCGTCGGCGTCGACAGTCGGCCCGACTATCTGCCGAGCTTCGTGCAATACCATGAATCCGTCGACGATGCCGGACTGAGCAAAATCTACGCGAGCTGTGATGCCTGGATCTTCTCGAGCCGCAGCGAGGGGTATGGTTTGCCGATCACCGAGGCGATGGCGTGCCGTACGCCCGTGATCGGGACCAGGGCCGGCGCGGCGCCCGAGCTCATTCCCGGGGCGGGCATTTTGCTCGATACGTTCGAACCGAGCGAAATGGCGGATGCCATCGTCAACATCGCCGAAATGCCCGCGGAGGCCTGGCAAGACCTTTCCGCCCGGGCGCGGGAATCGGTGGCAGGGTATAGCTGGGAAGACGCAACGGACCGGTTCGAGCAGGCGCTGACATCGGCAGCGGGCCGGGTTTGATGAAACCCGTGGCGTAACCAGCCGCTTCCCCCAGCCCGATGGAGGCCCGGCCGGTTACGATTTGGGGGTATTGGCCGCGATCAACGCCCTGTACTTCGGTGCTTCGGCGTTCGGTTGATCGTAGCTGGTTTTCGCGCCCCAACTGCCCCAGCGCGTCCCCTGTGCACCGACGCTGTTGAACGCGCAGAACAACGAGCAGCCGAGGTGTACCTGGCCGCGCAAATTCTCGAGATACAGGTCGTACATCGCCGAATTGGTCTGCGCGGCACCCAGCGCGGCGTTATAGGGAAGTTCGGCCTGCTTCTTGGGCTGAATATGCTGGCCGCCTTCATAGACCACGTACCGCAGCCCCAGCTTCTTGGCGTGTTGCGCAGCGCCCAGCGCATTGCCGGGTTGTGCCTGTGCGGCGATGACGGTGCCCATGTCCTTGAGGACGTCGTCCGCGGTCAACGCGGCGCCACGCTGGTCCCAGTGCGCATATTCTTCGTCGCGTGGTCCGAAATACCCGCTTTGCGCAATCGCATCGCAGCCCCCGTTGGCCATGGTCGCGTCGATCGTCCGCACCGCAACGTCGAGCCATGACGTCTGGGTCGCGCAAACGCGCAGCGAGCGCGCGCGATCTTTCGCGGGCCAGTTGCGCTGCCAGATCTGGAACATGTGCCCGAACAACGCCCCGATCCGTTCGGGGTGATTCGACCCCTTGGTCTTGGCGGCATCATCCCACGCCTTGCCACCCTTCGCCTCGACGATCGCGCCAAGCCGCGGCGAGTTCAGCATCCAGCCGGCCTGGAAGAACTGCCAGTTCCAGATTTCGTTGGAAACCTCGACATAAGCGGTCAGCTTGGGATCGAGTTTCGCGTGCACCAGCTTGGCCATTTCCGCGACATATTCGTCGGTGGCGCGGTGCGGAATGCAGAACCAGGGATCGATCTTGAGCGTATTGGCGAGCGTGATCATCACCTCGAGCGCGACGCCGCCCGAGAAGCGACGTTCGAACGCGCTGGGGACACGGTCTTTCGCATCGTCGGGGTTCCCGGTCGTCGGGGTCATGGTGTAGAATGTCGGCAGGCGCCGGCTCGACCAGCTTTCCTCGATCGAATTGTTGGTCGCGCCCCAATCCATGAACCGCAAGGCATGGAACGGACGGCAGAAATCCAAAAATTCGGGCAGGAACGGATTTGCCGCGAGGTCGACGTGCTCGCTCGCAAGCGGAACGATTCGCATGTTTCGCACGGGATTGGCGGGGTTCGACCGCTCGATCGAGATCCCTTCGTTCAAGTTCCCGTTTTGGGTCATCTGGAGGAGTGCACGGCCACGCCCCTGGCTGATCACGCGCGTCCCCATCACGCCCCCGAAGACGCCTTCGCCGTCATGCAGGAGGACATACTTCCCGGGTTTCAGCGTATTGGGGAGAAGCGTGAAGATCGACTGCGGCGGCAGCCCGCCAACCTTCACCGGCACTTCGCGCGGATACCCGTTGGCGTCGAAGGCGAACGCATCCTGTTGATCCGTATTCCACGCACCACCGCCGCCCGCATTATGGGTCAGCCATTTGCGGGAGCCCCACATCAGATTGTGGAACGGGAAGCCGCCCGCGTAATCGGAAATGCCCGCGAGGTTCATGCCGATCGGCAAATGCGGCATTTGCGACGGCGGAACGACGGGGCCGGGCCAGTTCAGGTCCTGCGGCATGGCGCGCGCGCAGGAACCGAACATCAGGGCGCTAATTCCGGCACCCGACCATCGCAGTAGATTTCGTCTATCGATCAGCATTTCGTGGCTATATACGCGACCTTCCTCGCTGACCATCCTTGGCGATCCACCCACTGGGCGTCCGCAACGCGGATCACGCGAAAGCTCTGTGGTGTTGCTCGAGTTCGGCGTTGTTCCAATACGGTGAGATTTGATGGTCATGAAGCGGTTGACGGCACTCCTTTCGAACGCCGACACCTTGCGTCAGCGCGCAACGCTGGCCAGCGTATGGGCGGTTGCGGGGTTTGGCATGCAACGGGTCATGCAGTTGGCCTCCAACCTGATCCTGACTCGGCTGCTGTTCCCGGAAGCCTTTGGTCTGATGACGTTGGCCAACGTCATCCTGATCGGTCTGGCGATGTTCAGCGATGTCGGGATCAAGCCTGCGATCGTTCAGAGCGAAGATGGCGCGAAGGACGAGTATCTCAACACCGCCTGGACGGTGCAGGTCATCCGTGGCTTCATCCTGTGGGGCGTGTGCTGCCTGATCGCGTGGCCGGCGGCGCTCGTCTACAAGCAGCCGGTGCTGTTTCCGTTGATGTGCGTGCTGGGGGCGACCGCGGCGATCAACGGGTTCGCCTCGACGACGCTGGCGCTGCGCGAAAAGAAGCTTCACCTGGGGGCGTTGGTCACGGTGCAGGTCGCGGGGCAGTTCATCACGCTGACGATCACCGCATTGTTCGCGTGGTGGCTCGGAACCGTCTGGGCGCTGGCCTATGGCGGCGTCGCGGGGGCGTTGGTTTCGACGGTGCTGGGGTTCGTGGCGCTGCCGGGGCATCGGCACAAGCTCCACCTCGATCCGGTCGCGGCGCGCAACCTGTTGCGGTTCGGTCGGTGGATCTTTGTCTCCACGATGGTCACCTATCTGGGCGGCCAGGGTATTCGCGCGATCCAGGGCGGCCTCATTTCGATCGAGACGCTCGGCATTCTGGGGATCGCGACGACCTTCGCGACGATGCCGGCCGAACTCGCCACGCAGGTGCAGAATCTGGTCGGGTTTCCCGCCCTGTCGGAAGCGCGGATCCATGGGCAGGAGCGGTTCCTGGGGACGTTCGCCAAGATCCGGACGCGGATCCTGCTGGGGTCGCTGCCGATCTTCTTCGTGTTCGGGCTTGCGGCCGGTCCTTTGATCTGGGGGCTGTACGACTCCCGCTACCATGCGGCGGCGGGCTATATGGCGCTGTTGTGCGTTACCGGGCCGATCGGGATCATTTCCGCGGGCTATCAAAGCGCGTTCATGGCGCTCGGCAAGGTCCGGTTGCACGCGAACCTGATGGCGGTGTTCATGGTCGCGCGGATTGCGGGAACCGTGGCCGGATTCTACGCCGGCGGGACGATCGGCATGCTGATCGGCGGCGGTGTCGCGACGTTCATCGGGTACATCTACGTCGCCTATATGGCGGCCAAGGACGGCTTGTTCTCAGTGAAGATCGATGCCCTGTGTCTCGGCCTGATCGTGGTCATGTCGATCTGCATCAAGATCCTGTACTTCTAGGTCCGACGTCGGCCACCGCCGACCGGGCAAGCCCGCGCTCGGACGGTGGGGTGGAGGGCGTCATCGTACCCGGGGTGGTGGCGTTCCGTACCGCGCGCCGGGGCGGTCGCAAGCCGAGCGCCGCGCCTGCGACCACGAGGGTGACGATAATCGGGCGTTGCGGGATCGAGGTGAAGGCGAGCATCACGCCAGCGGCAAGCAGCGAACCGAAGGCGAAGCCGGCGAACGTCCCGGTCGGGCCATGGCGGTTCAGTCGGTTCCGCTCGAGCAGCAAGCGTGCCGCTGGAAAATACAACACGATGCAGAACAGCAGCACGCCGACCGCGCCGAGCGCCAGTCCGAAATACAGGTAGCTGTTGACGAAATCGATGATCCCTTCACCCTGGCGCATATCCTCCATGCGCGCCGTGACCTGATCCATCGAGTCCCCGATGATCGGGTTCTTCCAGAATTCCTCCATGCCGCGGTTGAACAATTGTTGACGATAGTCCGCGGTGTTCTGGGCGTCGGCAGTAGCGCCGCCGAGGAGGCGAGATCGCGCGAAGTAGAGCGCGCCGACCGATGTCAGCAACGCAACGGCCTTGGCCAATCCCGCACTGCCATAATGATAGAAAGCGTAGCACAGCAGGACGACGGCCGCGCCGATCAAGCCCCCGCGCGATTGCGGCGCGAGCAGGCCGATGGCGACCACCCCCGGCACGACATAACGCGCCGGGCCGTTCCGAAATTCACGATGGCACGCCAGCGCTGCCGCGAATGCGATGACCAGCGCGAAGCCGGCATTCGTGGCTTCATCGAGCGGACCGAAAGCGCGCATCGAGCCACCGCGGAACTTGACCATCATTCCCGGCAGCTGAACTTGAAACTTGCCGTAGAGCGAGGTGTAGAGCGGCCAGTGGACGCGCGCCTCATACGTCAGCACGGCGGCGAGCATGCTGCCAATGCCGGCAAGCGTGATCAAAAAAGCTCTGCGATTTCCTGCCGATCGCAAGCACTGACCGATGACTACGACGGAAATTCCGTACGCCGAGATGATCGCGATGGCCTGTCGCACCCAGTTGGTCGCACTGGTTCCACGAATGGCGATGATGATCATCAGGACTAGAAATGCGGCGAGCGGGACGTTCCATCGCCCCGGTTCTGTCATACGGTCGCGTTGCGAGGAGGCGAGCGCCACCAGCCCACCGAGGCCAAGCGTCGCCTGCATCGTCCACGAGAAGATGACCAGGCCTGCCGTGTTCAGGCTTACGATCAGCGCTGGGATGCAGAACAGGCCGACCAGCATCACCATCAGCAGGTGCTTCCTCGTCCGTCCGGCAACGATCGGAATCAGGAACACCGCGAGGTGTACGAGCGGGAAATAGGGGATCGCGAAAAACGCCGCGTTGAACGCCGTAGCGACGAGAAACGGAAAATGCGCCGCGACCGTCCTGCTTTCCCGCTTCAGGACAGCGAAGTACATCGCCCATCCGATCGCCATGACAACCTCGAGATATACAAAGTTCTTGGCGAGTGTCAGCATGGTGTGCTCGAGATTGGCGGCCCGTCAGCGGCTGCGGGAGTGTGGGCGACGCCTCCTCCTAATTGCATTCGGCAACCGAGGAAAGTGCGCCGGTGCCGCCATAACGCGCACCGAAACAGACGCTCCTCCAGAAACACGCGATTGGCGAATTATTAACCAAACACGTCGACGATTCTAATACGTCAAATGCAGTAATACACTCTCCAAAGCACTGACTTTGGGGAAGTAAAAATGCCTGACACACCCACAATCGGAATGAATCTCGCTGGCGTCAGCTATTACGGCAACCAGTTTCCGTTCCTAAACCGTTTCAAGACGTCGGGAAGCTGGACCGTGCGCGACAGCAAATACACCCCGATGGGGGCGCCGCCGCTTGACGCGAACGGGTATCCGACCGCCATCCCCACGGGCGGGGCGCATATGTATGCGATGGTCGAGCTCGACCCTGCTTCTCTCCCGATGCCCGACGTCTATGTTCTGCGGTACAAGGGTGACGCCAGCTTCTCGATTTCGTATAGCCAAGTCCTGAGTCAGAAGCCCGGCGAAATCGTCTTTCGCTATAGTGGTGGAGTGTCGGCGCAGCTTAGCATCAATGCGATCAATGCTGGCAACCCGCCAACCGATATTCAGATCGTACGGCAGGACCAGCTTTCGCTGTTCGACTCTGGCGAAATCTTCACCCCGGAGTTTCTGGCAAAGGTCGACCCGTTCTCGACGTTGCGTTTCATGGACTGGGGCGGCACGAACAACTCGAAGACCACCAATTGGGGCAGCCGCAAGTCGATCAACACGGCATCCTGGTCGGGTGACGTTCCGATCGAGGTGATGGTCGCGCTGGCAAACAAGACGCACAACAACATGTGGTTGAACATTCCAGCGGAAGCGGACGACCAATATGTCACGAAAGCGCTGCAATACGTTCACGACAATCTCGACCCGGCGCTGAAGGTCAAGGTCGAATATTCGAACGAAGTGTGGAACTTCGGATTTCTCCAGTCCCATTACGCCTTGAAAATGGGCGATCAGCTGTTCGGCAAGGACGTCAACGGGGACGGGGTCATCGATGGCAACAACTCCGCCGAACATGTCGGGGATGGCTACGTGCAATTCTACGGCTATCGTTCGGCCCAGATCGCAACGATCGCCAAGGCGATTTTCGCGGACGCGCCGAGCCGCCAGGAGAGCGTGCTTGCGACGCAAACCGCGTATCAAGGGCTTGAGCGCTCCGTCCTGAAGGGCGTCGCCCGGGTCGGTGACGTCTCGAAACTGTTCGACGATTATGCGGTCACGACCTATTTCGATCTCTACAAGGTCAGTGAGACAGATCTTCTGGCTTGGTCGCGCGCCGGGGAGGCCGGAATGGTGTCCGGATTTGCGGCGTTGAAGGACTCGCTGGCCCGTGTGCAGGCGCAAGACGTATATCAGGCGGGGGTCGCGAAAAAATTAGGTCTCGACCTGATCGCGTACGAAGGCGGTGTCCACACCGACTCGATCCGCTATTCCGCTGCAGCGCAGCCCGAAATCCAGGCGTTCCTCGCGCGGCTCAGCACGGATCCCCGGATGGCGGATCTGTACAAACAGATGGCGGCGGACTTTGCGGCGGCAGGTGGCACCGAAATCAACGCGTTCAACAACGTCGGCCCGTCCTCGAAATACGGCGAATGGGGTGCGCTCGCCAGCACCTATGACGCAGGCAGCGCAAAATATGATGCGTTGGTGGCGCTGGCCAATGCGGGGCGGACCGCTGCCAATCCGGCGGACACGATCTCGTCCGGCGACAAGCTGGATGTCGCCACCGCGCTCAACCAGTATGTCCTGAATGCGACCCAACGGAATCTCGCCTTCGGTGGCACCGGTGCGTTCGTCGGGACGGGCAATGCGCTCGACAACGTCATCCTCGGCGGCGACGGCAAGAATACGCTTTCGGGCGGCGCTGGTCAGGATCGGCTGGTCGGCGGGGCCAGCGACGATGTGGTCGATGGCGGCACGGGCGCCGACACCATGGTCGGCGGAGCCGGAAACGACGTCTACATTGTCGATGACGCAGGCGATGTCGTCACCGAACTCGCATCGGGCGGGACGGACGAGGTGCGCACCGCGCTCGCCAGCTACACGCTGGGCGACAACCTCGAAACCCTGACGTACACCGGCACGGCGGCCTTCAAGGGCACGGGCAACGCGCTCGACAACGTCATCACCGGGGGTTCGGGGAACGACGTGCTGGATGGCGGGGTCGGCGCGGATACGATGATCGGCGGCGCTGGCAATGACACCTATGTCGTGGACAATGCGGGCGACGTCGTCACCGAAGCGGCGGACGGTGGGACCGACGAAATCCGCACGACGCTCGCCAGCTTCACGCTTGGTGCCAATCTCGAGAACCTCAGCTACACCGGGACAACTGCGTTCACCGGAACGGGTAACGCGCTCGACAACGTCATCACCGGCGGCGCAGGCAACGATACGCTGTCGGGCGGGGCGGGGAACGACCGGCTGATCGGCGGCGCGGGGAACGATGCCCTGCTCGGCGGTGACGGCAACGACTATCTCGACGGCGGCGCAGGTTCCGACAAGATGACCGGCGGCGCGGGCGACGATACCTATGTCGTCGACACGTATGCTGATCAGGTGATCGAACTGTCCAACGGCGGCAACGATACGGTCAATACCACGCTGTCGATGTACATGCTGTCCAGCGATGTCGAGAACCTGCGGTATCTCGGGTCGTCCAACTTCATCGGCATGGGGTCGGCCAGCGCCAACGCCATGTGGGGCGGTGCGGGCAACGACTATCTGTGGGGCGGGGCCGGCAACGACACGCTGTACGGCAATGCCGGCGACGACGTGCTGGACGGCGGCGCGGGGGCGGACACCCTGTATGGCGGTGCCGGGAACGATACGTATCTGGTCGACGACGTCAACGACAAGGTGATCGAACTGGCCGGGGAAGGGACCAACGACGTTGTTCGCGCCAGCGTCAGCTACACCCTGTCCGACAATGTCGAGACATTGTGGCTGGACGGCAATGCGGCGATCGACGGAACCGGCAACACCGGCGCCAACACCATCACCGGCAATGCTGCCGCCAACGTGTTGCGCGGCGGCGGCGGGAACGACATCCTGCGCGGCGGTGGCGGGAACGACACGCTGTACGGCGGCACGGGGGATGACCAGTTGTTCGGCGATGCCGGCAACGACACGCTGTACGGCGGCGGGGGCAAGGATTTCCTCGACGGCGGTGCTGGCGCGGATACTTATCGGTTCCTGCCGGGTGAACTCGGCAAGACGGCGGCGACATCGGCGACCGTAGTGCTGGGCGCAGGGCAGGGCGACAAGATCAACCTGAGTGCGATCGACGCCAACACGGCCACGACCACGCGGGACGCGTTCCGCTTTGTCGGCAGCGCGGACTTCACCAAGAAGGCCGGTGAGCTTCGCGTCCAGGCTAGCGGCAGCGACTGGATCGTTTCCGCCGACACCAACGGCGACGGCGTCGCCGACATGGTGCTGACCGTGAAGTCGACCGCGGGCGTGTTGTCGACCGACTTCGTGTTCTGATCCAGAGGCCCCTGCCGGGAGGGCTTTCCTCCCGGCAGGGGTCTCTGACCTCAGTGCGGCGTGCTGCGCCGCCGGTTCCGCTGCCAGCGCAGCGCGATCCTAAAGATCTTCGGTCCTTCGACCAGATAGCGCCGGCCCAGCCGGCGCGGGCTTCCGGCGAGGCGCCAGAACCATTCCATCCCGGCCTGCTGGACGATCCGCGGCGCGCGCACCTGCGCCCCGACGATGAAATCGACTGCCGCGCCGATGCAGAAGGCCGTGCCCGTGACCGTTCCAGCCGCCGCCATCTCCGACGCGAGGATTTCCTGCTGCGGCGCCCCGACGGCGAGCAAGGTGAACCGCGCGTTCGCCGCCGCAACCGCATCGACCGCGGCCTGCCGCGCCGCGGCGTTGCGGCGCAATCCCATCGGCGGTTCGTGGTGAACGATCGTGATGCGCGGATATTGCGCGCGCAATTGCGCGACCAGCGGGGCGCTCGCGCCGACGATGCACAGGCGGTCGCCGTCCTGCAGGACCGAACCGAACAGCGCGACGATCAGATCGCTGCCGGGAACGACGGTCAGCGCGATCCCGTAGAGCTTGGCGAGCCGCGCGAGGACGCGGCTGTCGTTGAGGCACAGCAGCGCCCCCTGATAGACCGGCCGAAGCTCGGGCTGCGCGTCGATCTGGACCATATGGTCGACGTTCGGCGTGACGATGTAGCCGAACCGATCCTCCACAGTCCGCGTTCGCAGGAACGCGACGACCTCCGCTGCCGTCACGGTGTCGAAATCGAGGTCGAGGAAGGTCGTCCTTGGAAAACGGTCGTTCCGGGGAACGTCTGGTTGTCGCGTCGAGGTCACGGCAATCTTTCCCCTGCTGATGAACGGCGCTTCCGGTGCCAGTTTGGCAACCCCGGCGTCAAGCGCCGACCATCATGCGGTTGACAAGCAGGGGCCCCGTAAGGCTAGCCCAGCCAATGGATCGAATTGTGTCGCCCTCGCCGGATTCGCGGCCTGAAACGATCGGCGCGCACGTGGGCGTCGTCATGATCGGCCGCAACGAGGGCGAGCGTCTGCGCCGTTGCATTGCCTCGACCAGCGGGACCGCTGCCCGCGTTTACGTCGATTCCGGGTCGACCGACGACAGTGTGGCGTGGGCGCGTTCGCAGGGCGTGACGGTGGTGGAGCTTGCGGTACCGCCCAAGTTCACCGCGGCGCGCGCGCGGAACGCCGGGCTGGAGCGGTTGCGGAAGGATCATCCCGGGCTCATCTTTGTCCAGATGGTCGACGGCGATTGCGAGCTTGCGCCGGGCTGGCTCGATGCGGCGCGCGATGCGCTGGAACGCGATCCCGGTCTTGCGCTGGTGTTCGGTCGCCGGCGCGAGCGCTTCCCGGAACGGTCGATCTACAACGCGTTCTGCGATGACGAATGGAACGTCCCCGTCGGCGAAGCCGCTGCCGGTGGTGGCGACGTGATGGTGCGGGTCGATGCACTCACCGCGATAAACGGCTATGATGGCGAGATGATTGCGGGCGAGGACCCGGACATGTCGATCCGGCTGCGCAAGACGGGCTGGCGCCTGTACCGCATCGACCATGAGATGACGATTCACGATGCGGCGATCCTGCGGTTCGGCCAATGGTGGCGCCGGACCGAGCGTTCCGGCCACGCGTTCGGCGAACTCGCGGATCGGCATCCGGGTCTGCGCGAGCCCGATTGGCGGCGTCAGTGCCGCAGCATCCTGCTGTGGGGCGGGGTGTTGCCGGTGTTGGTGCTGGCGATGGTGCTGCTCGCGATCGTGTTCGGGCCGCTCTGGCTGGTGCCCGCCGTTGCGTTCGCCGCGGTGTGGCCGTTGCAGGCGCTGCGGATCGCGGCGCGGCGGCGTGCGACGCTGCAACCGCGGCAGGCGTTGCTGACGGGGGCGTTCCTGATGATCGGCAAGGGGGCCGAGATGATCGGACTGGCGCGCTTCCAGATCGGGCGGCTGACCGGACGGCGCTCCGACCTGATCGAATATAACAGCGGCCCCGTGCGCAAATGAGCGATACGCCATCGCTATGGGCGCAGATCCGCGAGGATTGGGTGGCGCATGGTCGCGATTGGACGCGTCCCGGCTTCCGCGCGGTCGCGATCCATCGCTTCGGCGTGTGGCGGATGGGGGTCCGCCCCAAGCCGCTGCGCATTCCGTTCAGTCTGCTGTACCGGATGATGTTCCGCCGATGCCGCAACAATTATGGCATCGAACTGCCCTATTCGGTCGTGCTCGGACGTCGTGTCGTGATCGAACATCAGGGCGGGATCGTGATTCACGGCAATAGCGTGATCGGCGACGATTGCGTGATCCGGCAGAATTGC
>NZ_JAPYKK010000031.1 GCF_029623395.1 Sphingomonas echinoides
CGAGGCGCATCTTGCGCTGAAGCGATGTCATGCCCTGACGATAGCGGGGAAATTCGGTCACCGCCAGCATTGGGGCTGCCGCTACAGGCGCGCGCTTGGGAATTGGATCGGCGGCGATCATCCCTTGCGATCCCCGCCCCTGCGCGCCACATGGAACTCATGCTTATCGAAACAGAACTGACGCCGAACCCGGCGACGCTCAAATTCCTGCCCAACCGCACGGTGATGGCCGCAGGGACGCGCGACTTCGCGACGCCCGAGGATGCGGAAGCATCGCCGCTGGCCGACGCGCTGTTCGGGCTGGGGGACGTGACCGGGGTGTTCTTCGGCAGCGACTTCGTTTCGGTGACCGCGGCGGCGGGGACCGACTGGAGCGCGCTCAAGCCCGACGTGCTCGGCATCCTGCTCGATCACTTCAGCGCGGACATGCCGCTGTTCCGCCCCGGCAGCGCCGGCGAGATCACCGTTGCGAGCGACACGGGCTTTGCCGATGATCCCGCGGACGCCGACATCGTGGCGCAAATCAAGGACCTGATCGAGACGCGGATCCGCCCGGCGGTCGCGAACGACGGTGGCGACATCGTCTATCGCGGGTTCGAGAAGGGCAAGGTCTATCTGGCGATGCAGGGGGCCTGCGCGGGCTGTCCCTCGTCGAGCGCGACGCTCAAGAACGGGATCGAGCAATTGCTGCGCTATTACGTTCCTGAAGTCACCGAAGTGCGCGCGATCTGATGCAGGCGCTCGACGACGCCGCGCTCGACCGGATCTTTCGCACCGCCCGCACCTACAACGGTTATACCGACACCCCGGTCGGGGAAGATGCGTTGCGCGCAATCTGGGACCTGATGAAATGGGGCCCGACCTCCGCCAACCAGCTTCCGGCGCGCCTGGTGTGGTGCACGTCCGATGCGGCCAAGGCGAAGCTGGCAGACTGCGTCTCGGCGCAGAATGCGCCGAAGATCCTCAAGGCGCCGGTCAGCGTCATCGTCGGGATGGACCGCGAATTTCACGAACATCTCCCCATGCTGTTCCCGCATGTCGACGCGAAGGCGTGGTTTGACGGCAATGCCGAGCTGCGCGCGGCATCGGCTTTTCGCAACTCTTCGCTGCAAGGCGCATATTTCATCATCGCGGCGCGCGCGCTCGGTCTCGATACCGGGCCGATGTCGGGCTTCGACGGCGGCAAGATCGACAAGGCGTTCTTCGCGGATACGCCATCGGTAAGCGTCAACTTCATTTCCACCCTCGGCCACGGCGATCCCGCGACGGTTTACGACCGTTCGCCCCGGCCCGCGTTCGAGATGTTCAACACGATCGCCTGATCGATGCGGACGCTCGTCATCGAAACCGCGACCGCGGCGTGTTCGGTCGCGCTGATCGACGCGGACGGCGTGGTCGCGCATCGGCATGAAGTCGTCGGGCGCGGTCATGCCGAGCGCCTGATCGCAATGGTCGCCGAACTGCCCGACGGTGGCCGCGCGTCCCGCATCCTCGTCGATTGCGGCCCTGGCAGCTTCACCGGCATCCGCGTCGGGATCGCCGCCGCGCGCGGGCTGGCGCTCGGTTGGGGCGCGGCGCTGTCCGGATACACGTCGCTCACGCTCCTCGCGGCCGCTGCATTCGGCAGGGATCCGGCCTGTTCCGAACTTGCGGTCGTGCTGGAAGGCGGGCATGGCGAAGTCTTCATGCAACAGTTCGCCGCCCCCCTCCGCGCGATCGCTCCCTTTACTTCGCTTCGCCCTGAAGCGGCCCTCGAGATCCTGTCGCCGGATCTTGCACTGTTCGGTAGCGGCGTCCGCTTCATTACCGCGATCGATCCGCAGCGCCGTGTCCACGACGTGTTGCCCGACGCCGCGGATGCAGTGTTGCTTCCACCGCAGGACGCAGGCTTGCCGCCGGTGCCGATCTATGGCCGCGCACCCGATGCCAAGCCCGCAGCGCCGCGATTACCGATGACGGGCGCTCCCGCATGAGCACGATGGTGCGGGTCGACCTGCGCCACGGCGTGGTGGCCGACCTGCCGATCGTCGATCAGATGATGCAGGCCGCGTTCGACCCTAGGTTCGGCGAGGCATGGACGCGCAATCAGGTACTCGGCCTGCTGGCGATGCCTGGCGTGTGGCTGACGATCGCGACGATCGATGACGTCCCTGCGGGGTTCGCGCTGTCGCGACGCGTGATCGACGAAGCGGAACTGTTGTTGCTGGCAACCGTGCCAACGGTGCGTCGTCGCGGCGTAGCGGGAGCGTTGCTGCGCGCGGTCATTACGGACTCGGCAAGTCAGGGTGCACTAACGCTGCACCTCGAAGTACGAAGTGGCAACGAAGCGATCAAATTGTACCGCTCCGCGGGGTTCGAAAAAGTCGGCGAGCGTCATCAATACTATCGAGGGCCGGCCGGTCAGGCATTCGACGCCCTGACATATCGACGCAATCTATAATGGCGCTAAGGTCATCTTCGTAATTGATCCTTGCATTCTATTGAGTGCAGGACGATAGCCCGCCACTGCCACGGACTGTAATCGTGTGCAATAGAGTGTGAAAGGATTCCCATGGACATCAACAGCGAGCTTCAGGACACCCTGATCACGCTTACCGCAGACATCGTCGCGGCCCACGTCAGCAACAATAGCGTCGCGGTTTCGGACCTCCCTGTGCTCATCGCCAATGTACACGGTGCCTTGACGTCCCTTGGTGGCCCTGCACCGGTCGCTGAAGTTCGTCAGGAACCAGCCGTTTCTGTCCGTTCGTCGATCAAGCCTGACTTCATCGTGTGCCTTGAAGACGGCAAGAAGCTGAAGATGCTCAAGCGCCACTTGATGACGCATTACCAGATGACTCCCGAACAGTATCGCGCCAAGTGGAACCTTCCCGCGGACTATCCGATGGTTGCCCCCAACTATGCGGAACAGCGCCGGACTCTCGCCAAGAAGATTGGTCTCGGCACTAAGCGCCGCAAGCCGGTCACGCGCTGACCTTACGCGACAGGCCCTTCCCCGCGCCGAGAAGGGCCTGTTGCGAGTCACTATCCTCTTTCGCAATAATTCGAAGACGCCTACATCGGCGGCATGCCCCGTCATATTGATCTCGAAGCGCTGTGTGCCGAAAAGGGACTGCGTATCACCGACCAGCGTCGCGTCATCGCGCGCGTCCTGTCCGATGCCGAGGACCATCCGGACGTCGAGAAGGTGTATGAACGCGCCTCGGCGATCGACCCCGGTATTTCGATCGCGACCGTCTACCGCACCGTTCGCCTGTTCGAGGAAGCCGGTATCCTCGACCGTCACGATTTCGGCGATGGCCGCGCGCGCTACGAGCCCGCGCCCGAGGCCCATCACGATCATCTGATCGACGTCGAGAGCGGCAAGGTGATCGAATTCGTCGATCCCGAATTGGAACAGTTGCAGAAGGCGATTGCCGAGCGGCTGGGGTTCCGGCTGGTCGACCACCGCATGGAATTGTACGGCGTCGCGCTTGACCGCAAGGGCTGAAGCCGCTGCCGCGCGCGTGGCTGCGCGCGCCGATGCGGCGGCCGGGCGGCCACCCCCGATCAATCGGCTCGGCTGGATCAGGCTATGGACGCGCGTGGCGTTGCTCGCGGTCTCGCTGCTGTTTGCGATCCCGCTGCATTATTTGTGGCGCTTCGTTCGGCTTTCGTCGCCCTGGCCGCGGCTGTTCCTGGGAACCGCGGCGCGGATCTGCGGCGCACGCGTCCGCGTGGTCGGCGTGCCGCTCAAACGCGACGTCTTCTATATCTCCAACCATGTCAGCTGGGTCGACATCTGCGCGATTGCCGGCGCGAGCGGCACGGCGTTCGTCGCCAAGGCGGAAATCCGCGAGGCCCCGGTGGTCGGCTGGCTGGCGACGCTCAACCGTACGGTGTTCGTTGCGCGCGAGGATCGGCTCGGGGTCGCCGAACAGATCAACGCGCTGCGCGAAACGCTGGCGGAGAATTGGTCGGTCACGGTCTTCCCGGAGGGCACCACCACCGACGGGCGATCGCTGCTGCCGTTCAAGACGTCGATGCTCAAGGTCCTCGAGCCCCCGCCGCCGGGGGTGATGGTCCAGCCGGTATTGCTCGATTACGGCCCGGTCGGCGCGGACATCGCGTGGATCGGTGAGGAAAGCGGCAAGGCGAACGCGATGCGGCTGCTCGCACGCAAGGGCGGATTCCGCGTCGCGGTGCATTTCCTCGAACCCTTCTACCCCCGCGATTTCCCGGGACGAAAGGCGATCGCGGCGGAGAGCAAGCGTCGTATCGAAGTTGCGCTGTCGGTCGTGATGTGCGGCCCGGTGCCGCCGTTCATCGGGCATGACGTATGGGCCGGCAAGGGCCCGACCCTCCCCGCCGCGCTCGACATCAAGGATCATGCGCGCGCGCCAACCGGCTAGGGGTTCAGTCGCGCCGCGATTGCGCCTATAGCCGCGCCGATCATGACACCGGCCCCCAAACTCCCGCACAAAGCGCCCCAGACCTTCGCGGTCAAATCCTTCGGCTGCCAGATGAACGTCTATGACGGCGACCGCATGGCCGAACTGATGGCCGCCCAAGGCCTGACGCAGGCCGATCCCGCCGACGCGGATCTGGTCGTGCTCAATACCTGCCACATCCGCGAACGCGCGACCGAGAAGGTCTATTCGGACATCGGCCGCCTGCGCAAGCATGGCAACGATCCGATGATCGCGGTCGCAGGTTGTGTCGCGCAGGCCGAGGGGGCGGAGATCGTCCGTCGCGCGAAGGTCGACGTCGTCGTCGGGCCGCAAGCGTATCACAACCTGCCCGCGCTCGTCGCGCGCGCCGCGCGCGGGGAATCCGCGCTCGACACCGACATGCCGGTCGACATGAAGTTCGGACATCTCCCGGCCCGCCGCCGCGTTCCGCCGAGCGCGTTCCTGACGGTGCAGGAAGGGTGCGACAAGTTCTGCACCTATTGCGTGGTACCCTATACGCGCGGTGCCGAAGTCAGCCGCGGGTTCGCGCAGATCGTGGACGAAGCGAAGTCACTGGTCGATGCCGGTGCGCGCGAGATCACGTTGCTCGGGCAGAACGTCAATGCCTGGACCGATGAGACGCGCGGGCTGGAACATCTGGTCGCGACGCTCGCCGAAATCCCCGACCTCGCGCGGATCCGGTACACGACCAGCCACCCCAACGACATGACGCAAGGGTTGATCGATGCGCACCGCGACATCGAGAAGCTGATGCCGTTCCTCCACCTGCCCGTGCAGGCGGGGAGCGACCGGCTGCTCAAGGCGATGAACCGCAGCCACAGCCGCGATTCCTATCTGCGCATTCTCGATCGAGTCCGCGTGGCGCGCCCTGATATCGCGCTGTCGGGGGATTTCATCGTCGGGTTCCCCGGAGAGACCGACGCCGATTTCGCGGAGACGCTGAGCCTGGTCGATGCGGTCGGCTATGCGCAGGCGTTCAGTTTCAAATATTCGCCCCGCCCCGGCACGCCTGCCGCGACGATGGCGGATCAAGTCCCGGCGGACGTGATGGACGACCGGCTGCAGCGCCTCCAAGCGGCGCTCAATCGCGATCAGGCGGCGTTCAACGCCGACAGCGTCGGTCGACGCTGTCAGGTGCTGATCGAGCGCGCAGGCAAGCTGCCCGGTCAGATGCTGGGCAAGTCGCCATGGCTGCAATCGGTGCACTTGGTTACGGACGCGGCGATCGGGGATCTGGTGACGGTCGATATCGTCCAGGCGGGGCCGAACTCGGTGGCAGGCGCGGCACCAACGGAAGTCGTCGCCTAACAGTCCTGGTCGCGCGCAGGCTCCGGCCCGTGCCCACTATCGGCAAGCGCTGCCGTCAGCCGAGCGCGGCGACCACAGCGACGGCTCCGGTCACGACCACGCCCCACAACGCCAGCGACGCGCCGACGATGACCAGCGCGCGCGTGCGCATCGGCAGGCGACGGAATTCGGGGAGTGCTTCGGACGTGGCATCGCCCGTTGGGAGCGGGTCGCCGGCGACGGCGAAAGGCACGACGGTCTCGACCGCGCGTGCCGCCTGAATCGCGGAATCGCTCAGCGGCTGGTCGAACGCACATCCGTAGCGCGATCCGTTGCGCCGGACGATCTGCGCGGAGACGCGACCGATCCCGGCGATCCCGATGCTGATGCTCGATGGAACCGCGATCGTGCCGTCCACGACGATCAGGCAGCCCGTGGTGGATATGTCCACGACCTTGGCGTCGATCGGTCGGGCGTCCTTGTCGCGAATCGTAGCACCGGCGTCGACCGGCCGACGCGGCGCCTGACGGCCGCTAACCCCCTGCTCGAGCGCGGCATCGTCTTCCTGTAGAAAGAGCTGTGCAGTTAAAACCATGTGCCGTTCTCCGAGTGCGGCAATCTTTCGCAGGAGAGTCCTAACATTTGGTAACGCTGTTCTTGGCCGCCGACAGTCGATGGCAAGTCGCGATCCAACGGGTCGCGGTATCCGATGGCGACGATCGGACGGCTACCTGGGCTGGATCACCACACATCCCCTCGACAAACCCGCCGGTTTCGAGCAGCATCATCGCGATGTTCCCGGACCCCGCCCCCTCCGATCTCGCGCCAGGCCAGTGGAAGCCGAACCCACCCGCCTTGTGGGTCTACATCATGCTGGGAGTCGGGCGAATCCTCCTGTCCGGGGCGGATCTCGTGTTGACGCGCATCGGCGTGCGGCGCTGAGCCTGCGGCCGCAATCACCCACCGGGGCATTTGCTCCACGATCTGTCGCCGCGACGATCGTTTCAGGTTCCCCCGCCCCTGTGCTCGCCGATCTTATCCTTGCTCGTCATGGACTTGCCGGAGGTAGGATCACTCCCCATGTTCGCGTTCCGTTCGACGCCATTGTCCGTGGCGTCCCTCGTCTGCCGTTTCCCAGCAAAGGAATTGCATGAGCCGTAAGCCAGTCCCCGCGCAGTCCGGCGATCGCAGCCGCACCGAAGTCCTGTTCGATCGTCCGCAACTGATGGCGCAACTGTTTGGCGAGTTCGACCAGAACCTGCTGGCGCTCGAGAACAAGTTGGGCGTGTACATCACCGCGCGGGGCAACAAGGTCGGGCTCGAAGGCACGGCCGAGGCGGTAGCCCAGGCGCGCGACGTGCTCCACGGTCTGTACAACCGGATCGCGCGCGGTGAAGTGGTCGACACTGGGTTGATCGACGCGGTGATCGCGATGTCGAGCGAACCGACACTCGCGGGGATCCTGCAGGCAGATGCAGGCGGCGGCGCCGTGCCGCAGATCATGATCCGCACGCGCAAGAAGACGATCGTCCCGCGCACGATCGCCCAGGCGCATTACATGCGGCAATTGCTGGGCAACGACATCATCTTCGCGCTCGGGCCGGCAGGCACCGGCAAGACCTATATCGCGGTCGCACAAGCGGTCGCACAGCTCATCACCGGCAGTGTCCAGCGGCTGATCCTGTCGCGCCCGGCGGTTGAAGCGGGCGAGAAGCTCGGGTTTCTGCCGGGGGACATGAAGGAGAAGGTCGATCCCTATCTCCGTCCGTTGTACGATGCGCTCAACGACTGCCTCCCCGCCGAGCAGGTCGAGCGCCGCATCGCCAGCGGCGAAATCGAGATTGCGCCGATCGCGTTCATGCGCGGACGGACGCTCGCAGACGCGTTCATCATCCTCGACGAAGCGCAGAACACCACGCCCGCGCAGATGAAGATGTTCCTCACCCGCTTTGGCGAGAACAGCCGGATGGTGATCTGCGGCGATCCCAAACAGACCGATCTTCCCGGTGGCATGAACGCTTCGGGCCTGAACGATGCGGTCGGGCGGCTCGAGGGAGTCGAAGGGTTGTCGATCTGCCGCTTCGGTTCGGGCGACGTCGTTCGCCATCCGATCGTCGGGCGAATCGTCGAGGCGTATGAGGGCAAGTCGGATTGACGGTGGGGATATCCCGAAGATATATTTGGGATATCCCGGAGGCTGCGATGGCGTCGCTCTACATCAAGAACCATGACACCGCAGACCTGGCGCGCGAGGTCGCCGCATTGCTGGGGACCAGCAAGACCGCGGCCGTCCACGATGCGCTCGAACATCGCAAACGCGCCCTGCAGGCCGAACGGAGCGGCAGCATCCACGATCGACTCGAAGCGTGGCGCGCGGCCCATCCGCTAGGGGAACCGACCGGTCTCGACGCCGACAAGGCGTTTTACGATTCGCTGAATGACGAGGACGGGGATTGATCCTTTTTCTCGATGCATCCGCGATGGTCGCGATGATGACCGGGGAGCCGGGGTCACCCGCGATCGAGGAACGGTTCGGCGCGGCCGACCAGATATTGTGTTCGGCGATCTCGCTGTGGGAAGCGGCGCGTGCCGTCGCTAGGAAAAGGACCGTTCCGATCCCGCTCGCGTCTTCCGAAGTCGAGGCCTTCGTTGCCGACTTCGCGATCCGTCTGGTTCCGATCGGCGCCACCGAAGGTAGCGCCGCGGTCGAGGCGTATCATCGCTACGGCAAGGGCGCCGGTCATCCCGCCAGGCTCAATATGGGCGACTGTTTTGCGTACGCTTGCGCCAAGACCAACGCCGCCACCCTGCTCTACAAGGGCGACGACTTCCTCCATACGGATCTTGCCTGATGCTTGAAATAGCCCTCTCCCACGAAGACGTCTGGCCCGAACACGACTGGGAGGCGCTTGCCACCCGCGCCGCGCTGGCCGCGATCGGACGGACGCCGCATGCCGAGCTCGCGACCGGCGCGGCAAGCGTCGAGATTTCGGTGCGGCTGACCGACGATGCCGAAGTCCAGACGCTCAACGCGCAATACCGCCACAAGGACAAGCCGACCAACGTCCTGTCCTTCCCGATGGTCCAGTCCGACCTGCTCGACACGATCGCGCAGAATTCGGACGATGGCGAGGTGCTGCTCGGCGATATCGTGCTCGCCTATGAGACGTGCGCGCGCGAGGCGGCGGAAAAAGACGTGACGGTCGAAAGCCACGCGACGCATTTGATCGTGCATGGCACGCTGCATTTGCTAGGGTATGATCACATGGACGATAACGAGGCGGGGGCGATGGAAGCGATCGAGATCGCGGCCCTCTCCGCGCTGGGCATCGCCGATCCGTATCTAATCGCTGAGGACTGACGTAACCCCATGCCCGACGGCCAAAGTACCACCGGCACCGCCACGCAATACGGCGGTGTCACCCATGCCTCCCCGGGGCATGAGACGAGCATCTGGCGGTCGTTCCGCAGCTGGATCTCGGGTCATTCGGGCGACGAATCGCTCCGCGCGACGCTTGAGGAAGCGATCGACGCGCATGAGGACGACCCAGCGCCCGACGCCAAGGGGGATCTTTCCCTGCTCGAGCGGACAATGGTGCGCAACCTGCTCCACTTCGGCGAGCGCGACGCGGGTGACGTCGGCGTGCCGCGCGCGGACATCGTCGCGGTCGAGGAAACGACGAGTTTTGCGAACCTCGTCGCCTTGTTCGCCGAGGCCGGGCACAGCCGCCTGCCGGTCTACCGCGAGAAGCTCGATACGATCATCGGGATGGTCCACATCAAGGACGTGTTCCAGATCCTCGCGACCGGCGCGGAGCATCCCGACAGCATCGCGCCGCTGATCCGCGAGCCGCTCTACGTCCCGATGTCGCGCGGCGCGCTCGATCTGCTCGCGGACATGCGGCAGAAGCGCGTCCATCTCGCGATCGTGCTCGACGAGTATTTCGGTACCGAGGGGCTCGTTACGATCGAGGATTTGATCGAAGAAATCGTCGGTGACATCGAGGACGAGCATGACGACGCCCCGACCGCGCTGCTCGTCCCGCTCGACGGCGGCGCGTGGGACGTGGATGCGCGTGCCGAACTCGAGGATGTCGGCGAGACGATCGACGAGCGACTCGCCGAGGTCGATGGCGACATCGACACGATCGGCGGCTTGGCCGCAGTGCTCGCGGGGCATGTGCCCAAGGTCGGCGACTGTATCGTCCACGACAGCGGCTGGACGCTCGAGGTCATTGCGGCGGACACGCGCCGCGTGCTGAGTCTGCGGCTTCATCCGCCAAGGCCGGAGCCCGAAGGCCGCGACGACTAGGACGATCCACCTTTACCCCTGGGGGCGGCACGGGACCAATACGATGCGAGACTGGTGGACCGCCCCGCCGCAATAATCACCCAGCCGATCACTCTCTTCGGATTAATGCATTTCATCGATCGCTTGGTTCATGGCAAACTCTCCTCCGAAATTACGAAGAGTCGATTGGAGAGACCCATGGACGCAATTACCTCCGGCAGCCCGCTGAGCGATCCGAACAAGGAGCCCGCTGCGCTGCGGTCGCTGCTCGGCCGCACCAACCGCGATTGGTGGCCCAACCAGCTCAGCCTCGAAATCCTCCAGCAGAACGGTCTGTCGGCCAACCCGATGGGCGACGATTTCGATTATGCAGAAGCCTTCAACACACTCGATTACGCAGCCGTAAAGCGCGACCTGACCGCGCTGATGACCGACAGCCAGCCGTGGTGGCCGGCCGACTACGGGCATTACGGCCCGTTCTTCATCCGCATGGCATGGCATTCGGCGGGCACCTATCGCACCGGTGACGGGCGTGGCGGGTCTTCGTCGGGTTCGCAGCGGTTCGCGCCGCTCAACAGCTGGCCGGACAACGGCAACCTCGACAAGGCACGTCGCCTGTTGTGGCCGATAAAGTCGAAGTACGGCAAGCAGCTCAGCTGGGCCGATCTGTTCATCATGGCGGGCAACGTCGCGATCGAATCGATGGGCGGACCCGTGTTCGGCTTCGGTGGCGGACGCGAGGACGTGTTCGAGCCGATGAAGGACATCTACTTCGGTACGGAAGAAGAATGGCTCGGCGATACGCGAATCGACGAAGAAGAGGGCCGTGCGCTCGAGAGCCCGCTCGCCGCGATCCAGATGGGCCTGATCTACGTCAACCCGGAAGGCCCCGGCGGTTGCCCCAACCCGATGGGCTCGGCGCGCGACATGCGCGAGACCTTCGCGCGCATGGGCATGAACGACGAAGAGACCGTCGCACTGACCGCGGGTGGCCACACCTTCGGCAAGGCGCATGGCGCAGGTGACGCATCGCTCGTCGGCGTAGAGCCGGAAGGCGCCGACATCGCGACGCAGGGCCTCGGCTGGGTGTCGAAGCACGGCACCGGACTCGGCGACGACACGATCACCTCGGGGATCGAAGGCGCCTGGACCCCGACGCCGATCACCTGGGACCAGACCTATTGGGACATGCTGCTCGACCACGAATATGAGCTGGTGAAGAGCCCGGCAGGCGCGCACCAGTGGCAGCCGGTCGGCAACCCCGAGGAAACGCTCGCTCCCAAGGCGCACACCCCGAGCGTCAAGGTCCCGACGATGATGACGACCGCCGACATGGCGCTCAAGAAGGACCCGGCTTACCTCGAGATCAGCAAGCGTTTCCAGAAGGACCCGGCGGCGTTCGCCGATGCCTTTGCGCGCGCCTGGTTCAAGCTGACTCACCGCGACATGGGGCCGAAGGTCCGCTATCTCGGCCCCGACGTTCCGGCCGAGGACCTGATCTGGCAGGATCCGATCCCCAAGGCGGATTATGCGCAGATCGACGCGGGCGACGTGCCCGGCCTCAAGCAGGCGATCGCCAATTCGGGGCTTTCGGTAGCCGAGCTGGTAACGACCGCCTGGGCGTCGGCCTCGACCTATCGCCAGTCGGACCACCGCGGTGGGGCGAACGGCGGTCGTATCCGGCTCGCGCCGCAAAAGGACTGGGAGGTCAACCAGCCTGAGCAGCTCGCCAAGGTGCTTGGCGTCTATGAGGGCATCAAGTCGGACTTCGACGGTCAGGGTAGCAAGAAGGTTTCGATCGCGGATCTGATCGTGCTCGGCGGGTCGGTCGGGATCGAGGCGGCGGCGAAGGCTGCCGGCAAGACGATCGAAGTGCCGTTCCTGCCAGGCCGGACCGATGCGTCGGCCGAGCAGACCGATGCCGCGAGCTTCGACGTGCTCGAACCCAAGGCGGACGGCTTCCGCAACTATCTGTCGGTCAAGTTCAGCGTTCCGACCGAGGAACTGCTGGTCGACCGCGCGCAGTTACTTGGGCTGAGCGGTCCGCAGATGGCAGTGCTGGTGGGCGGGTTGCGCGTGATCGGCGTGAACCATCCCAAGGCCGGGGACCACGGCGTGTTCACCGACCGCAAGGGTCAGCTGACCAACGATTTCTTCGTCAACCTGCTCGACATGCAAACCGCGTGGAAGCAGCTCAGCGACGACAGCGACGAGGAATATCTCGGCACGCTGCGCGAGACCGGCGAGAAGAAGTGGACCGCTTCGCGCACCGACCTGGTGTTCGGCGCCAACTCGCAGCTCCGCACGGTGGCGGAGGTCTACGCCTCGTCCGACGCGGGCGACAAGTTCATCAAGGACTTCGTCGATGCGTGGGTCAAGGTGATGAATGCCGACCGGTTCGACGTCGCGTCGGGCCATGTCGAAGGCAAGCCCGCGGTCGCGTAACGTCGACCGTGCTCCTGCGCAGGCAGGAGCCCAGGGTTGCGGGCGCAACGGCTGTAACCCTGGGCTCCCGCTTCCGCGGGAGAACTTGATGAGTACATCGTGGCGGTGGCGCTAGCGCCACCGCCATTTTTGTACATCGGAGGATTCCCCCTGCCCCGGCTGCCGGGATGACACCCCCCAACTCTAGCCCTTCCACCGGGCGTCGCCGCGCCCTATCAAGCGGCTATGCGCAAACACATTCTCATCATCCTCGGCATTCTGGTCGTCGTCGGGGTCGCGGTCCTCTGGTGGATGTTCCAGCCCGAGCCCGCTCAGCTCCCGATCACCCAGGTCGAAGGCGAACGCCCGGTAATCTCCGCACCGCGCGAACAGACGATCCCGACCACCAAGGTCGCCAAGGCAGTCGGCTGGCCAGCAGGCACGACTCCGGTCCCCGCCGTCGGGCTCAAGGTCGCCGCGTTCGCGCAAGGGCTCGAGCATCCGCGCTGGCTCTACCGCCTCCCCAATGGCGACGTGCTCGTCGCCGAGACCAACTCGCCGCCGCGCAAGGGCCGCAGCATCACCGATACCGTGATGCGCTACCTGCTCGGCCGCGCAGGCGCGGGCGTTCCCTCCGCCAACCGCATCACCCTGCTGCGCGACGGCAATGGCGATGGGGTTGCGGAACAGAAGACCGTGCTGATCGGCGGGCTCAACTCGCCCACCGGCATGGCGCTGCTCGGCGGCTATCTCTACATCGCCAACACCGATGCGCTGGTCCGCGTGCCGTTCAAGCCCGGCGAGACCAGGATCACCGCGACGCCGGAGACGATCATCGCGCTCAACGGTGGCGGCAACCATTGGGCGCGCACGCTGCTCGCGGATCCGAACGGGAAATATCTCTACGTCGGCGTCGGCTCGTCGTCGAACATCGGCGAAAACGGGATGGAGGCCGAGAAATATCGCGCCAACATCCTGCAAGTCGATCCGCAGGCGAAGACCTTCCGCGTGTTCGGCGCGGGCTTGCGCAATCCGCAGGGGATGGCGTTCGAACCCAAATCGGGCGCACTGTGGGTCGCGGTTAACGAACGCGACATGCTGGGGTCGGACATCGTCCCCGATTACATCACGCGCGTCGGGCTCGGGGATAACTTCGGGTGGCCGTGGTATTATTGGGGCGGCTATCCCGATACCCGCGTGAAGCCCGGGAACCCGGCGCTGCAGGAATATTCCAAGCGTCCCGATTTCGCGATGGGGCCGCATGTCGCGGCGCTCGGGCTGACCTTCGCGACCGACGCGAAGCTGGGGGCGGCGTACAGCAACGGCGCGTTCGTTGGTGAGCATGGCTCGTGGAACCGTGTGCCGGTGTCGGGCTATAAGGTCGCATTCGTACCGTTCGGCGAGCTCGGCTTTCCCAAGAAAGGCGCAAAGCCGGTCGACGTGCTGACGGGCTTCCTCAACGCCAAGGGCGAGGCGCGGGGACGCCCGGTCGGCGTGACGTTCGATCGTGGCGGCGCACTGCTGGTCGCGGATGACGTGGGCAACACGGTGTGGCGGGTCAGCGCGAAGTAACCGTCCTCACTCCCCTCCCTCGAAGGGAGGGGAGCCGTGCATCACCGGCGTTATTCCAGCATCTTCGGCGCTTCCTTCGCCAGCTTGGCGCGGATCTTGTCCGCGAACAGCGCGAGGAACGGCGGCAAGTCGACCTCGGCGCGGACCGAGCTTTCCGCAACGGTCAGCTTGCTCGCGACGCGCTGCCCCATCGCGGCGACGGTGAAAAACATCGTGTCCCCCTCCCAGCGATGATCGACCGCGGCGCCGCCCGGGAACATCCCCGCCAGCTTGCCGATCCCGCCATCGACGCGCGCCCGCGCCGCCGCCAGACCAAGCTTATGGGGGATTTCGACGACGATCGGTTCACTCATGGCAGGTCCTTCACGCCTTGGCGTATCATTGCGCGAACAGCATCGCGTCGTCGGCAAACGCCTTGAACTCGAGCGCGTTGCCGCTCGGGTCATAAAAGAACATGGTCGCCTGCTCACCCGGCTGTCCGACGAAGCGGGTGTGCGGCTCGATCCCGAAGCGAGTCCCCGCCGCGGTCAGCCGCTTCGCGAGCGCGTGCCAGTCAGGCATCGTCAGCACGACGCCGAAATGCGGCACCGGCACCGCGTGCCCGTCGACCGCGTTCGACACCGCGACCGGCTTGGCGGCGGGGTCGAGATGCGCGACGATCTGGTGGCCGTAGAGGTCGAAGTCGATCCACGCGTCCGAGCTGCGCCCCTCGGTGCACCCGAGCGTCCCACCGTAAAAGGCGCGCGCGGCGGCGAGATCGTGGACCGGGAAGGCGAGATGGAAGGGGCGTGTCATGCAACCGCCCTACCAAATCCTCCCCCGCAGGGGGAGGGGGACCCTGAGCATTCAGCAAAGGGTGGAGGGGGCGTGCCACTCTCGCATCGCTTGTGCCGCACTCCTCCACCACCAGCCGGAAGGCGGCTGGTGTGCGAGCGAGAATGTGTCCCCCGGACACATTCTTGGCCTGCCTGGGGCAGGCCAATGCTCGCACACCCCCTCCCCGTTCCGGGGAGGATCGAAGCACGACGTTGCGTCCCCTCCCTGATCACGCGATAGCCACCCGATGACTCAGCGCCCCGCCCTTTTCTCCTTCCTGCTCGGCGGGATCGCCGCGGTCGGCTTCGCCCCGCTTGCGCTGTGGCCCGTCACGCTCGGGTGTTTCGCCGCGTGGATGTGGCTGGTGCACCAAGCGCCGACGCGACGCGCGGCGTTGTGGCGCGGGTGGCTGTTCGGCTTCGCGCATTTCACCATCGGCAACAACTGGATCGCCAAGGCCTTCAGTTTCCAGGATGCGATGCCGCATGCGCTCGGCTGGTTCGCGCCCGCGCTGCTGTCGCTGTATCTCGCGATCTTCCCGATGGCCGCGGCGGGGGTCGCGTGGAAGCTCAGGCGCCAGACACTGGACGCAAGCTATGTCCTGATCTTCGCCACCGCCTGGATCGCGACCGAATATCTGCGCGGGACGTTGCTGACCGGCTATCCGTGGAACCCGCTCTCCGAAATCTGGCTCCCGACGCCGGTCGCGGCGAGCGGGCGGTATCTCGGCACGTACGCGCTGTCAGGAGTCGCCGTACTGGTCGCGGGCGCGTTGCTGCTCGCGACACAGCGGCACCGGCGCTTTCCGCTCGCGGTCGCCGGCGTCACGGGGCTGCTCGCGCTGTCGGCGATCGACACGACTCCCGCCGCCCCCACGCCCACCAACGCGCCACGGGTCCGCGTCGTCCAGCCCGATCTCGACCAGGAGCAACGCCCGCGCGACGATTATGCCGAGACCAACCTGCGCGCGCTCGCTGGCCTCAGCGGAAGCCCGCGCGCCGCGCCGCGGCTGATCGTCTGGCCAGAGGGCGCGCTGCGCTATCTCCCCGAGGACGGCTATCCGCCGCAATATTACGGCGAGTCCGCACCGTTCCTGACCCGCGCACGGATTGCGGCACTGCTCGGCCCACGCGACGTCGTCCTCACCGGCGGAAACGCGCTGCTGTTCGATTCCGCCGGGCAAATCCGGTCGGCGACCAACGCGATCTTCGCGATCGACGCGGAGAAGCGGATCGTCGCCCGCTACGACAAGGCGCATCTGGTGCCGTTCGGCGAATATCTCCCGCTGCGCCCGTTGATGTCCGCGATCGGCCTGTCGCGGCTCGTCCCCGGCGATCTCGACTTCGCCCCCGGCAAGGGCCCCGATGGAGTCGACCTCCCCGGTATCGGGCGGGTCGGTTTCGCGCTGTGCTACGAGATGATCTTCTCAGGCTCGATCGTCGACCGCAAGCATCGCCCCGCCTTGATCTTCAACCCGTCCAACGACAGCTGGTACGGCAGCTGGGGCCCCGCGCAGCATCTGGCGCAGGCACGGCTCCGCGCGATCGAGGAAGGCCTGCCGATCATCCGCGCGACGCCGACCGGCATCTCCGCGATCATCGACGCGCGCGGCCACGTGCTCGCGTCGATCCCGTGGGAGACGCAGGGCGCGATCGAACTGCCGATCCCGCCCGCCGCCCCCCCCACCCTGTTCGCGCAAGTCGGCAACCTGATGGCGCTGCTCACCGCACTCGTGCTGGCGCTAACGGCAATTGCCATCCGGCGATGGGCACGATAGGAGCACATATAAGGAAAGCTTTATATGCCTGTCCCGGTCACGCCGGGTCGTGCCAAGACGAGGGTTTCACCGAATGCGCGCATCGTTTCTCTTCACCTCCGAGTCGGTCTCGGAAGGTCATCCCGACAAGGTCGCCGACCAGATTTCGGACACCGTGGTCGACCTGTTCCTGAGCAAGGACCCCCAGGCACGCATCGCGTGCGAGACGCTGACCACGACCAACCTCGTCGTCCTCGCGGGCGAAATCCGCTGCAAAGGCGTGTACGAGAACGGCGCCTGGGCCGATGGCGCGCTCGCCGAGATCGAGGCTGCGGTGCGCAACACCGTCAAGGAAATCGGCTATGAGCAGTCGGGCTTCCACTGGGAAAACTTCCGCTTCGAGAACAACCTCCACGGCCAGTCCGCCGAAATCGCGATGGGCGTCGACGAGGGCGCGAACAAGGACGAGGGCGCCGGCGACCAGGGCATCATGTTCGGCTACGCGACCGACGAGACCCCGGGCCTGATGCCCGCGACGCTCTATTACAGCCACAAGATCCTCGAGCGGATGGCTGCAGACCGTCATTCGGGCGCAGCCCCGTTCCTGGAGCCTGACGCCAAGAGCCAGGTCACGCTGGAATATCGTGACGAGAAGCCGGTCCGCGCGACCGCGCTGGTCGTCTCGACCCAGCACAAGGCAGGCTATTGCCTGCAGGGCGACAACGCCAACCCCGCGCTGTACGAAGAACTCCGCAGCTACGTCGCTGGCGTGATGAAGGACACGTTGCCCGAGGGCTTCGTGACCGACGCGACCAAGATCTACATCAACCCGACCGGCGCATTCGAAATCGGCGGTCCGGATGGCGACGCTGGCGTGACGGGTCGCAAGATCATCGTCGACACCTACGGCGGCGCGGCTCCGCATGGCGGCGGCGCGTTCTCGGGCAAGGATCCGACGAAGGTCGATCGCTCGGCCGCCTATGTCTCGCGCTATCTCGCGAAGAACGTCGTTGCTGCCGGCCTCGCGCGCCGCTGCACGATCCAGCTCAGCTATGCGATCGGCATCGCCGAGCCGCTGTCGCTCTACGTCGACCTGCACGGCACGGGTACGGTGCCGGAAGCGAAGATCGAGGAAGTGCTCCCGCAGCTCGTTCGCCTGACGCCGAAGGGCATCCGCGAGCACCTCAAGCTCAATGCGCCGATCTACAAGCGCACCGCTGCGTACGGCCACTTCGGGCGCGAGCCCGATGCGGATGGCTTCACCTGGGAAAAGACCGATCTGGTCGACGCGCTCAAGGCTGCCGTCGCCTGATGATGCACCGGGCGCGGTGGTGCCGCGCCCGGACCCTCCATTCGCGCCAACCCGCTGAGCGCTACCGTTGCGCGGCGGAGAAAGCGGCCGGATCGAAGCGCGCGGGCAGGACTCGGTCCGCCGAACCGCTACCGTCCGAAAGCGCCGATGCGGTCTGCGCGTCCGCCGCGACCGAAAAGCGCAAATCCTCGGCAAGATACCCGGTCAGCAGCGTGTCGGCGGGCAACCGCCCGCTCGTGCCGTGGATGAACATCATCGGCCATGCGATCACCAGCGCACCGCCGATCGCAAGCACCCCCTGATCCAACCCCTTGCGTCCAGTCCGCCCGGACAGGCGCACCGGCCCGCTCGGCGTCTGGATCGACAGCAGCCGGACGTCGAGTTCCCCCTTCTTGCCGAAAAGACCGTTGCGCTCGGCGCGCATGACTTCACCGACGGCGATCGCGCCTGCGGGAACCACCACTTTTCCGCGATAGGCGATCGGCTCCGCGACCTCGAGATAGAAGCGGTCGCCCGCACGAACGTCCTTGGTGTTGAGTTCTGCGCGCGTTGCCAGCCGTACCGGTGTTCCCATCGGGAAGGAGGCGGTGCGGTCGCTCGGGATCGCCGGGGCGTCCCAGTGGATAAGGTCCTGCGCGATGGCCACCGTCGGGGTCAGCAAGGCGAGCGCAAGGCACGCGGACAACGCCAGTTTCATGCAGACTTCCCCTGTTCGACATCGAACCGTGTAAATCTGCAATCTTGACCGAGACTTAGCGTTTATGGTGAACGGCGGATCGGCCAGCGGGATCAGCGCCGGACGGAAGGCCGATTACTTCCGCCGCTGGACCGCGCGGACGATCGTGCGTTCCGCCACCCGCACCGCCGCGCTAGCGGCCCGCTGCGCCACGAAGCCGACGGCCGCACCCGCGATCGTGTCGAGCAGGTAATGCTTGCCGCGCGGGAGCTGCATCGCGGCAACCCCACCCGCCAGCGCGTAAGCGGTCGCGCCGACCACGGGCGCGTCCTTCGCAAGCGCACCGGCAACCGCGACAGCGCCGGCAGTATGACCCGACGGGAACGAACTCTGGTCGTGGTCCTTGCTGTCGCCCGGCTCGAACTTGTGCTCACCGCTCTCGATCGCCTTCTTGGGTCGCGTGCGATCCACCGATCGCTTGATTGCCGACTTGATCCCGGTCGCGATGATCTCGCTCGCGAGCATCCGCGCTCCGGTGCGCAGCATGACCGGCTGGCGCAACAGCGCGCCGACGACGAGCGTCCCCGCGCCCAGCAGTAGCAACGGCGGCTGGTCCGCGCCTTCGCTGAGCGCGCCGAGCAGCTTCACGCCGGGTTTATCGCGATGTTTCGCGGCGTCGTGCGTGACCTTGCGGTCGATGCGGGTCAACGCCTTGGCTGCCTTGGTCACTTTACCCATCGTCCACATCTCCGAAACTTAATCGCCGAACCGCCGAACTGCGCGAATCGGTCCCTCTCCGCCGCGATCAATCGTCCGTCACCTGCGCATGCGCCAGCACAGCGAACAAGCCCGCCCCGCCGAGCAGATTCCCCATTACCGCGGGCACCAGGAAACTCACCACGCCGCCGATCCCGATCTTGCCGGTCCATAGCAGCAGGAACGCTTCGCTCGACCCGACGACCGAATGGCTGAACCCGCCGATCGCGACGACATAGACGATCCCGAAAATGACCAGCAACGCGTGTTCGCGCGCATTGGGGAGCGCCCAGGCGACGATCGCGATCAGGAACCCGGCGGGCACCGCGTTGAAGAAGGTCTCCATCGGGCCATGTTCGGTGATCGCCATCGACACTTCGACCATCCCGGCATCGAGCGACGAATCCCCCAGCGCCATCCCCGCGAACGCCGCCGTCGCGATTGCCGTTCCGACGCAATTCGCGCCGAGCACCACCGCCCACAACCGCAACGTCCGCCGGAGCGCGTCCCACGACGGCGATGTCACCAGCGGGAGCATCGCGGTCACCGTGCTTTCGGTGAACAACTGCATCCGGCCCAGGATCACCATCACGAACCCGATCGGATAGCCGAGCGCGATGATCAGCGCGCGCGACTCGCCAGTCGGAACATGCGCGGCGATCGCGCCCTCCGCGACGAGCGACGCGGTCACCGCCAGTCCCCCCGCGAGCCCCGACCAGAACAGCGCCGAAACCGGTCGCTCCAGTTCCTCCGCGCCCGACTCGCGGACGGCGCGGTGGAGCTCCTGCGCGTTGGCGGCCTTGATCGAGTCGACGTCCCCGCCGCTCTCCGCATCGGCCGGACGTTCGCTCGAGTATTCGTTCGCGCGGTGCTCCGCCATCGCCGTCATCCCTTCGTTATCAGGGTGCAACGACCGCGGCGGCCCTTTGCTCCGGCGGCAAGCCGCGCTACACGCGCGCCCCTATGACCGATCCGATGACGACACGCCGCCTGTACGGCCGGCGGCAGGGCCACAAATTGCGGCTGGGCCAGGCCGATCTCGTGGAAACCCTGCTCCCGCAAGTCAGCGTGCCCGAAGACGGGCCGCTCGACGCGCTTCGGCTGTTCGGCGACGATCGCCCGATCGAAGTCGAGATCGGGTTCGGCGCGGGCGAGCATCTCGCAGGCCAGGCGGGTATGCGACCGGATACCGGTTTCATTGGCTGCGAGCCGTTCCTCAACGGCGTGGTCGGCGCGCTGACGCACATCCGCGAGGACGGCCTCGACAATGTGCGCGTGCACATGGGCGACGCGCTCGACGTGGTGGAGCGGCTGCCGGACGCATCGTTGTCGCGCGTGTACCTCCTGCACCCCGATCCGTGGCGCAAGGCGCGCCACGCCAAGCGGCGGATGGTCAACCATGGCCCGCTCGACCTGATCGCGGCGAAGCTGAAGCCCGGCTGCGAATTCCGGCTCGGCACCGACGACCCGACCTATTGTCGCTGGGCGATGATGGTGCTGGGGCAACGCCGCGATTTCGTGTGGACCGCCGCTGGCCCGGCCGACTTCCTCACCCGCCCGGACGACTGGCCCGAGACGCGCTACGAACGCAAGGCCCGCCGCCAGGGCCGTGAAGTCTGGTACTTCCGCTACCTGCGCGTCTGACCCGCACAACTACCGCTTGCGCGATCGGCCGCGCGTCATCGGATCGGGTTTCACCGGCGGCGTCCAGCCCGCGGGCGGCGTCATCCGCTGCTGGCTCGACCCGAGCCCCATTGCGCCGGGGCGTTGCCGCACCAGGCCCGCGGTGTCGGCCGCGGCGGCATCCTGCGTATCGGCACCCCCGCGGAGCAAGCTGATCCGGTCGCGCAGCCGCCGGGCTTCCTCAAAATCGAGCGCCGCCGCAGCGGCTTCCATCTCGGCTTGCAGAGTCTCGAGTTCGGTCATCGCGTATCAACGCGGCACCGGCGCGTCCGCTCCCTGCGCTGGGCCGGCGGAACGAAACGGCGGCAGGAGAACGGGTTGCGTCCGCGCGCCGCATTGCGCACAACAGGAGCAATGAACCCTTACCCCGCCGTTACGACGATCGCCCAGACGATCCAGCTGTCGCTGTCGCCCGTGTTCATGCTGGCGGGAATTGGCGCGTTGCTCAACGTGCTGGCGGGGCGGCTGTCGCGCGTGGTGGATCGCGCGCGCGCGCTCGAGGCGTTGCATCCGGCGTCGCAGGGGCCGGAGCATGACCGCCACGTCTGGGAATTGCGGCTGCTCGACCGGCGCATGATCGTCATCAACGCCTCGCTGGTGCTCGCGGTGTCGAGCGCGGTGATGACCTGCCTGGTCGTCGCGCTGTTGTTCGTCGCGGAACTGGTCAAGCTCCATATCGGCACGGTCGTCGCGCTGTCGTTCATCCTCGCGATGGGCCTGCTGATCGCATCGCTCGCCTCCTTCCTGATCGAGGTGCGCATGTCGTTGACCGCGATTCACATTCGCCCGGAATTGCTGCAGGATTGACGCCCGCCCCTCAGCGCGCGCCGGCCAACCCCGGACCGGCGTCGTTGGTCGCGGCATAGGTCGGCACGACCCGCGCCTTCGCCGCCTGTTCGAACACATAGCCGGCGTTGAGCACGGTCTGGTCACCCCACCGCGTCGTGATGAACGACAAACCAACCGGAACGCCGCGCACCACCCCCATCGGCACGGTCAGATGCGGATACCCCGAGATCGCTGGCAATTCGCTCGCGCTCGGCCCGTTGAACGTGTCGCCATACACCGTGTCGGACAGCCACGGCATCCCATAGGTCGGCGCGACGATCAACGTCGCCTGCGCCTTCCCCAGCAGCGCGTCGATCCCCTCGGCCCCTGCCAAGCGAAGCGACTTCGCGCGCGCCCCGAGATATTCCGGATCACTGAGCCCCCGCGTCTGCGCAGCGGCAACGAAGGTCTCCTGCGCGAAGAACGGCATTTCGCTGGCGGCGTTTGCTTGGTTGAACGCGATCACCTGATCGAGCGACCGCGTCTTCACCGCCTTGGGCGTGGTGGAAAGATACGCGTCGAGATCCGCTTTCAGCTCGGTCTGCAGGACGAGCAGTTCGGCCTCGCCAATGCCCTCGAGCTTGGGCGCCTCGACATCGACCAGTACCGCGCCCTGCGCCTTCAACACGGCAAGCGATGCGTCATACCGCGCCTTCAGGCTGTCAAGCATCTCCGGATGGAGCACCGCGATGCGCACGCCGGACAGCGACGCAGTGGCAAGCGGTGCCGCGAAGTCGTGCATGTGCGGCCGCGCGTCCCGTGTCGCGGGGTCGGCCGGATCGACCCCGACCATCGCGTTGAACAGCAAGGCGGCATCGCGGACGCTCCGCGCCATCGGCCCCGGCGTGTCCTGGCTGTGGCTGATCGGCACGACGTGCGTCCGGCTGACCATGCCGAGCGTCGGCTTCAGACCGACGAGCCCGTTCATCGATGACGGGCAGACGACCGATCCGTCGGTTTCGGTCCCGATCGCGACCGCCGCGAAGCTTGCCGCCACCGCCGCGCCCGATCCGCTCGACGACCCGCACGACGTCCGGTCGAGCGCATAGGGGTTGCGCACCAGCCCGCCGACCGCGCTCCACCCGCTGATCGAATGCGTCGAGCGAATATTGGCCCATTCGCTGAGGTTGGTCTTGCCGAGGATCACTGCGCCCTGCTTGCGCAACAGCGCGACCACCGGGGCATCGCGCCGAGTGACGTTGTCCCTGAGCGCGAGACTCCCCGCAGTCGTCGCGAGCGGGTCGCTGGTCTCGATATTGTCCTTGATCAGCACGGGGATCCCGTCGAGCGCGCCAAGCGGCCTGCCCGACTTGCGTCGCGCGTCGCTTGCCTTAGCCTGCGCCAGCGCATCGGGGTTGGTCGCGATGACCGCGCGCAGCGTCGGCCCGGTGCGATCCATCGCGGCGATCCGGGCAAGATAGGCCTGGGTGATCGCGACGCTGCTCGTGCCCTGCGCCATCTGCGCACGCAGCGCGTCGATCGACTGCTCCTCGACCCGTGGCATATCCTGTGCAACCGCAGCTGCAGGCAGCATCAACAAGGCCGCACAGGCAGCACGGATCATCATCGCTCAGTCTCCCCCCGGTCGGTCCCTTACCGCCGATCATGCGATGATCGCATGGGGAGGACAAGCGTTCCCAAAGCCTTGCCGTACAAATGAAAAGAGGCTGCCGGGGGTCTTCACGACACCCCGGCAACCTCCTGACATGGTCAGCGGCCGGAAGCTCCAGCTTGGGAGACCATGCGAACCGCGAGTGCCTCGATACGGGTCCGGCGTTGAATGAGGGAGTATACCCTCCGCCAGCCGATCGAACGGGTTTCCCCGAAGGCCTAGCGGTGCGTCTCCCTAACGAACTGAACCGACCCCATTGCTGAACCATGAGACATCGGATCACCTCCTTTCGCCAGTTGAAACGGCGTGACCTGCGCTGGTCACGAGCCCTGTTTGAATCAGATATTCTTGCGAAACAAGTCTTGTAATGTTCGCCGGATTGTCCGATTCTCATCGGCCTGCGCAGCGCCAACCAACGCCGCTATCAGCGCCGGCAATCCTCGGTCACGCGCGCGATTTCGGCCCAGGCCGGGATGACCAAAGTTGCCGCGCCCCCCTGCTCCACGATGAACCGACCGCGGCTGAACACCATTGCGTCGAGCAACGGGTCGCGCGCGGCGAGCCGCGTCGCGACATAGGCGGGGGCCCCTGCGGGACCGGGGCTGGTCGGCTGGACCGGAAGGCTCCGCACCACCGTCGAGGTCCGGACCGTCAGCGGGGTCCGCGCGATCCCTTGGCGCGACAGGTACAGCATCGCGCTGGCGTTGTCGCAGCGCAGCGTCAGCAGCGCGTTGCTGCCCCGCGCGCCGAACAAAGCGGTCGAGCCGCCCTGATCCTGCCGATATGTCCAATCCCCGACGGTAACGGGCCAGTCCCGCCAGTCGTTGCCGCGCGGCGGAACGGGCCGCGGCACCACGGCCGGGCGAGCAACCGGCGGTGCGGGCGCGGGCGCCGGTGCAATGGGCTTTTCCACGCACGCCGCAAGCACGGTCCCCATCAGAACGGTCATCGCAAACAAGGGGATAGTGGTACGCATCCGAGGTCTATGGGCGAAGCCGTCCGCCTGCTCAACCGCAGCGCCCACGCCGCCGCGCGTTTTTCCACCGATCCAGCCCTAAACCGCGCGGAACCCGGAGCCCCCTGTCGCCGTTACGCTCGCGAACTGAAGGAATGGATCCATGTCACAAACCGAACCCACCCAGCTGCTGCTCCAGTCCAACAAGAGCGACGCGATGCAGGTCCGAAGCCGCGACGGCGACAAGATCGGCTCGGTGCTTACGCTGATGGTCAACAAGCGCACTGGCCAGACGATCTATGCGGTGCTGACGATCGGCGGGTTCCTCGGCATGGGCAAGGCCTATTACCCGCTCCCCTTCTCGCTGCTCCAGTTCGATCCGGTCAACGACACCTACATCGTCACAATCGACCGCCGCGTGCTGGAAGGTGGCCCAAGCTGGGCGAGCAACGCACCGACGTTCGACCAGGCGTACGCCGATCGCGTGTCGAAATATTACGATGTGGCGAGCGAAGACCTGTCGGTCGATTAAGCCGCGCGGGGAACGATGCGAGCTAGGTCTGCTGCCTGATGGCGGCGGACCTCCTCAATGTCGTAACTGTTTTGCAACCGTAAGAAAAAGCCTTCGCTCATCTTGAAATACCGCGTCAGGCGGGCATCGATTGCAGCGTCTATATTCAGCTTTGAAGCAACCAGTTGCTTGAGCCGATCCGGATCGATTCCCGTCCCGGTCGCAACTTCTTGTAACGAAATTTCAGAACCGATAAGAAAGTCTTCGCGCAAAATGTCCCCTGGGTGGACGTTGTCCAACCGGTCCTCACCCTCGGTGATAATCTTCGATCCGGACATCGTCCGCGCCTCCGTCCGACCAGCCAAAGGTGATACGCCACTGGTCGTTGATCCGGATGCTATACCGCAACGGCGTACAGCCTTTCAACTGCTCCAGGCGATTTCCGCTAGGGCTGCGAAGGTCGTCAAGGCGATCCGCGCTATCCACCTGACGTAACTTTCGTCTGGCTACATTTTGGATGTCATGGGGAAAACGCCTGCTTTGCGCCCCATTCCACACTCGTTCGGTTTCCCGGTCTGCAAAAGTACGGATCATCGCAGCTTGCCCGAGGTTTCGTGCATAGCGCGAAACATACCATGGCACCTCACCACCGCTCAATTTTGCATTGGCTAGCACTACCGCGCCCGCCGAGAACTCCCCGCCATCCCAGCCCGCATCTTCTGGCTCTTCCCATGCCGTGTCTTGCGCGTGCCCGGCTTGCCCTCGTTCGAGCGTCCCATGATCGGCAGCTTCTGCTGCTCGACCGGCAGCCCCAGCTCTTCCTGCTCCAACTGCCGGATCTCGTCGCGCAGTCGCCCTGCGGTTTCGAACTCGAGGTCCGCCGCCGCCGCGCGCATCTTCTTCTCGAGATCCTCGATATACGCGCGCAGATTGTGGCCGACCATGTGCGGCCGGTCCTCGTCGATCTCGACGGTGACCTGATCGCGGCTCGACACGTCCTGGATGATGTCGCCGATGTTGCGCTTGATCGTCGTCGGCGTGATGCCGTGTTCTTCGTTATACGCGCGCTGCTTTTCACGACGGCGCTCGGTCTCGTTCATCGCGCGCTCCATCGAGCCCGTGATGCGATCGGCATAGAGGATCACGCGTCCGTCGACGTTGCGCGCCGCGCGACCGATCGTCTGGATCAGCGACGTTTCGGAGCGGAGGAACCCTTCCTTGTCCGCGTCGAGGATCGCGACCAGCCCGCACTCGGGAATATCGAGCCCCTCGCGCAACAGGTTGATCCCGATCAGCACGTCATACACCCCGAGCCGCAGGTCGCGGATCAGCTCGATACGCTCCAGCGTCTCGACGTCGCTGTGCATGTAACGGACGCGCAGGCCCGCCTCGTGCATGAACTCGGTCAGATCCTCCGCCATCCGCTTGGTCAGCGTCGTCACCAGCGTGCGATAGCCGAGCTCGGCGGTCTTGCGCGCTTCGACGATCAGGTCCTGCACCTGCTCCTCGACCGGCTTGATCTCGATCGGCGGATCGATCAGCCCGGTCGGGCGAATGACCTGCTCGGCGAACACGCCGCCGGTCTGCTCCATTTCCCATGCACCCGGCGTCGCCGAGACATAGGTCGTCTGCGGGCGCATCGCCTCCCATTCGTTGAAGCGCAAAGGCCGGTTGTCGATCGCCGACGGCAGGCGGAAGCCATATTCGGCGAGCGTCAGCTTGCGACGGTGATCGCCGCGCGACATGCCGTTGATCTGGCCGATCGTCTGGTGGCTCTCGTCGACGAAAAGCAGCGAATTTTCAGGCAGATATTCGAACAGCGTGGGGGGCGGCTCGCCCGGCATGCGGCCCGTGAGGAAGCGCGAGTAATTCTCGATCCCCGCGCAAGACCCGGTCGCTGCAATCATCTCAAGATCGAAATTGGTGCGCTGCTCCAGCCGCTGCGCCTCGAGCAACTTGCCCTCGGGCACCAGCTCCTTGAGCCGCTCCTGCAGCTCGAACTTGATCGCCTCCATCGCCTGCTTGAGCGTAGGCCCCGGCGTCACATAGTGCGAATTGGCGTAGATCCGGATGGTGCCAAGGCTCGCGATCTTCTTTCCGGTCAGCGGATCGAACTCGACGATATCCTCGATCTCGTCGCCGAAGAACGACACGCGCCACGCGGTGTCGTCATAATGCGACGGGAAGATCTCGAGCGCATCGCCGCGCACGCGGAAATTGCCGCGCTGGAACGCCGCGTCGTTGCGCTTGTACTGGAGCGCCACCAGCTTGCGGACGATCTCGCGCTGGTCGACGGTCTGGCCCTTCTTGAGGTCGAAGATCATCGCCGAATAGGTCTCGACCGAACCGATGCCGTACAGGCACGACACCGAAGCTACGATGATCACGTCGTCGCGTTCGAGCAGCGATCGGGTCGCGGCATGACGCATCCGATCGATCGCCTCGTTGGTCGAGCTTTCCTTTTCGATATACGTGTCCGACCGCGCGACATAGGCCTCGGGCTGGTAATAATCGTAGTAACTAACGAAGTATTCCACCGCATTTTCGGGGAAAAACGACTTCATTTCGCCGTAAAGCTGCGCTGCGAGGATCTTATTCGGCGCTAAAATGAGGGCAGGACGCTGCACGGCTTCGATCACTTTGGCCATGGTGAAGGTCTTGCCCGAGCCGGTCACGCCGAGCAGCACCTGGTCCCGCTCGCCCGCCTCGGTCTGGGCGACAAGTTCAGCGATTGCAGTCGGTTGGTCGCCCGCCGCGGTATAATCTGAGACGAGCTTGAACCTTTTGCCCCCTTCCGCCTTCGGCGGACGCGCCGGACGGTGGGGGACGAAGCTGACCCCGGTTTCGGGTTCATCGAGCGTGGTGCGAATCTGGATTGCCATCACGCAGCAATATGGGAAGGGATGCGGTCACAGACAATCGCGCGCGTCATTCGCCCGGCGTGCGTCGCCCGGGGGAAAGATCATGCGCCTTTATCGTATCGCTACAGCAGCTTGCGCGTTGCCGATCCTCGCGGTCGCGGCCTGTTCTCCTGAACCGGTGATCAAGCGCGAGCCCGGCAGCTGGACGCAGAAGGTCCAGATCCTGCGGCTCGAAGGCAAGGGCGCGACTCCGCAGGTCAAGGCGCAGATGCAGGCGATGTTCGATTCGATGGCGGGGATCGCGATGTGCCTGACCCCCGAGGCCGCCGCGAGGGAGAATCTGGCGCAGACGATGGAGCAAGTCGGCACGCGCGGAAAGAACTGTAAAATCGGCAAGAATGACGAGACCGGCGCGTCGATCGGTCTCAGCGCGGTCTGCCCGCAGGACGGCGGGGGCACGGTCAAGCTGACTGTCACCGGCACCAACGCGACCGGCGATCGCGACCTGACGATGAAGTCGGAAGGCTTCGACGCAAAGGGCGCGGCCGAAGGCGTCATGGAAATGCGCGTCCATTCGACCCGGAGCGGCCCGTGCAAGCCCGGGGACGTAACCCCGCCACCGACGCCTGCAACGAAGAGCTGAGCCAAGGACGCACCCTCGACACGGTGAGATCCGTCTAGCCCGCAAAACAAAGCGTTACGGCAACGCCCGTGCCGCCGCGGGCAGGCGCCCGACGATCTCGATCCGGTCGATCGGCGCCGGACGGTCCCGCGCCACATAGCGTGGAATGACGCTCGGCTGACCGAGCGCAACCGTGCCGAAGCCCTGCACCCCTGCGGCCCGCGTGACCGCGGCCAGCAAGCGCGGCGGCGTGTCATACGCTTCCGCCGACAGATGGAAGGTCCCCCAATGGACACCGATCCCGGTCGAAGCGCCCAACCGGCGGTAGACTTCGGCGGCATCGATCGGGCCGATATGGCTTCCCGACACCATTTGCCCGGGCGCGAAGCGGAACGCGCCGATCGGAATCAGCGCCAACCGGACCGGACCATAGCTCGCCGCAGCATCGGCCCAGGTCAGGTCCCCCGGCCCCGTATCCCCCGCAAAGAAGACGTTGCCGCCCGGCAGCCGAACGACGAAGCTCGACCATAACGCGCGGTTACGGTCGGTCATCCAGCGGCTACCCCAATGATGGTTGCGCGTGACGATCACCTCGACATTCGGCTTTACAGCAATCCGCCCGCCCCAATCGAGCGCGTGGGCGGGGACCCCGGCTTGTCCAATCACGCTGTCATTGCCGAGACTTGTCACCACCAGCGGGTGGTCGCGTTTCCACAGGCGTCGCAGCGTCGCCAGATCGAGATGATCATAATGATCGTGGCTGATGAGAACGACGTCGATCTTGGGCAGCCGGTCGAACGCGATCCCCAGTTCGGCGACGCGGGCGGGACCGATCCCCAGCGGCCCGGCGGTCTTGCTCCACACTGGGTCGGTCAGGATATTGAGACCCTGCGTCTGTACCAGCACGGTCGCATGCCCGACCCAGGTCGCCACCATGTGCTGTCCGGCGACGCGATCTGGCGGGGCAATCGGGCGAATCGCGACGTGTTCGGGCCAGCGCGGGCGTCCCTCGCTGCGCAGGAGGTATCGCACCAGGAAGTTGCCCTTAGTGGCGCCGGGCGGCGCCATGTCATCCTGCTCGCCATCGGGATTGAAGAAGCGTTGCCCGTCGAAATGTCCGCTCACCGCGCCGTTGTAGTAACGCGCATCGAGAAAGCGCGGGACGAGCGTGATCACCAGACAAAGGACGATCGTCGCCCAGAGCAGCACCTTGCCGACCAATGTCGCGATACTTCGGACGCTCAACGGCCTGACTTTCTCTGCGAACCCGCCATGGGGCGTTACGGCATCTTCGGAGTGCCTGCACCCATAAGGGCGCAGCTGGATCCGTTGCTGCTATCGTAAGGCCCAACTCCCGCCACGGCGGGTCGATCCCCGCTGTAGGACAGTCGCTACGCAAAGAGGGGGATATGCCACCGCCCGTCCGGCGAAACCGTCAGGCCGCGCGGCGTTGCGTCGCGTGCAGCCAGGCGCGCGCCGAGGCCTGCGCGGCGGCGATTTCGCGCGCGGTCATGTCCTCGGCGATTTCGCTACGGCTTGCCATGCCGGCTTCGCTCCCGGCAACCGCCGCGAGGTTGAACCATTTGTGCGCCTCGATCAGGTCGACCGCGATGCCCGCCCCCCCGCTCGAAAAGACCATACCCAGTTCGTAACAAGCATCCGCATCCCCCCCGGCAGCTTCTGCCATGCGGCTTGCGATGAGGTAGTTCGCGTTCTTCAGGCTGGTGCCCATGTCGATCCGTCCCGATTAACCAATTTCTGTTGCCGACAGTGCGTCGGGTGCAGTCAAATAAAGGTTAACGGCTACATGGAACTTTGGTCGTACGACCAATGGCTTACGCTATCGCCGGAACATCCAGATTGTCGATCAGACGCGTTCCCCCGAGCCGCGCTGCCGCCAGCAGTCGCCGCGGGCGGGAGCCGGGCGCATCGCTCGCCAGCGTTTCGGCATCGACCAGTTCGATATAGTCGACCGCAAATCCCGCGCCAGTCAGCGAATCTCGTGCTGCCGCCAAGACATCGGCGGGGGAGTCACCCCGCAGGATCGCGCGCGCCGCATCGCCCAGCGCGCGTGGCAGGGCCACCGCCGCCGCACGTTGTCCGTCATCGAGATAGACGTTGCGCGACGATAGCGCGAGGCCGTCATCATCGCGCTGGGTCGGCACGCCTTCGATTTCGATGCCGAAATCGAGGTCGGACACCATCCGGCGAATCACCGCAAGTTGCTGGAAATCCTTTTCGCCGAACAACGCGATATCCGGGCGAACCTGATTGAACAGCTTCGCGACCACCGTTGCGACTCCATCGAAATGGCCAGGCCGCGCTGCGCCGTCGAGCCCCTCGCTGACGCCCGAGACCGAGATGTTCGTCGCGAAGCCGGTCGGATACATGTCTTCCACCGGGGGGAGCCACAGGATGTCGCATCCCGCCTCGGTCAGCATCCGCGCGTCCGCCGCCTCGCGGCGCGGATAGCGCGCGAGGTCCTCGTTGGGGCCGAATTGCTTGGGATTGACGAAGATCGACGCGACGACCTTGCGCCCCTGCCGCCGCGCAGTCTCGATCAACGCGATATGACCGCGATGCAGCGCGCCCATCGTCGGGACCAGCGCGATATCCGACCCGCCACTGCGGAAATCGGCGATCGCGGCGCGAAGCGCGCTCAGTGTACGGATGGTTTGCACGCGGGTTGGGCCTTCGGTAAGGACGGAACGGCCTTCTATGGGGGCGGGCCCGACCGAACAAGACGTAGGATACCATCCCGTTGGCAAGTGCTGCGCGAAAACCACACATAATCGTTTTCGCCAACGAGAAGGGCGGCACCGGGAAATCGACGACGGCCGTGCACGTCGCGATCGCGCTGGCGGCGCGCGGGGCCAAGGTCGCGGCGTTCGATCTCGATCATCGCCAGCGCACGATGGGGCGGTATTTCGACAATCGCGCAGCAACCGTCCAACGCACCGGGCGTCCGCTCCCGATCCCGCGCCATGCCACGCATGACGGCGAGACGGACGCACGGTTCGAGGAGCTTTTCGAGGATCTTGCGCACGATACCGATTTCCTCGTGATCGATACGCCGGGTCGCGACGATCGCTTCGGGCGACTGTCGGCGGCCCGCGCGGATACGCTGGTCACGCCGATGAACGACAGTTTCGTCGATTTCGACCTGATCGGTCAGGTCCACCCCGAGACGTACAAGGTCACGCGCCCAAGCTTCTACGCCGAAATGATCTGGGACGCGCGCAAGGCGCGCGCAAAGGCGGACGGGTCGACGATCGACTGGGTCGTGCTGCGCAACCGTGTCCAGCACATCGAAGCCCGCAACATGCGCCGCGTGTCCGAAGCGCTCGATCAGCTTGCCAAACGCGTCGGGTTCCGCATCGTCCCCGGGTTGGGCGAGCGCGTGATCTATCGCGAACTGTTCCCCGCCGGACTGACGATGCTCGACGCGGGCGAATTCGGTGCGATGGGGCTGGCGCATGTCGCCGCACGCCAGGAACTGCGCGAAATGATGGGCGCGCTCGCCCTGCCCGAGGCGGTTCTGCCGCAAGTCGCCTGATGACCAAGGTCCTGCTCCTGGTCGCGCTGTTGGTGGGTGCCTGGCTGCTGCTGCGGCCAAAGCCCAAGCCGCAACGCATCCAGCGCCCCGAGGAGAGCGAAGCGCGCGCGGTGCTGGGTGTTGGCCCGCGGGCAAATGCAGACGATATTCGCGCCGCGCATCGCCGGCTCGTCTCCGCGCTGCACCCCGATAAGGGGGGATCCGCCGAACTCACCCGCCGTATCAATGCGGCACGCGACGTACTGCTCAAACCATAGTCTTTGAACTTTCACACGTCTGGTCGATTGGGCCAGAGCAAGATTCCCCAGGAGGACCAACATGACTCATCGTTTCGACCCGACTTCGCTTCGCGAATACGACATCCGCGGGATCGTCGGCAAAACCCTCGGCACCGCCGATGCGGACGCAATCGGCCGCGGTTTCGGCACGCGCGTGCGTCGCGCGGGCGGCACCCGTGTCGCGGTCGGCTATGACGGTCGCCTGTCCTCGCCCGAGCTCGAAGCGGCGCTCATCGGGGGCCTCACCGCGGTCGGCGTGGACGTCGTGCGGATCGGCATGGGTCCGACGCCGATGCTGTATTATGCCGAAGCCACGCTAGAAGTGGATGGCGGCATTGAGATAACCGGCAGCCATAATCCCTCCGACTATAATGGCTTCAAGATGGTGCTGCAGCACAAGCCGTTCTTTGGCGCGGACATCCAGGATCTTGGCCGCATGGCGGCGGAAGGCGATTGGGAAACTGGCGAAGGCACCGTGTCGACCGCGGACATCGAGGACGATTATGTCGGTCGCCTGGTCGCGGGCTTCGCGGGTGGCACTTACAAGATCGGTTGGGACGCGGGCAACGGCGTGTCGGGCCCGATCATCGAGAAGCTCGTCAAGTTCCTCCCGGGTGAGCATCATCTGCTGTTCACCGATGTCGACGGCAATTTTCCCAACCATCATCCCGATCCTACCGATGAGGCCAATCTGGTCGATCTCAAGCGCCTCGTCGCCGAGAAGAACCTCGACTTCGGACTGGCCTTCGATGGTGACGGCGACCGGATCGGCGCGATCGACGGCGAAGGCCGCGTGATCTGGGGCGACCAGATTCTCTCCATTCTGGCCGAACCTGTTCTCAAGGAACTCCCGGGCGCTACGATCATCGCCGACGTCAAGGCGTCGCAGATGCTCTACGACCGCGTCGAGGAACTGGGCGGCAAGCCGCTGATGTGGAAGACTGGGCACAGCCTGATCAAGATGAAGATGAAGGAAACCGACAGCCCGCTCGCCGGCGAGATGAGCGGTCACATCTTCTTCGCGCATGAATATTACGGGTTCGACGACGCGCATTACGCCGCGGTTCGCTTCATCCGGGCGGCGCACATGATCGGCAAGTCGGTGACGGAACTGCGCGGCAACATGCCCGCTTTGGTCAACACCCCCGAGATGCGTTTCCAGGTCGACGAGAGCCGCAAGTTCGCGGTCGTCGAGGAAGTGCTCGCCCGGCTCGAGGCCGATGGCGCGCAGGTCGATCGCACCGACGGCGCGCGCGTCAACACGCCCGACGGCTGGTGGCTGCTTCGCGCTTCGAACACCCAGGACGTGCTCGTCGCGCGCGCCGAGGCGAAGGACCAGGCCGCACTCGACCGCCTGCTCGGAATGATCGACGATCAGCTCGCCAAGAGCGGGCTGGAGCGTGGCCCGCAGGCCGCGCACTAAGCGTTGGACCGTCACCCCGGGCTCGTCCCGGGGTGACGGATACGCCTCTCGCAATCCGCGGCCAAACACGCCACTTAGGCGCAATGCCTCCCCCCGCCCCCCAGATCATCCGCGTCATCGACCTTGAGACCACCGGTGAAGGCCCGCCGATCCACGGCGTGTGCGAAATCGGCTGGCAGGACGTGGCGCTCCAGAAGGACGGCCGCTGGGAAATCGAGGGCGAAGGCGGTGCACGCCTCGTGAATCCTGGTCGTCCGATCCCGCCGCTGACTCAGGCGATCCACCACATCCTCGACGAACAGGTCGCCGACGCGCCGTTCTGGCACGACGTGGCGCGCGGGGTGCTCGATCCCTATCCGCGCCGGATCGCGCTCGCTGCGCATCGCGCGGATTACGAACAGAAATTCTGCACTGCACCGCTGACCCGCGGCGCGCCGTGGATCTGCACATGGAAGTGTGCGCTGCGGCTGTGGCCGGACACGCCGAGCTTTTCCAACCAGATGCTGCGCTACTGGCGCAAACCCGAGGGGATGATCCACGAACGCGGGCTTCCCGCACATCGCGCCTTCCCCGACGCCTATGTTACCGCCTTCCACTTGCGCGACATGTTGAACGAAGTCGGCCCCGAGCAACTGCTCGCCTGGTCGGCGGTCCCCGGCCTGTTGCCGCGCGTGATCCGCCCCGGACCGGATCGCGGCAAGAGCTGGCAGGAGATCAGCGACGATTCCCTCGCGATCATGCTTGGCGACCGCGACATGGACGTTCGCTTCACCGCCGAGACCGAACTTGCCCGCCGACGCGGCGGGGGCGCCGTGGGCCGACCGTCGCCTCAGGGAAAGTTGCTGTAAAGTAACGACAGATTGATAGGCATCTATCAAGTGTCACTGGTCTTTGTCGTTGCTGCTGCGTAAGGACGCGCTCATGTATACGCGTCTGGTTCCGAGTTTTGGCGTGAGCGAGGGGCGCATGGGCCGCTTTCTCGTGACGTGCATGGCCATCGGCTTCTTCGCCCTGATTGCCGCTGGCGTCGCCGCAGCCTGGTCGACCGCACAGAACGAGCATCACACCCGCGAAGTCAACCACACCTACGAAGTGGAATTGGCGATCGATCGCGCCCGGATCGCGATCGAGCAAAGTGAAACCGCGCGGCGTGGGTATCTGCTGACGAGCGAACCGGTCTATCTCGGAACCTATCGTACCGCCATGGCGGCGGTCCCTAAGGCCGTCGGGACGGTTGCGACGCTGACAGAGGACAATCCGCGCCAACAGGGGAATGTCATTACGATGCGGCGTCTGGTCGGCGACCTCTCCGCGCAACGCGAACGCACCATTGCGGCGGCAGAGGCGGGGGATCGGGCCGGCGCACTGACCCAGTTTGAGCAGGAGACGAGCATCCGCCGCATGCGTGCGGTGCGTTCGCTGGCCGACACGATGGTCCGCGAAGAGCGGCGTCTGCTCGCCGTCCGCGACGCCGCGCAACAGGCAAGCGTGCAGGTCTTCTACGTCACACTGGCGGTGGCGGGGCTTCTGCTGGTCCTCGTCGCGTTCATCACGCTGGTTACAGTGCTGCGCTACACCCGCGAACTGGCGACCTCGCGCGATGCGCTCCGCGATTTCGCGGACACGCTCGAGGATCTGGTCGACGAGCGCACTGCCGACCTGAGCCGCGCGAACGAGGAAATCCAGCGCTTCGCCTACATCGTCAGCCACGACCTGCGCAGCCCGCTGGTCAACGTCATGGGGTTCACCGCCGAACTCGAGGCAGCGACCGGCGCGATCACCGAATTGATCGATCGAGCCGAGGAAAAAGCGCCCGAGATCGTCAGCGAGGATGCGCGGCTTGCGGCGCGCGAGGACTTGCCCGAGGCAATCCGCTTCATCCGCACTTCGACGCAGAAGATGGATCGGCTGATCAACGCGATCCTCAAGCTGTCGCGCCAGGGTCGCCGGGTGATCTCGGCCGAGCCGCTCGACATCGCGGTCCTGATCGACGGGATCGGTGCCAGCCTGACCCAGCAGATCGAGCATCGTGGCGCCACGCTGACCGTGGAGCAGCCCTTGCCGAACCTCTTCAGCGATCGTGTCGCCGTCGAGCAGATCTTCTCCAACCTGATCGAAAACGCCGTCAAATATCTCGACCCGGCACGCCCCGGACGGATCGTCGTCCGCGGCAAGCGCGAGGGCAAGCGGATCCATTACGAGATCGAGGACAATGGCCGCGGCATCGCCCCATCCGACCATGCGCGCGTGTTCGACCTGTTCCGCCGCTCGGGTACGCAGGACCAGCCGGGCGAAGGGATCGGACTCGCACATGTCCGCGCCTTGGCGTATCGGCTGGGTGGCGTGATCGATGTCTCGTCCGAACTTGGGCGCGGCGCGACGTTCCGCCTGACCCTTCCGGCGACCTACACGGAAGCCAAGACCGACACCCGAGGACGCTGAGATGACCGACCACCAGACCGTCAGCATCATCATGATCGAGGATGACGAGGGCCATGCCCGCCTGATCGAAAAGAATATTCGTCGCGCCGGAATTCTCAATGAAATCCAGCATTTCACCGACGGGACGAGCGCACTCGAATATCTCTTCAACGCCGACAAGGGCCCCGCGCAAGGCGGCCCCGCACTCGTCCTGCTCGATCTCAACCTCCCCGACATGGGCGGCACCGACATTCTCGCGAAGATCAAGGGGTCGGACGGTCCCCTCAAGCGGACGCCGGTCGTCGTCCTGACCACCACCGACGACAAGGTCGAGATCCAGCGCTGCTATGACCTCGGCTGCAACGTCTACATCACCAAGCCAGTCAATTACGAGAGCTTCGCGCAGGCGATCCGCCAGCTCGGATTGTTCCTATCGGTGATCCAGGTTCCCGATTCCGAAGGTCACGGGTGATCACAGCGGCCGATCCTGGCACCGGGCCGGCGGTCCTCTATATCGATGACGACGCGGGCCTCCGCAGGCTCGCGGCGCGCGCTTTGTCGCGGCATGGATTCGTCGTGACGGTTGCCGAGGGGGGCGCGGAAGGGCTCGCGCTGGCGCAGCGGCATGTGTTCGATCTCATCGCGGTCGATCATTACATGCCCGGCATGAACGGCATCGAGACGCTGGAAGCAATCCGCCGGCTCCCAGCCCCGCCCCCGGTCGTTTACGTCACTGGGTCCGAGGAAGGCCGCATCGCGGTCGCAGCGCTCAAGGCGGGTGCATCCGATTATGTCGTCAAAACGGTCGGCAGCGACTTCTTCGACTTGTTAACGAGCGCGTTCGAACAGGTGCTGGAGCGCGCCGCGCTCGAACGCGGCAAGGCGGTGGCCGAGGATCAGTTGCGCGCCAGCAACGCCCGGCTCGAGGCCTTGCTGCGTGAGGTCAATCACCGCGTCGCCAACAGCCTGCAGATCGTGTCCGCGATGGTTCGGATGCAGTCCGCCGCGTTGCAGGACGATGGCGCACGCCTTGCGCTCGAGGATACGCAGCGCAGGATCGCCGCGATCGCGCAGGTCCACCGCCGCCTCTACACCAGCAACGACGTAGAGCAGGTCGACATGCGCGAATATCTCAAGGCGCTGGTCGACGAACTTGGCGAGACCTGGTCGACGCCGACCGCACCGCGCGTGCTGTCGCTTTTCGCGGAACCGATCCGGCTCGCGACCGATCGCGCGGTCTCGCTTGGCGTGATCGTCACCGAACTCGTCAGCAATGCCTGCAAATATGCCTACCCGATCGGCGGCGGCGAAGTCCGTGTCTCGCTCCGCGGCGATGGCGAGACACATTTCTGGCTTGCGGTGGAGGACGACGGGGTCGGAATGGGCCCGGACGCCACGCCGCAAGGGACAGGCGTCGGGACCAAGTTGATCCGGGCCATGGCACAGAGCCTCCAGACGATCGTCGAATATGACAGCATTGGCATCGGTAACGGCGTCCGCGCGACGCTGCGCGCGACCCGCGACTAACGACCGAACGACGGCAGCCTATGCGTATGATGTTTCAGCAAAATCGGCTGTAGACTTACCCGGCGTTAACCGACGGTCCCGTACGTCGGGAGGATGCGATACCCCCCGATCGGAATGGCCCTCCCCTGTCAGCTTGCAGCGATCGTCGCATCGCTGATCGGAATGGCGCTTTGGCCGCCGCAGTCCGGCGCTTTGCTGCTCGTACCATTGCTGCATCAGGACGGTAGCTCGGTTGCGGTTCTCGCACGGGCTGGCGGGGCGATGCTGCTCGGCAATGGCCCGGTGCCCAACTCGCTCGTGGTGGTTGGCGATCGCACCCGGATCGCGCGGCGGATACCGGCGGGCGACGTGCTGATCCTGGCCGCGCCAGCAACGGGGTGCGGTACTATCAAAGCCTTGGGGTCGCTGACGTGACGGCGCGTTTGGGATCATTCTCCTCGCTCCGGATCTTCGCGCCGGACTCGATGCCGAGCAACGCGCTGGATCGGATGCGGCTTCGCGGAGTCCGGATCTGGGGCGTGATCGGTTGGGCGGCGCTTGCGCTGCTGCTCGTCGGGAATGCCGTACTGGACGCTGGCGTCGGCATGCCGCTGCTCGTGATCGGCGTCGCCGTCAACATCGCGCCGACGTTGGTTGCGCTGCGCGGGCGGTACGATGCGCCGGCACGCACGCTGATGGGCTCGACTGCGGCGATCCTGCCCGCGATGCTGGTCTTCCTGCTGAAGGGCCATGCGTGGCAGATGGACGCGCACATGTATTTCTTCGTCGGAATGGCCGGGCTCGTCATTCTGGCGGACTGGCGTCCGATCATGGTCGCCACGGTGCTGACGGCGCTGCACCATGTCTCGCTCGAATGGCTTGCGCCGCAATATGTGTTTTCCGGAACAGGGAATATCGGGCGAATTCTGTTCCACGTCGTTGCGGTCGGACTGCAATTCGGCGTGTTGACGGTGCTGACGATCCAGCTCGAGCGGTTGATCCTGGGGCAGCAAGCGGCGCTCCAGCGCGCGGAGGAGCTGGCGAGAACCGCCGATGACGGGCGGCGCCAGACCGAACATGCGATGCAGCAGGCGCGATTCGCCGCCGCTGATGCCGGGCGTGAGCGTCAGCAGCGCGAGGAGCAGGCCCGCCGTACGGCCAACGAACGCCGCGCCGAGCTCGTCACCATCGCGAACGAGTTCGAACGATCGGTCACGTCGGTGATCAAGATGATCGGAGATTCGACACAGCGGCTCGAACAAGCCGCGGTCCAGTTGGAAAGCATTACCGACAGCACGAAGCACGACGCGGATGAAGCTGCAGCCGGCGCCGGGCACGCGGCTTCGGACATCGCGCAGGTTGCCGCGACGATCCGGACACTGTCGCAATCGGTACAGACGATCGCCATCGCCGCGGATCGTCAGTCGGTTTTGACCGATACGGCGCGTTCCGAAGCGAAACGGAGCGTCGAGACGGTCGGGATGCTGGAGGAACACGCCGTCCAGATCGAAGGGTTTCTCGACGACATCCGCAAGATCGCGGCGAAGACCAACCTGCTCGCGCTCAACGCCACGATCGAGGCGGCACGGGCGGGCGACGCGGGACGTGGCTTTGCCGTTGTCGCAGGAGAAGTGAAGGGATTGTCGGCCGAGACGACTCGCGCCAGCGACCGCATCGGAAATCTCATCTCAGGGATCCGTGCTGGCGTGGCCGCTACGGGCACGAAGCTGAACAGCGTCAGCGATGCCATCCAGCAGGTGTCGCTTGCGGCGTCCGGTATCGCGACCGCGGCTGCCGAGCAGCGCACGACCGCAGAGGACGTCGATGCCGGAGCCGACCGTGCCGCAGCGACCGCGGACGAAGTGGAACGGCGGATTACCGATGTCGCGCGGGCCGGGGGCAGCGCCTCATCCCTGTCCGCCGACGTCAGCCGGAGCGCGGGCGAACTCGCGGTCAGTGCGCGCGATCTGCTCCGCTCGACCGATCGTTTCGTTTCATTCCTGCAGGACGACCACGCGGCCGCCGCCTGACCGCAATCCCGGATTGCGGGCAGGCGGTCCGGGTCAGCGCGGCTTGCGGAACCGAAAGACGAACTGGTCGGTCTTCCCTTTGATCGTTGGGTCGAACACCCCGGCGCTATGATCGTCGGCGGGATTGCGCAGAACGTCGCTCTCGCCGTCGAACACGAAGCCCGCCTTGACGACTTCCGCCTTGACCGCGGCAGGATCGATCCGGTGCTTGGTCGACGTTCCCGCAAGACCGCTACCAGGCGCGTCCGCATGGTCGATCACGACATAGGTCCCGCCGGGCTTGAGCGCGGCGAACACCTGCCGGTTGAACGCATCGAGTGTCGCTTCACCGGCCGGCGTGTTCGCGACGTCGTGATAATTCTGGACCGTCCAGACCAGATCGACCGGCTCCGAAGCGCGCATTTCCGGCCCCGACATGACCATCAGCGACGTGTTCGACAGATGCCGCGCCTCCAACGCAGGGATCGTCTTCTCGGCGTATTTGGCACCTTCAGCGGGCCAGATCGCATAGACGTGTCCGGCCTTGCCGACGACGCCCGACAGGATCCGCGTCCAATATCCGCCGCCCGGCAGGAAATCGACCACTTCATCCCCTGGCCCGACACCCGCGAACGCCAATACTTCGGCGGTCCTGCGCCGAGCATCGTCGCCCCGTGCGTCGGCGCGCGCGGGATCGGACAGTGCCTTGCTGATCGCGCGCTGTGTCTCCTTTGCGGAATGCACGGAGGCCACCGCCCGCGGTGCCGCTGGGGCTTCCGCTGCCAACACCGTCCCCGCGACCAGCGCGGTCGCAACCAGACTCATCCACATCGTCCGCATCAATTTCTCCCCCCTAAGGACCCTCGCGGCCCGCGCGTCCCATAGCGCACTTTGTCCACGCCCGCATCGGCCAACGTACGCGCGACACTGTTGCGCGGGGCGCACGGATCGATAAGCACCGAACGGGGTTCCCCCATAACCGGGCGTCATCCCGTCTGCGTTGGTTCCATCGGAAAGCTTACACATGCCCTCAGGTCTGGTCGCGCTGCTCGACGACGTTGCCGCGATTGCGCGGCTTGCCGCCGCCTCGGTCGACGACGTCACGGCCGCCTCGTTGAAGGCGTCCTCCAAGGCGGTGGGCGTGGTGGTCGACGACGCGGCGGTCACGCCGAAATACGTTTCCGGCCTCACCCCGGCGCGCGAATTGCCGATCATCTGGCGGATCGCCAAGGGATCTCTGCGCAACAAGCTGCTGTTCCTGCTGCCCGCTGCGCTGTTGTTCAGCGCGTTCCTGCCGTGGATCATCACGCCGATCCTGATGCTCGGCGGGCTGTATCTTGCCTTCGAAGGCGCGGAGAAGATCCTCGGCGCCTTCCTGGGGCATGACGCGCATGCCGAAGAGGCTGCCGTGGAAGGGCAGACCGCCGAGATGGTCGAGAATACGAAGGTCGCGGGCGCGGTGCGCACCGATCTGATCCTGTCCGCCGAGATCATGGCGATCGCCTTGTCCGAAGTGTCGGACCAGCCGATCCTCACGCAGGCCGCGGCACTGGTGGCGGTCTCCCTCCTGATCACGGCGGGTGTCTACGGCATCGTCGGGCTGATCGTGAAGATGGACGACATCGGGCTTCACCTGGCGCAGCGACCCGGCGCCACGCCCCGCGCCGTCGGACGCGGGTTGGTCGCCGCGATGCCGGTGGTACTCGGCGCGCTTGCGAAAATTGGCACGGTGGCGATGCTGTGGGTCGGTGGCGGCATTCTGGTACATGGGCTGGAGGAATTCCATCTCACCTCGATCCCGCATGCGGCCGAGGCCCTTGCGGCGTTGTTTGCCCGGTTAGTCCCCTTTGCGCCAGGTGTGGGCCACTGGTTCGGCTTTGCGTTTGCCTCCGCATTGGTCGGGCTGGTGGCAGGCGGAATCCTCGCGCTGATCGTCCCTCGGCTCCTCGCGCTGTTCGGTCGGAAGCCCGTCGCGCACTAGCGGATCAAGGCCGGGCTTCCGGCCAACCGCGCACCAGGAACCGGACGGCAATTCTCACTGGCGCATTGCACGCAGATGCGAGACAAGTGTCGCAGCGCTGCCATCGGAGGAATGAGAGATGTCTCGTCTGGTTACCTTCAAAACGGGATCGCTCGTCGCGATCGCCGTCTCGGCCACCCTGTTCACCAGCACGCTTGCGGCGAGTGCGGCACCGTCGGCGAGTGCCGTCGTGGCGACCCGCCAGGCCGGCTTCAAGAAGATGGGCGGCGCGATGAAGGCGCTCGGCGCGCAACTCAAAAGCGGCGCGCCCGTGAAGGCCAAGATGGTCGCGGCGGCGCAAACGATCGCGACGACCGCGCGCGGACAAGGCAAACTGTTCCCCGCAGGCAGCGGTCCCGCACCCGGCCTCAAGACCGAAGCCCTGCGCAATATCTGGACCGACCGCGCTACCTTCGATGCGCAGATGGCCAAGCTCGTGACCGAAGCCGACAAGCTCGTCGCCGTCAGCAACACCGGGAACGCGGCAGCGATCGGCGCGCAGATGAAGGCGACCGGTGCGGTCTGCGGCGGATGCCATCGCAAGTTCCGCAAGGAAACCTGACCGGCATGGCGTCCCCCCGCCCCTCACCCGGGACGACTCGCGGTGCGCGCGTGTGGGACGTGCCGATCCGCCTGTTCCACTGGCTACTCGTCGCCCTGCTCGGCTTTTCATGGTGGAGCGGGGAGCAGCACCTGATGGACTGGCATCGCCTGTCGGGCCTGACGATCCTCGCCCTGCTGCTGTTCCGCCTGTACTGGGGTCTGGTCGGCAGCCCGACGGCGCGCTTCGCCCGGTTCGTGCGCGGTCCGCACGCGGTCCTGGCGTATGTGCGCGGACAGGACGCCACGCGCGCGCCGGGGCATAACCCGCTTGGCGGATGGAGCGTCGTCGCGATGCTCGTCACGCTATGCGCAATGGTTGGCGCCGGCCTGTTCGCGGTCGATGTCGACGGGCTCGAATCCGGGCCGCTCGCGGATTACGTCAGCTTCGACCAGGGACGGCTCGCCGCGGAGATCCACGGCTGGGTCTTCAACGCCCTGCTCGCACTGGTTGCGGTGCACGTGGTGGCGATCGTCTTTTATCTGGTGCGCGGCAAGAACCTGACCGCGCAGATGATCACTGGCCGCAGCCAGCTACCAGACCCTCGACCGGGCGCCATCGACGACCATCAAGCGTGGTTGTGGAAGGCCGTTCTCGGTGCGGCCGGTGCGGCGGCGATCGCAATCGCCGTCGCCCGCGGGTTCCGCTTCTAGGCCGCTGCCGCTTACCCCTGCCCCTCGACCATTTCCGCGAGTTCCAGCCAGCGCAATTCCGCCGCGTCCTTGTCCGCCTGCGCCTGGCCGATCGCCGCCATCAACCGCTCGAACAGGTCGGGATCGCGCGTGTAGAGTTCCGGGTCGGACAGCAGTTCCTGATCGCGCATGATCGCCGCGTCGAGCGTCTCGATCCGCTTGGGCAGCAACTCGTAATCGCGCTGGTCCTTGTAGGTCAGCTTGACCTTGCCCGGCGCCGCGCCGCCCGCGACGGGTGCCGGCGCGGACGTCGCATTCTTGGCGATCGCGCCCCGCTTGGTCGGCGCAGCAGCCTTGCGGCGGCGCTCCCAATCCTCATAGCCGCCCGCGACGACGTCGACCGTGCCAGACCCGTCGAGCCCGAGCGTGATCGTCACGGTGCGGTCGAGAAAGTCACGGTCGTGACTGACGATCAGCACGGTCCCGTCATAGTCGCCGATCACGTCCTGCAGCAGGTCGAGCGTCTCGAGATCGAGATCGTTGGTCGGCTCGTCCAGCACCAGCAGGTTGGACGGCTTGGCGAATTCGCGCGCCAGCAACAGCCGCGAGCGTTCGCCACCCGACAGCGTGCCGATCTTGGCGTCGAGCACGCCGGGCTCGAAGAGGAATTCCTTCAAATAGCCGACGACATGCTTGCGGATTCCCTGCACCTCGATCCAGTCGCCGCCGTCCGCGAGCACGTCGCGGATCGTCTTGTCGGGCTCCATCTTGCTGCGTTGCTGATCGATCACGATCCGCTCGATCGTCTTGGCGAAGCGGATGGTGCCCGTGTCCGGCTCCAATTCGCCGGTCAGCAGCTTGAGCAGCGTCGATTTGCCCGCGCCGTTCGCGCCGACGATGCCGATCCGGTCCTTGCGCGTCACCCGCAGCGACAGGTCGCCAATGATCGTGCGGTCGCCGAACGCCTTGGAAATGTGCTTCGCGTCGATTACCACCTTCGAGCGTGCATCGTCGGTGCCGATCGTCAGGTTGGCGGAGCCCTGCGGCCCGACCATCGACGCGCGTTCGGCGCGCATCTCGACCAGCTTGGTCAGGCGGCCCTGGTTGCGCTTGCGCCGCCCGGTGACGCCGCGCAGCAGCCAATGCTCCTCCAGCTTCAATTTCGCGTCGAGCTTCTCGGCATTGCGCTGCTCGTCGGCATAGACCTGCTCGGTCCACGCATCGAACCCGCCGAAACCGATCTCGGCACGCCGCAAATTTCCGCGATCCATCCAAAGCGTCTGCTTGGTCAGCTTGGTCAGGAAGGTGCGGTCATGGCTGATGACGACAAACGCGCCACGGAACCGCTGAAGCCACTCCTCGATCCATTCGATCGCGCCGATGTCGAGATGGTTGGTCGGCTCGTCGAGCAGCAATACGTCCGGGTTCTGCGCGAATGCACGGACGATCGCAGCGCGACGGCGTTCACCGCCCGAGGCCTTGGCGGCTTCGCGGGTGAGGTCGATCCCGAGCTTGTCGGCGATCGCCTCGGCTTCATATTGCTGCGGCGCATCGTCGCCGCCAAGGACATAGTCCGCGAGCGTATGGCACCCGGTCATCGCGGGTTCCTGCTCGAGCTGGATCACGCGCGTGCCGGGGACGATCGTACGACGCCCCTCGTCCGAATCGATTTTGCCGCCGAGCAATTTCAACAGCGTGGTCTTGCCAGCGCCGTTGCGCCCGATCAGCGCAAGCCGGTCGCGCGGGCCGACGTGAATGTCGAGCCCGCGAAAGAGCCAGCCCGAGCCCTGAATGATGCCGAGATTTTCGTATGCGAGAATAGGTGCAGCCATGACGGGCGCGTTAGGCTGCGGGGGCGTTGCAAGCAAGCGGTGTGGCGGATGCGACGGCATGAGCGGGTCCGGCATCGCCATAGGAAGCGCCCTTCATTTCATCCTGGAAGTTGCACCATTCACAGGCTGTTCAACGCGCGGTAGCTATGCCAAGCCAATGACGATGCTAGCCGCCATTCTCGTGGGACTTGCCGTAACCCCTGCGCCCGCGCTGCGGCCAGTTGCGGCGTTGATGCAGCATAGCGACCAGCGCGAAGCGCTGCGGGGCCGGCGCGAAGGACGATGGCTTCCGTCCAAGGATATCGAGGCGCGGGTCGTGCCGACAATGCCCGGCGCGCTGTATCTCGGGTTCGACTTCGATCCGGAGGGTGGGATTTACACACTGAAATTCCTGCGCAATGGATCGGTCATCTGGGTCGAGGTCGATGGTCGCTCTGGCCAGATCCTCGGCCGCACCGGCAATTGAGCGCCATCGGCGCCGTCCAAGGGGATACTGCATGCGCGTTCTGATCGTCGAGGACGAACCCAATCTCGGCCAGCAGCTCAAGAGCACGCTGGAAGGGGCCGGCTATGCGATCGACCTCGCGACCGATGGCGAGGAAGGCCACTTCCTCGGCTCGACCGAGAATTACGACGCGATCATTCTCGATCTCGGCCTGCCGGAGATCGACGGGCTGACGGTGCTCGATCGCTGGCGCAAGGAAGGCCGCACCGCGCCGGTGCTGGTGCTGACCGCGCGCGACAGCTGGTCGGACAAGGTCGCCGGGCTCGATGCGGGTGCGGACGATTATGTCGCCAAGCCGTTCCAGTCCGAAGAGCTGATCGCCCGCCTGCGCGCGCTGATCCGCCGCGCTTCGGGCAACGCCTCGTCCGAACTGACCGCGGGCGGTGTCCGGCTCGATACGCGCAGCGGCAAGGTCACGCTCAACGGCGAATCGGTCAAGATGACCGCGCAGGAATACAAGCTGCTCAGCTACCTGCTTCATCACAAGGGCAAGGTGGTTAGCCGCACCGAGTTGATCGAACATATCTATGACCAGGATTTCGATCGCGATTCGAACACGATCGAAGTGTTCGTCACGCGCATCCGCAAGAAGCTCGGGCAGGATGTCATCACCACGATCCGCGGGCTCGGCTATAGCCTCGAGGATCCCGATGCCTGATCCGGATCGGGTATTCATCTATGGCTGAGGCGGACTCGCCCGTATCGCTCCCGCCGATCGAGGCGGAGCCGCGGGGCCTGCCGCGCGTCAAGACGACGGGATCGCTCAGCCGCCGGATGATCCTGATCGCGGCCGGGTGGATCCTGCTGTTGTTGACCGGCGGCGGCTATGCGCTCGACAGCATCCTCGTCACCGCGGTCACGCGCAATTTTGACGATCAGCTGGAATATGTGCTGACCGCGCTGATCGTCTCGGCCGAAATCGGCCCCGAGGGCGAAGTGCTGAACACGCGCGAACCCGCCGACCAGCGGTTCCTCGAACCCAATTCGGGGCTCTATTATCAGGTCAGCGCGCCGGGGCAGGAAAGCTATGCCTCGCGCTCGCTGTGGGATCGCAAGCTGGCGTACGGCGCACATCATACCGATCTTGCCGTCCACGCTTATGACAGCAACCAGTTCGTCGATCCCAAGGCGGACCCGCCCGAGAAGCTGCGGATCGTCGAGCGCGACGTGACGCTCCCCGGATCGAAGGTGCGGTGGCGGTTTCAGGTCGCGCAGGTCCGCGATGGGCTCGACGCGCAGATCCGCGTGTTGCGCAAGACGCTGCTGCGCAGCTTCCTGCTGCTCGCGTTCGGGCTGATCGTGATGGCGGCGCTGCAGACCTTTTACGGGCTGTGGCCGCTCCGGCGAGTCCGCGACGAAATCGCGCGGATGCGCGCGGGTAAGGCGCGGCAGGTCGAGCGCCCGATGCCGAACGAAGTCGCGCCGCTGGTCGAGGAACTCAACGCGTTGATCGAGCATAACGAACGCCAGGCGGAGGAAGCGCGGCGCCATGCCGGCAACCTTGCGCATGCGCTCAAGACCCCGCTGACCGTCATCATGAACGCCGCCACCGCCAAGGCGGACGATCTCGGCGAGACGGTCGTGCGTGAGGCGCGAACGATGCGGCGGCAAGTCGATCATCATCTTGCCCGCGCGCGCGCGGTCGGGCGGCGGGGGTCCGCGCACAGTCGCGCCGACGTATGGCCGAGCCTGGAATCGGTCGAGCGCGCGGTCGGGGTGCTGTATCGCCACGTCCGCATCGATACGTCGGGCCCACGCGATCTTCAGGTCCATGTCGAACGGCAGGACCTCGACGAGATGCTGGGCAATCTGATCGAGAATGCCGCGAAGTATGGCGGGGGCAGTGTGTTCGTCACGGTCGCCAAGCACTCGGGCTTCGTCGAATTCCTGATCGAGGACGATGGCGTCGGCATTCCCGAGGAGGAGCGGATCCGCATCTTCGATCGTGGCGTACGGCTTGATTCTGGCAAGCCCGGGACCGGACTCGGTATGGCGATCGTCCGCGACGTCGCGGAGATCTACGAGGGAACCGTCTCGCTCGAGGAGAGCGAGGACCTTGGCGGATTGCTCGTCCGGCTGCGACTACCCGCCGCCAACTAACCGGATGCGGCAGTACGCGAGGGGCCAGCGTTCAAACGAAACTGCGCCCACCGCCCCACGATCCGCTCAAACAGAAAAAACCGCCGGCCCGGGTGGACCGACGGCTTTTCCCGTCAACGGTGAACGCGGATGCGTTCAGGCGTAAGTAACGCTCGTGCGGACCTTGCCGCGCGAACGGAGGCCAGCGCCGACCATGCCGAAGCCGGCCAGCATCATGAGCCAAGTGGTGGGCTCGGGAACTGCGCTCTCGACCACGTCGAACTGCGCGAGACCCGCGAAATCGGTAACGCCGCTCTTGCCGATCGTGTTGGCGCCAACGAGGTCGCCACCGCCACGGTTCCAGGCGAAATCGGTCACGGTGTAGGTGGTGTTGCCAACGGTTGCGCTCGAGCCCGCCGAGAAGCCGAACAGCGTGTTGTACGCGCCCGAGATCGTCGCGCCGTCACCGAAGGTGAAGACGATTGCGTAGGCGTTGAACCCGGGGTTCACCGTGGTGCCTTCACCCGTCAGCAGGAAGTCGTTGGTGCCGTTCAGCGTCGCGAAATTGATGCTGCCGTCCGCGGCGTTCAGACCGGTGAGGTAGGGGTGCTGCATGAACAACGTGAACGTGTCGTTCGAAGTCGCCCAGTTTCCCTGCGAGCCGACGCCGGTGATTGCGACGCTGGTCAGGTTGGCGGCCGCATAGGCGTTCGTCGAAACTATGGCGATCGCGGTTGCAGCTGCTGCAACGAGAAACTTGGTACGCATTCCATACTCCTAAACACTATTCCGCCACGAGGTAGCAATTCTCGTGCCAAATGCGCTGCGGAGGGCGGTCGGGGGTATTGGACGGAGATGTGTAAGCTTGAGCGACAGTTGTGGTAAATCAGCATCTTATCAAAGATGCCTCATGCCCCTCCAGGAGCTCCATACGTCCTGCCGGGCTAAGGCGCGACCGACCGTCTGGCACATTATCCCCGGGATCGGCAGTATTCATCATCGGTTCATAAAAATCACGAGTGTAAGATCTAGCGACACCCTACCGGTCCACGCCGTCCGGCGCCGCTAAACCCTGCGCAAAGCAGGCCGTTTACCCACCGAGGCGGAACGTTCGGTTCAGGCCGCCATCGCGTGGTTGCGCAGGACGTCGGCAGTGATCGAAAGGCTGCGCTTGCGCGCCGCATGATCGTAGATCGAACTGGCGATCATCAGTTCGTCCACGCCCGTCCGTGCTACGAACGCCGCAATTTCGCGTGCCACCTTCGCCGGGCCGCCGACTGCCGAACACGACAGCACGTGATCGAGGATCGCGCCGCCCTGTGGCCCAAGGCTCTCGCGATACCCCTCGACCGGCGGCGGCAACTGGCGCGGATTGCCGGTGCGCAAGGCGACAAACGCCTGCTCCTGCGAACTTGCGATCAACGCGCCTTCCGCGTCGGTGTCCGCCGCAAACACGTTGAAGCCCGCCATCACGTGCGGCTTCGCCAGCACCGCCGAGGGGCGGAACGTGCGGCGATAAATGTCGATCGCGGACATCAGCGCATCCGGCGCGAAATGCGACGCGAATGCGTACGGCAGCCCGAGCATCGCCGCCAGTTGCGCGCCGTACGTGCTCGACCCGAGGATCCACAGCGACACGTCGGCCCCCGCCCCCGGGGTCGCGCGGACACCCGTCTGACCGTCACCGGCGAAATAACTCTGCAACTCGACCACATCGTTGGGAAAGGCGTTGGGATCGGTGTTGAGGCTGCGCCGCATCGCGCGCGCGACGATCTGGTCCGACCCCGGCGCACGCCCAAGTCCGAGATCGATCCGCCCCGGGAACAGCGCGTCGAGCGTGCCGAACTGTTCGGCGATCGCCAGCGGCGCATGGTTGGGCAGCATGATCCCGCCCGCGCCGATCCGGATCGTCGACGTCGCCTGACCGATATGCGCAAGCACGACCGAGGTCGCGGCGCTCGCGATCCCGGTCATGCCGTGATGTTCGGCAGTCCAGTAGCGCGAGAAGCCAAGGCTTTCGGCATGTGCGGCAAGGTCGCCGGCGTTGCGGAGCGCCTGGGCGACGCTCCCGCCTTCGACGACGGGGACGAGATCGAGCAGGGAATAAGCAGTCATGGACCCGATATGGGAAGCCCGTTTCAGAATGCTACCGACCACCGCGCCGCTGCGCCGACATCTTCTCCCAGCGCGACGAAATTGCCGGGCTGGCGCCGCAGGAACAAATTGGTCTGGAGCATTCCCGTCCACAACGGCAGCGCATAGCGCGCCTCCAGGTCGATCTCGCGCCCAGTTGGGGCGAGGTTCATCCGCTGCGTGGTCCACGTCGTGACCGCGAGCGTGTCATAATCATAGGCGGTCGGCAGCGTCAGATCGATCCCGCCCCGCGCCACGCGCAACGGTTGCGCGATGCGCAACCCGAAACTGTCGCGCATCCCGAACAGTCGCGCCTTGCCGACGTCGGCGGCGAACGCATTGGTGCGGAGCATTCCCCGTCCCTGCAAGCCACCGCGCACGTCCGCCATCGTCCAGCCCTGCCGAACCGATCCGCCGATCGTCCATCCCGCGCCCGCATCGAACCGCGCCGCACCATCGAGAAACCAGCTCGTCGCGCGCGTCCCGCCCAGCGCGTCGCCGAAGTGCGCGCCCAGCACCGTCGCCTGCTCGGCCAGCCGCGTACCGGTCAGCGCCAGTGCGAGATTCCCCACCGTACGATCCAGCGTGATCGCGCTGCGATCATATCCGTAGCGGCGATAGCGGTTGCGGATCGCGGCGAGCGCATCGGGATCGCGTGACAGCGCATCGCCGCTTTCGACCGCGGCGGTCAGGCCGAACGCGCCGATCTGGCGGCGGACCGCGCTCGACCCGCGGGCACGGCTGTCGAAACCCGCGCCCTGCACTGGATCCCGCGCGACGAGGAACGCCGGGTCGCCGCGCCCGACGAGGCGGGCGGTCAACAGCGCGCCGCCCTCCGCGAACCCGACCGCGAAACTGGCCTTCGTGCCCAGCCGGCTCGTCACCGTTCCCGCGATCGTGCGGGCCTGATCGGCATTGGCGCGCGACAGCATCAGGCGCGACACGCTCGCGCCGCCGCCCGTGACGGGCGCGACCGTCAACGCAACGCTCATTCCGTTCCCCACATCGGTCGTTATCGTGCGCGTCGTCGCCTGCAACTGGCCGAGCAGCGTCGGCGCGGGGCCATCGCGGTGAATCGTCCGGGCGAGATCGACCGCAAAGGCGCGGCTGAACCCGTCGAGGACGACCGCACCCAGCGCGCCTTGCGCCGCATCCCCCATCGGCGCGGACAAGACCGCGTTCGACCCAAGCGACGCCGCCGACTGCGTTCCCGCCACCGATGTTCCGCCAAGTGGCTGAAACGCGCGCGTCAGGTCGAGCACGCCTTTGCCGTACACCGCATCCTCGCCCGCCGCCCCCGCATCGCGCGCGGAGGCGTAGAGAATCTGGACGATCTGCGCCCCGGTCAGATTGGGGAAGGCCTGCGCGAGCAACGCCGCCGCGCCCGCGATCTGCGGCGCGGCGAAGGACGTGCCCGACCACAGGAACGGCGCACCGGTCTGGTCGGGCGCGCGGACTCCCTCCCCGACCGCCGCGAGATAATGCGCGGACGAATTGCCGGCGCGGTTGCTGAAGCTGGAGATCGTGTCGGCCCCCGCGGCACGGGTGGTGTTCGCGCCGACCGAGCCCGCGATGATGACGAGCCCGCGTGCGGCCGCGGTGTTGGCGACCTGCGCGAACCCGTCGGGATTGACCGCGGTGGTCGGGTCGGTCGCGAAATCGTTCCCCGCGGCGATCACGATGACGATCCCGGCGGCGGTCGCACGGTTGACCGCGTTGACCACCGAACTCCCCACCCCGATCCCGCCAAGCGAGATGTTGATGACGCGCGCACCGTTGTTCACTGCAAGGTCGATCCCGCGCGCGATCGCGGTGTCGGCGAAGGTGCATTTATCGGTCCCGGCGCCCTCGGTGCCGCACGATCCCGGCGCATCCGCCCGCGCAGCAAGGATCGTCGCGTCGAACGCCATCCCGTGCGTCCCCGAATCGTTGCGCCGCCCCGCGAGCGTGAAGGCGACCGCGGTGCCATGCCCGTCCTCGTCTCCCGCGCTCGTCCCGCCCGCGACATTGGCGGACGCCGCGGAAATGCGACCGGTGAATTCCTCGCTCGTAAGGTTCACGCCGCTATCGACGATCCCGACGGTGATGTTCCGCCCCGTCGCCCCCGCCTGATACAATGCCAACGCGTTCGCCGACACCGCGCCGACGGTCGCGCGATATTCGGCCGTGTCGTAATTGGTCGGCGCAGGCGTCGGTGTGGGTGTGGGCGTGGGCGTGGGCGCGGGAGTAGGTGTCGGAGCCGGCGCCGGGGTCGGGGTCGGCGCAGGGGCAGACGGCGGGGCAGGCAAGGTACCGACGCCGCCCCCACCACCGCCACTGCACGCCCCCAAGGCACCCAGAATCCCCAAGGCCGTGGTCCGCGCGAGGCGCATGCTCAACCGTCGTTGCAGTGTCATTCCGATTCGCCCCTGGTCCCGGCCCTTGCCCGGCGATCCGCGCATCGTGTCGTGCGCGGTCTCCCGGTCATGCCATCGCTGCCTTGCCCACCGCGCGACCTGCGCGTAGGACCCGCACGCAATGCTCGCGCGCCTCGCCCTTATCCGCAATTGGGTTTTCGATTTGGATAACACGCTGTATCCGGCGTCGGCGCGGCTGTTCGACCAGATGGACGTCAAGATGACCGCCTATGTCGCGCGGGCGCTGGGCGTCGACCTGGTCGAGGCGCGCCGGATCCAGAAGGCGTATTTCTTCGATCACGGCACGACGCTCGCCGGGCTGATGGCGGAGCACGGGGTCGATCCGCATCACTTCCTCGACGATGTCCACGATATCGAGATGGACGTGCTCGAGCATAACGCCCCGCTCGCCGCCGCGATCGCACGGTTGCCGGGGCGCAAGATCGTCTTCACCAATGGCGACACGCCGTATGCGGCCCGCGTGCTCGACCGTCTCGGGCTCGGCGAGAGCTTCGAGGCGATCCACGACATCCACGCGATGGACCTCAAACCCAAGCCCAACGCCTCGGCCTATGCCGGGCTGTGCGCGGCGTTCGACATCGATCCGACCGAGTCGCTGTTCGTCGAGGACATGGCGCGCAACCTTGCGCCCGCCAAGGCGATCGGCATGACGACGGTGTGGATCGACAATGGCTCCGAACAGGCCGCCGCCGAGCAGGACCGCAGCTTTATCGACTTCACCACGCCCGATCTGACGGCGTGGCTTCACGCAATTATGGAGGACGCATGAGCGACTTGCAGACGACGATCGACGCGGCATGGGATGCGCGCGACACGGTGAGCTTTGAGACCAAGGGTGAGGTCCGCGACGCCGTCGAATCCGCGCTCAACCAGCTCGATTCGGGCGCGGCGCGCGTTGCCGAGCCCGATGGCGACGGTGGCTGGCGCGTCAATCAGTGGCTCAAGAAGGCCGTTCTGCTGTCGTTCCGGCTAAACGACATGGCCGAGATCGCCGGCGGTCCCGATGGTGCCAACTGGTGGGACAAGGTGCCTTCCAAGTTCCACGGCTGGGGTTCGGCTGAATTCCGCCAGGCGGGCTTCCGCAGCGTGCCCGGCGCGATCGTCCGGCGTGGCGCATTCATCGGCAAGGGCGCTGTCCTGATGCCCAGCTTCGTCAACCTCGGCGCGTATGTCGGCGAGAATTCGATGATCGACACCTGGGCGACGGTCGGCAGCTGCGCGCAGATCGGCAAGGGCGTGCATATCTCGGGCGGTGCCGGGATCGGCGGCGTACTCGAGCCGCTCCAGGCGGATCCGGTCATCATCGGTGACGGCGCCTTCATCGGCGCGCGCAGCGAAGTCGCCGAGGGCGTTCGCGTCGGCGAAGGCGCGGTGCTCTCGATGGGCGTCTATCTCGGCGCCTCGACCAAGATCGTCGACCGTGCGACCGGCGAAGTGTTCCGCGGCGAAGTCCCGCCCTATGCAGTTGTCGTTCCCGGCAGCATGGGCGGCGGCGACGGCAAGCCCTCGCTGTATTGCGCGGTGATCGTGAAACGCGTGGATGCACAGACACGTTCGAAGACCAGCATCAACGAATTGCTGCGAGACTAATCTCATAGCCCCTCCCCCTCGGGGGAGGGGTTGGGGTGGGGCAGTCCAGCAGAGCGCGCGCTCTGCGAGACACAGCCCCACCCCCAACCCCTCCCCTGAAGGGGAGGGGCTTAAGAAATGCCCCAACCTCGACATCCTTTGCCTCCCCGCTTAGTCCACTCGACAAACGACAAAGAGGATACCCGATGACCGCAGCTACCCGCTCCAAGACGCTCGACCGCGTGCTCGTGCTCGAAATGGTCCGCGTGACCGAGGCGGCGGCGGTTGCCGCCTCGACCCTCACCGGGCGCGGTGACGAGAAGGCGGCGGATGCCGCCGCGGTCGAGGCGATGCGCGCCGCGCTCAACGAACTATACATGGATGGCACCGTCGTCATCGGCGAAGGCGAGCGCGACGAAGCGCCAATGCTGTTCATCGGCGAAAAGGTCGGTTCGGCGATCGGCAAGGGTCCGAAGATCGACATCGCGCTCGATCCATTGGAAGGCACGACGATCTGCGCGACCGCCGGCCCCAACAGCCTCGCGGTGCTCGCGATCGCCGAAGAAGGCGGGCTGCTCAATGCGCCCGACGTCTATATGGACAAGATCGCGTGCGGCCCGGGCTATCCCGAGGGGATCATCGACCTCGACAAGTCGCCGACCGAGAACGTCCGCGCGCTGGCGGCAGCAAAGGGTGTCGAGCCCAAGGACATCATCGCCTGCGTGCTCGATCGTCCGCGGCACCAGAAGCTGATCGCCGAGCTGCGCGCGCTGGGTTGCGGGATCATGCTGATCGGCGACGGCGACGTCGCGGGCGTGATCGCCACGACCAACCCCGATACGACGATCGACATCTACATGGGGGCCGGGGGCGCTCCGGAAGGCGTTCTCGCCGCGGCGGCGCTGCGCTGCGTCGGCGGGCAGTTCAAGGGGCGGCTGCTGTTCCGCAACGACGACGAGCGCGCGCGGGCGGCCAAGTGGGGCGTGACCGATCTCGACAAGCAATATGACCTGACCGAACTCGCGCGCGGCGACTGCATCTTCGCGGCGACGGGCGTGACGGACGGCTCGCTGCTCGCGGGGGTGAAGCGCAAGGGCAAGATCATGACGACCGAGAGCGTAGTGATGCGCGCGAGCTCGGGCACGGTGCGCTGGGTCAAGGGCGAACACCGGATTTGATCTAAAGGCTAAAGCCCCTCCCCTTCAGGGGAGGGGTTGGGGTGGGGGAGTCCAGCAGAACCAACGCTGGTAATCTGTACAGCCCCACCCCCAGCCCTGTCCCTTATACACAGTACCGAGCCCAC